>JAZRJV010000048.1:0-19653 GCA_045645985.1 Treponemataceae bacterium
GCTTTTCTTACGCTTAGCCCGAATCTTTCTAGCACATAATTTACAATTGGCTTTATTAATCCGGGCTTGAGAAGTTTTTTATTACGTCACTCATAACCATTTTTTCTAGTGATAGTTCTGCAACCAGTCGTTTTAATCTTGCATTTTCTTCTTCCAGTGATTTCATTTTTTTTACTTCACTGACTTTCATATTTCCATATTTTTGTTGCCACTTATAAAAAGTCTGTTCAGCAATTCCATATTCACGACTAATTTCTGGAACTGTTTTTCCTTCTTTGTGTTCCTGAATCATTTTTACGATTTGTTCTTCTGTAAATCTTTTCTTCATTTTTCTACCTTCTTCCTTAGTTTATCAGTAGAAAAACTCTCCTTTCAAGTGGTATAATTTTTGGGGGTTAGACCACCATAAATTCATCATATTTTTCATAAAAAGTCTCTAAAGATCCTGAAAAATAATTAAAAAACTCACCCTTTGCTTTGTCATCCATTAATTCAAAGGAGGAGATTAAATTTTCTAATTTTTCAGTATTTATATCTTGATCCTTAAAAAACTTAATAAGTTTTTCGATTAAAATAGATAATTGTCCATCTTTTAAATCTGAAAAGGCATGGCGAATATGATTTGTATCTGTGTTTTCAAATGTTGTCCAACTTTTATTATCCCAAGTTCCATACATTTTTCTTAAATCATATAATATCAATACAGATTCGGCGTTTTTTTTCATATTTTGACAGTAGTGGATAAATATTTCTGCAATTTTGGGGAATGTTATATGAGTTTCATTTTTTAAAGAAAAACCAAATTTTTTAGGGAATCTTTCTCTGAAATATCCCTCTAAAAAAGAAAATCCTGCCATATAAGAAAACGGATTATTCTCCTGATTTGAACATTGACTTATTAGGCGGTCAATATTATCGTTATAAAATTTTTTACCTGCTTTTTTATCATCATCTGTTTCAAAAAGTGTGATATTTTCAGTTGTATTGTTGATATAGCTCATTCTATTCTCCTCGATTTTGTTGGAATTATTATATCATGAATTTGTCAATTTTTAAACTTAAATGTCTCATATAGTTATAGAAGAAATAAATTATAGATTAGTTAATTTTTATCAATTTTTAATTGGTAATATCTCTATTATATACATACAATTCATTTGGAGGTTTTTATGTCAAAAGCTTTTTGTTTACTAAATCATCAACTCACAGAAAATCAGAAGTCAGAATTAAAAGAAAAATATAATATTTCTCAAATTATCTATCCAACTGAGGAACTTTCAAAAAGATGGAGTCAAATTCCTACAACAGAAAATATTGATATGTCTATCATTTTTGAAATAGTTGATTGGTTATCTGATGCAGAAAAAAAAGATGTACTTATTATTCAAGGTGAATTTGGCTCAACATTTATGATGGTGGATTATGCTTTAAAACATGATTTGATTCCTGTTCATGCTGTAACAACTCGTATTGCTCAAGAAAGTCGCGATGGCGAAATTGTAAAACGACAATATATTTTTGAACATGTTTGTTTTAGAAAATATGAATATTATTAATTTTATCAAAGTTTATCAATTTTTTATCAATAAATGCTCTTATAAAATACTGAACATATTTTATCAGTACAAATATTTATTTTAAGAGGTGTAATATGAATAATTATCAGAATGGATCAAGAAGTCAAAACAGAAATAGCTATCACAAATCATCTACCAAAAGATACTCTCATTCCTCAAGTAGTAGTTATAGAAAGACAAGTAGCAACAAAAACGGTTATTCAAAGAAAAATAATTCTCGAAAAAATTATGATTCAAAACCAACAAATTCTTACAATAATAACTATTCCCAGAGTAATAAGAAAGTTTATGTAAAAAACAATAAAACTAAAAATGTTTATTCCAAGAAAAAAGTAATTAATAACACAAAAAATGTTTATGTTAAGAAAAATGTACATGTTCAAAAAAACTATCATCAAACTAATAAAGGTTCAGGTTTGGGTGGTTTTGTAGTGGGTGTAGCGACGGCAGTAATTAGCGGTATATTATTAAGTTAATAACCAAAACTGATATTATGAAAATAAGTTATTTAAAAATTATGAATTTAATATTTTTCATGTAATTTTGTAATTTTCCTTTACAAAAAACAAAACTGTGTTATAATAAACTCAGTTCTTTGACAAGAAAAAAGTCCAAGAGGTTAGCGAATCTTGTAATTACTTGTAATATAAAGAAATAACTTCGAGGGCGTTTGTAAAAATGACCAAAAATGGCGTGATTAAGGGAAAATTGAAGGCGGTTAGCGAAAACGCCCTTTTAAATCCTTGCTATATAAGGAAATAAAATGGGTAGAGTCAAAATAGTAGACCTGATTTAAGGTATTAAGACTTGTGAGCTAAGTCCCAGAGCTCTCTAGCTTGCTCTGGAAGTCAAAATAGTAGACCTGATTTAAGGGATTCAATTTATCAAATGATACCAAAGGAGAATGTTCTCTTTTGGTATTTTTTTTGTTTTTAAAAAAATTTGTATTTATTTGTCAATTTTAATTAAATGTTTGCTCCTATATGTATAGGAGGTAAGTTATGTAAAATAAAAATCAAGTTCTATAAACTACTAAAAAATTATTCAACAAAAAAAGAAAAATATGGATGAAATAGACCAACTTATGAGTAAAGTAATTTAAAGGTTTTATTTCATTTACCAATGTTACTGTTCACAGAAAAAAAAAATTACAGATAAAAAATTCTGTGATACAATAAAATTACACGAATTTAGGAGAAACAAAATGAAAATTGCTTTTGCTACAATCCCAATGCAGGAAGTAAAACCTGTATTCTATAAATCAGAAGAAAACAAAGAAATCGAATTTCAAGGTGAAGTTGGATTCCCAGTTAATGCTCTTTTAGCAAAAACTTTAAAAAAAGATGAAGAGTTAAAAGTTGTAAGAATAATTACAGAAGGTGAATTTTCAGAATCAAATACTAAGCAGCAACAAGAAGAATTAGATAAAATCAATGAAAGCATCGGAGCTAAAATTACTTACACTGAAGTAAGAGAATCTTTTAAAGAAACAAGTGATATTGTTCAGTCAAGATTCCGTCAAATTGTAGGAACTTTCGAAAATAATTGTGAAATCTACGCAGATATGACTTACGGTCCAAAAACATTAACTCCTGTTTTATTTTATGCTTTGGGTTTTGCAGAAAAATTCTTTGATGCTGATGTTAAAAACATTGTTTACGGAAAAGCTGTTTTTGATAAAGCAAAAAAAGTTATTCCGGAATTAACAGAATTATATGATGTTACAGCTTTGTATTATCTAAATTCTCTTACAAATGTTATGTCTGCACCAGATGGCGAAACTGCACTAAAAAGATTGGATATGTTTTTTGAATTATAATTCTTTGGAGTAATTTATGGCTAAACAAATTGAACAAAACGAAAATATAAATTCTCTATGCAAAAAATATTTTACTCCTGAATTATGTGAAGAACTAGTAACAGAAAGTAAAACTACTCTGCAAAATAAAATTTGTAAACAATTGATTTTGTATGGAAGAAAAATCTGGAACTCTAAAGGTTATAGAAATTTAGAAAATCTTGATAAGGGAACAGATATTTTCTATGAAAATGAGGACTTTGAAGTTCCTCTTGTAATGGATGAATCTATATATGAAGCTATTGCAACATGTTTTAACGCTTGGAAAAAAGAACCTCCGACCGTAGCTTATACAGTTTATTTTGCGACTACAGTATCTAATTCATTTTCTCATAATATTGATAAGGAGTTAAATGAATTTGGTGGGACAGGTGTAATAATTCAAAAAATTCGGGATGTAAAGAAAATTGCAAAAAATTTAGGAATCTCTTGTGATACTAAAGAAGATTTTATTAAAGTTGCAAAAAGTTTGTTTTCAGAAGAAGAAGTTAATGAATTGGTTGACTATGAATATAAAGGAAACAAATATACAATTAAAGATTCTGGTCCAATAGGCGACGACGATGAAGATGAAGAGTCTCCTCGTTTTCTTTCAGACTTAAGACTATTTGACGACTTTCTACAAGATGGATCTGATACTGAAAATCAAACAATTGTAAATGAACAGTTAACAGTTTTGTTTTCTGTAATGGAAGATATTTTTAAGTCTGAAAAAGAAGATGATGGCTTCCTTTCCAGAGTGTTAACTTTTAAAATTCTTACACATATTAATGTTTACAGATATAGTGAAGATTTCTTACGTTCTTTAAATTTTATTGATAATGATTTATTAACACAATATTATAATAATCAACTTCCAAAACAAGATTCTCTTGAACGAAGTAAAGGAAGTGTAAATAAGAAGTGGAATCAATTTTGTGATAAGATGGATAAAGACGAAAGAATTAAACATTTTCAAGCTGACTCAAGATAAATGAAACTTACATATTTACCAGTTGATTTCAAATTGCGATTTGAAAATCCTGCAACAGTTGATGTAAATCCTCTTTTTATATTTCGCAGTATGCTTGGGAAAAATTTGCGTTCAATGTGTTGTATTTCGAGAGGAACAAAATGTAGCGAATGTATGTACAACAAAACCTGTGCTTATGCGTACATTTTTGAAACAATTATTTCTCGAGAAAATAGTCTTTTACCAGGAACAGATAGAGCATCTCATTCATTTTCTTTTTCTGTAAAAAATTTTCATAAGAAAAACCCTATTACAGATTACGAGTTTACAATTACTTTGTTTGGAAAAGCAACAGAATATCTTCCATATATATACGCAGCTTTCGTTTGTAGTGGAAAAGATGGATTATTTAAAAGTCGTACACCATTTATTGTTGAAGATGTTCAAGTTGATAAAAGAAGCATTTTAATAGAAGAAAACCAAATTGCTACAGATTTTGAGATAAAAGATTTGATTTTAGATTCAAATATGGTAGCGAAAAATCCTGTAGAAAATGAGATTTTGTTTGAATTAAAAAGTCCTTTGCGTTTTAAGTTTGGTGGTAAATACGGAACTGATTTTTCTGCAAATGATTTTATGAGATGTTTGTATCGACGTTGCAAAACTTTATGTAGTTTGTATGGAGTTTTTGATAATGTAGAATATGTTCCAAGTGAATCGCTTCAAATTGTAGAAAGAAAGATTCATTGGGTAAATTATCGACATTATTCTGCACGTCAAAAAAATGCAATGGAACTTGGTGGAAGTGTGGGATGTTTCAAAATTATTGGAAATTTTACACAATTTGAACTTTCTATGATACAATTAAATAAAATAGCAAATGCTGGAAAAAACACAAACTTTGGTTTGGGACAGATAGATTTTTGGAGTAGGTAGGGAGGATTCATTGTAATGGACGTAAGTAGATATGTAGATACAGTAGAACTAAAATTTGAAGTAGAATTTATTACACCATGTTTTTTAGGTGGTGCAGACGGTAATGCAGAAATTAGAACTGCTCCTTTTAAAAATTTGATTCGTAGATGGTGGCGAATTGCAAACGGACATCTTTCTTCTGAGGAATTGTGGAAAAAAGAAGCGGAGTTATTTGGTTCTACTCAAAAAAATCCCGATATTGTAGAAGCAAATAGAAGTAAGAAATCATCAGAAAAGCAACCGGAAATTTTTGGTAAAAGTAAGGTTGAGTTGAGAATAAACAATAAGAATGTAAATATATCTAATAGTAAAATTGATATAGGAAATTTTGAAACAGATTTTGGGTCTATGTCTCTTTGTAAATATTTAGGATATGGTGCAGTTGGAACAAAGAATTATATAGAACCTAATAGCAAAATTTGTTTTATTTTATTGTGTTCAGAAAAGAATAAGCAAGAATTAATAAATTCTCTTTTTTTAATACATTTGTTTGGAACTATAGGTGCACGATCTCATAATGGTTGGGGATCTGTTTCGATAACCCCAATAAATTTTAATTTTGCACCAGAAGATGTTTTTACTAAATTTGCAAATTGGAATGATATAATAAAAGATAATAAGCAATATCCTCATCTAGTTGGGAAAGATGATAAAGGAGTTTTATGTTGGAAAACATCTAATTGTCGTAGTTGGTCTGAAGCATTTTCTGAAATTGGGACTATATATACTAATTTAGTAGGTGCCATTAAAAAGAATTGTTATGACTTAAATTGTCAAAAGTTATTAGGTTTTGCTACAGCTAAAGAAAGAATGCCATCTCATTTTACGATTAAAATTGTGAAAACTAGAGTAAAAAATAATGAGACTATTGCAACTCGTTATTATGGCTTGATTGTTCATATACCATATATTATAGGTTGTGATTATTGGATACCACAGAATCAAATGAGTTCAAGTAAATTTATTCACAATTATTTGGATAAAAACCTTGAAGGTTGGCAAAGAAATGTTAAAGGAGGTAACTCAAAATGATAACAAAATCACCTAATTACTGGCAAAATAAAATTGCAGCATGGTTACAGGAGTCTCCTATAAAGGTTTTTGATCTTAAAAATAGAGATAAAAATGCAGAAGAGATAATAGATTTTTTTAATTTTTTGCAATTTACGGTTGATAAGAAAAAGGTTGATCAAGCTGCTTATATTGCATCTGGATTAACACGGGCTGCTCTTCCTTATGATGATTCAGAAATAAAAGAAATAACATTGAAACATCCACTTGTTACTGGTTCAGAAATAAAATCAAAAATACAAAATGTGAATGTTGGTAATTTAATAGAAGAAATAAAGAAAATGCTTGGAGAAGATTTGTCTTTTGTTTCTAAAGATTTATCTGGAGAAGAAAATGCAAAAACAATTTTTAACTATTTATTTTTCGCATTTAATAAACAATTACGAAAAAACGATATAGGAAAATTAGGGGCTCTATGGGATGTTATTCCAGCTGATACAAGAATGCCAGATCATCCAGAATGGCATCATTTAGGAATGACTTCAGCTATTTATTCTTCTCTAGAAAGAAATCTTGATGATTTAAATGAAGATTTAAGTTTAGTTGTTTATTCAATTACTCCTGTTCAAGATTTTATTGGTAAAGCTAGAAAACTTCGTGATTATTGGACTGGATCTGTTTTACTTTCTTATCTTGCTTTTTCTGGTATTACAGTTGTAATGGATGAATTAGGTCCTGATCATATTTTGTATCCATCTTTGCAAAATCAATCTTTAATAGAACAATGGCTTATTAAAAATGAGGTTGGCTTACTTAATTTATTGAAAGAAAAAGAGGATTTAGAAAAATTAAATAAAGCTTCTCAAAGTATTGCATCTTTTCCAAATAAATTTGTATTTTTATGTAACGCAAATGATGTCGAATCAACTTGTGAAAAAATAAAAGCTAAAATTGAAGATGAATGGAAAAATACATCCGATATTGTAAAGAATTTTATTTTAGGAAAGACAGATTCAAAAAATTCGGATGAATTTAATAAAATCTGGGATAATTCTATAAAAGATTACTGGAAATTATCTTGGGCATCTACAAATTTTGCAACAATAAATGATGAACAAGAATTAAAACAGTTACTTCCAAAAATTAAATGGGGAAAAGAATTAGAAGCTATGAAAAAGTTTGATAGCTGCTTTGATGAAAAAAATAAAGTTTTCCCTAATTATGATGCAAGTAATCTTTATGGGACAACACATTCCCTTGTTCAAGGTTTATTGGCTGCTGGAAAAACAAAACCAACAAGTAAAAAGCCTATACAAGAAGGTGAAAAATGTCCTTTATGTGGAGAACATGAGGTTTTAAATAATAGTAAAACAAACATTTCTGCAGCTGAATATAATAAAAATATCAAAGAATTTTGGGATAAACTTAGAAAAATGAATTCTGAGGAAAGTTATTCTCAAGTTGGAAAAAATGAGAGACTTTGTGCTGTGTGTTCTGTTAAAAGATTTTTACCATTAGGAAATGTATTTAAAGATAAAAACCATATTCTATATAAAACTTTAGTTGAGTCATATAAAGATAATTTCCCTTCAACTACAGAAATGTCAGCATGGGAGTATTTACATACTGTACCAGAGGCAGATCGAAAAGAGATAGCAAATAAACTTCATGATTATGAATTTGAATCAGATGATGAAATTTTAAGGGAAATTTTAAAAGATGCTTCAAAATATGAGACAAAGTATTATGGATTTCTTTTAATGGATGGAGATAAAATGGGTGACCTTATAAATGGGGAATCTGTAGAGGCTTCTTGGAATGATGTAATAAATGTAAAGAATAAAGCGAGTACTGTATTTGCAAAGGATGATTTTGCGAAAAAAGAAAGAACTATTAATCCTGCTTTACATTCTATGATTTCTGATTCTTTAAATAACTTTGCTCGTTATGGGGTACAGCCAATTGTAACAAAATACAAAGGTAAATTGATTTATGCTGGTGGTGATGATGTTTGTGCAATTATGCCGTTATCAACGGTTCTTCAAGCTGCAGATGAAATTAGAAAAGTATATCAATTTTCTTTTGCAGAAGTAAGACCTAATGGTTCTACATCAATTGAAGATATGAATTCTTCAATGCAGAAAATTGTAATGCATTTAGGACATAGTGAAAAACAAGATGAAACAAAAATATCTCTTTCTGGTGCAATAATTATTGCTCATCATAAAACTCCATTAAAGGAAGTTATATCTCAAGCACATGCAGTTCTAGATGGAGTAGCTAAAGAAAAATCGGGAAGAAATTCTCTTGCTATTAGACTTGATAAACGTTCTGGTGGAACTAGGGATATGTGGTTTAAGTGGGAAGAGGGGAATAAGTTTTCCGATAAAACAGAATTAAAATGTAAGTCTTCTTTTGAAGAAATAATTAAAATTGCTCAAAAAAAAGAATTGAGTTCGTCTTTGTTGTATAAGATAGAGGCATTAAAATCTAGTATTGAACCACTTTCAAATGATATCGAAAAAAACAAAGAATTAATTATTAAACTTTTTGAATATGAGATTTCTCATAGTGGATATAAAGAAGAATCTCATCAAATGGCTGTTCATTTAGCAGGTCTTTGTGTGAAGCACAGTAAAAAGTCTGCAGAAGATAATTCTTGGTATAATCCAGAATCTGCTATTATTGCTAACTTTATGGCAAAAAGTGGAATAATTTTGGAAGGAGGAAAATAACATGAGTAAATTTTATGACATCCAGCCTCTTGATACCTTGTTTTTTAGAGGGGCAACTCCTATGGAAGCAGGAATGATGAATACAATATCAATATTTCCTCCTCCTGAATCTGTAATAAAAGGTGCTTTTTGGACTGTATATTGTAAACAAAATGGTAAAAATTTTTCAGAGGAATTGGTAGAGGGAAGAATCCCTTTTAGTGTAGAAGGTTTTTTTATTAAAAAAAATAAAAAACTATATATACCGTCTCCAGCTACTTGGTATTACGATTCAGATGTTAAAGTTACTAATGGTAGTGGATTAAAAGATGTTGATTTAATAATTGCGAATGATATTTCGAAAGAGATTACTGTGAAACTAAAAATGAAGTCTTCTGCTGGGGATGTAGTTTTTGTTAATCCAAAAAAAGATGCAAAATCTTTATTGGGTACATGGGTTGGTTTAGATTTTTACAAAAACCCAAAATCAAAGTTTTCTGAAGATGATATTCTTTTTCCTAAAGATATTTTTGTTTTAGAGAATCGGTTTGGAGTTGCATTGGATTTGAACAAAAAAGCAAAAGAAGGTCAATTATATTCTTCTAGTCATGTGAGAATGCTAGATGATGTTTCATTTGTTATTAAAATCAATGATGCAATTAATATTTCTGATGGTGGAAATATTTTCTTAGGTGGAGAAAAAAGACTTTCAAAATATAGTCTTATGAAAGATCCTTTAGATATTGAAGTTTCTTGTAAAGGGAACGATAAATATATTTCTTTAATGCCAATCGAAGCCACTGAAGAAAACTTAAAAGAACTTGTTTCAAGTAATAAGTTGATAGTAACAGCAGGGTGGGATTTAGCCAAAGGATTTCACAAACCTACAATGAACTGGATACCTGCAGGGGCAGTATTCAATAAAAAAATAAATGATTCTTGTGTAGTATTTACACAACCAAAATAAGGAGTTTTATTATGAACAAAGATTTTTCGATTGCAATTATGTACGCAGTAACACCATGTCACGCTGGAAGTGGTTCTGCATTAGGCGTTGTAGATTTACCTATTCAACGAGAACGACATACTAACTGGCCTATGATTCAGGCAAGTGGTGTAAAAGGTGCTTTTAGAGCAAATTTTGATAGATATAAAAATAATATAAAATCAGAAGATATTAAAAAGCGAAAAGATTTTGATAATCTTTCTGATGTTGTCTTTGGTACAGATAAAAATGGTGGATATGCTGGATCTTTGTCTATTAGTGATGCAAAAATTCTTGCATTCCCAATGCGTTCTAATATTTCTCCTTTCGTTTGGATTACTTGTCCAGCTGTATTAAAACGTTTGCAAAAAGACTTAATGATTGCAGATATGCCGTCTTTTGATATTCCTAATTTTATGGTGAAAGACGATGAATCCATTAGTTTAGGAAGTATTGACCAAAATAAAAATGTTCTTCTTGAAGATTATGAAGTAACAGTTTCTAAAAAGGAAGATCTTTCAGAAAATTTAAAAGTATATTTCAAAGATGCAGATAGGTTGCTTTTGGTTTCGGATGAAGTATTTAACTATGGAGTTTCAAACTGTACTCAGATTATGGCTCAAATTAAAATTGACTCAAAAACAGGTACAACACAAGATGGATCTTTGCGTTATCAAGAGGAATTGCCATCCGATACAATTATGTATACTGTAATTCATTGGGGCGATACAAAAAATACTGCTGAAGATAAATTAAAGGCAGAAACAGTTAAGAATTTTATCACAAAAGAAGTGATAAAAAATCATATTCAAATTGCAGGTGATGAAACTTGTGGTCGTGGTATCTTTCAATTAAATTGGTGTCCTACAGAAGAAGGAGTAAACTAATATGGCAATACAAACAAAGCAACAACAGAGAGCAGAATTTGCATTGGAATCACTTGAAAAATTTAAGGAATCAGGTGTAAAAAAAGAGTATTCTCAGTTTATAGTGGGAATGCCTAATATGATACTTTCAAATGGATTAGGACAATCACTTGCATTTTTGAAAGCAAAAAGCTCAAAAGAGGAAAGGTCATTTGTATTTTCTGTATTAAAGAAATATATTCTTCAAGAATACAAAAATGATTTTATGAATATTGAAGATGATTTTTCTTTTTTAGTAAAGTTAAATTCAATTTCACAAAGTACATACATAAAGATTCAAGAAGAAGTATTGAAAATGCTTGAATGGTTAAAACGTTATGCTAGAGCTTTTGAAAATTCTGATAAAAAGGATTAGTTATGGGAAATAATAACAACGAAAATTATCCAAAAGAATTTTTACCAATTCCCGCTGATCAAGCAAAAATCTTGCAAAATTCCTTGTGTAACTTTTCGCTTTATTCACCGAGAATGGTAAAATGGAAACGAGAAGGTAAAGAGTTAAAATCTTGTACAGATACAATGGTGAAACTTGCTAATTTTTTTAATGTAAAAAGATTTAGTGATATTTTAGCAAATAAACAAGTTCTTCAAGAAAATTATCTAAAAAGTTTAAAAGATTTAGGCGTAGAGACATTTTCTTTTCGAGTAGTAACTTCTTCTCCTTTTGTTACAGGACTTGGTTCTGGACATCCTACTGAAACAGGAATGATACTTGATAGAAATCTAGGCGTTCCATATATTCCTGCATCTTCAATTAAAGGTGTTTTACGACTAGCTCATGCAATAAATATTGCAAATGGTAGAAGCGAAGTTCCTGATTCCGAATTAGAGAAATACTTTGGAACTGCTGATACAAAAAAAGAAAAACAATACAAAGGACAACTTATTTTTCTTGATGCATATCCAGTTGGGAATGTTGAATTAAAAGTTGATATTATGAATCCTCATTATACTAAATATTATGACGGAACCAATAAACAACCCGTAGAAACAGAATCTCCTGTTCCAATTAAATTTCTTACTGTAAAAGAGGGTACAGAATTTATTTTTCATTGTGCTTTTATCCCTCTAAATCAAGAGGATAAATGTGATAAAAAAGAAATAGAAGATATGTTTAAAACGGCTTTTGCAAAAGTTGGTTTTGGAGGAAAAACTTCTATTGGATATGGTAGATTTAAGGAAAAGAAAGATTCTGTAAAAACTCAACAAAGTGCTTATATACAGAAAAATGATTTAGAAGCAGGTGAATATAAATCTGTAATTCGACAGAAAGACAAAACTCATTATTCTATATTATTTGAAGTGAAGAATAATATAGCTATTAAAAAGAATTTAAAACCAAAAGATTTTGATAAATATAAAAAGAATTCTACTGTTAAAATTATTATTGATGGAACAAAAGATAAAAATGGTTATTATGAGGTTACAGAAATAAAGATGTAACTATAATTCATTTTTTCTACAAAAAAAAAGAGGTGAAATTTATGTCAAAGATACATATTACTTTAGTAGGTGGACAGCCTATGCCTGTTTATAATGGAATAAGATATGCTTGTCCAGATAAGGTTATTTTTGTTTATTCAAAAGAAACTGAAAACTCCTTGGAGTTGATAAAGAAAGAATTTCCAAATATTGAATTTGTTGAAACATCACCATTATCTTCTAGTAAATTAGATAAGATACTAGAACGTGCACAGAAATATAGAGAATTGTACAAAAATGATGATGTGACAGTAAATATTTCTGGTGGAACAAAACCTTGGACTTATTATTTTGCTAAAGAATTTGAAAATATTCCAAATGCAGAAATATTTTATATTGATCAGAATAATAAGATTGGGGAATTAAGGACAAGAAAAATAAATGAACTTCAATCTGATCCACTTGTTCAATTTAGATTATGTGGAAATCCGTTAAAATACTATAAAAATTATAATGAATATACAGATGAAGATTTTGAACAAATCAAAAAAATACAAAAGATTAGACGTGTTAATTATGATGTTTTTCGAAAATTAACTAATCTTGATAAGAAAAAAGATTTCCAATTAAATAATAATCAAGTTGGTAAATTTGTTGATGGAAAATCATATTTAGAGTGGGATAAATCAAATAACTTTATTAAAATTTCTATTCCAAAAAAAGATAAAGACATTGAAGAAACATTTTCTTCTGAAAATATTTTTGAAATATTATTTAATACTAGTTGGTTTGAATTAAAAGTTGCAAGAATTATTTCCTCATGGGATAAAGTAAAAAATGTTTACTTGAACTGTAAATTTCCTCCTCATAAACAACAATCGAGAAATCCAGCGGAATTTCCTAAAAATGAAATTGATATAATCGCAGATATTGGTTCAAAACTTTTGTTTGTGGAATGTAAGACAAGTATCGCTAGTTCTAATGATATTGACAAGTTTAAAAATGCAGTTAGAAATTATGGTGGACAATCTGCAAAAGCCTTGTTTGTTGTAGAGAATAAAATTGGAATTAAAGAGCAAGAAAAAATGAAAGAATCTAAGATAATTCCTTTTTCATTTCAAGAAATGAAATCTGTAAATGAAAACATTCAAGAAGAATTAATTAAAATTCTTGATAAAGCTTTCTATCAATTGAATGAATAGAAAAGTAACTTAAAAAATATTTTTACTTTTTGTTCTCTTTCAAACCCAAGACAATCTTTTCTATCTTGATATATCAAGATGAAAGTCTGTCTTGGTTTTTTTTTCTAAAAACAAATATTTCCCCTCAAAAAAATTTCGAAATTTTGTCAATTTTTAAATAAACTTTACTCATATATAACTATACGATAAGGAGAATTACATCATGGTAAAAAACGGATATGTATTAATTGGTCTTGGTTTAGGTGCTGTAATTGGCGCTTTGCTTACTACAACAAAAAAAGGTAAAGAGATTAATGATCAATTAAATGAAAGCATGAATATATTAAAAAATGATGTTGTTCCTGTGGTTTCTCTGTTTTCTGGTAGTAGAGAAAATAATCTTATTGTTAGTGATTTTTAGGGAGGTATAAAATATGTTAGTAATTATTTGTTCTGTTATAGGTGCTGGTATTGGTTATTTAATTGGAGGTACAAAATAAAAAAAGATAAAAAAAATCCAAAATTTTATCAATTTAACTAATATAAACACTCTTATAATAAATGGAATTATTGGAACAGAAAAGCTTTTGATTAGAAAATGATAAATAAAGTCATCTAAAATAATGATGATGGTTATCAAATTTAAGAGAAGGTTTTCTTGAGTTAAGGATAATCAATATTTTTAGATTGTTGGTATAACTTAAGAATTCTGTGAAAGTAAAAAAAAATGTACATGTTAAAAATGTAAAAGTACAAAAAATTTATTTTTGGTTTGGATAAAAAAGAATGTGATATTTATGAAAAGTCCGTAGCTTTTTTATGAATTTTTTTACAAGTTAAAATAATAGACCTGATTTAAGGGATTATGAAAGAATGGGAGTTCAAAGAACTTTAAAACATAACCCATTCTTATAGGAGTTTTATATGTTAGAAGCAATGCTTAATGTAATTGATGATTTGGATTTGCAAGACCAAGAAAAAATCTATGCAAAAGAATTTTTCAATAATATCCATGAACATTGGGTGAACTTAACACAACCCAAATCATCTTCTCAAACTGAAGAAGAGGACAATTTATAGTTAAGTAGTGGGGAGGGCAGCTCTCTCCATTTCTATGGCGAAAATTAAAATAGTCAATCAAATTTTAAACAAGGCAATGTTTTTAAATTTATCTAATCAGAAACATTGACCTTGTTTTTTTATCTCGCTATTCAGTTAAATTTGAAAAATCCGTAGTTTTTTGTATTTTTTCTTTACAAAAACCAAAACTGTGGTATAATAAACTCAGTTCTTTGACATGAAAAACCCCAAGAGGTTCGCGATTTTTTAATTACTTGTATTACAAGGATTTAAGAGGATGAGCTACGATTTTAGAGTCAAAAAATGCAATTTTCCTCATTTTTTCGGGGAGGTTTGCGATTTTGCCATTTTAATTCTTTATAATATAAAGACTTACAAGGGGTACTGTCAGAACAATTTGACCTGTTTAAGGGATTAAGACGTGTTTAATTTTATAATTCAGTTCTTATATGATAGCGTCAGAACAATTTGACCTGTTTAAGGGATTAAGACTTACTTCATTTCCAGAAATGAAGTAACCTATATGAGTGTCAGAACAATTTGACCTGTTTAAGGGATTAAGACTATTCGTAGCATAGATCATCAGATAGATAAGGAACTCGTCAGAACAATTTGACCTGTTTAAGGGATTAAGACTAGAACAACTATTTGTGATTAGGATTAAAGCTAAAAGTCAGAACAATTTGACCTGTTTAAGGGATTAAGACGTAGTTTTACTACTCGCTATATCCAAATCTGCATACCTGTCAGAACAATTTGACCTGTTTAAGGGATTAAGACTGATTGTGATTTCATCATCTGTTTGACTTAGTTTGTGTCAGAACAATTTGACCTGTTTAAGGGATTAAGACAAATAATTTTTTCATCCATTTTTCTTTTCTCCTTCATGTCAGAACAATTTGACCTGTTTAAGGGATTAAGACGTTGTGTTTTCCATTAATAAACCTCACTTATGAGAAAGTCAGAACAATTTGACCTGTTTAAGGGATTAAGACTCCGGAAGACGGAAGATATTTCTGTACAGCATATCGTCAGAACAATTTGACCTGTTTAAGGGATTAAGACTTGAATTGTGAAGTTAGTTGTGAAGTTAGTTTTACGTCAGAACAATTTGACCTGTTTAAGGGATTAAGACTGATAATTTCGCGCCTTACAGGAGGTAACAAATAGTCAGAACAATTTGACCTGTTTAAGGGATTAAGACAATAATTTAACATGTAGGTTTTTATATCTTCTTTACGTGTCAGAACAATTTGACCTGTTTAAGGGATTAAGACCTTCGTCTTTTGTCAAAATTTTTCTTGCTGGTTCCATGTCAGAACAATTTGACCTGTTTAAGGGATTTCTGTTTGTTTCGTGGCTTAGGACAAGCATTTGTAAGGAAATTTTCAGTTTAAATTGTTTAAATTTGGATATTGCAAGAAAATCTGTAAATCGCAACATAAAAACTACAAGAGTAAAATCATTTTAAAATGAATTATTGCAGATATTAAAAAAAACTGTAAAAACTTTCATATTTTTGTCAATTTTTTGATGTATTTATCTCTTATAAAGTATAAAACAAATACTTTTTAGGAGATAAATTATGAACAAAAATATTATTAACACATTACCAACAACAACAAAACCAGATTTTTCAGGAACATTGGATTTAGCTTCAGCAGTTAAAGGTATTCTTCCAGTTATAGATTCCTCAAGTAATATTTTAGAGTCAGTTACAAGAATTGTAGAAAGTAAAAACAATCGGGATGTTTCAATAGCATCAATTTATTCTCAAGCAGATAACGCATCTTTACAAATGAAAATAAATGGCAAAGTAAAATTAGAATGTCTAAAAAATTGTAATGAACAGTTCCATGCTATTCTCAATTCATCACTTTCGGAAAAAGAAAAAAAGGATCTTTTATCAGCAATTATCAATGAGGAAAATAAGTGTCTATGATTATGCCTCCAATCACTTCAACTCCAATACCATCTCCAATTAAAAATGTAACTGGTGTTTTTTCAAGTTTAAAAGATATTGCTTCCATTTTTAATTCTATTGAGAGAATTTGTGTGTCAAACAATATGTGTGCGGTAGAGTTGGCAAAAATTCGTTGTGTTAGAGATATTGTATGCAAAAAAATTGAAATGAAGTGTGCTTTTGATATTTTACAAATAATGACAGAATACAAATTTGCAAAAAGTATTTTGAATAGTAAATGTTTAAGTGATAAAACCAAACGAGAACTCGAATTAAAAATTATAGAAATGATAGATAAAATCTAATATTTTTTGTCAATTTATTTAAATAAGTTACTCTAAGTATAGAAAGATAAATCATAATTTTTTTGGAGGTTTATATGTTTTTTGTTATTCCTGGAATTTGTGCACTTGTTGCTGCTGCAACTACAGCCACAGCCACTGCCACAGCCACAACTATTGCATCCGTTTCTGTAGGACTTGGAGTTGCCGCAACTGTTGCAAAAAAAGTTGCAGATATTGTAGAAGAAGAAAATTATGTTTCAATACAAAATGCTAAAAAAAAGACAAATGATAAAATAAAAAATACTAAACAAAGTTGTGAAATCAAAAAGAACGAAACTAAAATAGATGTATTAACAGAATTAAATAAAGAAATAGAAAAAAGTTCTTTGAATGCTGATTCAAAAAAAATTTTAACGGATAAAATAAATTCTACATTATCAAAATATAACTAATAGTAAACAATAGGAGAGATTTTTATGTCTAAAGCATATGTTTTATTAAATCACGAATTAACTCAAAATCAAATTAAAGAATTGAAAAGTAAATATTTAGTAGAAGAAATTGTATATCCTGAAAAAAATTTGACAACAAAATGGTCTCAGATTCCAGCAATAGAAGAATTAAGTATGGATGTTATTTGCTCAGTTGTAAAATGGCTTTCTTCTGCACAAGAAAATGATGTTTTAATTATTCAAGGTGAATTTGGTTCTACTTTTATGATAGTTGATTATGCTTTAAAAAATAAATTGATTCCTGTTCATGCAGTAACAAAACGCGTTGCAAAAGAAAGTAGAGAAGGTGAAACTGTTCATAGAGAATATATTTTTGAACATGTTTGCTTTAGAAAGTATAAATATTTTGAAAAAAAATAAAATATTTTGTCAATTTTATGCAGATTTTTTCTCAACTAAATATATAACTTATTTTTTTATAGGAGGGCTTTATGGCTACATACAGAATTGTTAATTTAAATGGTAAATGTTGGGATGGCAAAGGTTGGTCTTCATGGTTTGTAAAATATTTTTATTCAAAAGGTGCTGTTGTTGCTTGCATGCGAATGTTAAAACGCTATGGATATAAATGTTATTACGAACGAGTGTAATTAATTTTTTGAATAATACATTTTACATTTTAGGAGGTAGTAATGACTGATTTACACATTATTTCAAAAAGGGGAAAAATTACAAAAACTGATGAGCATCTTTTATTTCGGGATATTGAAGGCAACGAAACTCGGATTTTGCCTTCAAAAATAAATCAAATTTTACTTTATGAAAATATTTCTATAACAGGCGAAGCTTTTAATATTCTTGCAAAAAATAAAATTCCACTTTCAATTAAAACTTATAGCGGAATAGATAATATTCATTTTCAATATGAAGATTCAAAAAATGTTTTTTTACGACAAAATCAATATAGAATTGTAGATAATCAAGAAATGTCTTTAAAAATTGCAAAAAGTATTGTATCTGGAAAAATAAAAAATCAACTTACTTTTATACAAAGAATTAAGCGTACAGATTTTTCAAGTGAGGAACAACAAGAAGAAGTTTTATTTGCTGTAAATGAATTAAAATTAAATTTAGCAAAAGTCAAAAAATGTAAATCATTAGACACTCTTAGAGGAATAGAAGGACTTTCTTCTAGATTATATTTTTCTGTTTTTGGTTTGCACATAAAACCAAGTTGGGCAGAATTTAAAAATCGTTCTAAAAATCCACCAAAATCAAATGTAAATGCAGTTTTAAGTTTTTTATATACTCTATTAGAACAAGAAGTTTCATTTGCTATTCAAACAAAAGGATTAGATGTAATGTTTGGAACATTGCACGATTTATCTTATGGTAGAAATTCACTAAGTTGTGATTTAATGGAAGAATTTAGAACTCCGATTGCAGATACACTTTGTTGTTATCTGTTTAACGATTCTATTTTAAATGAAGACGATTTTGAACAAAGAGAAGGAGGTGTATATCTTATAAAATCTGGAGTGAAAAAAGTAGTTTGTGCTTTTGAAGAAAAACTTGAAAAATCCATAAACTATGGAGAAAAATATCTTACCTATAGGGAATTGATTTTTAATCAAATTGAAAAATATAAGAAAATGATAATAAACGAGGAGGACGATTATGTTCCATTTAAATTTAAATAAGATTTGTGCCTATGAAAGAAAAGCATTATCTAATTGCCTATGATATGCAAGATAATAAGCGGCGTAATAGAATTGTAAAGTTGCTGTTGAATTATGCTTTTAGAGTTCAATTTTCTGTTTTTGAATTTTCTGTAACAGATGTAATATATGAAAAAATAATAAGAGAAATAAACGAAATTATTGATATAGAGGAAGACTCTATTTTAATTTACGAACTTTGCGAAACCGATTGGAATAAGCGTATCAATATTGGAATAAAGAAAGGAGAAGAAAATATCTACGAAAATTCATTTGCAATAATTTAAACTTTACAGAATAATAAAATGGTGGTAAACTTTAATAGTTGAAGGATTTTTGACATACGCAACCAGAAAATTTCAACGGAGGTTTGCGATTTTTTAATTACTTGTATTACAAGGATTTACAATGACGAGCTACGATTTTAGAGTCAAAAAATGCAATTTCCCTCATTTTTTAGGGGAGGTTTGCGATTTTGCCATTTTAATTCTTTATAATACAAAGACTTACAAGGGGTACTGTCAGAACAATTTGACCTGTTTAAGGGATTAAGAC
>JAZRJV010000049.1:0-6114 GCA_045645985.1 Treponemataceae bacterium
ATAATTGAATCCTGGCGTATCGATTACAACGAAAAACGGCCACAGAAAGGATTAAAAGAATTGACACCTTGTCAATTCAAAAGTAAACTTAAGAGTATGAAAAACTCGCCTTGATTTTGGTCAATTTTTGGGGTAAGACTAATGAAACCGACGAAAATCACAAAATGGCAATTTTATGCAACTGTTCTTGCGGAATGTGGACTTGTGATTCATACGTTGCAAAAATCGTAGAAAAAGAAACCACGATAGAATGGTATGTTCATAGATTGCGGGAAGTTGCAAACGAAAAACCAGATTATATTTTTGACAAAAGTGAATACACAACAGTTATTGCAGAAATGAAAAACAAAGCTCAAAAAGAAATATCCCAGAAAAATGAGGAAAAATAAATGGAGTTGTGTGTTTGTGGCAGTATCAAAATAAAAGATAAAGACTGGATTTTCAATAAAATTGACGATTTTGTATCAACTTTAGAAAAATCTGAAAAAATCACCATAATTGAAGGGGCTGCAAAAGGCGTTGATTTTTATGCTGGAGAATGGGCAAAGGAACGTAATTGCGAACTTGTTATTTTCCCACCAGATTATGAAAAATATGGAAAAAGTGCTTGTTCCGTTAGAAATGAAGAAATGGTAAAACTTGCTGATTTTGTACTTATTTTGTGGAATGGTTCTTCTTATGGTACTTTTGAAGATATTTGCCTATGCGAAAAATATAATCGACCCTATAAAATTTGTTATTATGGAACACAACCTGCGGGAAACAAATATTTTGTCATGGCAATGGAAAAATTGAAAAATCAGTTTGCTACAGCCGACAAGGATTTTTTGAATACTGTAATAGAAAAAGCCTATGATATATGGGCTAGAAATACTCATTAAATATTTCCTTGCTGACAAGTAGCCTTTTGAGGCAAATTTGTTAGAAAAACTTGTCGTGAGGATTTATGATATTTTCTGATTTCATTAGGTGGTGTAGGCTATCATTTTGTTCTATAAAAATTGTAGAACCCAAATAAAAGTTTCTTGAATAAAGAACTTGCTGCCTGGAGAAACGATAGCACAGACAAGTAATCAGGGAATTTCACTCCTTCCCCTGCAAGCACCCAAATCTCCGATACGCAGTCAAGTTCCGTTTTTTATATTAACAGAAAACTAAAAATAAAGCATTAAATTGATAGTTTAATAAGCAAATTATTATTTCAAAAAAAACTTTAAACCAATAGTTTAATGACAAGCAACCCACTTTGCCGTAAACTAAAATCAAGAAAAGGCTCGAAGAAAGACACAGTGTTTATGTTGGCTAATTGGTTGCCAGGATAATCCCGTCTGAGGGCTATTTCTACACATGAAGTGTCAGCTCCCACTTGTTGGCGTATAATCCGAGAAAGTCAAGTGTGTAGCTATATTGAGCGATTACCGTAGATATAGAATCTGACACTTCCCCCAAGCAGCGTTTGACAAAAGGCCTTTTGTTCAACTTGGTTTTCCACGTCAGAGACATTCATTCGCTGTTGGAAAATAGAGGCTTGGGGCATTTTTTTATAGCGGAAAAATTTATGTTAGTTTGGAACAAAATAGTTGAAATAGATACAGTCACAGAACTAAAAACTTATTTTGCACAAGTAATGTCTATAATACAAAAAAAGCGTATCCAAAAAGTGTTTTCGCCCTCGGCATTAGCTGATATGACTGATGAAGAAATCTATTTTCAGTTTGAAGATGGCATCTGTCTTGTTATAAGAACAGGTGCTCCAAGTTATGTACAACTTGAACTTCAATCTACTACAAAAATTTGGTATCATGATGAATTATGTGGCGAAAAACCGTTTTTTAACGATTTATTATGGAAAATATATAAAAAAAGTCAAAGTAAAAACCTTTTCAAAAGGCCATTTTACAGATCCTTGCGAGAGAAATTATCGACCAGATGGTGGCGACTATTTTTCCCAAATTACATTGGAATTTAATGGTCAAACAAAATTGATTTTATCACCCTATATTGATGGCTGGATGAAATATTTTATTCAAAAATGAATGGTATGAACTCAAAAATTGATGTAAACGAACTTGTAATAAAAAATATTCTCAATTATTTGAAAAAAAAGAATATCGATTATAAGGATTTTTTCAGAGAACTTTACAAACTCGTGCCCCAAGAAAAAGTTGATTATTTTTTTGCCGAAAAACAAGGTGTTGATGGAGATTTAATAATCGGAATCTCAAAAGTGTTAAAAGAAAATCTTGATTATTTTTGCATTCCACATATTGAAGATGAAAGCCTTTCTATCGAGCAAGAAAAACTAGTAGAATTGGCGAAACTTTGCAACCAGAATTTTGATGTAAAATCCGTAGATGCTAATGAAAAACTTTTGGAACTTACAAAATACGCTTTAGACAATGAATTAACAAGCTTTTCAAAAGCGGCATATTACTTAAATTGTAGTGTTTCTGAAATTATGGAACTTTAGAAAACGATAAAAGGATTGCATTTTTTATGATAGTAAAATTAATATCAAATAATCCGCAGGAAAACTTTTTTCTTGTGGCAGGACAAGCTCTAGAAGTTCAAAAAAATCTTTCCGTCAAAACAATGGGAATTTTGCTCGTTCCCTTTTTTACTGAAAAAAACAGTCCAAACACTTTTGTGTTCGGCGGAAAATATGCAACAAAAATGCAACTAGACTGTGGTTGTCACGGACATTACGCAGATAAATATTGGCATAAAATTGATGAGATTTTTGAAAAAAACGGAGAGCATTTTATTCTTTCCCGGGGGAAGCCGGTAAAAATCCTAAATTATAATGATGTGAATTTTAACTCACTAGATAATCCTGTTATTGGCTTGGAAGATTTGTGCGTAAAACTAAAACCAAATAAAATCATCACACAGTTATATGGAATAATTCTTGATTACAACGATAAATATATCCAAGGTTTTTCCTGGGACAGTTTGCAAAAATTTATTTATATTTTCACGGATAAAAACAATATTTCAAAAGTTTTGCATGACGCATTTTTATATCACAAATATTGTCGCCAGGGTTCTTATAAGCAAGAAGATTTAGAAAAACACAAGGATAAACTCAATTTTTTGAATTTTAAGATTTTTTCTCCAAGAAAAATTCTACTGGATGAAGAAAGAGGCGAATATCTAATTGATTTTGATTTGTCCCAAGCAAAGTTTGAATATACGGATTTATTAAACAATATCAAATAAATATAGAGGTCCAATTTCTCCATCATAATAATCTTTTCTTTTGTTTCCAAAGCATTTTTGATTTCTAAAAACTTTACAAGGAGGATTAAAAAGAGACTCGTTCAAATTTAAAATAAATTCAATAGAAAATCCTTCTATAAAAAAATCAATAAGAGTTTCATGGCGATAACTGGAACTGTCTGCTGTGAGTAAAACTTTGGTGGAATGAAAAATTGGAACCAAATATGTTTTTAACAAACTGAATAATTTTTCTGTCCATTTTTTTGAAAAATCAGTATCTGTATCAAAATAATGAACCAAATGATTCCATCGTAAAAAGTCTATTTCATCATTTCCATTGGTTTTCATATCATGAAGAAATATATTTCCCTTAAAAACTTCAAAACTTAAATCAGCAACATCATCAATATAGTTTATTTTTATTCCGTAATCCTTCAAAAAATTTTTATTGGAATTTAATACAAAGTAGAAAGAATATTTATCAAGAGAAAAAGACAACTCCAAGGTATTTTCAAAAGGATAATCACTAGGAGAAATATTTTGATTTATTAACTCGGTAATTTTGTCTTTTGAAATAGAAATGTTTGCACGTTTACAAAAATCGCTTAAAAAATTTTCTATAGTTGTGATTTCAAAATCATGATCCATAAAATAGCAAATATCAACCCCCATAATTTTCTCCCTTTATTAATAAAAATTCATACAAACAAAAAGTACTTGCCAAAGTGGGTACGCTCTATATGCGAGTTAGCACTTTGACAAGCACAATGATTCAGCAGCGTGAACTCAAAAAATGAGCAGGGGATGGTGAATCCAACCAGAAGTTTTCTCCCAACCATAGAAGGTGCGTATAGCACAGACATCATTGGGACTTCACAATTTAATATTATCAGAAAAGCAGAAAAAGTCATTAAACTGTTGGTTTAAAATTTGATGGATTTCTCGCGTAAAAACTTTAAACCAGGAGTTTAATGACAACAATACAATTTTATCCTAAACTAAAATCAAGAAAAGGCTCGAAGAAAGACACAGTGGTTATGTTGGCTAATTGGTTGCCAGGGTAATCCTGTCTGAGAGCTATTTCTACATACGAAGTGTCGGCTCCCACTTGTTGGCGTATAATCCGAGAAACTCAAGTGTGTAGCTATATTGAGCGATTACCGTAGATATAGAATCTGATACTTCCCCCAAGCAGCGCTTGCTAGTGAAGTCTGGCAACTTTATCTTTCCACCTCAGCGAGATTGGTTCGGTGTTGGAAGATAGAGGCTTGGGGATTTTTTTAACTTATTCCTCGCAAGTAGAAATATTGCAATTTTTATGTATAATAAAATCGATTATGAATAAAGGTCAAAATAATTTTACACAGCAAACACATTTTATTGGAGTTCTTCTTCCTGAGGACATCACTCTTACTTTGGAAGATTGTCGTCGTTATATGAATCAGGCTTATGGATGCAAGTCCGGACACAAAACGCCGATTCACGTTACTCTTGTTCCGCCTTTTGCTTTGCAGGAAGAATTTTCAACCGAGGATTTGGTTTCTGCAATCGAAAATGATGTTCTTCCACAAAATTTGGGATTTCAAGCTCATATCGAAAACTTTGATGCTTTTGGCGATAGAACAATTTTTGCAAATGTGATTTCAAGTGAAAAATGGACAAAACTTCGAGATGAAACTGTAAAAGCAATTTTGAAATCTTGCCCTCGTTGTACAAAAAAAGACCAACGCCCGTTCCATCCTCACGGAACTGTCGCCAACAGAGATATCCCATTTGGAGTAACCACAAAAGCGCTGGAAACTCTAAACGAATTAAATCTTGTAGAAGATTTCCCAGTTGATAACATCACAATTTTTGAAAAAAATGGATTTTGCTGGGAAGCCGTAGTTTCAATTCCACTTTAGAGGGAAGATAATTTAAACCAATAGTTTAATGATAAAACTTTAATATCGCAGTAAAATAAAAACATCGGGGGAACAACGGAGAAATCCGCTAACTCGGGTAGCGCGGCAAGATTTGAAGTCTTGCCGTTTTTTTCACTTGTTAAATATATGTAATTTTTAAAGGAACATATTATGAAAAATTATTTTAATTCTTTGAAGCAAGTTGATATTTTGCAAGGTTACGAGCCTGAAAATGTTTTTATTTTAAGTGATTTGCATTTGTTTCACACAAATGTCATTAAATATGTAGAACGACCATTTGAGTTTTCAGCTTTGGGTTGCAAAAAAATGAACGAATATCTTTTGGCGCAGTTTGCAGAACTACCAGAAGATTGTCTTGTTTGGAATTTGGGTGATGTTTTGCTAAATCGCCATGTTTCTGAAGGTGAAATTATGAGTACAATTTGGCGAATGCAGATGGTCAAGGGACACTATGTTCAAGCTCTTGACTCACCTTCGTTTGGGTTCTTCAAAGATTGTAGAACCCAAATTAAGAAAAATCGAAAACTCAACTTGATTTTAGGAAATCACGATTTTCAGTGCGAGAAAGGTGACCACGATACTTTCATTGATTATTTCACTTCTCTTGGATTCGATGAAGTTTATAATAGACCTATCATTTTTAAGAATAAATACATTTTATCCCACGAACCGATTTTTATTCCTGAAGATAGAGATTTTATCAATCTGCACGGACACACTCACAACCGCTTGGTAAAAGAAGATTTTTTCTTGTCGGAATACAACAAAAGTTTTCCCCAAAAAAAGGTGAATCCAAAATCTTATATCAATGTGTGTGTGGACGCAAATGATTTGAAAATCCATTGTTTGCGGGATTTAATTGACTTGGAGTAAAGTTCTTTTTTTTAATAGTACGCAGAGTATTTTTCTTTAAAAACACCAATAATACGCAAAGTAATTTTTACCTTAAACCAACAGTTTAATGACAAGC
>JAZRJV010000050.1:0-5327 GCA_045645985.1 Treponemataceae bacterium
AGAAGTTGTATCAATAAGTGTAAGTCCTTCTACAGTATCAAATTTACAAGTAGGCAGTACACAACAATTAACAGTAAGCTATAATCCAGTGGATGCAAATGTGGGCAATTCAGTAACATATGTATCAGATGCAACAAATGTAGCCACAGTAGACGGGAATGGCTTAGTAAAAGCAGTGTCAGCAGGTAATGCCGTAATTACAGTAACATCAGCAAATGGCAAAAGCACAACAGTAAATGTAACAGTAGTGCCAAAACCAAAAGTATTGTTAAGTGTAGAATTAGGCAAGACAAATGACACAACCTTTACAGCAACAGCAAAATATGATGATAGTACAACAGAAGAAGTAACAAACACATCAAGTTGGGCCTCAACAAATACAAGTGTAGCAACAGTAAATAATGGAGTAGTAGAAGTAGTAGGAGAAGGAACAACAGAAATAAGTGCAAGTTATACATACAATGGCGTAACCAAAGAAACAGGTTCAGCTACAATTGTTTCAAAAGCCAATCTTTCAAGTGGGAATGTACTTGTAGTATACATGTTATCAAATTATGGCGAAGTTCAAGGTGGTGGATATTTTTATGCATGGAAGGGGGATTCATATCCATATGGATCATGGCCTGGTGCAAAAATGACATTAACCAGTGATTCAGCCGCATATTATTTTGTTATTGAAGATTCTTCTAAAATAGAAAATTTAATTATTAATAATAATTCTAAACAAACAAAAGATATGTCTCTACCAGCATCATCTGGACATTGGTTGTGTTGGCATGATGGTTCAGATTGGGCTTGGAAAGAATATGATGGTGTAAAAGTTGATGTAGGTGAACCAGACGGAACATTCTCTGTAACAGTTACAATGCCAGGTGTACAGAATCCAGATAATCCTGTAATTCCAGACGATCCTGTAATTCCAGATGACCCAGTAATTCCAAGTGGAACTTATCGAGTTCACTTATACAATTGTTCTTGGGCAAATGCTAATATCTATTATTATGGTTCAGGAAAAACAAATGCAGCATGGCCAGGCGTTTCAATGATTTCTGAAAATAATGGTTGGTACTATGATATGACTGAAACATGGGTTTCTGCAGGTAGTACTTGTTATGTTTTCAATAATGGAAGTGATCAATATCCAGCAAATGGGAATGATGATGAAATTCCTTCTGGAACTAATGAAGCTTGGTTTGATTTTTCTTCAAAAACTTGGCATACAACAAATCCACACAAACCAACTGCTCCTTCAATTTCAATTTCTCCAGATGATGGATATATCAGTACAAGTGGAACTATAAAAGTTACGATTAATACAGGTAATTCTGCAATTACAGATGCAAGCGTAGAAGTTTCTGGTGTGAGTTCTGCAATTTATGATTATGATGATTTTACTAATAATTCCCTAACAATTAGTGTAAAAAATCTTACATCTGAAGCAGATAAATCAATTTATGTTAGTGCTTCTGTTACAAATGCAATTGGTTCTGATACAGATTCTGTAACTTACACAACAAAGGGAAGTGCAAATGTAGAACTTTCAGGAAACTGGAATGAACTTACAATTTATCAAGTTATGGTATCAAGTTTCCAAGATGGTGATCCTTCAAGAGGATATCAGAATGCATACGGACCAAGTTCTGCAATAAAAGGTGGAGATTTACAAGGTATTATAAATGCAGCTGATTACATTAAAGAATTAGGATGTAATGCAATCTGGATGACACCTATTTTCAATTCAAATGGCGAAGGACACTTAGATTCAACTGGATATTTTACTTACGATTACTTTAATGTTGACCCTAAATTTGGAACAAATGAAAAATTCCGTGAGCTTGTAGAAACTTATCATGAAAAAGGAATGTATGTAATTCTTGACGGTGTTTTTGGACACTGGGGTGCAAATGTTGCTCCTTCTCCAACTGGAAAAACTCCAACTCGTTCTAATGGACAATATAAAGCATGTGATTATCCAGCTAGTTTAGAGTTTTTCAAAGAAGTTGCTACTTATTGGATTAAAGAATACAAAATTGATGGATGGCGTTTAGACCAATGTTATCAAGTAGGTCTAGGTGAAAATGCTTTAGGTACTATGGCTGATAATTCTGGAACTAATGGTCATAACTATTGGTATGAAATACGAACTGCTGTTGAACAAGCAGCTCAGGGAAACGCTAACAATGGAGAAGAGTGGGGAACCTTAGGTTACATGGTTGGAGAACACTGGAGAGGAGATGCCGCAACTATTCAAAATGGTAGTGTTGTTCCAGGTCCAAACGGAATTGGTTATGGCTTAAAATCTTGTTTTGACTTTCCTTCTCGATATAAATTAGTTCAAAATATTGCTCGAGAAGAAGGAGATAATACGGGTAATGATTTTGGAGGTGCATTGTCTTACACTTATGGAACTTCAACAGATAAAGGCTATTATCACCCAGATGGTTATTGGCCAAACCTATTCTTTACAAACCATGATTTAGTGCGTTTAGGAAATCTTATTAATTGGAGATTCAGCGAAACTCCTTCTAGTGCAAATTATTTCAAGCGTCATAAAGTTGCTATGGCTGTTTTAGCTGCATATAGTGGTCCAATTACAATTTATTACGGTGATGAATGGGGTGCTTATGTTGATGGTTATACAGGTCCTGGTGCTCTTGGTGCTTACAATGATAACTGTGCTCGTTCAACAGGTAAAATTTCAGGATTTACTAATGCAGAACAAGATTGTTTGAATTATGCAAAATCTTTGATGAATATGCGCTCTGAAAATGAAGTTCTTTGGAATGGAGATTCTTCAACTTTAGTAAGTCAATCTAGTTACTATGTTGGAAAGAAAACTCTTGGTTCTGAAGAAGTGATTTTTATCATTAACAATGGTACTAATTCTGTATCCTATAATTGTTCTGGTACCGATATGCTAACTGGTCAAACAGTTTCAGGTTCTGTTACTTGTGATGGTTTATCAGCTCGTTTCATAAGAGTAAAATAAAGATTACAAAAATAACATATAAAACTTGCTAATTGCAGAAAATAATATAATTTATGGATTGAAGATTCATATTTTTCCATATAATTTTCTGTTATAGCAAGTTTTTTTTTGTGAAAATTAATTTCATATTGAAAAAAATATTTGTAAAAAAATTGTATAAATAACAAATTCGTGATAGAATTATTTATATTGATTTATTAAGGAGTGGGAAAATGGCTTTAGATTTAAGCAAATTAGCAAGTCTTGCAAAAACAGTTGCATCAGCAACAAAATCTTCTTCAAGTAAGACATCTACAAGTTCTACAAAAAAAGTTACAAAGGCAAGTTCATCAAAAGAAACTTCATCAAGTGGTTCTTCAGATTTGATTACATCATTGTTGAAAGGCGCACTTTCAGCAGATAATGTAAAAACTCTTGCAAAACAAGCAAATGATGATGACGACGGAATTTTGGATAACGCTGCTGATATCTTCAAAAAATTGATGTCAACAAAAACAGAAAATACAAAAGGTGAAGTTGACAAAGACGAACTTCATGATGAAATTGATATTTTGAAAAAGATTATGCCATCAAAACTTTCTTCTAGCAATCTAACAACTATCGTAAAAAAAGTTATTGCATCTTTAGGTGATGACGATAAAAATGAAGAAAATGTTCTTGATGTATTGAAAGGCTTTAAAAATATCGATTTAGGTTCAGTAACATCAATTGTAAAAAAACTTCTATAAAAAACATTATAATAGAAGTATAAATGCAAATTATAAAAGCTGATATTATGGGCTACTGCATGGGAGTTCGCCGTGCAGTAGATAATGCTGAAAAAGCGATAAAAGATTTTCCTCATAAAAATATTTATACCCTAGGTCCTTTGATTCATAACCAAAATGCTTTAGATATTTTGGAGCAAAAAGGAGTTAGGGTTTTAAAATTGCAAAATGATAAATTTTCCTTTGATATTGATGAAAACTCTGTTGTAATTGTTCGTGCTCATGGTGTTGCACCTCAAATTATCAAACTGCTAGAAAAAACAGGTTGTACAATAATAAATGCAACTTGTCCTAGAGTTTTGTCTAATCAAAAACGAGCTGCAGATTTTGCAAAACGACAATTTGCTGTAATTATTGCCGGAGATAAAAATCATGGGGAAGTTACGGGGCTAGAAGGTTTTGTAAAAGAGTTTTGTTCAGAATGTTATGTTATCGAAAATACAAAGGATGCAGAAATTCTATCAAATCAAATTTGCCAAAATTCTTCTATAAATAAGGATAATATTGTTTTACTAAGTCAAACAACGATAAGTGCAACAGAATATGAATCAATTGGAAAAGTTCTAAAAGAAAAATTTCCTTCAATTCAGATTCTTAATACGATTTGTCCTGCCACAACAGAACGGCAAGAAGCATTAAAAAAACTTTGTGCTCAAGTTGATGGTGTTGTGGTAATTGGCGGAAAATCTTCTGCAAATACTTGTAGGCTTTTTTCAATGGCACTTGAATATAGCAAAAATCCAGAATATCGTTGCAAAATAGCTTGTCATATTGAAAATCCTTGTGAACTTCCAAAAGAGTTTTTTAGTTTAGAAGTTGTAGGATTAACAGCAGGGGCTTCAACTCCAGATGAAGTAATTTTATCAGTTGAAAATACTTTAATTCGTAGCTAATTTTCTTATATATTGATTTTTTATAGGGAAATAGATATATTTTATATAACAAATTTCATACAGGAGTTTTAATATTATGATTAAGACAGTAAAAGACATTGATTTGAAAGGCAAACGCATTATCATGCGCGTTGATTTTAACGTACCTATGAAAGACGGAGTTGTTCAAGATGATACTCGTATCATGGCAGCTCTTCCTACTATTAAATACATTCTCGAACAGAATCCAAGAAGCTTAGTTCTTATGAGCCACCTTGGAGATCCAAAAAAAGATGTTAAAAAAGCTCAAGAAAAAGCAGAAAAAGCTGGAAAAACTTGGACAGATGCTGATTCAGAAGCATTCATCAACGGTAAAAACCGCATGGCTCCAGTTGTAAAATATTTTTCAGAAAAACTCGGAAAAGAAGTTACATTCCTTCCAGATGCACTTGGACAAAAAGCTGCAATCGACGCTCTTCCAGAAGGAGCAGTTGCAATGCTTGAAAATACTCGTTTCCACAAAGAAGAAACATCAAAAGATGCTGCTGAACGGGACACAATGGCAAAAGAACTTGCTTCATACGGAGATATCTTTGTAAACGACGCTTTCGGAACAGCTCACCGCGACCAAGCTTCAACAGCTTCTATCGCTAAATTCGTTGAAACAAAAGTTGGCGGATTCTTGATGGAAAAAGAAGT
>JAZRJV010000051.1:0-31448 GCA_045645985.1 Treponemataceae bacterium
AAGAAATTGAAAAAGTTGAAAAACAAACAAATGAAAATTATGAATTAAAACAAAAATTAAATTACAAACAAGATTGTCTTAACAAAGAAGAAATTAAAATTGTTGAAAAGACTGAACTTCTTAAATTTAAAGAGAATAAAATAATTCAAAAAGAAATTGAATTAGATAAACGAGAAGAAAAAGTTTTACAAGGAGAACAGCCTTTAATTGAAAGAGAAAATAAAATTATAAAAAAAGAAAATGAAATAAATCTGCGAACAGAAAATATTTTATCCAATGAGGAAAAAATAAAAAAACAGAAAGAAGAACTTTCGAAAAAAGAAAACGCTTTATCAATAAAAGAAAAATATGTAAATGAAAAATTGCAACAAAGCATTGAAAATAAAAATCAAACAGAAATCAATTTGAAAAATATTCAGGAATTATATTTGCAAAATGAAAAAATGATTTTGAATTTCAATGTTGAAAGTAAAACAAAAATTGAAAAAATAAATTCCTGGGAAGGAGCTTATGAAGAAATTGAAAATACAGATTCTTGGGTTACGAATGAGTTCAAACTTTATTCTGAAAACAAACATAAAGAAAATGCATTTTCAAAATTCTGTGAAAAAATAAAAAATGGTTTTAAAAATATTATTATCAAAATGAAAAATTTTTACGAAGAAAAAATTTCAAATCTTCAAGATCATTTGTTTGGTACAAAAAGATTTTTCAGAAAAGGTGATAATGCTTTTGTTGAATATACTTATGGAACAGAGGATTATAAAAAAATGCTTCTTGAAACTCCGATAAATAAAATTGAACAAGCAATTAATGTTTGTAAACAAAATAAAAAAAATACTTTTGGAGATTTGATAAACAATGAAGATTTTTTTATAAAACATTTTGATCGTGCAAGAGAACTTTCAGAAGAACGAAAAAAAGAATTAGAGATTTATAAAAAGAGAACTCAAGGTCTTTCAAGATAAAAAAGAAATTTAAAAATAAAAAAGGTCGGTAAATAAACCGACCTTAATTCTGAAATAGTTCTTTTTCTCTACGAAAGTAGATATTTGATTTTTTCGAACTATGTATTTGTTTCTCTACTAAAGTAGATATTATTTTAGGCTGCAACCTATATTTACAATATAGCATAGATTTAAAAATTTTACAACAAATTAATTTATTAATTTTTAAACCTTATGAACTACATAACGAATTTTTCCAATTATTCTAAAGTCTTCGCTTTCAGAATTTTCACACATTGGAGCATAGTGTTTGTTATCAGAAATTATATGAACACAATCTTTTCCTTTTTGTAATCGTTTTACGAAACCTGCCCCTTTATAATTGATAGCGTAAATTCCATCAGAACCGTCGTAACCTAAATTATCAAAAATGATAATATCATCATCAAATAAAGTCGGTTCCATTGAATCGCCACGAACATAGGCAGCTAAAATATTTTCTTTGTATCGCATTAAGGATTTTGGAATTGCTACATGTTCTAAAATTTCTGTATTGTCGGGAAGTTCCTGACCTTTTCCAGCTGAGAATGCTTGTTCGTAAACAGGAATTGTTAAAACATCAATTGTAAGTTTATCTGGATATGCTTTAAATTCTTCCATTGTCATTCCAAAGGCTTCAACAATTTTTAATCCTTCTTCAAAACTAGGAAGACGACCAAGAGAAATTTTGTTTCTAAATGAACCTAATAAAATTCCAGTTTTGTTGCAGAGCCATTCTTGATTTTGATTTAGTTCTGCAAGTTTCATCTTTACTTTTTTCCAAAAAACACTAGCATCCATGATTTTATTATACAACATAGGCTAAAAAATATAAATAACCAAATGATTATTTTAATTGACAAATAATGAAATTAGTAATATCATCAAATTATATATGATTTCTGGTTTTCCAAGTCCTGCTCAAGGGTACGAAAGTAATTCAATAGATTTAAATCAACTTCTCATCAAGCATCCTTCTGCTACTGTTTTTATGAAAATCGAAACTTCTCGTTATTCTAATATAGGAATTTACAACGGAGATTTACTTATTGTGGATAGAGCAAAAAAAATTTCTCAAAACAGTTTAGTTATTTATGAATCAGAAGGTCACTTTGTTTTAGGAAAAGTTTGTAATATAAAAAGAGAAACAATAATTACAGGTTCAATTATTCATGTTATTCATACGGTAAAAGAATCATGATTTTACACGCAGATGGAAATTCATTCTATGCTTCTTGTGAACAAATTTATCGACCTGATTTAAGAGGAAAGCCAGTTGCAGTTCTTTCTAACAATGACGGTGTAATTATCGCATTAAACAATGAAGCAAAAGCATGTGGAATAAAAAGAGGAAATCCATTTTTCAAAGTTCGCGATATCTGTAAATCAAAAGGTATAACAGTTTTTTCAAGTAATTATACATTGTATGCAGATATAAATCGCAGGATAACTTCAATCTATTTAGAGTATGCTCCAGAGATTGAAGAATATTCAATTGATGAATCATTTTTATTTTTTGATAAATGTAATTGGTCAATAAAAGATTTTGAAGAAATTGGTTTTGAATTAAAACAACGGATTTATAAAGAAGTTGGTATTCCAATTTGTGTAGGTGGTGGTCCGACAAAAACACTTGCAAAGTTATATAACAAAAAAGCAAAAGAACATGGTGGAGTTTATATCTATGAGCCATCTAAAGTTGATGCACTTTTAGAATCTGTTGACTGTGGAACTATATGGGGAATTGGTCCAGCTCGGGCTAAAAAGTTAGAATACTATGGAATTAAAAATGCTTTAATGTTAAAACAACTTTCTTTGTATGATGCAAAAAAACTTTTAACAATCCAAGGAATGGATACTGTTCAAGAATTAAATGGAATAAGAGTTTTAGAAAGAGTTACAAGAGAAAAAAAAGAAGTGATAACTTCCAGTAGGCAATTTTCTGTAAAAGTTTATGACATTGAAACTCTTGAATGTGCAATATCTCAATATACAGAGCTGGCAGTAGAAAGATTAAGAAAACAAAAATCAGAATGCAAGGCTGTACAAGTTTATATTTCTACTTGCAATTTTTATTCAGATAATCCTGAAGAAAAATATTCAAATGGTGCTGTTGTGGAATTTCCTCGTTATACATCATATACACCTGATATTGTTAATGCCGCCAAATTTGCTCTTTCAAATATTTATCGTAATGGATATGGATATAAAGTTGTTATGATTACTTTATTAAATCTTCAACCTGCTCAATTACAAGGATATTTATGGATTGACCCAAAGGAAGATATTAAAAAGAAAAATCTTATGGAAACTGTTGATGAAATTAGTTCCACTTATGGTCGGCGCTCAATTACACTAGGTAAATCTTTTGTTAAAGATGGTTGGCAAATGAAACGGGAATTTTTAAGTCCATGTTCTACTACTGATATAAATAATATTCCGATGGTTTGGTAGTATGAGGTAAATTATAGGTAATTGGTTAAATAGTAAAACAATGCAACATTGCACTTTTTATAATAAAGATGAGTAGAGAAACTGAATACTCTGATACATTGCTTCGCAATGTCAGTGTACCCCACACTGAAACCGACAAAAGTGCAACACTTTTATCAGTTTCGTTTGGGGCTCTGCACTTCGTTTGACCGCTCACTTCGTTCGGGCAAAGGTTTGACACCTTTGGAAACCGTCTTAAGGGGCTTTGCGGTCGCCCCTCAAAAAACTGTGCAATATTGCACTCTTGAACAGAGTGCTTATTGCAAGTTTTTTTCACCCCTCGTGCATAATATCTTCTTTGAATGTGAGAGAAGATATTATGCAATTTTCACTTCTCAAGTTCGTGAAAATCTTTTTTATCTATAACCATATCAATAACTTAAATTACCAATTATTAAATGAAATGTGGTCAATATAATAAAAATGTGGTAAAATAAGTTTTGAGGAAAATTTATGGCAACTTCACAAATATTAACAAAATCAGAAATGACAGAAGAAGATATTAAGTATCACTATATTACACCTGCAATAGAAGCAAAATGGGATAAAAGTCTTATTCTTTTTGAAAGAAAAATTACAGATGGTAAAATTAATATTATGGGAAATAAAACTGTTCGCGAAGATGCAAAAAAAGCAGATTATATGCTTTACATGAATCCTCAATTTCCTTTAGCAGTTGTCGAAGCAAAATCAAATAAATTTTCAATTTCGCATGGTCTTCAACAAGCAAAACAATATGCAGAAATGATGAACATACCATTTGCTTATAGTTCAAATGGTGATGGATTTGAAGAATATGATTATCTTACAGGTAAAGAAACAACTCTAAAACTTGAAGATTTCCCATCCTTAGAAGAATTGCGAGATAGATATTTACACAATTGTAATAATGGTAATGGTATTACAGCAGAAGAAAATCTACTTATCGAACAACCATATTATACCGACCAAAATACTTATGATCCTCGTTACTATCAAGCAAATGCAATAAACCTTACTTTAAAAGCTATTACAAAACATCAAAAAAGAATGCTTCTAGTAATGGCAACAGGAACAGGAAAAACTTATACTGCATTTCAAATAGTTTATCGCCTAATAAAATCAGGATTGGTAAAAAAAGTTTTATACTTAGCAGACAGAAATATTCTTGTTGACCAATCAATTCAACAAGATTTTAAAAGTCTTCAAAAAGTCATTCACAAAGTTCAATATTCAGAAGATATAAAAAAAGGTAAATCAACCTATTCTGCATATCAAGTTTATTTTGCGTTATATCAACAATTAATTGGTGAAGGTGGTGAAGCTCACTATGCTGAATTATTTGATCCTGAGTATTTTGATTTAATCATTGTTGATGAATGTCATCGTGGTTCAGCAAAAGATGATAGTCAATGGCGTTGTGTACTTGAATATTTTAATAATGCTTATCAACTTGGTATGACTGCAACTCCAAAAGAAACTTCTTATGTTTCAAACCTTTCTTATTTTGGCGAACCTCTTTATCAATACAGTCTAAAGCAAGGAATTGAAGATGGATTTCTTGCACCTTTTAAAGTTATAAAAGTTACAACAAATATTAGTGAAGGTTGGAGACCAACAAAAGGTCAATGTGATATATACGGTAATGAAATTGAGGACAGAGTTTATACAAATAGCGATTTTGATTACAAGATAATTATACAAGATAGAATAAATCAAGTTGCACAAGAAATTACAAATTACTTGAAGGCAACAGATAGAATGTCTAAAACAATTGTGTTCTGTGCAAATGAAGAACATGCAGATATGATGAGAAAAGCATTGAACAATCTAAATTCTGATATTACAAAAGAGCATCCTGATTATGTTGTTAGAATAACAGCAAGTGATGATTATGGTAAAAAGAAATTAGATTATTTTATTTCAGTAAATGCAGAATATCCAGTAATTGCAACAACATCGGAACTTCTTTCAACTGGTGCAGATTGTAAAATGACTAAGTTGATAGTCTTGGATAAAATGATAGGTTCAATGACTCAATTTAAACAGATTATTGGACGAGGAACTAGAATCCGTGAAAAAGAAGGCAAAATGAGTTTTGCTGTTATGGATTTTAGAAATGTAACTCGTTTGTTTGCTGATCCAGACTGGGATGGACCGATTGAAATAGATCCAAATTATCCACCAACTCCAGGAACAAAACCTGTAATTTTGCCACCTAATCCACCAGATCCAATTTTGACACCACCAAAGAATCCTAAGCCTATTGTTACTCCACAAGGTTGTCGTGTAGAAATTATCAACAAAATGGTTTCTGTGTATGATGTAAATGGTAAGTTGTTAAAACACGAAAGTATTATTGATTACACAAAATCAAATGTAATTGGAGAATACGCATCTCTTGATGCTTTCATTCATAATTGGAACAAGGCTGATAAAAAAACTATTATAAAAGAACAATTTGCTAAACTTGGAATTGATTTTGAAGAAATAAAGAAAGAAAAAAATATGTCAGATGTAGATGATTTTGATTTTATTTGTCATATTGCTTATGATAAAAAACCTCTTACTAGAGCTGAAAGAGCTAAAAATGTTAAGAAGCGAGATTTTATTAGTAAGTATAACGAACAAGCACAAAAGGTTTTAAATATTCTTCTTGATAAATATATGAACGAAGGTATTTACGAAATGGAAGATGAAGCTATATTTAATACACCTCTAATGAAAAAAATGTTAGGTGGCAACATTACAAAGGTAATGACATTCTTTGATGGACCAGAAGGATTCTATTCTGCAATTAAAGAATTGGAAGCTGAATTATACGCAGCATAAAATTGATAAGGAATAAAATATGTCAAACATTTCTTCATTTGTAAAACGATTAAGAGATATAATGAGAGCAGATCCAGGTATTAACGGTGATGCACAACGAATTGAACAAATTGCTTGGATGCTTTTTTTGAAAGTATATGATTCAAAAGAAGATGAATGGAAAGCATTAAACAAAAATTATGTATCAATAATTCCAGAAGAAATACAATGGAAAAATTGGGCACATGAAAAAAAAGCTGGTGATGGATTATCAGGGGATGATCTTTTAAATTTTGTAAATAATATTGTATTCCCGAAATTAAAATCTCTTGCTGTTAGCAAAGAAACAGAAATTAGAAAAGCTATTGTAAAGACTACTTTTGAAGATGCAAACAACTATATGAAAGATGGTGTTTCTCTTCGTCAAGTTATAAATGTAATTGATGAAATAGATTTTTCAGATTACGAAGAAAGCCATGCCTTTGGTGAAATTTATGAATCAATACTAAAAGAATTACAAAGTGCAGGTTCTTCAGGTGAATTTTATACACCAAGAGCTGTAACTGATTTTATGGCAAAAATGATAGATCCAAAAATTGGTGAAAAGATGGCAGACTTTGCTTGTGGAACTGGTGGATTTATTACGAGTTGGTTAAAAGCGTTAGAGGAAAAAATAAAAACAGCAGATGATCAAAAAGAATATGCTTCATCAGTATACGGAATTGAGAAAAAACAATTTCCATATATGCTTTGTGTTACAAATCTTCTCTTGCATGATGTAGACTCTCCAAAAATTTATCATGATAACTCTTTAATTTATGATGTATTAAACTATGGTGATGATGATAGATTTGATGTAGTTCTTATGAATCCACCTTATGGAGGAACCGAAAAGCAAGATGTAAAAAATCACTTTCCTGCTGATCTTGTATCAAGTGAAACTGCAGATCTTTTTATGAGTGTAATTATGTATCGTTTAAAGAAAAATGGTAGAGCTGCAGTAATTATTCCTGATGGATTTTTATTTGGAAATGATAACGCAAAAACAAATCTTAAGAAAAAACTTCTTACAGATTTTAATCTTCATACAGTAGTAAGATTGCCATCAAGTGTTTTCTCTCCTTATACAAGTATTACCACGAACATCTTGTTTTTCAATAATGAAGAACCAACTGGTAAAACTTGGTTTTATCGTGTAGATATTCCATCTGATAGAAAACATTTTAGTAAAACCAAACCAATGGAATTAAAACATTTTGAAGATTGTATAAATTGGTGGAATGATCGCAAAGAAATCTATGATGAAGATGGAAATCCTAAGTCAAAATGCTATTCTTCTCAGGAACTTATAGAAAGCGGATATAACTTTGATGTTTGTGGTTATCCCAAAGCCGAAGAAGAAATCCTAAGCATAAAAGATACAATTCTTAACTACAAGAAACATAGTGAAGTTGCAGATGAAAATATCAATTCAACACTAACAAAAATTTCAGAAATTCTTGGAATTGAATTGTAGGAGAATTCAAAATTGGAAAAGAATCCATTTGAAATAGATTTTGAAGAATATATTCGCCATACAGATGCAAGTAAAAAAGATAAAACTCTTGCATGGTCCACTGCCATTGGTTTGCAACAAGTTGATGGACTAAAACCTTCTTCTTATCTGTATGAAACTGCAAAAAAGAATATTGAGGGTGAACTTTCTTTTGATGATGCCAAAAATCTTATTGATTCATATTATGAAAGTCGTACTTCCAGAACTGATGATGAAGATGAACGAACAGAAGAAGCTGATAAAGTTTCAACTCGAATTGCTCAAATTTTAAGCGAACCTTCTTTTAATTTTAGTCCATCTCATCTAATTGCAATTCATAAAAGACTTTTTGAAGGTATTTTTAAATTCGCAGGAAAAATCAGAGATTATGATATTACAAAAAAAGAATGGGTTTTGAATGGAGATACAGTAATGTACGGAGCCGCCTTTGAATTAAAGTCTGCTCTTGATTATGATTTTGAACAAGAAAGAGCATTTAATTATAAAGGACTTTCTAATGATGAAATTGTAAAACACATAACTTTTTTTGTTTCAAGACTTTGGCAAATTCATGTATTTGGAGAAGGTAACACAAGAACAACAGCTGTATTTACAATAAAATATCTTCGTTCTCTTGGATATAAAGCAGATAACGATATATTCGCAGAAAACAGTTGGTATTTTAGAAATGCACTTGTACGGGCTAACTATAAAAATCTAAAAAACGGAATTCAAGAAAATCCAATTTATTTGGAACGATTTTTTCGTAATTTGATTTTAGATGAAAATAATGAATTAAAAAATCGTTATACACATATTGATTATGATGAATATGTAAAAAAGTTCGGAGTAAATGAAGAAAATTCGGAGAAAAAGTTCGGAGATAATCAAAAAAGTTCGGAGATAATTCTTGAACTCTTAAAAGAAAATCCAAAACTTTCTGCAAAAAAACTTTCTGAACAAATCGGAATAACAAGTCGTGCAGTAGAAAAACAGCTCGCTGTGCTGATAGAGAAAGGCTTTTTAAAACGAGTAGGCTCCCCAAAAGGCGGTCACTGGGAAGTTTTAGACTGAAAGGAATATTTTATGATAAAAACATCCACACGGATTGAACTTTACTACTAAAGTCGACAAAATAAAAATGGGAGGAAAACTAATTGGCAAAAACTTATACCATTCCTAAATTACCACTTGGAATTGATCTTGAAACAAAAGAAATTCTCAAACAAGTTAATCTTGCAAATAAAGCGTTGGCAGAATTAAAAGGACGTGCTCATTCGGATATGTACCCAAAATATCGTTTTCGGGTACATGTTGATGACATTATGTACCCAAAATGTGGATTTTGGGTACATAAGATGCAAAAGGAAAATTAAATGGCAAAGATAAAAAAAGACACAAGTTTAAGAAAAGCAATTCTCCAAGCAGCCATCACTGGTCAGTTGGTTAGTAATGTAGAAGGGGAAACTGAAACGGGTAAACAACTTTTAGACAGAATTATAGAAGAACGCAATAAAAAACTTCTTGCCGAATGGGAAGAAAAACTCAAAGAAAATCCAAAAACTAAAAAGCCTACTCAAATTGTGGCAAGTGAAATAGATGATGAAGATATTCCGTTTGAAATTCCAGAGAGTTGGTGTTGGTGTCGGTTGGGGGAGATTTGTAATGAAATCAAGAGAGGTAAATCACCAAAATATGCAGAAAAAAGTGACTATTTAGCATTTGCTCAAAAATGCAATGCGAAAACAGGAGAAATTGATTTATCTCTTGCTTTATATCTTGATGAAAAAACTATCGGTAGATATTCAGAAGAAGACAATCTTATTCAAGGAGACATAGTAATTAACTCTACTGGTGGTGGAACAATGGGACGTGTTGGTTATTATGAAACAAAGGTTCCTGCAGAAATAAAAGGTGTTTATCCAGATAGTCATGTCACAGTAATTCGTTCAATTGGAAATTTAAATCAGAAGTATCTTTATTATTTTCTAAAACTTAATCAACCTATATTGGAAAAATGCGGAACAGGATCTACAAATCAAACTGAACTTAAACCAGCAGTTTTGTCGAACTTTTTTATCCCTCTCCCACCACTTGCGGTGCAAAATGCCATTGTTGCAAAATTAGAAGAAGTTCTGCCATTAGTGGATGCTTACGAAAACGTAGTTCTTCAAAAAGAAGAATTAAAAGCCGCTCTTCCAGATACTCTAAAAAAAGCCATTTTGCAAGAAGCAATTCAAGGAAAACTTACAGAGGATTGGCGAAAAACTGCCACAATAGAAGAAACAGGCAAACAACTTTTAGACAGAATAATTGAAGAACGCAACGCAAAACTTCTCGCTGAATGGGAAGAAAAACTAAAAGACAACCCAAAAGCCAAGAAGCCTACTCTCATTGTGGCAAGTGAGATAGATGAAGAAGATATTCCGTTTGAAGTGCCAGATAGTTGGTGTTGGTGTAGATTGGGGGATGTGGGTGACTGGAAAGCTGGTTCAACTCCATCTCGTTCAAATCCAAAATTTTATAATGGAAATATTCCTTGGTTAAAAACTGGTGATTTAACCGATGACTTTGTAGATGTCATTCCAGAATGTATCTCAGAAATAGCTCTCGAATCATGTTCTATAAGATTAAATCCTGTTGGCTCTGTATTAATTGCAATGTATGGGGCAACAATTGGGAAACTTGGAATCTTGAATATTGAAGCAACAACAAATCAAGCCTGTTGTGCTTGTATTACGCACGAGCCTATATCTAATAAATATTTGTTTTATTATTTAATGTCTCAAAAAAAGGCTCTTACAGAAAAAGCAGAAGGTGGAGCCCAACCTAATATTTCAAGAGAAAAGCTTGTTATTCATCCATTTCCCCTTCCACCACTTGCCGAACAAAAAAAGATTGTAGAAATAATAGACCAGATGTTGCCTTTGTGCGAAAAATTGGGAGGGTGAGGAATATGGATAATGAAACTTATTTTTATGAATTAGACAGTAGAATTTCACAAATACAAAATTTAAGAAAACAATGTGCATCTCTTGCACAAGGGATTATTGGAGAAAATTTACTAAAAGAAGATTTCTTCTTTTGTGCAGCTCTTGATCGTTGTATTCAGTTATCTGAAGGTTTTATTCCTTTATTACAACAAAGGAATTTGACTTGTGTGGGGGCTATGCTCCGTTTACAAATGGATAACTGTATGAGAACGTATGCTCCATTTACAGCAGAAAACAAAGATGCTGTTATAGATTGTATTATCAATGGTGAAAAAATAGGAAATCAAAAAGATTTAGAAGGTAATAAATTAACGGATTATAATTTAAAAAATAAGATGTCAAAGTTTAATGAGTCTTTTCCCAAAGTATATGATCAAGCAAGTGGATTTATTCATCTTTCTCATAAAGCTTTTTATCAGACTGTATCAAATGTCAGTAAATGTACTATTTCATGTCAAATAGGTTGTCCTTTACAAGAACGGTTTAATCCGAAGTTATTGGAAGCAGCAGATGCATTTATTCATTTTACAAAATTATTCTATAGTTTCCTTTTTAAGATTATAAATGCTAAGAAAAATTTTGATAAAATGCAAGAAGAGTAACTTAGAATAAATTAATATAAACACGATTGTAGAATTAATCGAAGAAATGTTGCCTTTGTGTGAAAAGTTGGAGGGTGAGGTATGAGTAATAAAGCTTATATATCTAGCGTTAAGAAATTATTGAAGGAAAGTCTTGTTATTCCTAATTATCAAAGACCTTATAAATGGACTCCCAAAAATATTGAGGAGTTACTTTTAGATATTAATACTGCTATAGAAAATAAAGATAGGTTAAGTGAAAATTTTAAATATAGAATTGGAACTGTTATACTTCATGAAAATAACGATAAATTTGCAATTGTAGACGGGCAACAACGCATTATTTCCCTTGCACTTGTATGTGATGTACTTGGAAAATCTGATTATTGTAAGTCAATAAATAAAGCAGACAAAAAATCCGATACGTATAAAGTATTAAATGAAAAAACAACTTTGAATAATATAAATAAAAATAAAGAATTTATTACAGATTGGTTTTGTACAAGAAAAAATAAAAAAGAAGAATTCATTAAAGCAATGAACTCATTATTAGAAGTTGTTGTGATTACAGTTACAGAACAGGCTGAAGCATTTCAACTTTTTGATTCTCAAAATTCACGAGGGAAAACGTTAGATCCTCACGATTTATTAAAAGCATATCATCTTCGTGAAATGAAAGAAAAGGTTTCTGAAATGGAAGAAGTTGTACGTAATTGGGAGTCAACAAAATCCTCAGAAATTCGAACTTTATTCAATTGCTTTTTATTTCCAATATATAATTGGTGCAATAATCTTAAAGATAAAGAATTTACAGCAAAAGAAATCAATTTATATAAGGGTGTAAAAGAATCGCTTCCCTATACCTATGTAGACAAAGTTAAAAAGACAATGCCTATTTATCAAATAATAGAACCATTTATTGCAGGCGAAGAATTTTTTAAATATGTTGATCATTATATATTAACTATAAATTATTTAAGAAAAGCCTTATATGAAGAAGATGTTTTTGCACCATATAAAAAAATTATCTTAGATAAAAATAATAATCTTGAAAATTTTCATGATGAAGAACTATCTAAGAAGGCAAGTTCTATTTATTATGCATTTAATTTATTCTTGTCTGTTTTTCTTTTATATTACGATAAATTTCATAATTTTGATGAAGTTGCGATAAAAAAATTATTTATATGGGCTTTTATGATAAGGGTAGATATGGAAAAACTTGGATACGATACTATTAACAAATATGCACTTGGTGAAGATAATAATGATTATTCAAATAAAATTCCTATGTTTAAACTTATTTCGTTAGCTAGAAATCATAGTGAAATTTCAAATTTGCAAATTTCTACTGAAGGAAGAAGGGGTAAATTGAATAAGAAAGATACTTGGTTCAATCTTCAAAATAATTTAAATTCTCTAAAGATGGGTGATTCTAAAAATGGCTAAAAAAGAAGAAAGTAATAATCAAATATTGTCTTATCATATTTTAGAAGATGAAAAAAATATTTTTGATTCAGATAAAAAATTTAAAATTCCTCTTTATCAAAGAGAGTTTGCATGGGAATTTACAGAAATAACAGCCCTTATTGATGATATCTATGATTTTGAAGGCGATATTTATTACATGGGCTCAATGATTGTTGCTGAACATGAAACTTATTTTGAAATTATTGATGGGCAACAAAGATTAACAGCTTTTTATTTATTGCTAAATTATTTATCTCTTCAAGATAATGTTAATATTAGTAAAATAAAGACTAATTTAGTTTATGAATGTAGAGACAAATCAAAATATACATTAGATAATATAGATAAAATAATTAAGAATGACAGTAAAGACATAGATGAAGAAATGTTAGAAGAAAATATTCTTAATGGATTGGACATTATAAAGCAATATTTTAAATCTAATAATATTGATATACATAGATTTATTTCTAATCTAAAAAAAGTTGTAATATTCAAAATTCATGTTCCTGAAGATACAGATTTAAACAGATATTTTGAAATAATGAATACTCGTGGAGAACAATTAGAACAACAGGATATATTAAAAGCAAATTTAATGAGTTATCTAAATCATAATGATGGTGAAATTTTTGCTATTATTTGGAATGCTTGTAAAGATATGAGTGGTTATGTTCAAATGCATTTTAAGTATAAAAGAGTTGCTCCTCGAAATGCAATATTTAGTCGTACATGGAATAAAATACCATCAGATGACTGGAAAAAATATAACGTATTAATTGATTGTGAGCAAAAAAAAGAAAATGATGAAGATGATGAAATCTACGATAAATACCAAAGTATTATTGATTTTCCATATTTTTTACTACATTGCCTAAAAACATATGCAATGAAAAATAACATAACAGATATACAAATATATCTTGATGATAAGAAGTTATTAAAAAGTTTTAACAATGTTATTGACTCTTTTACTGACAATCAAAAGAAGATTTTTCCTAAAAATTTTATTTTACACTTACTAAAATCAAGGTTTTTATTTGATAAATATTTTATAAAAAGACGACATGAAAATCCTGATGATGATGGAGTATGGAGTTTACAAGAAATAAAAGAGAATAATGGTAAAAAACAACCAATAAATACTTTCGAAGATAGGAATGTATTAATGTTGCAAGCTGCACTTAGAGTTTCATATACTTCTCCTAAAAATATGAATTGGATAACAGAATGTCTTTCTTGTTTATTAAATGATAATGAAGATTATATTCAGTTCATAGAAAATATATTAAAAGAATCAGTAATAAAAAATTTCTTGACTGTATCTAATTTTAGATATCTTGGAGTATCAACTCCTCATGTTGTTTTTAATTATTTGGATTATTTATTATGGAAAGAGGATAGAAGAGTTTCATTCGATTTTGAATTTAGAAATTCTGTTGAACATTGGTATCCACAAAATCCATCAGAGAATACTTTCCCACGATGGAGTAACAAGTATGGTCCAATAGATAGATTTGGTAATTTGTGTATCATTCAAAGAAATATCAATGCAAGATTTTCAAATAAAACACCTGAATCGAAAATACAGGATCATGAAAAAGTAATCAATAAAGGAAGTTTAAAACTTCGTAATATGAGAGACTCTACAGTAGAAACAGAAAACCTAAGAGCCCATAAAAATTGGATGATAAATAAATGTAAATCACATGAAAATGAAATGCTAGGAAAACTTTTTGAAGCCTGTAAGAACTACAAAATTTTTTCTAAAATAGTATGTGACATATTAACAGCTTCTAAAGAACATAATTTTCAAAAATACATCCATAAAGATTTCAGTGATTATACAATAACCAAATTAGACTATAGAGATGGTGTATTTATATATTTTTCAACAAATTATGATCATTCTGCATTTCAAATTGGATTTTGGAATGATAAAAAGAATAATCATAAAGAATTACCTGATATACTTCAAAAGTTAGATTTTCCAGATTATTTTGAAAAAGGATATATAGAAAATAATGATAAATGGATTTATATAGATTTTACATTTAAAGACATAATTTCTGAGAATATTATTGAAGATATAAAAAAATTATTGTTAAGCCTAAAAATAAGTAAAGGTAAAAATTAGCAAGTTACATAAGTTTATTTTTGCGAAAAAACTGCGACTTATTGGAGATTTTATCATGGTCATTTTAATAATGAAAATATAACACTCTATTCTTGCAAAAGAAGTTACAACAAGACTTTTTTAGGATTAAACACCTACTTTTTGTAGGATTACTACAAATTCAGCACTTTCGGACGAATAAATTGGTCTAAAAAGTTTCTGTAAATAAAAAAAACTTGACTTGCAATACATTCAGTATTAATATTTTACTCGGTTAAAACCGAGTCTGTGTCAACCGAGTAAAGTGATAGTTATAACATTGCAAACGTAGATTCATTTTATTCGTGAATTAATAGAGGTTTATGCTATAATAAAATGTAAACCAAAATGTAAACCTTAAAAAAAAGTTGAATGTAAACTTAGGTATAAACCTTGTAAATATGGCTAAATATCGTTGAATAATGCTGAAAATTCGTGTATTATATGGTAGATAACGATAAATATTCGGTATTAAAATAATATATAGGGTTCAAGTCCAGGTGGGCCCATAAAAAAAGCACTTCACTTATGAAGTGCTTTTTTTTTACCCAACAAAATCTTACCTAAAAATTTCTAGTATTTATAAAATCTCTGTGTTATAATTATACAGATATATTCTTTCAAAAATGCTCCAATAGGTATTTTTGTTTTTTTATAAGGGGAAAATCTTATGCAAATGACTCGTTCTAGTGGAATTTTATTACATCCGTCTTCACTTCCTGAAACTGCTGGTATTGGAACTATTGGTGCCCAAGCCTACAAATTTGTTGATTGGTTAAAAAGTGCAAAACAGTCTATTTGGCAAATTCTTCCTATTGGGCCTACTGGATATGGAGATTCGCCTTACGCTTCATTTTCAACTTATGCAGGAAATCCTCTTTTGATTGACTTGGATATGTTAGTTAAACGCGGATATATGATGAAGTCAGTTATAACTCCGCCTTCATATATAAATTCAACTGGCAAAATCGATTATGGTTCAGTTGTTTGGTGGAAGTTGCCTATTCTAAAAAAGGCCGCAGAAGGATTTTTATCTCGTTGCAATTTAACAGACAGAAACGCTTACATAGAATTCAAAAAACAAAATTCTTGGTGGCTTGATAATTATGCAATTTTTATGAGCATCAAAGAAGTTTACGATTTAAAAGCAGACGAAGAACATCTTTTTGGTGCCATGTGGAGTAATTATTGGCCAAAAGAATTGGCTGCCCATGATGATAAAGCTGTTTCCGACTGGGAAAGTTCACACAAAGACGAATGCGAAATTTTCAAAGTAATTCAGTTCTTTTTCTTTACTCAATGGAATGATTTGAAAAAATATGCTAACGACAATGGAATTTCTATCATTGGTGATATTCCAATCTTTGTAGCGCCAGATTCTGCGGATGTTTGGTCAAATCAAAAATCATTCCAACTTGATGAAACTGGAGCTCAAACTGCTTGTGCTGGAGTTCCACCAGATTATTTTAGTGCAACTGGGCAACTTTGGGGAAATCCTCTTTATAATTGGGAAGAAATGGAAAAAGACGGATTTTCTTGGTGGATTCAACGCATTCGATATATGCTAACTTTGGTGGATTATGTTCGTGTTGATCACTTTAGAGGTTTTGAAGCTTACTGGAAAGTTCCTGCGGGAGAAAAAACTGCACAAAATGGTGAATGGGTAAAAGCTCCTGGACAAAAATTGTTCAAAGCAATTCAAAAAGAACTTGGTGATATTCCTTTGATTGCAGAAGATTTAGGTTTGATTACTCCAGAAGTTCTTGCTTTGCGTGATGATTTTGATTTACCTGGAATGAAGATTCTTCAATGTGCATTTGACAAAAATGAAGCAGGGGCTTTGGGAAATTCAAATCCATTTATGCCTCATATGTATCCTAAAAATTGTGTTGTTTACACAGGAACTCACGATAACGCAACTTTGCAAGGTTGGCTTTTACATGCCTCTGAAGAAGAACGAAAAAATATCGTAGAATATCTTGGTCTAAAAAATGTAAATGTGGAAAAAGTTACTCGCGATAGAACTCTATGTAAGGAACTTGTTCGTCTTGCAATGTCTTCTGTTGCCGATTTTGCAATTTTCCCATTACAAGACATTTTTTCTATCGGTGATGAAGCTCGTATGAATATTCCATCTACTACAGGCGGAAGTAACTGGCAATGGCGTATGGATTCAGAAATGATGTCTACCGAAACAGCTGAATGGCTAAAAACAATGTCAGTTTTATACGATAGAAATAATTTCTAAAAAAAATTTATCGCGGTAAAAATTAACAGTTTATGCTAGAAAGAACTTCGCCTATCTTTCCTTGAATTAGGAGGGTGGAGTTCTTATCATAATCTGTTGGACTCATATTAATAATTACTAAATTCTTTCCCTTAAAATATCTTACAAGTCCAGAAGCTGGATAAACGATAAGAGAAGTTCCGCCAATTATCAAAGTATCTGCTTGAGAGATTGCATTTATTGCGCCATCGATTGTATTGTTATCTAAAGATTCTTCGTAAAGAACTACATCAGGTTTTACAATTTTGTTGCATTTTGAACATCGTGGAATTCCATCGGGGTTTTTTACATTTTCTTCAAGAATAAAGTTTGAGTCGTAAAAAGTTTTACAATGTGTACAATAATTTCTGTGAACACTTCCGTGTAATTCAAAAACTTTTTTACTTCCTGCCATTTGATGAAGTCCATCAATATTTTGAGTGATAACTGCAGAAAGTTTTCCTTTTTCTTCAAGTTCGGCAAGTTTTAAGTGAGCTGGATTTGGTTTTGCGTCTAATGCAATCATTTTTTTGCAATAAAATCTGTAAAATTCCTGGCAGTTGTAATCAAAAAAACTTCTACTAACAATTCTTTCTGGTGGATATTTCCATTCTTGGTTGTAAAGTCCTGATGTACTTCTAAAATCTGGGATTCCGCTTTCTGTGGAAACTCCTGCTCCTCCAAAAAACACAATGGAAGAACTTTCATCTATAATCTTTTGTAATAATTCTATTTTATCAGTTAATGTGTTCATTCTTCCTATTTTATCCCCTTGAGTAACTAAAGTCAATTTAGTATAATTGAAACACTACAATTTTTTTGAATTTGTCAATCGGCTAATTCAAAAATGATTTTTGTCTAAAGGACGGAAAAGAAATGTTTAAAATTATCGAAAAAAAACAGTTATCAGCAGACGTTTTTTATTTTAAAGTGAACGCTCCTGAAATTGCACGAAATCGTAAGGCTGGACAATTTGTTCTTGTTCAGATTGATGTAGATTACGGTGAAAGAATTCCTCTTACAATCGCAGATGCTAACGCTGAAGAAGGTTGGCTTGTTTTAGTTTTTCAAGCAGTAGGTGCTACAACTCTTAAATTATCACGCAAAAATGAAGGCGATGAAATTGCTGCTATTCTTGGACCTCTTGGAAATCCAACTCATATAGAAAAAAAAGGTACAGTAATTTGTGTTGGTGGTGGTATCGGTGTTGCTCCACTTCATCCTATTGTACAAGCTCATAAAGCTGCTGGGAATAAAGTTATCGTAATTATGGGTGCAAGAAACAAAGACTTAATCATTTTTGAAAAAGAAATGAGAGCTTTAGCAGACGAACTTTATCTTATGACTGATGATGGTTCTGCTGGAGAAAAAGGTCTTGTTACAGAACCTCTAAAAAAACTTTGCGAAAGCCAAAAAATCGACGAAGTTGTTGCAATCGGACCTCCAATTATGATGAAATTCTGTGCCGCAACAACAGAACCTTTCAAAGTTCCTACAACTGTTTCTTTAAATACAATTATGATTGACGGAACTGGAATGTGTGGTGGTTGTCGTGTAACAATCGGTGGAAAAACAAAATTTGTTTGTGTTGATGGACCAGAATTTGACGGACATCAAGTTGACTGGGCAAATATGATGATGAGAATGAAAGCTTTTAAAGAAAGAGAAGCTGAAGATTTGCATAAATGCCGAATGGAAGCACAAGCAGATGCTCTTGCAAACGGAGGAAATAAATAATGAGCGAATATATCAGTTCAGATGTTTTAGCTGAAGAAGCAAAAAAATTATATAGTGAATTAAAAGAAAAAATCGAAAACAATTCATTTACTCCAAAAGATAGAATGGCAATTCCTCAACAAGAAATGCCTACAGGTGAACCTTTAGCAAGAGCTCGTTCTATGGGTGAAGTTGCAACTGGTTATACAGTTGAACAAGCAATCGTAGAAGCAAACAGATGTTTACAATGTAAAAATGCTCCTTGTGTAAACGGATGTCCTGTAAGTGTTCCAATTCCTTCATTCTTGGCTGAAGTTGCAAAAGGTGAATTCAAAAAAGCCGTTGATATTATCAAATCAACAAACCTTTTACCAGCAATTTGTGGTCGTGTTTGTCCACAAGAAAAACAATGCCAAGGTCAATGTACAGTTGGAAAAACATATAAAAACGCAGAAAAAGCTGTTTCAATCGGGCGTCTTGAAAGATTTGTTGCCGATTACGAAAGAGAAAATAACCTTGGAACTTTACCAGAAGTTGCATCAAGCACAGGCAAAAAAGTTGCAGTAATCGGTTCTGGACCTGCTGGTCTTACAGTTGCTGCTGATGTTCGTCGTGCTGGTCATGATGTTACAGTTTTCGAAGCATTCCACAAAGAAGGTGGTGTTATGGTTTACGGTATTCCTGAATTCCGTTTGCCAAAATCAATCGTTGCCAACGAAGTTGAAAATCTCAAAAAAATGGGTGTAAACTTCAGAACTAACTTCTTAGTTGGTCGCACAGGAACTTTACCTCAACTTTTACAAGAACAAGGTTTTGATGCAGCCTTTATCGGAACTGGTGCTGGATTACCTAAATTTATGAACATCGAAGGTGAAAACTTAATCGGTGTTTTCAGTGCAAACGAATATTTAACTCGTGCAAATCTTATGAAAGCTTACGACAGAGAAAAAGCTGATACTCCACTTTACGAAGCAAAAAAAGTTGTTGTAGTTGGTGGTGGAAATGTTGCTATGGACGCTGCTCGTATGGCTTATCGTTTGGGTGCTGAAAAATCATCTGTTGTTTACCGAAGAACACAAGCTGAAATGCCAGCTCGTCGCGAAGAAGTTGCTCACGCAATGGAAGAAGGCGTAGAATTTAGATTCCTTGAAAATCCTGTAAAAATCATCGGTGATGAAAACGGAAAAGTAATCGGAGTTGAAGTTTTAAGCTACGAACTTGGAGAACCTGACGCATCTGGAAGAAGAAGTCCTGTTGCAATTAAGGGAAGTGAACATATCGTAGACTGTGATGCTGTTATCGTTGCTTTAGGAAACGGTTCAAATCCATTGATGGAAAGAACAACTCCAGGCTTGGAAGCTGACGAAAAAGGTCATATCAAAGTTGACGAAAGAGCAGAAACTTCTTTACCACATGTATTTGCTGGTGGAGATATCGTTCTTGGTGCTGCAACAGTTATTCTTGCAATGGGTGAAGGAAGAAAAGCCGCTGCAAGTATCAATGAATATTTAGCAAAATAAATTTTGATAAATAAAAATAAAGCCTAGTTTTAGAAGATGCTTTTTTAGTTCTTCTTAGAAACTAGGCTTTTTTTTACACATAAAATCTTCTTATAAATCAAACTTGAAATGAAAAACGAAGCACTTTTTGTGCGTATTTTTTCATAATTTATTTAAGTAAACTTAGAAGAATCAACTGTGAATTTATAATTGAAAATGCAGTACGAATTGTATCAATTATATCTTGAGTAACAGTTTGTTTTTTTGGTAAGTAAACTAAAATTGAATGAGAATAGCCAAGATTTTCATTTGCGATGTAAATGATGTTATTCTCTTCTTCGTAAAAATATGATTTTTCACTTTGAGAATAAAGATTATAAAATTTTTCTAATTCAAGTGAGTTAAAATCTTCAATACCTTCTTTTAAGTCATAAGTGATGTTTTCCCAAACATTATTTATCTTTTGTGACAAAACAACACCATCGGCATTGATAAATTTAGTTAACTCAGAAGACGCTGCCATTGCATAAACATCACTTTTATCATATTTTTTTGACAATTCAGTTAAATTTGAGATAAAGTTAAGTTGTTCTTTTTGTTTTGCTAATTGATTTTTAAGCTGAATTTTTACAGCAAGTTCTTCAAGATATTCAACGCTAACTGTTAAAGGTGCAAAAGGAGCAGAATATTCAGTAAATTCTTCAATGTCTAGCGAAATTGCATTGTTTACATAATAAACAAGTTGATTAGCTTCTACAAAAGAAAGTCCATTGTTCCAATATTTTTTTGCTTCTTGTTCATATTTGAATTTATGCAAAAAGATTGCGTATTCTAAGTTGATAAATGTAATCAAGTGATTTTGTTCTTGGCAATAAGTATTTATGTAAGTTATCGCTTGATTAAAATTATCCATGCTATTTTCAAGATTATCTTCTGTAATTGCTAATAATGCTTGTAAGAAATGCTGTAACGGTTTTGCATTGTAAGAAATAAAATCATCTGTGTTGTTATTTACAGTGTATAAACCAAGTTTTGCCTGAGTGTACAATCCATTGATACAATCAATTACAGCCTTGAAAATTAAAATATCATTTTTGGAAACAAACACAAATTCATCAACTTCGTAAATATCCATCAATTTTAGGATTTTGTTAAACAAAGAATTTGCTTCATCAAATTTTCTTACAAAGAAAAGAATTTTTGCAAGGTTTGCCAAAGTGATAACGATTTCAGCATAACTACGGATTTCATGGATTCTAGTAAGAAAACTATTGATAATATCGTATGAGTTTAGATAATCACAGTCTAAAAGATATTCGTAAGAAATTCCGTTACGAATTTTAATCATTGCAACAGGATTTCCAATTTTATTTCTGATGGCGTTACATCTTCTGTACCAGTTAAAAGCTTCTTTTTTTCTTCCTACTTTTGAAAGTACAATTCCTTTCCATTGACAAGCGGTAGAAAGTCCAAATTGATTTCCAATTTTTTCGGCAATTTGTTTTGCTTCTTCAATATAATCTAACTGTTTGTATAAAAATTCATTTGATTGTAGATAAAACCAAGGTGTACATAAAATTGCAAAAATAGCGTTGTTATGAAAGTTATTTCGTTTTAACAAATCAACTACTGCAAAATATTTACTAACCTGCATACCATTGGTGAGTTTTTCGGAATTCATATATTCAAGCATATTTGCTAAAACAAAAAATGATGAATCTGTATCTTCAGAAGTCATTTTTAGTAATTCGTTTGCAAATTTTAAGGCGCTAGAAAATTTGTTTTGTTGACATAAAATTAATGATAAGAATGTTAAAGCAAATTTATGTGTATCATCAAAATTTTGTTGATTTATTACTGTGTACAAATGTTTGATAGATTCATCGTAATTTCTTTCTAACATATAGATTAAAGCAATTTCAAAATAAATATTTGCCATCTGGGTTTTTGTAAAATTTGCTTCGTGGATATGTGCTTGAATAAAATTCAAAAGATATCTTGCTTGGTTAGTTGAAAAAAAACATCTCATATTGTGAAGCGTTTTGTAAATTTCATCATAATTATTTACATCAAAAACTTTTGACTTAGGCAAAGTAATTGAATTTTCTGATTCTGAATCAATAATTTCATAAAAATTTGGAGAATTATAAATTGAAGAAAAAAATGAACCTTCAAGTTCTTTGTCTTGAACCTGTGAAACATTGTAACAAAGAATCATTTTTGAATGGAATTTTTCCGAATCAATTTTTCTTAAAACTTGAGAAGCATCTTCTGAAAGATGTTGAGCATTTAAAACTACAATATTTTTATTAAAATTGTTTGCTAAAGAACAAAATGTTTCTACTAATTTTTGTTTTTCGTATTCTATTTCTTCTGGAACGATAATATCTATTCTTTCTTTGCAAAATCCATCTTTAAAATAAGAAAGGATAGTTTCTTTGTGTAAGAAATATGAATATTTTTCGATTAATTCTTCATCAATATTCAATTCTTTTACAAGATAAGGGAAAGGTGATAATGGAATTTTTTGCATCTCAAAATCATCTAAATCCACAATTAAAGTGTCTTGTGGGATGATTGTTTTGATGTGAGTAATTAATGTTTGATTAATTGACAAAAAAAGAAAATGTTCGCTATTAGAATAAAAATCAGATATTAATGCAGTTAAAATTTCCTTACTTTCCATGCTTACTATTATATAGCGAAAAATCCTAAATCGCAAGGAATAATTATCAATTTACTACATTTTATCCGATTTATATTTTTGCTATTTAAGCATCTTTCCTTTAAATTCGCTAATTGAAGAATATCCTTTTCGTTCCATCCAGTTGTAAAGACCTTGGATAATTTCTTTTAAGCAATTTGGATTTGCAAAAATTGAAGTTCCAACCTGAATTGCGTCTGCTCCAGCAAGGATAAATTCAACTGCGTCTTGCCAAGTTGAAATTCCACCAAGCCCGATAACTGGAACTTGTTTTTCTTGTGGCAAAGTTTTGATTGCACAACAGATGTCGTAAACCATTCTTAGCGCGATTGGTTTTATGGCAGGTCCAGCGAGTCCTGCTTTTATGTTATCAAAAATGAATTGTTCTTTTTCAACATCGATAGCCATTGCCTGAAATGTATTTACCAAACTGATTGCATCTGCTCCTGCATCAATTACAGAAAATGCGATTGCTTTTAAATCTGGTGCGTTTGGAGAAAGTTTTACGATAAGTGGTTTTGAAGTTGCTTTTCTAACAGCACTTGTAACTTCAAAAGCAGCTTGTGGATCTAAACCAAAAGTCATTCCTCCTGCTTTTACATTTGGACATGAAATATTCAATTCAATCATTGGAATTTCAGTTTTATCCAAAAGTTTTGCGCCTTCCACATAAGTTTCTATTGAAGAACCAGAAAGATTTGCAATAGCAACTGGTTTTAAGTTCATCATTACAGGAAGTTTCTTTTCGATAAAAGTTTTGATTCCAGGATTTTCCAATCCGATTGAATTTATCAATCCTGATGGAGTTTCTTGCAAACGAATTCCTGTGTTTCCAGGTTTTGCTTCTAAAGTTAATCCTTTTGAAGAAATTCCTCCAAGAAGATTTACATCAATTACTTCGTTAAATTCTGTTCCAAAGCCAAAAGTTCCAGAGGCAGCAATAACTGGATTTTCAAATTTTACACCTGCGATAGTAACTGATAAATCTGGTTTTTCAACTTTTTCTTTTCGTGGAGAAAATGGTTTTTCGGCAAAAACAAGTTTGTTTCCTTCAAAAACTGGACCGTCTTTACAACAGCGTTTATTTCCTTCTGTAGTTGTGATTGTACAACCTAAACATGCACCAACTCCACAAGCCATTCTTTGTTCCATGCTTAAATAACAAGTGATATTTGCTTCGGCACAGATTTTTTGTACATATTTTAACATTGGTTCTGGACCACAAGCATAAACAACTGAGTATTTTTTTTGTAAAAGAGTTTCTGTTGTAAGAACAGTTGGTAACATTCCTTTTACGCCTTCTGCACCGTCATCAGTTGTGATAATTAAATTTTTTGCTTTTACATTTTCTAATCCGTAAGAAAATGATTTAAAACAAGCGTAAAAATCGTAAGAATTTTCTTTTAGGTTGGTAGAAAATCCTGCAACTGGAGCAACTCCAATTCCGCCACCAACAATTGCGATTTTTGGATTTTCTGTAGAAACAAAATCTTCTTGTGGTTTTGGGAAAGTGTTTCCAAGTGGACCAGTCATATCAACTGAATCCCCGATAGAAAGATTACAAAGTTCTTTTGTGCCTTGCCCTTTTAACAAGATTAAAAATTCAACAAAAACAAAATCTCCTTCTTTTTTAGAAGAAAAAACACTAATTGGTCGAGAAAGCAAAACTTTTGAAGTTGTACTTCTTAACATATAAAACTGACCACTTTGTGGAATTGAAAAATCTTGATGAACTAAGTTAGTTTTTAATACAAGATGATAAATTCCCGGTTTTACTTCTTTTAGAGAAGTTACTTTTCCAACTGAAATTCCTGCTTTTGTTGAATTTTCTTTACACACTGTATTTTCCTGCCATTTCTAAAAGTTCTGTTTTTGAAGCTAATGCAACTTTTTCTGCTGCACCAACGATGTCATCCAAAGTTAAAATTCCAGATTCTCGTTTTTCTGTTAATGCTTCGTCTTTTTTCCAAGCACATAAAACTCCCCGAGAAGAATTTACTGTTCCACCTGCTTTGCCTAACAAAGTTCCAGCGATTTTTGCTTTTCCACCTTGTGCTCCGTATCCTGGAATCAAGAAGAAAATATTTGGATATTGATTTCTTAAATTGATAGCATCTTGTTCTTCTGTACAACCAACAACTGCACCAACTGGAGAACAAACTTGATTTTCGTCGTAGCCATAGTTTTGAGCAAATTCTTTTTGAAGTTCAATTAAGTGATTTCCAACTCTATCTAAAACATGAGTTCCGTCTTGCAAAATTTGATTTTCAATATCTTGCATTCCCGGATTTGAAGTTCTGAGCAATACAAAGATTGCTTTTTCTTTTGCTAAATCTGAAGTTCCTGCTTTTTTACAATATTCTGTAAAAGATTGTAATGTATCAAATCCCATGTATGGATTTACTGTGATAATATCAGTTTCAAAATCTCCTGAAAAATGTGCTTTTGCATACGCTGCGGCTGTATCTGCAATATCACCTCTTTTGATGTCAGAGATTATTGGAATATCTTTTGCTTTTAACATTTTTAGTGTTTTAACATAAGTTTGCAAACCTTCAAGTCCCATTGCTTCGTAATATGCAATTTGAACTTTAAAACATCCGCTATGTTTTGCACAAGCGTTAATCAATTCTGTGTTGTAAGCTAAAACTGCTTTTGCTGGAGTTTCGTATTTTTTCAAAACTTCAGGCGGAAGATAAGTTGGTGCAGTATCCAATCCCACGCAAAGTGGACCATTTTGTTTACAAGCCATTTGTAGGCGATTCATTTGATGATAAAAATTCATGACTAAAGTATATAAGAAACAAATTATGTTGACAAGGTTAAAAAATACTGTATTCTATATATATGGCACAAATTTTAAATTCTTCAATGTTAAAATCTTATCTTGAACCAATAATTTCATCTTGTAGTTTATGGAAAGACAAAAATCTTTCTGTTTTTATTATTTCAAATCCTGCTTCTGGCGGATTTACACAAAAAAAAGTAGCACAAAAAAATAAATTTATTTTGGAAAGTGCAAGTGAAGCCGCAAAAGAAACAAGCGTTGTTGTAAAATCAATTGAATTTACACTTTTTGATACAGAATATTCAGGACATAGTGACGAATTTATAGATGCAATTTTTGATTATTACAAAAAAAATCTAGCTGGAAATCCTGAAAACAAAGTTTTGATAATTACCGCAGGAGGAGACGGAACAAGTCACGAAGTACAAAGTGCTTTGATGAATTTAATAAATCAATCTGAAGAAAATAAAAATGCTGTAGCCAAAGATTTTTGTATTTTTAGACTTCCTTTTGGAACAGGAAATGATGGTTCTGACGGAAGAAATTTAGAAGAAAGTTTGCTCAGAATAAATTTTCCATCTCATATTGAATTACAAAAAGCGGTGGAAGTTTCTTGTTTGGGCGAAAATGGAAGTAAAAAAACTTGGTATTCATTTAATATTGCAAGTATTGGGATTGATGCTTTTGTTACTCACATGACAAATAAAATGAAATCAAAACTTCCTGGGGATTTTTATAAACTTTGGGTAGATATTGCTTGTATTTTTTATGGATTTGTCTATAAAAAAGTTCCTACATTTATAGAAATTTTCAAAGATGATAAATCTATTGGAACTTACGATAGCAAAATTGAATTTGCACTTTTGGGAGTTTCTGGGCACAGAACTTACGGAAGTAATCACTTGATTTTGCCAACAGAAGAAAATGTTTGTTTTACACAAGCTGTTAGTTTAATCAAAAAATTGATGATAAAACATCGATTTAAAGATGGAACACACTACGGAAAACCATATTCTGTTTTTTACGACGCTGATATGATTAAAATTTCTTACAACGAAAAAATTTTAGTTCAGCTTGATGGAGAAAGTCATTTGTTACAAAAAAGTGATTTTCCGATTGTAATGAAAAAGACAGACCCTTTAATTCCAACAATCGTTTTAGACGAACAAAATTAAAAAGAAATTCTTCCTCTAAAACTTCGAGCAAGAGTAAGTTTGTCTGCGTATTCTAGGTCGCCTCCAACTGGAAGCCCAGAAGCAAGACGGCTTACTTTTACGCCAGTTTGTTTTAAAATCTGTTGTAAGTAAAGGGCAGTTGTGTCGCCTTCCACCGTAGGATTTGTTGCGATAATTACTTCTGTAACATTTTCTTTTTTGATTCTTTCAATCAATTTTCCGATTGGAAGTTGGTCAGGTCCGATTCCTTCAAGTGGGGAAATTAAAGCGCCTAAAACATGGAACAATCCTCTAAACTCGCCAGAATTTTCGATTGTGCTTACATCTTGAGGTTGTTCAACAACACAAAGCAAATTTCTTTCGCGCAAAGGATTTGAACAAATTTGACAAGGATCAGTTTCTGTGTATGAGCCACATTCTGAACATTGATGAATCCTAGAATGAAGTTCCACAAGTTGTTTTGCAAAATTCTCTAAAAAAACTTGGTCGGCTTTTAAAAGGTGATTTGAAATTCTCATTGCACTTTTTTTTCCGATTCCAGGCAAACGAGAAAAACTTTCAGCTAATTGGTCTAAAGCGTTCATTTAGTTTGCTCCAAACAAATTGCTCATATCTATTCCAGCAAGACCATTTGCTCCTGAGATTTTTTCTTGTATGTTTTCAGTTGCTTGATGAGTTGCTGCGACAATCAAATCTTGTAGCATTTTTACATCTCGTGGATCAACTGCGATTGGGTCAATTTGAATATCAACCATTTCAAATTTTCCGTTGAGAGTAACTTTAACAAGCCCGCCACCAGAAGAACCCGTTGCTGTAATATTTTTTAAGTTTTCTTGCACTTGATTAAGTTTATCTTTAAGTGCAGCAGGATTTTTTAATAAATCAAATGGATTAAAATTCATCTTCTTCTACCTCGTCGTGTTTATCTTCTGAGTTTTCATCATTTGAATGATGTTCATTATTTGAATTTACGAAATTTTGTACTTTTGTAACTTTTACAACCTCGCCACGAAAATCCTCGCATAAAATTTGCACAACTTCAGGCAAGTTTTCTTGAATTTCAGCAGGTTTTTCTGCAACTTTTAATTCAGGATTGATAGAAATTGATTTTCCCCAAATTGAACTTATCAAAGCTGAAATTTCTTTGCGATTAGTTTCAAGTTGTTTTTTCACATAAAGTGTTTCAACTTGCATTTGAATTGTATTATTGTTAGAAGTCCAATCGTTTGATTGCATCAAAAGTGAAGATAAAAATGGATTATTAAGTTCTAATTCTCTTATAGTTTCTACTTTGAGTTCTTCTAACGATAAATATGGTTTAGGTTGAATTGTCTTTTCTTCGGGAATTTCTTGTTTTTCTTCAATTTTTTGAAAATCAGATTTTTCTGTTACAGAAGAATTTGGTTGAGAAAATTTTGGTTCACTTTGAAAATTCTGTTCTGGTTGAGAAAAACTAAATTGTGAATTTGTATTAGCGGTTACCGAAGGTTGTTTTTCTTGTTGATAACCGCTATTGAAAAAAGGGTGAGAAAATCCCTCCGATTTAGGCTGTACATTGTTTACAGGTGGCAAATTTCTATTTTCTTGCGAAAAATTTTGCTGAATTACATTCTGTTGAGCAGTTTGCCCTTGCATCAACAATGCTTTTGCTTGTTCGATTGCAGTTTTCACTTCGTTTACGGAAACATAGGAAGTTAACCAGCAAAGTCTAGAAATTGCAAGTTCAAGTTCGTATCGAGGACTAACTGAATAACGAATATCTCTAAAAAGTTGAAGCATCAAAGATAATGCTCGTTCTATCATCACTTTGTTCCATGCTGAAGTTACTTTTTTAGAAAATCGTTCGATATTTTGGCCTAGCAAGGCTTCTTTTGTAATTCCAGATTCAATCAATAAAAGTGAACGAAGATAATCAGCAAAATTTGAAACAAATTGCTCGATAGAAACTCCGTTTGCTGTGATTTCATCAAGTTTTTCGAGAGCAAGTTTTGAATTTCCGTCTACACAAAATTCTGCGATTTCGTTTAATCGTTCAATTCCTACAAGTCCAAGTTTATCTCGGATTTTTTCGTAAGTTATGTGATTATCAGAAAATGCTACAACTTGGTCAAAAAGTGTGTAAGCATCTCTAAAACTTCCAGTGGCTTCTCGCGCAATCCAGAAAAGAGCTTCGTCATCGGCTTGAATGCCAAGTTCAGAACTTGCTTTTGCTAAAACTTCTTTTATTTGGTCAACAGTTCCAAGTCTAAAATGAAATTGTTGGCATCGACTTTTTATAGTTGCAGGAACTTTATGAAGTTCAGTTGTGGCAAAAATAAAAATTACATATTCAGGTGGTTCTTCGATGGTTTTCAAAAGCGCGTTAAAAGCACTTGTTGAAAGCATGTGAACTTCGTCGATGATGTAAATTTTGTATTTTGAGGAGTTTGGTGGAAAAAGAACTTCATCTTTAATTTGACGAATATCATTTACACTTGTATTTGATGCACCGTCAATTTCGATAACATCGAGGCTAGAACCTTTTGTGATTTCTTTACAAGCGGTACATTCTTCGCATGGAGTTGCACTTGGTCCATTGTGACAATTTAGCGCCTTTGCCAAAATTCTTGCAGAAGATGTTTTTCCGCATCCTCGTGGACCTGAAAATAAATATGCGTGAGCAATTTTTCCTGATTGAATTGCGTTTTTTAATGTTGCGGCAACAAATTCTTGTCCAACTAAGTCATCAAAACGCTGTGGGCGACGACGAGTCGCTGTAACTTCATAAGCCATTATTAAAGAATACTGCAAAATTGCAAAAATTACAACATATAAAATTTTTACTTATATTTTTATAAAGAGAAAATGTGGGATGCAATTTTTGAATTTGGGTGATTTTATATTAAACTAAAAAGGAAAAGTATTTTGGTAGAATTTTACAAATTCCTTTGTGTTTTGTGATTTTGAAGCGACTGAATTTGGATAAAACTCAAAATCGCAAATTTCTTTGTAGGATTTCATTCTTCTTTCATAAAAACGATGAAAGATGTTTTCGATATCTTCTTGTGATTTAGGATTTTCTCTTGAAATGTAGCCAGGCAAACTTCCTGTTTTTTGTGAATTATGCAAAATTCTTTCAAGGCAAGTTTTTTCCGGAACATTTAGTAAAACGAATTTTCCTATGGATTTTAGGATTTTTATTGCTTCAGGATTGTCGCAAATTCCACCGCCTGTTGCAATCACAAGTGAAGTATTGTTTTGGAATTGGTTTTCTAAAAATTTGCAAGATTCAACTTCAGCATTTTTGAAGGCACTTTCGCCTTTTTCTACAAAAAGTTGTCTTACTGGAAGTTTTGTTTGTTCTTCGATTATTGCATCGGTGTCAAAAAAAGGAATCGATAAATTTGTTGCAAGACCTTTTCCCAAAGATGATTTTCCTGAATGTTTCATGCCAACGATTATAATTGAATCCATAAAAACTCCGTTGAGATGAGTATATCAAATTTGCTTGAAAATGTATATTGAATAAGTTATTCTATTTATATGAATATAATTGTAAATCTTTTGATAAATTTTTTGCCAGTTTTAGTGATAAGTTTGATTTATTGCTTAAAAAATAAGCAAATTAAATGGTATATGCCGATTATTTCTATTTTAGTGGGAATGTTTGCCGTTTTACCTGCAAGTTTTATTCAATTATTATTTCCAGAAGTGTTTTTTGCAAAGCAAACTTTATTGACCTTGCTTTTTTCAAGTTTGGTTTATATCGCCTTAGTTGAAGAAGGATGTAAAACGATTTGTCTTTTTTTGCTTCCTTCTAAAAATTTAAGTATTACAAGTTTTTTTGCTCTTTCTTTTTTGGTTGGATATTCTTTTGGCAGTTTTGAAAATATCGTTTATATCTTTAAAGGAATGACAAATCCAATTTTAAGGATGTTTACTTCTTGTGTAATTCACGCAGTTTGTACAGGAACAGCCGCATTTTTCGTTTGGTTTTTACGAAAGAAAAAATTTCATTTAACATTGATTTTAACTCCTATTTTTGTTCACGGTTTGTACGATTTTTTTGCAGGCTTTCCTGGAAAATTTTGGCTTTTTTCGATAATCGTAATTTTCTATGGAATTTTTCAATGCAGTGTTTTCTATCAAATGTTCAAAAACGATGAGAAAATTCAATAAATCTGTTGACAAAAAAATAGTATTTTTGTAATATTAAACCATCAGTACGACGCGGGATAGAGCAGTTGGCAGCTCGTCGGGCTCATAACCCGGAGGCCGTAGGTTCGAGTCCTACTCCCGCTATCAAGGTTTCTCAAATT
>JAZRJV010000052.1:0-100008 GCA_045645985.1 Treponemataceae bacterium
GCCATAGTGGAGAGGAAATACCCGTTCCCATACCGAACACGGAAGTCAAGCTCTCTTACGCCGATGATACTGCTGAGAAGTGGGAAAGTAGGAAGTTGCCAGGCTTTTTTTATTTTAAAAGCATAGGACACTTTTGTTGAAGTGTTCTATGCTTTTAATGTAGAAATGAGTCTAAAACTTTCTATATACAAGTTTGAATAAGAATGGACACTCAGATTGGGTGTCTTTTTTTGTTTTAAATTTGGTTAGATAAAGAAAAGTTTTATTATAGATTTAATTCTTCAACTTTTATTTACTAATTTAAGGAGTTTTTTTATGTTTAACTTTTTTAAAAGAGTTTACAGTAATCTTACAGTAATTTTTTGTTTGATTTTGTTAATTCCTGGTGCAATTATAATGGGGAATATTTTTTATAACGAGTTTAATTTTTATGGACGAACACTTGTAGGTGGGCTTTTTGGTCTTATTATTGTTTTAAGTTTAGATGTTATTTTTCTAACACTTATCATTCTTTTAATTGAAATAAATAATAAAATTGTTTCTAAAACTACTAATAATAATGTTGCACATGAATTTAGTGAAGAAAGTGATGCGTGGATTTGTGAGAAATGTGGCAAAGAGAATATAGATAATCAAAATTTATGTGAATTTTGTGGGGAAAATAGATTTGATAAAGGGAAATTGCTATAAAAGGTTTATTTTGAAGTACAAAGTTTTGTACAATGATTTTATTTGGATGTGGTGAATTCAGATAGGTATTTACTAATATAATTTTTTATAATCTCTTTACAAAAAAACTGTGTAAAATTAAATATTTTTACACAGTTTTTTTCTTTCATCCTTTCCCCAAAAAGTCCCCCATTTACAACCCGCAATTTTCGGTGTAGAATTTATTTATGCGAAACTCAACTGAAATTTACTCTTTATTAGAAAAAATTACTTGGCAGGATAGTCGGATTCTTGCTCTTTACATGAACGGAAGTCGTGTAAATCCAAATGTTATGCAAGATGATTTTCAAGATTATGATGTGGTTTTTGTGGTTACCGAAACTGCGTCCTTTATCAACGATAAAAATTGGATAAATAATTTTGGAAATCCATATTATTTTCAGTTGCCGGACGAAAATCCTAATTTTCCAAATGATAAAGAAAATTTTTATGGATATTTAGTTCAATTTGAGGATGGAGTTCGGCTTGATATTCATATTGAAACTTTATCTCACGCCTTGGAAAATATAAAAAACGATAGTCTTTGCAAAATTTTGATTGATAAAAATAATTATCTTCCTGCGATTGATGAAAGTTCTGACAAAAATTATTGGGTAAAAAAGCCGAATCAAGAAGAATTTTTGGCTTGTTGCAATGAATTTTGGTGGTGTACAAATAATTTAGCAAAGGGACTTGCTCGAAAAGAAATTTTGTATGTGCAAGATATGGCAAATTTTGTGGTTCGTAAAGAATTAGAAAAAATGCTTTCTTGGAAAGTTGGGATAAAAACTGAATTTAAGGTGAGCGTTGGAAAATCTGCAAAATATATTTCAAATTGGCTTTCTAAAAACGAATATCAAGATTATTTACAAACTTTTTTTACTTGTGATATCGAATCTGCATGGAAAAGTATATTTTTGATGTGCGATTTATTTGAAAAAATTGCACACGAAGTTGCAAAAAATCTTGGTTTTTCACTCAATTATGTTGAATCTAAAAATGCTAGAGAATTTTTAGAGAGGGTGAGAAAGTTATAAGTATAATATGTTTTTATATTTCAAATTCTTGAATTGCTTTTTTTATCAAGAATTGTAAATTATTGATTAAGATTTCTTTTTTTTCTGGATTTATTTGTTCAATGATATAATCGTCTTCTTCTAAAAATAATTGGTATGGTTTAATTTTTAATGCGTTACAAATTGTTTCTATCATTTCTATTGATGGAAATTTTCTGCCAATTTCAATTTCTCCGATATAGCTAGTGGATGTATTACATTTTTCTGCTAATTTCATTTGCGAAAGTGCATTTTCTTTTCTATATTTCTTTAAATTTGCAATAAAAATATCTCTCAATGTCATAATAATATGCTATCAGCAAATAAAACTTCTTTACAATTCGCTTTAAGCGTGTTAATATAAATATAATATTTGCTAATAACAAATAAAATTTAAATTTTAATTTTTTGAAAAAAATAATTTTAGTCTGTCGTATTTTGATAGACTAAAAGATTTATAATGTCTAAAAATTTATTTATGAGGTGTTCATATATGACTTAATTTATATTTTACATTTTTAATTTGACAAATTACTATTTTTATTTACGAATTTTTAAGGAGTTTTTATGTTGTTATCTTTTTTAACTAAGGCTTATAGGTCTATTGTAAATTTAGGGTGTTGGATTTTTGCTATACTTTTGGGAATTGGCATGGCAATAGGTTTTTATAACATTTTTTATGAAGAATTGGCTGCTGTTGGAGGTTTTTTTGTAGGTGTTATCATAGCATTGTTGTTTGAATTAAACTTTGTTGTACCAATGACAGTTTTATTTGAAATCAATGATAAATTGGATATTTTATGTAAATCAGAAAAAAAGTTAAATAATAAATCTGTTTTGAAGTCAAATAATAATAATGAACAAGATATTAGTGATGAAGATTTTAGTGATGCGTGGGTTTGTGAGAAATGTGGTAAAGAGAATGTAGATAATCAAAATTCATGTGACTTTTGTGGAGAAAAAAGATTTGAACAGGGAGTGTTACTATGAAAAACTTAAAAAAGACTTTTTTATGCTTAATTTTGTTGACTTTTGTTTTTGTTTTGATGTCTTGTGGAAATCCACTAAAAAAAGCAAAAACTGGATGGTTTTATTATTCTGATGGAAGTTGTAGTGAAGTATATAATTCATCAAAATCTGTAATCGGCGTAATTTTTTCAGATGCATATGTAGACGATGAACGAGATGCTACAAAATATGTGTTAAAAAATGGTTGGTTACTTTTAGAAAAGGCTACATGGACAATAGGTTCAACTTATAGAAAAGATACAATAGTTGGTAAAGATATTAATATTTGGTATATTCCTTCTGAGGAAGAAGCATTCAGTATTTTTTGTTACAAAAATAGATTAAACGCATCTTTACAATCTCTAAGGGATAATAATATAAATGGTACGACTACAATTCATGGTGCAATTTGGACAACTGATACATCTATATTGGATTCAAATAGGGGAATTGCAATTGATTTTGATTCTAAAGATGGTTGGACTGGGGCTGTAAAAACTGGAAGCAAAAATCTTGATTTATGTTTATGGCCAATCATGAAAGTATATGAACCAAATAAATAGCATTTTAGGAGTAATTCTATGAAAAAATTATTTTTAACTTTTTTAATTGTTTTAGTTTCGTTGTCTTTTTTCAGTTGTGGTAAAATTTCTACTTTGAAGTTTTATGAATCATGTTTAAATGGTGATGAAAAAATTGTAAGTAAATATCTTTCATCAGAAAATTTTTCAATTGAGCTAAGCGAAAAAGAAACTTCCAAATTTATTGAAACTCTTGAAAAATTTGATTCCGAATCATTATTTTTTTGGGAGTATGAAAATGTTTTTATCGGAAATCCTATTGCAGTTAGTATTTTAGGCAATAATAATTCAATTACAAAATTATTGTGCGAAAAAATTCCACTTGAAAATATAAACCATGATAATATCGTTTATGTTTGTGCTAAAATGAATAATACTGAAATGGGAAATTATTTGTTTGAACAAAATATTTTACCAACAACATATCTTTCTTTTATTTCTATGATAGAAAATGATAATGTTGATATGTTTAAATTATTTTCTTATATTATTGACGATTTAACAGCCGAAGTTTATAAAACTGGTGAAAATTTTCTAATTCTTGCAGTAAAAAATAATTCCGTTAATTGTGTAAAATATTTAATTGATAGTAAAAAATTTGATATCAATGCAATGAATAGTGATTTTAAAACTGCTCTTGGAATTGCTTATGATGTAGGTGCAAGTGATGAAATCAAAACTTACCTAAACAAGGCAGGCGGAAAGTATATAAGAAAACCATATTTAGATTTTATAACAGAAATGAATAGATTAACTAATATTCTTTTGGACCATTGCGATAAATCTAAATATTCTCATTCTGAAGTTATGGAAATTGTTCATGATATGGGATATTCAGGTACATTTATGGATAGAGCAAATGAATTATCTAAAAAATGTGCAGGTTTAGAACCTACAGAATTGGAATCAAAATATCTTTTTAAATCTATGGATGACTTTGATTCAGCTTTTGCAAAATTACAATCAAATAGAATGTATAATTAAATTTTTTTTAACTACATATGCAACATTGCATTATAAAAATGTGATGTTGCTTTTTTTCATTTACAACACTTTTTTTTTATAATATAATTTCGTTATGAACTTCGATAATATTCCTTTTCAACTTGAAACTTTCCGTCTTTTGATTGTTCCTACTTCTATGAAAAATTTTGAAAGTCGAGCTCGTATTTCAAGTGATATTGAAAATACTCGGTTTATGATGTTTTTACCAAAATCAAGGGAAGAAACTTTTGATTATATCAAAATATGCGAAACTCAATGGGAAAGTGAAAATCAAACTTTATTTGAATTTGATATTTTGCTAAAAGAAGAAAATAATAAATTTATCGGTGGAATTTCTTTTGAATTGCTTTTTGAAAATCCTGAAATCGTAAAAATTTTTGGCAAAAATTGTGCCGACATGGGCTGGATTTTAGACAAAAATTTTTGGAACAAAGGTTTTGCTTCAGAAAGTGCAAAATGCATTTTAGAATTTACAAAATCACTTGGTGTAAAAAAGATGATCGCTCAATGCGATGCAGAAAATATAGGTTCTTGGCGCGTAATGGAAAAAATCGGAATGAAAAAATATTCTGATAACGGAGTTCGTTATAATAAATCTCAACCAAATCTTGCAAAAACTGAATTTATGTATACAATCGATTTGTAGGAAATTTTTTTTGCGTTAGGGATTGGAAGGGCGCGAAGCGTTCCGCAGGAATGAAGCGATAGCGGAACCCTGCAAAGTAACGCCCAAATAAAAAAAAAGGAAAAAAAATGCTTTATCTAAAAGAAATGAATTTTGAGGACGCAAAAATTGAATGGGAGTTTTTTCAATCTTGGAATGATGAAAACGGAGTTCAAAATCATTATTATCAAATGAATTATGATGAATTTTGTAATTCTGCAATCCCAAAGCGAATCGAATATTCTCGAGGTAAAAATCTTCCAGAAGGTTATGTGCCTGATACTTATTGTTTTTTGTACGATAATGAAATTGGCGAAAATCAAATTGTGGGACTTTTTATGCTTCGTCATTATTTGAACGATTTTCTTTTTTCGGGAAGCGGACATATCGGTTACATAATTCATCCAGATTTTCGCAGTCGTGGTTATGGCACACAAGGGTTGAAATTGGCAATCGAAAAATTAAAAGAAATGAGTGATTTTATCGAAGACGAGATTTTTTTGCGTTGTTTAAAATCAAATCAAGCGTCGTTAAAAGTGATGCTGAAAAATGGCGGATATTTGCATCATCAGGATGATGAATACAATTTTGTAAGAATTAAGCGATAATTTGATGGGAGAAAATATGGATTTTTTGTCGGTTGCTATGAAACAAGCAAGTTTTGATATGATGTGCAATGTTCAGTCTTTTTTGAAAAATGAAATCACAGTTGTTTCAATGGATGATGATGAAAAATCACAAAATCGTGGAAATAAAAAAAGTATTCCAAATAAACTTTTTTGCAATTTGGTTTATTTTGGAACTGGACTTGTTTGTACTGTTGATTCAAAAATTTATGAGAAGGTTAAAAATCTTTTAGAAAATGAATTAAACAAAAATGAACTTTACAGAGTTTTTGAACCGGAATTCATTTATAAAATAAATGAAGTTTTACTTCCGTTTAACAGACGAATAAATTGTATGGCAAATTTTTGTTTGCCTAGTAAAAATTTTTTTGATACAAAAACGCCGTCTGTAAATATTGAAAATTTTTCTTATCGATTTTTTTACGATAAGGAAATTGCTTCTCTTTATGATGAAAAAGGTTTTGATAGTGCCTTAGATTATGGAAGTTGCATTTCCGAAAATTCTAAGATTAGAAAAGATAAAATTGCTCTTGTTGCTTATGTTGATAATAAAATCGCAGGAATTGCAGCTTGTACGGACGACTGTGATTCAATGTGGCAAATTGGAGTTGATGTTCTTCCGGAATTTCGTGGAAAAAACATTGCTTCTTTTTTAGTTAATCAATTAGCTCATAAAACCTTTGAAAAAGGGAAAATTCCATATTACTGCACTGCTTGGTCAAATGTTGGTTCTAGAAACACAGCAATTAAAGCAGGATTTAATCCTGCTTGGGTTGAAATTGCAAGTGTGGGAAGTTTGTAGGATTTCTAGTTTCCAAAAACTTTGTTGCTTCGGATTTTTGAGCGATAAAATATAATGTCTATCCAACTTTTGTGATAGGGAATGAATGTGCCATTATCAATCATTGAAAAAATTTCTTCTTTGCTTGCCCATTTTACATTTTGAACTTCTTCTGGTTGTAATTTTAAAGTTGATAAATCTACATCCATGTTCAAAACATAAACATCGTCAAAACCTTCGTCAAAAAGATTTATTAAAGTTGGTCGTTCATTTTCAAGATTGATTTTTAGTCCCAATTCTTCAAATGCTTCTCGTTCGGCAGCGGTTTGACTTGTGTCACCAGAAATTGCACTTCCTCCGCAAGAAAGGTCCCAGAAGTTTGCCCAATCATCTTTAAAAGGAACTCGGTGTTGTATTAACATTTCACCTTTTGAATTAAAAATACAAGTTGTAACTGCAAGGTGATAAAATCCTTTTGGTATTTCTTCGCCGCGAGTTATTGTTTTTCCTGTAAGAACTCTGTCTTTTGTGTATAAATCCCAAATTTCCATTGTTAAAATCAATCTCCTTTTTGTTTTGTAAAAATTCTGTAAGGTTAGAAAATATATCATATTGAAAACAAAATTGTCAATGAATTTTTTTTGAAAGGAAAATTTTGGTTTTAGAAAATTTAATTGCAAATTTATCAATTTGGATTTATCATATAAATATGAAAACACAACGAATAATTGATGCTCATGTTCACATTGGGCGTTCTCTAAATTTTGATATGAAAGAAACTGATGTTTTAGAAGCCATGAAAAAATACAACATCGAAAAAGTATTGGTTTCTAATTCTGAATCTGCAGAAGCTGACCACGAACAAAAACTTTTACCACAGGAATTACAAATTTCTCAAGTAAAAAGTTTGGAAAAATCAATAAAATTTGCAAAAGAAAATTCTGGCAAAGTTTATGTTGCTCCATGGTTTAAACCAAAAACAGAAAAAATTTCTGATGAACTTATAAATTTAATACAAAATAATCTTGATGTTATTAAGGCTGTAAAATTTCATCCTTATCATTCTGCCTTAGATTTTGATGATCCGCTTATGAATCCATATTTAGATTTAGCAGAACAATTTAACTTGCCTGTAATAACTCATACAGGAACTGGCGAAAATGATTGTCCTGAAAAAGTTTACAATATGGCAAAAAGTTTTCCAAAGGTGAATTTTATTATGGCTCACATGGGATTAGGTTCTGATAATGTAATTGCAACCGAACTTATTGCTTTACTTCCAAATCTTTTTGGAGATACAGCTTGGGTTTCTATGGAAAGTACAATTAATTTTATAAAGAAAATTGGTAGCCAAAAATTATTTTTTGGAACAGATTTACCTATAGATGGAATTGATACTTATCATCATAATCCAAGAGGTGAGAGAAGTTTGTATCAAGATTATTTTGAAAAACTTCCAGAATTTATTTCACAAGAGGATTATGATAATCTTATGTGGAAAAATGCTCTAACTTTCTTTGGCTTAGAATAATTTATTCCCAAGTGATTTTTGCAGGTGGTTTATTTGTAATATCAAAATATAAACCATCTACAAAATCCAGTTTGCTAATCTTTTCAATTATTTTTTCTAAAATCTCAAGAGGAATTTTTGCAAACTTTGCAGTTGTTCCGTCTTCTGAAATTACTGGTCGTAAAACAATCGAGCATTTTTCTTTTGAAGTTGCGTATGGCAAATTTATCGTAAGATGCTGAAAGATTTTTGAGTATTCATTACTTACTTTTAATTCATTTATAACGATTTCATCAACTTGTCGAGTTTGGTCTAATCGTTCTTTTGTACAAAATTGTTCTTGTAAAACGCAATTTTCTTTTTCGAAAATGCACAAAATTGTTCTGTTTACATCTTGCACAGAGTTTGTAATAAAAGATGATGTTTTTTCTAAAATTTCCCAATCGGGAATTTTTTTTGCATCTAAATATAAAACTGCTGGAAATTTGTAAATTTTAAAATCGTCTTGTTCACCAAGAGTTTTTATTGGCAAAGTTTTTAACCTAAAAGAATCTTTTTCTAAAAATTCAGATAAATCTAGTTGGCAAATTTTTTGATTTGCTTTATTTAGCTCTCGTTCTTCTTGTGAAGATAAAACATCGTTGGAGCAAAGCACATTTACAGAAAGTCCTGAACTTGAAAATGGATGTCGCATCAACAATTCTTCTGGAAGTTCAAGTTTTTTTCCGATAAGCTTAACTTCTTCTTTGTATAAATATTTTAAAGGTTCGATTATCAACTTTTTTGAAAGTAATTTTTCTATGCCTGCAATTTTATTATGATGAATTTTTACTGAGTGGGAAATTCGGTTTAAGCCTAACTCAATAATTTCTGGATATAAAGTTCCTTGTGATAAAAGCCATTCGCTTTCAAGTAATTTTTGTTTTTGTACAACTTCATCGTGAACTTCGATGTATTTTTCTTCGATAATTTTTCGTTTCTCTTGTGGATTGATTACATCTTTTATTGCTGATAAAAATATTTGAGATGTATCTTCCAAAATAAAATTAGAAAATCCATAGTCGATATATTTTTGAACAATAAGTTTGCTTTCATTTTTTCGCATAAAACCGTTATCGATATGCAAACCTAAAACTCTTTCTTTGCCTAAAGCTTTATTCAAAAGTGCAAATGCAACAGTTGATTTTACTCCACCTGATAAAAATAAAAGTACATTTTTATTTTCTGCATCTATTTTAATTTGTTCTAAAATATATTCAAGAATTGTATTTTCATTCCAATTTTTTTTCATCTGGCAAGTTTCTATAAAATTTTCAAAAATATCATTGTTTTTACAATTTGATAAAAAATCTTTTTCTTGTCGTAAATCTAAAATTGGAATATCTAATGACAAAATTTCTTCATTAAATTCAGTTGTGTTTGTATTATTTTTTTTATTATTTATTGTTGATAAAACGATTCCTTTTACATTTTGTAATTCTGAAATTTCGATATTTGGAAAAAGAATTTCTGAATAATATCCTAGAAGTCTAAAACGCTTTGCAATAAAATGTGCACATTGATTATCAAAATTTAAAATAACAATTTTTTCTTTCAAAACTTAAAATCTCCCAATTTATTAAACTTACTTATTATTTAAAATATTATAACAGAGAATTTTTAGTTCGTCCAATAAAATCTAAAGATGTAAGATGGTAATGATTCAATCATTCTTTGAGGAACTTCAGGATTACTTGAAATTAGTCTATTAAATTCTTCTTTTGAAATAAAAATAACAACTGATTTTTCATTTGCGTAGGCTGACATTGTTCTTTTGCTTTCAAAAATACAATCAAAATCACCAAAGAAATTTCCTTTTGTTACAAATTGAGTAAGATTTTCTCTTGAAAGCTGTATTTTTCCGTTTGCAACATAATAAATTCCGTCAGAATCTTCATTTTGAGAATATATTTTGTCGCCTTCATTTAGAGAAATGTGCATATTTTCGTTGCTTATCAATTTATCAGGTCTAATGAACAAAGCCCGTTTTATTTTTGATTTTATGTCGTCTTGTTTATCAGAAGGTAAAAGATATAATTCTGATAAAAGTAATTCGTTAAAAAATTGGTATGTAAAAACAAATTGTGCGGAAATAAAAAAGAGTATAAAGAAAATGTGAATTTCCAATAATGTGATTACAAGGTTACTTAGAATACCGTAAACTAAGTTAAATCTTGTAATGTTAAAAAATATTTTGAAAAATACCGTTACTATCCAAAATGATAATGTGCAAAATCCTGCTGATAATATGCAATATTTCCATTTGGGTTTTGTTCCCGACGCTAATCTTAAAATAATTGTTTCAAGTAAAAACATAAATAAAAGAGGCAGCGTTGAGAGAAGTATAGAAAAAAGATTAGAAACTAAAACTTTTATAAACTGCGGAAAGTAAGGTTCTAAAACTTTTGTAAAAAAAACTTCGCTATCAATGATTGTTTTTAATGATTTTGTTGAAACTAAAATAATTGCAATAAAAATTACTAAGATGATTTCACCAAATATTACAAATAATCTTTCTATTAAAGAACCTCTTTTTTTGTCAGTTGTTTTTATAGAACTTGTGTGAAAAATACTTTTTACTCCAAAAACGATAGAATAAAAAAGTCGCTGAGCCATCCATATAATAAACAAAAGTGTAATCGCTGTGATAATTCCGGTGTTTTCGGCATTTAATAGATTATCTACAATAGAAGTTATTTTTATTGGTTCAACAAATATTGATTGTAAGTTTACTACTGAAAAAATTAAATCTGGAGATGCGTGAAAAATCTTAACTAAGACAACAACAATTAGCATTAAAATTGGCATAAAAGAAAAAAGAAATCCCAAAGAGCAATTTGCAGCATGAGTGTTTAACTTATTTTTGCCAAAAAACTTAAAGGTCAAATATAGTGATTGTCCAAAAGTTACTAAAGTTACTTTTCTTTTCATATTTTGAAAAATGCCCTAGTAAAATTCTAACACATAACTTAAAAAAAGTATATATTGTATAAACTTGAATATCGTAGTATAATTAAGTGTATTTTTGTGTAAATTTTATTATCTTGATTTTTTTAGGAGTGTTATAGATATGGAACGATGTTTTGTTATGTTAAAACCAGGAGTAATCAATCGTCGTATTGTTGGTGAAGTTCTTTCTAGATTAGAAAAAAAAGGTCTAAACCTTGTTGGAATGAAAATGATGACAATTTCTGGTGAATTAGCTGCAAATCATTATGCAGAACACAAAGAAAAACCTTTTTTTGCAGATTTAACATCTTATATTACTTTAGGCCCAGTTGTTGCAATGGTTTGGCAAGGTGATAATTGTGTTCAGATTGTTCGTAAACTTGTTGGTGCTACTAAGGTTGAAGAAGCTCAGCCAGGAACAATCAGAGGTGATTATTGTTTGCATACTCCACACAATATAATTCATGCGTCAGATTCAGATGAAAGCGCAAAAAGAGAGATAAATTTATTCTTCAAAGAAGATGAAATTATCGATTGGAAAGACGAATCTGTTAAATGGTTTTAATATAAAACGGGGGATTAAGATGAGTAAGAATATTGGTGTTATTGGTGCTGGTGCTTGGGGAACTGCTATGGCACAAGCTCTTGCCCGAACAGGAAACTCTGTTGAAGTTTGGGCTATGGAGCAAGAAGTTGTTGACTCAATCAATAATGAACATGAAAATAAAAAATTTTTGTCAGGTTTCAAATTATCAGAAAATCTAACTGCCGATACCGATATTAAAAAAGTTTCTGCAAATAAAGATTTTCTTATTTTAGCAAGTCCTTCATTGTATCTTGCAAAAACAGTAGAAAAAATAGTAGATGTTCCTTCTATTGCAGATGGTTCTACTTGTATTGGTGTTCTTGCAAAAGGATTTATTCCTTCTGATGATGGTCCTAAGCTTATTCTTGAAACACTAGAAAAAGTTTTGCCACCTGTTTACAAAAAGAGTTTGGTATATATTGCAGGTCCTAGTCACGCTGAAGAAGTTGCAATGGGAAAATTAACAGGACTTATTGCAGCTAGTGAAAATCCAAAAAATTCAATTCGCTTTAGAGAAGTGATGAAAGGTCCAGGTTTGATGGTTTATTCAAGTTTGGATGTAATCGGTGTACAAATTTGTGCTGCTGCAAAAAATGTTATCGCTGTTGTTTACGGTTGTCTTGATGCTATCGCTGAAGATTCTGACCTTTTTGGTGATAATACTGAATCTTTCCTTTTGGCTGCTGGATTAAATGAAATTCAAACACTTGGTTTTGCAATGGGCTCAACTCACCCAGAAACTTTCACTTCTATTTCTGGAGTTGGCGATTTGGATGTAACTTGTCGCAGTAAATATGGAAGAAATCGTCGTTTTGGTCGCGATATTATCAAAGAAAATCTACTTTCAAAATTTTCTTCACTTGATGATTTGATTTCAAGAATTAGCGAAATTGGATATCTTCCAGAAGGTGCTGTGGCTTGTAAATATATTCACGAAATTTCTGTACAAAGAAATATTAAATTACCAATTTGTAATGGATTGTACCGAATTTTGAACAGAGAAATTGAACCGCTTGATTTCTTAAAAGAACTTTTGAGCTAGAAAATAAGTAATAAAATTAAGGAATAGAAATTTATGTTAGAGAAAATAACAAATACTTTTTCAGATGTTTTTAGAAAGATAACAGGAAAATCTACAATTACAGAAAAAAACATCGAAGAAGCTGTTGAACAAATTAAAATTGCACTTCTAGAAGCTGATGTAAACTTGCGAGTTGTTCGTCGCTTTGTAAATAGCACAATTGAAGAAGCAAAAGGTGAAAAAGTTCTTCGAGCTGTAGATCCTGGTCAGCAATTTATTAAAATTGTTCACGATAAAATTTGCGCCTTACTTGGTGATGAAAAAAAAGATTTACAATTAAAAGGTCCAGATACTTTATCTGTAATTGTTTATGTAGGTTTGCAAGGTGCTGGTAAAACAACTGCTGCTGCAAAACTTGCTGCAAGATTAAAAAAAGAGGGTAGAAAACCTTTATTATCTGCTTGTGACCTTGTGCGTCCTGCCGCTGTTGAACAACTTTGTGTTCTTGGTGAAAAAATCGGCGTAGAAGTTTACAAGGAAGATACAAAAGACGCTGTTAAAGTTGCAAAAAATGCTGTAAGTTATGCAAAAAAACATGGCTTTAACACTTTGATTATCGATACTGCTGGTCGTCTTCAAGTTGATGAAGCAATGATGGATGAAATTGCACAAATTAAAAAAGCAGTTAATCCAGATGAATTGATTCTTGTTGCAGATTCAATGACAGGTCAAAGCGCAGTTGATGTTGCAAAAACTTTCGACGAAAAACTTTCTCTTACTGGTGTTATTCTTACAAAATTTGACTCAGATGCACGAGGAGGTGCAGCTCTTTCATTAAAATCTGTTACTGGAAAACCAATTTTATTTATCGGTACTGGCGAAAAAATCGAAGATTTTGAACCATTCCATCCAGACAGAATTGCAAGTCGTATTCTTGGTATGGGTGATGTTGTTTCTCTTGTTGAAAAAGCTCAAGAAACAATTGACCTTGAAGAAGCTGAAGCCTTGCAAAAGAAAATGGCAAACAACGATTTTACTTTGCAAGATATGTTGGAACAACTTCAGCGAGTAAAGAAAATGGGCCCAATGGAATCTTTGATGCAAATGATTCCAGGCCTTGCGGGGCAAATTGGCGACCAAGATATCGATACAAGTGGAATGAAAGTTCAAGAAGCAATTATTCTTTCAATGACAAAAAAAGAAAGAGCAAATCACTTGATTATTGGACCTTCAAGAAGAAAACGAATTGCAAAAGGTTCTGGAACTTGTGTTGCTGATGTAAACAAACTTATCAAGCAGTTTGAAAAAACTCGTCTTATGATGAAAAAGATGTCCAAAAACAAAGGTATGCAACAAAAAATGATGCAACAGTTTGGCGGAATGTTCTAAAAATAAATTTTAATTTGAGATAAGGCTTTGTAAGATTTTTCTTGCAGAGCCTTTTTTATTTTTTGCATTTGATATTTTTAAAAAGATGAAAACTTAATTTTTCTTGATGGAATTTATTTTGGGTTTTTGCAGATTAGGTTTAAAATAGAAAAGGTCGTTCATTTGAACGACCTTTTTGCTCCCCCGCCAGGGCTTGAACCAGGGACCCACAGATTAACAGTCTGTTGCTCTACCGACTGAGCTACAGGGGAATATCTACTTTCGTAGTTACATTCATTTGCTGAATGTATTATGATAATACATAAACTATAAAAAAATGTCAATATGTAAAATTAAAAAATATCAAAAAAAAATCAAAATTTTATCAATTTTTATCTAATTTTTTTGTATTTTAGTAAATTTTACTATCCGTAATGATAAAATCAACTTTCATATCATTTTTTTCTGTTGGAATTTTATCAAAAATAAAACAATCGAAGGAAATTCCTGCAAGTGTAATATTTGCTTTAGAATTTGCAAAAATCTTGCTTAAAAATCTGTCATAAAAACCTTTGCCTTTTCCAATTCTATTTTTATTTATATCAAATGCTATAGCGGGAACAAAAATCAAAATATCATCTTTATTTGAAAAATTTTCAATTTTGAATTGAGGCAAATTTTCTTTAGGTTCTAAAATTCCGTAAAAGCCAGATTCAACTTGTTCTAAAATTGTTTTTTCTTTTTCTAGCAAAAAAAAATTCATTGTAGTTTCATCAGTAATTTTTGGAATGTAACATTCTTTTTTTTTAGAAAAAGCGTCTTCAATTATTTTAAAAATATTAGGTTCAGTTTTTAGTGGCATATAAAATAAAATTGTTTTTGCCTTTTGATAAATTTCCCAAGACAAAATGTTTTTACAAATTTCTTCACTTTTTTGAAGGAAAAATTTTTCTTCAAGTTGAGAAAGGTGTGATTTAATTTTTTTTCTAAATTCTTTTTTTTCTAAAATTATATTTTCCATTTTATTCCTTTTAAATTTTATCGTTTTGTGTCTGCTGAGAAAATCCAGTAAGGTTTTACTTCTTCAAAATATGAAGAAAGTTTTGTTGAAAATTCATTTTTGTAGTTTTCTAATGATAAATTAGAAATTTTTTCATACTGATTTATGTGGAATAATGTTGGCAAATCTAATTTTTTTGCTGACCAAATTTTTTTTGCTAGATTTTCGCTTGTGTTTGTTTGTGAAATTTCTTTTGATGTCCAATATGTTTTTAGAACAGAAAATTCTTCTGTTGATGTTTTTTCAATTTGTTTTGAATATTCAACAAATTTTTTTTCTATAAACTTATAAAGTTCTGTTGAATTTTTTACTTCATAAAATTGAAAAGCGACAAATCCATCGGTTTCTTCAAAATAAATAATTTCTAAATCAGAAAAATGCTTATTTGAGTCTGCATCGTCTTTTAAGAATTTTTCAAAACCTCGCATTGATAACGAATAAAGATAATAGTTTTCATCAATTTTTTTTGGTGATTGTAAAATCAATAAAGCTGGGTCAAAAAATTCTGTTGTTGGAATTAATTTTTCTGGGCGAGGTCCAGCATCTTCAGCTTTTATGTTTGTTGTAAAAATTCGTTTTAATCTTGAAACTTGCGTCATTTGCGTAAATTGCGCATCTGGTAAAATTTGTTTTTCAAATGGAAGTTGTTTTATATTTCCAAAATAATTATTTAGATTATTTTTTAGCAAAGAAATTCCATTTTCATCATCAAGTGAAATTCCTGAATTTCCTGTAACGATAATTGATAATCTAGAAGCATTTATCAAACTTGTGTACATTGCTCGAATTTCGTTAAAAGTAAGTTGATGTAAAATATCTGAAGTACAACTAAAAAGATGTTCAAAATTACTTCCTTTATAAAATGAAGTTAGTGCTTTTGATTTTAGCTGAAAATCTAACATATTGTTTAAATAACGCCATTTTGATTTTTCCATGTAAACAAGTTCATCTTCCATAGCGGGCGTAATTTTGCCAAAAATAATTCCATTACTAATGCAACCAAGCATAATTGGAAAATCTTGAGTTGTACAAGAAAGTATAAAATTGCCTCTGTTGATTCCAGCTGAAACTTCGATATGACCTGTATCTAAAAGTATGCCTGCTTCGTATGCTTTTTGAATTTCAATTTCTACAAGTTTTGCCAAAGTTTTTAGCAAAATAGTTTCCATTCCTCGATATTTTTTTGAATAAGCTTTCTCGCTACCTTCAAAACAAAGCATAATAGTTGCTGTTGCGTTTTCAGAATTTAATGAATAATTTACTTCAATTTCGTTGTTTAATAAAAAATTTCCTGAATTATTTTTTGTTGAATCAATAATTCTTTGCGCAACAGTTTTTTCATCAATTTGAAGTTCTGAATTTTTTTGTTCGGTTAAATTATTTGAATTATATTTTTTTAATTTGTACCAATACGAATTTTCTTCAGTTAAAATTTTATATTCTGAATTTTGATTTTCAGATTTCCACATTGAATAGATTGACGGATGCATTAACAAAAATACATAAGGTTCGCTTGAAAAACATTCTGTCATATTTTTGTTTGTAATTTTTTGTGCGATATTTTGAATTGTTTTTGTGTAATCATTTTTTTCGTAAGACCAATTATATGCAAGTGATTTTGCAAATTGCGATGCAGAATCCTTTGCAAGATTTGTTTGCCCTGTAATTTTTCTGGTTGCCGACGTGGCATCAAACTGAGTAAAATTTATTGAGTCGTTTATTGTTTGTGTAAAATCTTTTGCTTGCTTCATTGGTGAAACATTTGAGTTTTGCAATAAAGATTGAATAATAATTCTTGATTGCAAACCTTGATAAGAAAAACTTGCATTTATATATTCTTCTGCAAGGATTCCAAGAGATTCGTTTTGAACTAATCTTGTTTTCAAAAGGGAATTATTTTCTTCTAGCGAAAGAGTTGCCATTCTTGCTGATGTGATTTTTTCTTGTGTGTCAAAATAATTTTTTGGAACATATTGCACAACAATTTGCGTTAATTCCTTTGAAAAATCTTCACTTAAAAGAATAAATTTTTTTTGATTTGATTTTTCGTCTGGTGAAATTGAATGATTATCAATTTGTCTAACTTGTGATTTCCAATTATCAAAATATTTTTTTACAAAAGATAAAACTTCATCGTGTGTGTGGCAAGATGTTATAACGATAGCACTTTTGTTTGGAATATAAAAATTATCGCTTATTTCTTTTAAAATACTTCGTGTTTTTTCTGCATTGAAAGTTTTAAATAAAGTAGGATTTATGGCTGTTCTTTGTTTCCAGGGTGAATCAGGATAAATTTGTAAATCGATTGCATTATTTATAAAACCTTCGGGACCAATTTCAAAAGTTTTGATTTTATCTTTCATTTGGGAAAATGCAGATTTCATTGTTTCAGTTTGAAAACTTGGTGATTTTAATTGAAAACTTAAAAGTTCAAGAGAGTTTTCTAAAAAATCCGTTGGAACTGAATAACTGAAAACACTCTGGTCATTCATTATCGAAGACTGAATATCTGAAATTAAAATTTTTTGTGCACTTGATTCAAAATTAGGATTTGTTTGCCAAAAAAGATTTGAGTAAAGTTCAAAAAATCCTGTGTTGTGTGGACTTTGACTTGAGAATCCCGCTTGATTTACATAAAATACAGTTGAAATTGGAGTAGAATTGTCTTGAACAGAATAAACTTCTAATCCATTATCTAATACAAATCTTTCATACTCAATTGAAAAAAGATTTAAACCAAATTCTAAAATGAATAAAACGCAAAGGTAAAATTTTAACTTCTTCATCAATAAATACTATATCAAAAAAATTGAAAAATGTAAAATTTATAGTACTTGCAAAAATTTATTTAATAAAATATTATTTTTGATAAGAGGGTTATATGGCTAAACTTGAAGTAATTTCAAATTCGCAAGAAGCTTGTGTTTCTGCAATTTTTGATAATATAGATTTTTCTAAAAAACGAAATCCTACAAGTGAAGAAATAAAAATACTTGAACAAAATAATAACTTCTCTAGTGATTCTTCTTGGAGAAATCTTTTTGTTGATGAAGATTTTAATCTTAATATGATTAAAAATTCAGAATTTATCGGAAAAGTTGTTTTAGGTAAACTTTCAAATTCATGTTTAAAATTTCACGATTTAATGCTTCCTATCGGGATTTTTAATTCAACTTTGCATGATTGTGTTCTAGGAAATGATGTTTGTATAAAAAATGTTGCTTACTTAAAAAATTATTTTATTAGCGATAGAGTAATTCTTTTCAATATTCAAGAAATGAGTTGTACTTTGCACTCAAAATTTGGAAATGGAGTTCTAAAAGAAGGTGAGCCTGAAGAAAATCGAATTTGGATTGGAGTTGGTAACGAAAATGACGGTCGGGCAGTTTTGCCTTTTGAAAATATGCTCACTTCAGATGCTTACTTGTGGTCAAAATATCGTGGCGATAAAGAATTGATGAATCGTTTTATCGAACTTACAGAAAATTCTAATTCAAAAAAATTAGATACTTTCGGTTTTGTAGGTGAAGATTGCGTAATAAAAAATAGTTCGCTTATAAAAGATGCAAAATTTGGGCAAAATGCTTACATAAAAGGTGCTTTCAAATTAAAAAATATTACAGTTTGTTCTTCCTATGACGAACCTTCTCAAATTGGTGAAGGTGTAGAAATGGTAAACGGAATTTTAGGTTACGGAAGTCGTGTCTTTTATCAAGCGGTTGCTGTTCGTTTCATAATCGGAAGAAATTGTCAGTTAAAGTATGGTGCGAGACTTTTAAATACTATTCTTGGAGATAATTCAACTGTTTCTTGTTGCGAACTTTTGAATAATTTGATTTTTCCATTTCATGAGCAACATCACAATTCATCATTTTTGATTGCAACTACAATTTTAGGGCAATCAAATATTGCAGCAGGTGCTACTATTGGTTCTAATCATAATTCAAGAAGTCCTGATGGTGAAATTTATGCAGGTCGTGGATTTTGGCCAGGACTTTGTTCCGATTTTAAGCACAATAGTAAATTTGCGTCTTTCACTTTAGTTGCAAAAGGTTCTTATCAGTATGAATTGAACATTTTGTATCCATTTTCGTTGATTTCTCCAAATACTGAAACAGGAGGAATAAATGTTCTTCCAGGTTATTGGTTTTTGTATAATATGTTTGCGATTGCAAGAAATCAGTCTAAGTTTTCTGCAAGGGATAGGCGAGTTGTAAAAAAACAACATATCGAAACTAATCCTTTAGCTCCAGATTCAATTCAAGAAGTTTTGTTTGGACTAAATAGAATTATCGAATTAACAAGTAGATGGCTAAAATCAAATGACGAAAGATTCAAAAATACAGATGAAGGCTTGTTTCAGTGTGCAAAAGATTTTCTCCATCAAAATCCAAATGCTGAAATTGTGCTTGATGACCCTCAATGTATGAAAAAAAATGGTGCAAAAATCTTAAAAGGTCCGCAAGGTTATAAAGAATATCGTAAAATTGCAAAATATTTTGCTGTAGAATGTTTTACTGAATTTTGCGAGATTTCTGGGCGTTCTTTTGTTTCAAAACAAGATTTTCAAGATGCTCAAAAAATTCCTTTGTTTACATGTTGGATAAATGTTGGTGGACAAATAATTCCAGAAGATAAAGTAAACGAACTTTTTTATTTAATCAAAACTAAAAAAATCAATTCTTGGGATGAAGTTCATCAGTTTTATGATGAATGCCAAAAAAATTATTCTTTATGGAAAATTCGATATGCAATTTATGTTTTGGAAACTCTTTATTCAAGACCTATCAATGAATTTTCTTCTGAAATTTATCAAGATATAATAAAAGATGTTTTGAATGTTTCAAATTATATTTACGACAGTTCCCTTTCATCAAGGGAAAAAGATTATACAGATTATTTTAGAACAATTACTTATTCTTCCGAAGAAGAAATGACAGCTGTAATCGGAACAATAAATGATGTTTCATTTTTGAAAGATTTAGAAAAATCTACAAAGGAATTTAACCTTGTTTTAGAAACCATTTTTTCTGAATTTATCTAACCTTGTGCAAATATAAATTTTATGTTACAAATATAGGTGAAGAAATCTAAACCTTCTTCTAAAATCTCGTCAAAATTTTATGAGAGGTAAATTTTTATGGCAAAGTATAATCCTTTTGGAAAAATTCCTTTAACTGACCGAAAATGGCCAGATGCTTCAATAGAAAAAGCTCCGATGTGGTGTTCTGTAGACTTGCGTGATGGAAATCAGGCTCTTGCAATTCCTATGGGAGTTGAACAGAAACTCGCATTTTTTGATTTGCTTGTAAAAATTGGTTTTAAAGAAATTGAAGTTGGATTCCCAAGTGCTTCTCAAACTGAATATGATTTTTTGCGTCGCTTAATTGATGAAAAACGCATTCCAGATGATGTTACAATTCAAGTTTTGTGCCAAGCTCGTGAACATCTTGTAAAAAAGACTTTCGAATGTATGAAAGGTCTTAAAAAAGCAATTTTCCATATTTATAACTCAACATCACCAGCACAAAGAAAATACACTTTCAATATGTCAAAGGAAGAAATTAAAAAAATCGCTGTTGATGGTGTAAAATGCGTTCAAAAATATTTGGATATGGTTCCAGAAACTGAAGTGCGCTTAGAATATTCACCTGAAAGTTTTTCTAACACAGAAATTGAATATTCTGTAGAAATTTGTGAAGCTGTAAAAGAAGCTTGGGGGGCAACTCCAGAAAATAAAATCATTCTTAATCTTCCTACAACAGTTGAATGTTCTTTACCTAATATTCACGCTGACCAAATTGAATATTTCTGTAAACATATTTCAAATAGAGATTCAGTAATCGTAAGTTTACATAATCACAATGATCGAGGAACTGGTGTTGCTTCTTGTGAGTTGGGCTTACTTGCAGGTGCTGACAGAGTTGAAGGAACTTTGTTCGGAAATGGTGAAAGAACAGGAAACTTGGATATTGTAACTGTTGCATTAAATATGTACACACAAGGTGTGGATCCAAAATTAGATTTTTCTAATATGAATCATATTACAGAATCTTACACAACTTTTACAGGAATGACAGTTCCTCCTCGACAACCTTACGGTGGAGAATTGGTTTTCACAGCATTTTCTGGTTCTCATCAAGATGCAATCAGAAAAGGTATGGCAGCTCGAAAAGGAATGGCAGAAGATGCTCCATGGGATGTTCCTTATATTCCACTTGATCCACATGATATTGGTCGAGAATACGAAGAAATTATCCGTATCAACAGTCAAAGTGGAAAGGGAGGAGCTGCTTGGATTTTGGAACAAGATTTTGGAATTTTCTTGCCAAAAGCAATGCATCCATCTTTGGGAACAGTGATTACAAACGAAGCAGACAGACTTCAGCGAGAACTTACACCTGCTGAAATTCATCAGATTTTTAATCAAACTTGGATTGAAACAAGTTCTCCTTTAAGAATTTTGGATTTAGCAGAAACTCATGTTGACGGAAAAGTTGAAGCTGACAATGTTTTGTGTAGAGCAAGTATTTCTTGGAATGGAACAACTTTAGCAATCGGTTCAAAAGGAAATGGACCTTTGGATGCTTTTGTTGCTGCAATTAAGGAATCAAAAATCGTTCCAGATTTTACAATTAGTGCTTTCCATGAACATAGTATTGGTAGCGGTTCTGACACAGACGCTATGGCTTACATTGAATTAACATTTGCAGATGGCAAAAAATTCTGGGGCTGTGGAAGAAGTTCAAATGTAGGTAGAGCTGGTATCAATGCAGTTGTAAGTGCTATAAATCAAACTGTATAGTGCAGAAAAAAATCTATTGTGTTTTTTTAATAATGGGTGTATTCTAGTATAATGCAGAGTGTGAAATTTCTGTTGCTTGATTGATGTTTGGAGGATATATGGCAGAAGGTGAAATTCGTTTTCAGTTGGTAACTTTCCAATTGGGAGAAGAATTATATGGTGTAGACATTATGGATGTTAAAGAAGTTGTAAAAATTCAAACTGTCAGACCAATTCCTAATGCTCCATACTATGTGGAGGGAATTTTTAATCTTCGTGGTGAAATTATCCCTATAATCAGTTTACATAAAAGATTTCATATTCAATCTCAAGTAAAATCTGAAGAGGATTTAGAATTTGAGGGAGGATTTTTAATTCTTAATATTGACGGAAACAAAATCGGTTTAGTGATTGATAAAATTGCCAGAGTTGTAGAAGTTAATTCAAAAGATATGAATCCTCCACCACAAATGCTAAGTGGTATTGGAACAGAATATATTCACGGTGTTGTTCGCCAAGAAGACGGATATCTTATCATTCTTGATACAAGAAAGATTTGTGATCCAAAAGAATTACAGAAAATTATTGGAATTAATTAATAATGAAAATTCAACCTTTTAGTTCTACAATTCGCAGAAAAGAAATGGATGCGGTTTTAACTTGTATGGTAGAAGAAAAAATCGGTCCAGGTGAAAGTAATTTGCGCCTTATTCAACATGTTAAAGAATATTTTGGTGTTGATGGTGCAGTTGCTTTTAGAAGTCCATCTATTGCATTAAAATATGTTTTAAAAGCTTTAGATTTGCCAAAAGAATCTCAAATTATGATTTCAGCTCTTGCTCCAAGTTGGCAAATTATCGCTATCGAAGATTTAGGATATAAAGCCTTAGTTTTAGATGTTTCTCCAGAAACTTCACTTGTTTCTCCAGAAACTGTTCACGAAGCAATCCAAAATGGTGGCCGACTTTTAATCTTGCACGAAACTATGGGATTGATTCCAAACATAAGTGCAATTTTGGAATTAGGAATTCCTGTAATCGAAGATATTTCTCAAAGTGCTGGTGCTACTCTTGGCGAAAAGAAAACTGGAACTTTTGGTGTTTTTAGCATTTTAGGTTTGGAAGAACGAGATATTCTTACTGCTGGAGGCGGTGCTGTTTTGATGGCTCCACAACGCAGAGATTGGCTTGTTCTAAAAAAACACACAGATATTGCGCCATCAACAGATATTTTGCCAGATATAAATTGTTCTTTGGCATTTGTTCAATTAAAAGAACATAACCGAAACGAACAAATCCGAAAAGAAATGTATGAAATGTACATTCGTTCTTTGATGCAAGGAAAACATCGTTCATTTTCTCAGCAAGGAGAATATGCTGTTCCTGTTGTTTATTCTTTCCCTGTTGTTTTAGAAAGTGGTTTTAAAGATGTAAAACAATATGCAGCACGAAAAGAAATCGATATTACTCCTGCTTTTGAAAATACTGTTATTGCTCTAAGAGAAGAAGAATTAGAAAATTGTAAAAATGCTAAATCTTTGCTTTTAAGATGTGCTTTGTTTCCTCTTTATCCAAGATTAGGAAAAAATCAATCTTCTAAAATTGCTAAGGTTTTGGCAACGCTACCATAGTTTGCTAAATGTTATAAAAGGAAAGTTGCTATGAAAGAATGTTTAGTAATCATCAATTCTTATAATGAAGAAGCTTGTAAATTATATTCTTCAATAGAAACTTTCTTAAAAAAACATGAAATATTTACAAAAAAATTTCTTTATTTTGGTCTAAATTCTGAATTTCGAGATGATAATAAAGATGTGTTATGTATAGAAAAAAATCATTATAGTTTTGCAATTACTCTGGGTGGGGACGGAACGGTTTTGTTTGCAGCAAGAATTTGTGCTCCTCATAATATCCCTGTTTTTGCAATAAATTTTGGGCAATTTGGTTTTATCGCGGGGATTCAGGTTGATAAATGGCAAGAAGATTTGCAAGCCTTTCTTGATGGAAAATCAAATTTTGTTGAACGAAGTTTAGTTTGTGCTGAGTTACATAGAAATAATCAAATTTTATTTAGTTCCACTGCGCTAAATGATGTTGTTGTTACTGGAAACGGTGCTGCAAGAATTATTTCTTTGGATGTTACTGCAAATAATAATTCCCTTGGGCATTTTAAGGCCGACGGAGTGATTGTTGCAACTTCAACAGGTTCTACAGCCTATTCTGCCGCTGCTGGTGGTCCGATTGTTGATCCTTCCATGGATGTTTTGATTTTAAGCACGATTTGTGCTTTCTCATTGTCAAATCGTCCTTTGGTGCTTCCACCTTGGTCTGAACTTGAAGTAAAAGTTTTGCCATCTCGAGGGGCTGAGGTTTGTATCACTTGTGATGGGCAAGTTGCATTTGATGTTGAAGAAAATGATATTATAAAAATTCGCAAAGCTGATAAAAATTTAATTCTTGTTGGATGTGATTCAAATGTTTTTTACGGGGCTTTGCGTTCTAAATTAAACTGGTCTGGAGGTCCCCTTGCTTGAGGATATTACTATTAAAGATTTTGCGCTTATAGATTCTCTTTCTTTAGATTTGAATTCTGGATTTACTGTTTTAAGTGGTGAAACTGGTGCTGGTAAATCTATTTTAATTGGAGCGCTTTCTTTTTTGTTGGGTGGTAAAGGCGGAACTGACCAAATTAGACCAGGTTGTACTGAAGCAAAAGTTTCTGGAACAATTTTTATCAATGATAAATGTAAAGAAGCTTTTTCTTGGCTTGAAGAACATGGAATTAACCCTGAAGATAACCGGGTTTTATTACGACGACTTGTTCGTGATAACGGAAAATCTGGTGCTTGGATTCAAGATACGCCAGTTACAAGAAGTGAACTTGCTGAATTTACATCCTTTTTTGTAGATATTCACGGACAGCACGAACATCAATCTTTGATGAAAGTTAGTGAACACATAAAATATCTTGATTCCTATGCAAATCTAACAGATGAAGTTGCTGAGTTTTCTTCCGTTTACAAAAACTTGGTTGAAAAGCGTTCTTTGCTTGAAAAATTTAACAACAACGATTCTCAGCGTGCCGAAAAAATTGAATTATTAAGTTTTGCAGTTGCTGAAATTGAAGACGCTAAATTAAAATCAGGCGAAGATGTAGAACTTGATGCCGAAGAAAATCGTTTATCTCAATATGAAAAATTATACGAAAATCTAGAATTGATGACTTCTTCTTTTGCTCAAAACAACGATTCGATTTTACCTTTGATGAAAAAATTGCGTAGCGTAGCAGAACATAGTTCTGATATTGATAAAAATCTTGAGCAGTTTTCAACAAGAATAAATAACGCTTTTTACGAACTTACAGATATAAATGATGAATTAAAATCTTACAAAGATTCCTTAGTTTTTGATCCAGAAAGATTAGAGGAAATTCAAGAAAGACAAGCTTTGATTTTCAAATTGAAGAAAAAATATTGTTCTTCTGTAAATTCTAGCATTGATGAAATAAATCAATATGCACAAAAAGCAAAAAAAGAGCTTGAAGAACTTTCATCTTGGAATGAAAATGCACAAGAATTGATAAATTCAATTAAAGTTTTGGAAAAAGAAGTTTTTTCTCGTGCTGTAAAAATTTCTGAAAAACGAAAACTTGCCGCAAATAAAATGTCTAGCCAAATTGAACAAAATCTTTCTCAACTTGGAATGGCAGGAAGTAAATTTGCTGTTTCAATCACACAAAAAGAAAGTTCCGATTTGGTACAAAAATGTGGCGTTCGTGGAATGGATAATGTTGAATTTTTGATTTGCGCAAACAAAGGTGGAGAATTAAAACCGCTTGCAAAAATTGCTTCTGGTGGTGAAATTTCTCGGGTTATGCTTGCGATGAAATCTATCCTTGCAGAATCTGATAGTGTTGACACCTTGATTTTTGATGAAATCGACACAGGAATCGGTGGAGAAGTTTCTGTTTCAGTTGGAAGCCACATCAAAAAACTTTCGCAAAAAAAACAAATTTTATGTATTACACATCTTGCCAGTATTGCAGTTTATGCCGATACTCAAATTAGAATTGAAAAAAATTCTGATAATACAACAACTAAAACATCGGCAAGAATTATTTTAGGTCAAGAACGAATTGAAGAAATTGCTAGAATGCTTTCTGGAGATTCAGCAGATTCAGCATCTTGCGAACATGCAAGAAAGCTTTTAGAAAAATATTCAAATTGTTTACCTGCCTAAATTTTGCTGTCAAGGAAGGATTTTATGGCAAAAATAGATTCAGAAAGTAGAGAATTGTTTAATACAAAACAACAACCTTATAAAGATGCTGTTGCAAAGTCTTACGAAAAAGAAAAAAATCTTTTGCAAATGATTTCAAAAGATACTTCTGGAATTGCTTATAAAAAACTCATGTTAGCAGAAGAAATGATGTACATCACAACTTTGTATCTTGCCATAAATAATCTTTCTGTGGAATTGATTGCTACAAAAAATACAGATGCTTTAAATGAAGGTCGAAAAGCTTTGTACAAATCCGTGATTTATCTTGAAGAAATTGTTACAAATTTTATTGATGTTCCATATTCTGATTATGAAAAAAATGTTGCTGAAATTGAAAATACTCCACTTGAAAAACGATATTTTATAGTTAGAAAACTTGGACTTGCAATTCGTTTAATAAAAGATGCTTACGGTGAAAATACAAAATGGAAGTGGGCTTTTATCGAACTTCAAGGTCGATTTGCTACAGTTGCAAAAAATATGCTCAATATGAAAACTGCGATGAAAGATTATTTTGATCCAGGCTCTTCTGATTATGAGACAACAGTTTATTATGTTCGTCTTATCAAAAAACTTTTGCGTCAAGCAGCTGATGGGTATCGGGACAGATATGAACTTTCTACTCATCGTATTGATGATATGAGACTTGCAATCAATTATTTGTTGGCTTTACGCAGAATTTGTATTTTGACAACTGAACAAAATGAAGCAGAAGAACTTAAGAAAAAAGTTGTCGTATGGAAAGAAAAACTAGAAAACGATCAAAAGAAAGGAATTTGTAAATAATGATTCAAACAAAACTTGCTCTCAAATTATTTGAAGCCTTTTCAATAGAACGCTGGAACGATTTAGTTCGTCCTTTTGATATGGTTGAAATGGATAAATCTGGTGAGCGAATGGTTCTTGCTTACATCATCGGGAAGTACGAAGAAGAAAGAGGTGCCGAAATTGACTGGCATTGGATGATGTACGCATCCTTGTTTGGATTATTAAAAAAGATTGCACTTTGTGATATTAAAGCGCCTGTGCAAAGAATGATAAAAAGCGAATATCCTGAAGAATATAAAAAACTTGATGAATGGGTAATTTCTCAATATCAAGATTTTATTGAAGACAAAGAACTTTTTCAGCAATTTTCTGATTATCTTTTAGGAATTTACAAGCCAAAAACTGAAATCACTTTGAGAATTTATCGCGCTGCACACAAATATTCTACAATGCGTGAATTTGAAATGATATCTGTTGTAAACGAAAAAAGCCGACTTGCAAAAATCGAAAAAGAAATTAATGAGGATATTCAGCCTTATTTGGATTTACGGGGCTTACAACTTTTGCTTACAAAACAAAAACCTTACGACTTTTTGCTTATAATTGAGCAACTTCGTTTTCAAACTCGCTGGAATCAAACACCTCGCGTTCCAAAAACAAGCGTTTTAGGTCATTGTTTTTTTGTTGCGATTTTTACACTTTTGCTTGGTCGTCATCAATCTGTAAAATTTTGCCCAAAACGCGAATACAACAATTATTTTTCAGCACTTTTTCATGATTTGCCAGAATCTGTAACACGGGATATTATTTCGCCTGTAAAACAAGCAACTCGGGAACTTCCTGCAATCGTAAAAAAGATTGAAGACGAAATCGTGCAACGAGAACTTGTTCCTTTGATGGAATCTTCTTATGTAGACGAAATTCTTTATTTTACAAGTGATGAATTTGATAATCGTATTTGTGATTCAAATTTTCAAAATGTAAAAGAAGTTTCTTTTGATGAACTTAACTCAAAATATAATTCTGATGAATTTAATCCAGTTGATGGAAAACTTGTTCGCTGTGCTGACCATGTAGCTGCTTTTATCGAAGCTGACAGTTCTATCAAACATGGTATTACATCTGTTCACTTAACTGAAGGAAGAAACAATATTAAAAAAATCTATCCGTCTGGTTGTGTTGTGAATGGATTTGCCATCGGTGATTTTTTTGATTCATTTGATATATAAACTACTAAAATATAATACAACTTCTGCCGACAATTTATAAGGTATGAAAGGTATGAAGAATTTTTTGCGTAGTTTTATTATTTTTTCAATTTTAATTTCTGTTGTTTTAGTTTTTTCCTCACAAACTGCTTCTCACGAAGTTAAAAAAGGCGAAACACTTTATAGTATCAGCCGAAAATATGGAATTAGTGTAGGGGAATTATGTTCTGCAAATAATATTTCTACAAGTTCTGTTATCAAAACAGGGCAAACTCTAAAAATTCCTTCAAAAAAAGTATCTGAATCAAAAAATACTCAGAAAGTTGAAAAAACTGATACTTACATCGTAAAAAAAGGCGATACTCTTTACGGAATTGCAAAAAAATTTGGTATCTCTGTAGAAACTTTAACAATTCTCAATAAAATGAGTGGTTCAAATACTATAAAAGTAGGGCAAGCGCTAATTGTTCCTTTGGCTCCATCTCAAGAAAAATCTAGTGAAGTTGCAAATAATAATCCAACAAATATTGAAGATTTGAAATTAACTGATTCAAGAACTTACGATAAAAACAAAACTGCTAGCAAAACTATTTTGTGGCCAGTAAAAGCAAAAGAAATTCAATATCTTGAAGGTAAAGTTTCGGGAGTTTCTATCACTACAGAATTAAATGAAGATGTAACAATTATTCGTGAAGGTACAGTTATGTTTTCTGGGCTTTATCGTGGCTTTGGCAATGTTGTTTTTGTGCAATCAAAAAGCGGATATATGTATGTTTATACAAACCTTGACAAAATGAGTGTTAAAAAAGGCGATACTGTAAAACTTAACGAAAAAATCGGAACAGTTGCAGTTGATACAAGAACTTCAAAGCCTCAATTAGTGTTTATGGTTTTCAAAAACGGAAATCCGATTGATCCTGCAAAAGCTCCTCGTGGATAAATCAATTTTCTCCAATTTTTCTAAAATCTCTAAGGGATTTCGATAAAAAAATATTTACATCATAGTAAAAATGAATAAAAAATATTTATTTTTTTGATTTTTTTCTTGTATTTTGAAAATCCCTTCATTACACTCTATTTTAGGACATCAGTTTTGTCCTAGGAGATAATAATGAAAAAAAGACTTCGTGTTAAATCTGATGATAATCAACCTCCATCAGAAGTCGAAAATAGGATTGAAGCACCAGATTACGATCCTTTGACGCTTTATCTTAAGCAAATTTCTTATAACAAACTTCTTTCCGCAGAAGAAGAAAAAGAGCTTGGGGTAAAAATTAAAAATTGTAAAGGTGAAATTGCAAAATTGCTTGCAAAAGCAGAAAACACCTTTATAGAATCTGAAAAATCTGAAATTCAAAAACAAATTTTAGATTTGCAAAAATTACTTTGTAATTACAAAAATCAGATGATTTCGGCTAATTTACGCTTAGTCGTCTCGGTTGCAAAAAAGTATCAACACAGAGGCTTGCCTCTTCTGGATTTGATTGATGAAGGAAATATCGGTTTGATTGAAGCGGTAAACCGATTTGATTCAGAGAGAGGGTTTCGTTTTTCTACCTACGGAATTTGGTGGATTCGACAAGCTATCATCAAAGGAATTGCCGACAAAAGTCGCGTAATTCGAATTCCAATTCACATGCTAAATACAATTAACAAAACATTGTCTATTGCAAAGGCTTTAACTCAGTCTATGGAAGAAGAACCTTGTATGGCAGTTTTAGCTGAAAATCTTGGGATGTCAGAAAAAGAATTAGAAACAATTATGAATTATACTCAAGAAACTTCTAGTTTGGATGTAAATGTTGATGAAGAAAATTCATCCCACATCTCTGACATTATAAGCGATGATAATTTTGCAGAACCTTTAGATGCGGTATTTGCTGCCACATTGAAATCTACTTTTGATAAAGTTTTGATGACTTTGTCTTCAAGGGAAATGGCTATCGTTCAATTACGATATGGATTAGATGGTCATAAACCAATGACTCTTGAAGAAACTGGAAAGGCATTAGGATTAACAAGAGAACGAGTAAGACAAATTCAAGAGGTAGCACTTAAAAAATTAAGGAATAAAGAAGAACTTATTGAATTTAATACCTATAGATAATTATGTCTGTGGGATTTTCATATCAAGATTGCGTTGCAAACTTGTCAGATTTTCTTTAATTTCTTATTGAGCTACAAAATTGCGTCTAAGAATTTATTTCTTTTAGATGAGCAAGGTTGTGTTGGAATAATTCCATACACACTCTTGCATCATCTAAAGCGCGATGTGCATTTTCCACACAAATATTAAATTCACTTGCTAAAAATTGTAAATTGTATTTTCCAAGTTCTGGATAAATCTTTCTAGAATCTTTTAGAGTGTCAACTGCAGGAACATTTGGCTTTTTTAACTGATTTTTGTTGATTCGTAAAAGTTCAGCATTGATAAAACCAATATCAAAATTTGCATTGTGGGCAAGTAAAATACTTCCTTGTATGAAATCTAAAAAATCATCACAAATATCTGCAAAAATTGGTTCATTTGCAACCATTTGATTTGTAATTCCATTCACTTTTGTTGAAGCAAACGGAATTGGCATTTGAGGATTTATCAATGTTGAAAATTTATCGATTACGCCATCTTTACTAAACTTTACAGCACCAATTTCAATAATTCTATCGGTTTTGTTCATGAGACCAGTTGTTTCTGTATCGAAGGCAGTAAAAATTTCTCCGCCTTCGTAAAGACGGAGAATTTGTTTTATCATTTTCATTATGAATTTTCTAAAATTATTTTACAGAAGCAAGAACTTCTTTGATTTCTTTATCGATTGCGTCTGTTAATTTATCAGCTTCTTCTTTTGCTTTTGCAAGGTCTGAAGAATTTTCGATAACACAGTTGATATAGAACTTGATTTTTGGTTCTGTTCCAGAAGGTCTAGCACTTACAACTGTTCCGCCATCAAGGAAGAATTGAATTACATTGCTTTTTGGTAAATCAAGTTTTTCTTTATTAGCTGGATTTGCAGGATTGTAAACAACGCTATCACCAACATCACGGATAGAAAGTACAGTTTTTCCTCCAAGTGATTTTAATCCTTCTGTGCGGAGTTTTGTCATGATGTTTTTCATTGTTTGTCCGCCAGAAGCACCAGGGAAGTTTTGTGAAATTGCGCTATCTTGGAAATATCCGTAAGTTGTGTAAAGTTCTTCGAGTCTTTGTAAAAGTGATTTTCCTTGAGTTCTCCAGTAAAGAGTCATTTCTGCACACATTGCTGCAGCTGAAACTCCGTCCTTATCGCGAACATCTGTTTCTACATTGTATCCGTAGCTTTCTTCAAAACCAAAGATATAGTTGTTGCAGTTTGTGTTTTCAAATTTTGCCATTTCGTTAGCAATCCATTTGAAACCTGTTAAACATTCTACAAGTTTTACACCGTTTGCTGCACAAATTTTATCTGCAAAAGGTGAAGTAACGATAGAACGAACAATCGCTGGATTTGCTGGCATTTTTCCAAGTTCTTTTCTTGAAACGATGATGTAGTCTGTGAGTAATGCTCCCATTTGGTTTCCAGAGATAAGAACATATTTTCCGTTTGCATCTGGAACAGCAATACCAAAGCGGTCTGCATCTGGGTCTGTTGCCATAACAACATCAGCTTTTTCTTTTTCAGCCAATTCAACAGCCATTTTTAGAGCAGGAGCTTCTTCTGGGTTTGGTTTTTCTACAGTAGGGAAGTTTCCATCTGGGATTCTTTGTTCTGGAACTGTGATAACTGTAAGACCTAAGTCACTAAGAACTTTTTCTACATGCATTGCTCCTGTTCCGTGAAGTGGAGTGTAAACAATTTTTGCTTCTGATGCTTTTTCTTTGATAACATCTGGTCTGAAAAGTTGTGCTTTACACATTTCCCAGTATTTTTCATCAACTTCTTTATCAATCATTACAAGTTTGCCTGATGCAAGAGCATCTTCTTTTGAAATTGTTTTAACTGTATCAACTGAATTTACTTGGTCAATAATTCCTGTGTCGTGTGGCTCGATAACTTGAGCACCGTCATTCCAGTAAGCTTTATATCCATTATACTGAGGTGGATTGTGTGATGCTGTAACTACAACACCTGTATCACAACCAAGTGTACGAATTGCAAATGAAAGCTCAGGGGTTGGACGAAGACTTGTAAAAAGATAAGTTTTAAATCCGTTTGCAGCAAAAATCAAAGCTGTTGCTTCTGCAAATACATCAGAAAATCTTCGTGAGTCGTAAGCGATAACAGCAGAAAGTTCACCTTTTGCAGCTTTTTCTGGGAAAGTTTTGATAAAATAGTTTGCAAGACCTTGAGTTGCTCTGTTAATCATCCATGTATTCATGCGGTTTGTTCCACCACCGATGATTCCTCTAAGTCCACCTGTTCCAAATTCAAGATTTTGATAAAATCTGTCTTCAAGTTCTGCCATGTTTTCGGCTTTGATAAGTTCTTCTACTTCTTGTTTAAAATGTAAATCTTTTTCTTCATTTACATATTCTTTTGCACGAGCTAAGATTTCATTTTTATCCACGAATAACTCCTTGTAATGTTGATTATTTTATATTGAAATGAAAAATGCCTCTTATGAGTTGTTAAATTATAGTAAGAAGTAGGGTTTATGTAAAGGTACTACACAGAATTTTATTTTTGTACGAAAGAATCAATTTTGGAAGTAAAATCGTCAACAGTTTATGAATAAAAATTTATTATATATTTTACAGATTCTTAATAGTTTGAACTGATAGACCTGTACATTCTACAATAATTTCAAGTGAAATATTGTTTTTTAACATATTTTTAGCAGTTTCAATAGCTTTTTCGTATGCACCTTGTTGAAAACCTTGTGCGATACCTTCGTTTTTTGCTTTGAAATATATATCTTGGTCGTGGATGTTCACGCTAGAATACTCCTTTTTGTTTGCCTCTTTTGACTTTATGTCTTTTATGAAGGCTTCGATTTTGTGAGTAAAATCGTCAGATGTTTCTCTAGAAATAATATACTTCAAAAATGATTTTATTGCTATATCATTTTCTTGTTGGTAGGCTTTTGCGTTAAAAAACTTTTTGATTATTTTATCGTTTAGTTGAATATTCAAATTTTCAATACAACGATTTTCAAAACTGTAACTTGATAGATTTTTTCCGAAAGGATCGTAAGTACAAATAAAAATGATAAAACTTTCTGGTAGATTTGAGTAATGTTCTCCTTTTAGAAGATTATCTGTATCTATCATAGATTGATAATATCTAGTTCTAAAAGGTAAATCGAAATCTATAGCATTTTGAAGTTCAATATCGAATACTTTGTCGCTGTCTTTGACATAAAGCCGTTCTCTCGGCATCCTTGCCTCGTGAACTCTGCGAATTTTGGTTTCACCAAAATATCGCCTGATTTATTGTGGTGGCTCATCCTTGAGCCACAGTCTTTCGATTGATAATAAGGAGAAATTGTTTTTTCAATTTCTGGATACTCGATATGGTCGATTTTGATTTTTAAAAGTCGTTCCAAAAGTTCTTGGCAAATTTCTGGGTTTTGCAAAACCTTCTCGAAAATATAGTGGTCTGCAAAAGTTAAATCTTCAAATTTCTTAAAATACATAGTTTTCTCCAATAAAAAAAATGCGTGCCGAAAATATTTCTGCGACCAAAAACTCTTTTAACAGAAAATATTTTCCTACACACATTTATTATCAAGAGAAAACGAAAAAATGAATGAATTTTGAAAAAAAAATTTTATAATAACTGCTATAAAATAAGAAAAACTACAAAGCCTAGTTGACTGGGGGGGGAATTCCCTTATACTAAAATTTGAACTGATAGAAAATGTCTTAAAAATAGGAGAGTTTTATGAAATCAAAGATTTTTGTTTTTACAACTTTAATTTTAGTTGTATTTTTATTTGTAATTACAAGTTGCGATAATTTTCTAAACGCCAAAAATAAGACGACAATTAACATCAATTTGGATTTGTCAAAAATCGTAAAAACTTCAAGAAATGATACTTCACAAAATACAGAATATATCTTAAAAATTTTTGTTTATGATACTGCAAATTATAAAGAAGGTGAAAATTTAGAAACTCTACCTTTGGTAGCACAAAGTAAAAACAAAGTTGATACCAACGGACAGGTAAAAGCAAAAATAGATGTAGAAATCGGCTTAAATGTAATTTTTGTTGCAAAACTTTACTTAGATGAAGAAAAAAATCCAATTTACGCAGGTAAAAGTGAAAATTTTACTGTAAAAGCAACCGATAACAAGGTTCATATCAATTTAACTAAAACACAGTCTGGTGTTGATGTGGGAATAACTATAGAAAATGAAGAAATTTTTATTATTCAATTTAATAGTCTAGGTGGAAGTTATATAGAAATTCAGCAAGTTGAAAAAGGACAAAATGTTTCTGAACCAAGAACTCCAACCAAAGAAGGTTATGAATTTGAGGGATGGTATACTTCCTCTGATAATGGTGTTACTTTAGATCCAAAATTTGATTTTACAACACCTCCAGAATCTAACATTACTTTGTACGCAAAGTGGAAATTGGCAGAAAGATTTGTTTTTGTTAAAGGTACAAGTATAAATGGTGTAATCACAGCAGACGGCTACACAACAAGTGAAATTTTCAAAGAAGGTGCAATTGTTTCTATTCCAAATTTTTACATAAGCGACCACGAAGTAACACAAGCAGAATACAAAGCCATTATGGGAACTTGGCCAGATGAGTCAGTTATAAATGTGGAACAAGTAGGTATTGGCGATAATTTTCCAGCTCATCATGTTAGTTGGTTTGATACGCTTGTATATTGTAACAAACGAAGTATTAAAGAAGGTTTAACTCCTTGTTACACAATAAGCGGAAGTACAAATCCAGATGATTGGGACGATGTTCCTGATTCTGAAGATGACGACAACTTTGATTCTTGGCGCGACGCAATTTGCAATTTTCAAGCAAATGGGTATCGATTACCAACCGAAGCTGAATGGGAATATGCTGCTCGTGGTGGTAATGAACTAAAAGGATTTCAGTACCAATATGCAGGAAGTAACTCAATAGATATGGTTGCTTGGTGTTCAGAAAATTCTGGTGGAACAAGTCATGAAGTAAAAACAAAACAACCAAATGAGTTGGATTTGTATGATATGTCTGGAAATCTTTGGGAATGGTGTTGGGAATTGAGAGAGAATCTTGAAACTCATAGGATTAATCGTGGAGGTAACTGGTATGATCCAGAAAGGAATTGTTTTGTATCTTTCCAAAACGACTATTTTGTCTACGAAAGACATCATAACATCGGTTTCCGTGTAGTTCGTACAATTACAGAATAAATTTGATTGTAAATTGGTTGGTGTACTTCTACAGTCTCACCAACCATCAAAAAAACAGCGAAAGTCGTTAGACTTGAGCAAGTCCGTGTGACCATTTCGACTCCGCTCAATGACCGCATAACCTCCGTTCAATGACCAGTACCCCGATTCCTTAGCGTAGTCTTTTTTGGTTGCTGAGCGTAGTCGAAGCAATGACTATTTTTTACAAGTTGCGCTCTACACTGCCTTTTCCATTTCGCTTTTACACAACTCCGCCCATCCATGCCCATTGTCGCAACCCCAAGCAAGAAACAATGTGTAAAAGCAAAATTGTAGCCAACGCGTAGACGGGGAATGGAACCGACCTGCCTTGACGAACGAAGTGAGGAGCCGCAGGTCGCGGGACATTTTACGTCGAAAGCGTTGGCTGAAAATTATTCATTTACAAAATTTCATCTTGCTTTATTTTGTGCAAATCGCTATGCCACTTGATGTTCCAATTCGTGATGCACCTGCCTCTATCATTTTTATTGCAGTTTCGTAATCTCGGATTCCACCAGACGCTTTTACTTCCATAGATGAACCTACAGTTTCTTTCATTAGTGCAACATCTTCAACCGTTGCACCTCCTGTTCCAAAACCAGTAGAAGTTTTTACAAAGTCCGCACCAGCATTTTTTGCGCAGATACAAGCTTTTTTTATTTCATCTTTTGTTAGATAGCAAGTTTCTAAAATTACTTTTACGATAATATTTTTGTTTTGGGATTTTCCTGTTTTTCTTGCAGAGTTTACAACTGATAAAATATCATTTTCAACAATATCGGTTTTATCATTTTTCATTGCACCAACATTTATCACCATGTCAACTTCGTCTGCACCTTGTAAAATTGCAATTTCTGTTTCGTAGGCTTTGCTGTCTGAACTTGTAGCCCCTAACGGAAATCCGATTACAGTACAAACTTTTACAGTTGAGTTTTTTAATAAAGCCGAAGTCAAAGGAACCCAATATGGATTTACGCAAACACTTGCAAAATTGTATTTTTTTGCTTCTTCACAAAGTTTTTCAATATCATTTTGAGTTGCGTTTGCTTTCAAAATTGTATGGTCTATCATTTTAGCAAGTTCTATGTTGTTCATTTTTTCTCCAAAGTTCAAAATTATTTCATATTGAGAAGTTGTTTTAATTCTCTGATTTCACTAGCAAGTTTTGCTCGTTCCATATTTTGATAGCGTTTAGGTATCATTTCTTTGCTTGTGCATTCAAGAATTGCAACTAGATTTTGAAGTTCAATTTCGTAAGGATAAACTGGTGGAATAAAATCTTTTATAGTTTGCTTTAAATCTTCTTGAGTTACTTTTACTCGATTATCCATCGCCGCATTCATTTTTGCACGAACAAGTACAGCTTCAATATCAGCTCCCGACATTTCAAAATTTACCGATTTGAATAGCGAAGCCAAATTGCAATCTTCAACTTTTATGTTAAGTTTATGCTTCATTGTTTCAAAAAGATGAATTTTTTCTTCAATAGTTTCTGGATAGAAAAGTGCAAGATGTTCTTCGGCACGACCTTGGCGTTTTAAGTCGATAGGAATTAAATCTGGGCGGCTTGTTATCAAAAACCAAATGATTTTTCCACGATATTCAGTATTTCCCATAAAATTTGCAATCTGAGCAAAAATTCTGCTGCTTTCGGAATTTGTGCTTTTATCTTCGCGGCTTCCAAGCATTGCATCTGCTTCGTCAATCATAACTGCAACTGGAGAAATTGCTTTTAGAATACTCAAAACTTTTTCAAGATTATTTTCTGTAAATCCGTTTTGTTGTCCGTGGATATTTCTGATAATTACCATCGGGATTCCGATTTCCCCAGCAAAAGCACTTACTAAAAAACTTTTTCCAGTTCCAATTGGACCAGAAATCAAATATCCCATTGGCAAAACATCAAGTTGATTATGTTTTATCGCCTTTGCCGCATTTTTGAATCGGTTTTTTACAAATTCGTGTCCAGATACTAAATCTAAATTATAATTTGTTTCGATAAATTCGATTAAGCCTGCGCCTTCATTTTCTAGGATTTTGCGCTTTTTATCTCGTAAATAATCTAGATTTATTATTTCATCCATTGTGTAAGATTCTGTAATTATTTGATGTAAATGCCAAAGATTTAGACCTGAGGATAAACTTCCCATTTTTTCACAATTTATTCCTCGGTCAAGTCTAAAAAGATTTTTTTCATATAAATAATTACAAAACATTGTTCTGATTTTTTCGTCAGGAAGTGGAATTTCAACTTTTACGATTGATGGAGAATTTACAACTCGCTTGTTTATATCGCATAAATTTTCAGAAAGTAACATGATAGAAACATCATTATTTGTAAAAATTGGATCATGGGACCATCTATTCAATGTTACCAAGCAAAATCTGTCTGTTTCGTCTAAATTTCCAATTTCATCATTTGGAACGATTGTTTCAGCGTAATCAATTAAAAAAACTAGACGCTTTTTTTTAGGAATGTTAATAAAAAAATATGTTTCTAAATATCTAAATGATTTTACAGGATCTTTTGAAACTAAATCTTCTTTTTTTACTTCTGGATAATATTTTTGCATGGTAAGTACATATTCTTTTTCCATATCACCTGTGCAAAATGTAATTCCACTTGAACGGTCATAGTATGCAATTATGTCTTTATTTCCAAATAAAACTTCTGGAATATATTCTTGAACTTTTGTAAAGCTAAATTCACCTTCTTTTATTGAATGTGGCAAAAAATCTCTGATATTACCATAAATTAAATACATATTTACAGTTTTAGACTGATATTTATTTGCTAATGTTTGCGCCCAAGTTGGCAAATACTTGATGTCATCAAGTTCTGTTTCTATTAATTGTCCACCCATATTTTTATTATATCTTATAAGATAAAAAACAAGCAACCTTTTTGTATATTTTTTTTATATTTAACTTGTTTTATCTTTGTTTCTGTGGTATTTTTATATTATCTAATTTATATGAGGTGTAATATGGCTTACAAAATTACAGATGCTTGTGTAAACTGTGGTGCTTGTGAAGGCGAATGTCCAGTTGGAGCAATCAGCGAAGGTGATGGAGCAAGAGTTATTGATGCAGCAACATGTGTTAGCTGTGGAACTTGTGCTTCAGCATGTCCTACAGAAGCTATTGTTGAAGAATAATCGATAGTTTTTACAAAACTTTTATCATCCCTAAAAATGATTTTTTGTTTTTGGGGATGTATTTTTATTCAGTATGCAAAATTCAGTAATTAAAGGTTTTTTATCATTTTTTGTCTCATTCGGAAGATTCCTTTTGCTTGCATTGATTTGTGCAAGTTTAGGTTTTGTTGTGGTTTGGCCTTTGTGGTATTTTGCTGTAAAATTTCCTAATGTTTATTCTTTTGTTGTTTTAATTGTTGCAATTTTATTGGCAGTTTTTTTTATTTCAAGAAAGTTTATAAAAACATTGAAACAAAAAACAACTGAAGAAAAAAAATCATACTTATTTAATATTTTTAGAAGTTTCTTTCTCTGTTTTATCTGTTTGCTAGGTTTAGTTATTTCTATTCTCTTAATTTTGAATCAAATGCGCTTTTTAGGAATTTCTATTTTTGTGGTATTTGCTATCATTTTTGGAGTTTGCGTAATTGTTATTAAGAAAAAATAGTTTAGTTATAATTTTTGTAATTTTATCATTTTTTCAGTTAGTTTATTCAAGTTCAGCAAATAACGAAACTTTTTATCCAAGGATTTTAGTTTTAGATTCTCGAAAAGATGAAATTTTCAAACAATACGAGTTTGATGTGCTTGAATCAAAAAAGTTACTTGCTTCTAATCAAATTCCTTCGATAATGTTTTACAAATACAAAACTACTGAATACGATACACTTTTTTCGATTTCTGCAAGATGTAACATTTTAATCGAAACAATCGCTACATTAAATCATATTGGTTCTACTACAGAAGATATTTCAAATAAAGAAATTTTGCTTCCTAGTGTAGATGGAATTTTTGTTTCGAATAATCCTTCTTCGCCTTTTGAAGAAATTTTAAAAAAAAATTGCTTTAAATCTGATAATACCTTGTGTTATAATTTAATTGTAGAAAAGGAACAGTTTACATTTTTTCCAGGATTGAGAGTTGGTGCAACAGAGCGATATTTTTTCTTGGATTCTTCTTTAAAAATGCCTTTGAGAGAAAGTGTATTAACTTCAGATTTTGGAATGAGAGTTAGTCCTATAACAGGAAAAAACAAATTTCATTCGGGAGTGGATTTAGCTTCTGCTGAAGGCACAGAAGTTTTTGCTTGTGGGCATGGTGTTGTAAAAAAAACTGGCTGGGATAATGTTTACGGAAATTATGTAATTGTAGAACATTCTTCTAATCGGTCAAGTTTTTATGCGCATCTTTCAAAAATTTTGGCAAAGAAAGATGAAATCGTCAGTTCACAAACTTGTATTGGACGGGTAGGAAGTACAGGGGCTTCAACAGGACCGCATCTTCATTTTGAAATTAGAAAGAATAATTCTAAAATAAATCCCTTTTCTGAACTTTCTCAATAATCATTTTTTAGGATTTTAATGAAAAAATTATTGATTTTTTTATCAGTCTTATTTTTTTCTCTTAATTTGTTTGCTTATGAATCTTTTAGAGTTCATAAAACTGTTGTTGTGGATATGTCCGATGAGATTACTCCAGCAAAAGCTGTTTTAGAAGTAAACGATGCGCTTGTAATAAAAGTTCCTAGAAATCCTTTGTTTTTGAAAGCACTTTCTTTGGAAGTTAAAATTCCACCAGAAGTTGCTGAATTTAGAGATTCGGTTGCATATTTTTTGTATACAGATATAAATCCCAAACCTTCCGAAAATCTTATTGATTATCGAGGAAATCGTGATTTTATAAATACATTTCCAACAAGATTAAGTTGTAACTTGCTTATTCCATTATTTTCTTCTGTAGAATTAAAAGATTCTCCTTATTCTATTGTTTTACCACCTGCGATGGATGATAACAGCGGATATGTTTTCTTTAGATTGCAACTTGTTATGAAAGGAACGCCGGTAAATATTTGGGATTCAACTTTTGTTATTGATGTAAAACCTGTTTTAGAAGATGAAGGAATTTTGGAATTAAATGTACTTGCTCCAGAACTTCAAACTTCTTCTGCAAAAGATGAAAATTCTACAAATTCTGCAATAGATGAAGATTTAACTGTTGCAAATTTTGAAGTTGACAGTGAAAAAGAGCCAAAAATTCTAAATTTGACAGGAACTTCTCTATATACTTTGTATGTAGACGGAAAAATTCCAGAATTAACAGATGGAAAATTGATTTTACAAACAGGAACTCATCATTTATCGATTATTTCAGATTTATATCGTAGCGAATTTAGAACAGTTGTTGTTGAGCAAGCAAGAACTACAAAGGTTGATGTTTTATTGAAGGATGTTACGCCTTTAGTTGAAATTTCTGCACCAGAAGGAGTGCAAGTTTTCTTAGATTCTGAGGAAATTTTTAATTGGCAAGAAGCTTTTACTGTTTCTGAGGGAGAGCATTTGTTAAAATTTCTTTTTGGTGGATACGAGAAAATTCAATCTTTTGAAGCTTTTAACGGAAAAACTTATAGATTTTCATTAAATCTTGATGTTCAAGTAGTAGAAACGCAATAAATTTTTTGTAAATTTTCTTAGTTTTTTTGGGGATTTTTGTTTTTTTTATTCAAGGTTTTTTGATATTCACCGATATTTTAAATGTCAGGCGGATAAATCCCCTCCCACCCATTGTTCGCCTGATTGCCTGATGGGCATGGCCGGTTTCTATTGCCGGCCTTTTTTTATTTCTTGACAAAAGCGCTTATCTTTAATATTCTAAAAAATAATGAAAAAAATAAAAACAAGTACCATTGTACTTTTGTGTTGTACAGTTTTTTTTACAATTTTATTTGGTGCATGTTTGGGGCTTTTGCTTTCAAATACGCTTAATACTATCAACACTGAACAATTTACAGAATTTAATCCAGCTCTCCCAACAAGGCTTCTTGATATAAATGGTGAAGTCATTACTGAATTTGCGTCAGATGAAAAACGCGAGATGATTTCGTTTAATGAACTTCCACCGCACATGATTGATGCTCTTATCACTCGAGAAGACCAAATATTCTATAAGCATCCAGGTTTTAGTTTAAAAGCTTTGTTTAGAGCGGTTGTAGGGCAGGTTACAGGAAAATCACTTGGTGGTGGAAGTACCTTAACTCAGCAGATTGCAGGAACTTTGTATTGCGACCGTTCCGAAATGTCTGTTTTGCGTAAGTTAAAGGAACTTTGGTGGGCAATCCAAATGGAACGCCGTTATTCCAAAAATGAAATTCTTGAACTTTACTTAAATAAAGTTTTCTTTGGTGCTGGAACTTATGGTGTAAGTGCGGCCTCTAAATATTACTTTGGACATGATGTAACTGAAATTACTCCTGCAGAAGCTGCAATTTTGGTTATTCAACTTTCTAACCCAGCTCACTATAACCCGTTTAATCATCCAAATCGTGCGATGAATCGTCAGCAAACTGTTCTTACTGATATGGTTGCCGATGGATATCTTTCTAAAGAAGTTGCCGATGCCTCTTTTGAAGAATTTTGGCTAAATTTTGACTATACTCGAATTAATTCATCTGCATATTTTATGCGTGAAGATAAAGCTCCTTGGTTTAGCGAATATGTTTTGCGTGAACTTACTTCCATGATTTACGGAAACTTGGATATTTACACAGGTGGATTTACCGTAAATACAACCGTAAATTTGGAACATCAAAATGCGGCTCAAGAAGTTATGGAATCACGAATTGCTTATGCAAATAGAGCTTATCAGCGTTCAAGTGGTTCTAGAAAATCAGATGCTTCTCAAACATATATTCCGTTTACAGAATTGATGTCTTTGATTTTTAACTTGCCAGACTTAAAAGTTTCTCAAGAACGCAACGAAAATATTGCTCGTTCAACATATAATTCTGAAATCAACCCAATTCTTGATGTTATGTCTTTGGTTTGTGGTGTTGAACCTGTAAAAGTAGGAATTGTAAATCGTGCAAATGTAAATATTTCAAAAGATTCAAAGAAAAATACTATCGAAGGTGCTTTAATCACAGTTGATAATGATACTGGATACATTACAGCCTTAGTTGGTGGAAGTAAATTTAGTTCTGATAACCAGTTTATTCGTGCAACACAGGCAAAACTTCAACCTGGAAGTTCTTGTAAGCCATTGTATTATTCTGCTGCTATCGATTCAAGAAAATTTACTCCAGCGTCTATGATTGTTGATGCTCCGATTGTTTTCTATACAGAAGATGGAAATCCATACTATCCAGAAAACTTCCGTGGGGAATGGAAAGGTTCTGTTCAATTATGGTATGCTCTTGCAACTTCTATGAATGTTCCTTCGCTTACAATTCTTAAGGGAATTGGATTTGACGCTGCAATCAACAGAATTGTTGCTCTCCTTGGTCTTGATGAAAAAGAAGCTAGCACTCGTGGTTTTGCTCGTGGATATCCTCTTGGACTTGGTGTTTTCTCTGCTCGTCCTATCGAAATGGCTCGTGCATTTACAATTTTTGCTAACGGTGGAAAAGAAACAACTCCAATTGCAATTCGTTCGGTAGAAGATAGAAACGGAAAAACTTTCTTAAATCCAGAACGAGATATTCGTCTTGAACAAAAACGAAAAGGTTCTGCAATTCAAGTTATTTCTCCTCAAACTGCATTTATCATGACTGATTTGCTACAAAATGTTCTTACAACTCCAGGAGGTTCTCTTGCTGGAACTGCTGGTGGTCTTAAGAAGTTTACATACACAGACGAAAATGGCAAAAAACGAGTTATGCCTGCTGCAGGTAAAACTGGTACAACTCAAAACTGGTCTGACGCTTGGACTGTAGGTTTTACTCCTTATGTTACAACTGCTGTTTGGTTTGGCTTTGACCAAAAAGGTAAATCTCTTGGTCTTGACCAAACTGGTGCAACTTTGGCCGGTGTTGCTTGGAGTAATTACATGCGAATTATTCACGAGAATTTGCCAATCAAACAATTTGATAAACCTCAAACTGGCCTTGTTGAAGCAACTGTTTGTTCTGTTACGGGGCAACTTTTAACTGAAGCTTGTGGAAATCATCAAACAACTCAGTTTTTCTTAGAAGGTACTCAGCCAAAAGTTATGTGCGAACTTCACTCTACAAGAAACGAAGTAAAAGTTATCGGTGTGGAGCGCCTTGCAAATGAACATATACTTTCTGGCGAAAAAGGTATAAAAGTAAAAGATAAAACTTCTCTAAAATTGGATTTATCGTTCCTTGGAAATTTGGCACCTGAGTCTGCAAAACCAAAGAAAACAACTTATAATAAGAATACAGGTACTTCTACTAAAAAGCCAGTCTCAAATATTTCTAAATCAGAATTGGATGATTGGGTTGAAGAAACAAATTCAGATTCTGTCGATGAGTTTGAAGGCGAAGAATTTAACTTCCTTTTGGAATAAAATTCTAAGGAAATTTTGAACATGAAAGTTTTAATCAAAGATATAAAAATAAAAAAACGCGTTCGTAAAGATTTAGGCGATTTGCATATGTTAAAGGAAAGTTTAAATCGTTATGGTTTGATGAATCCTATAACAATAAATTCCCAGTACGAACTTGTTGCTGGACATAGAAGACTAGAAGCTGCAAAATCTTTAGGATGGTCAACTATTGATGCCATTATGGTTGAAACTAAAGATAAACTGTTGCTTTTAGAACTTGAACTAGAAGAAAATAATCAAAGAAAACCTTTTACCGATGATGAACTTTATGAAGGTTATAAGGCTTTAGAAAAATTACGAAATCCAAGTTTTTTTGCAAAATTATTAGGTAAGATAAAATCTTTGTTTGAAAAAGCTTTTGACAAAAAAGAAGCTCGAAAAATCGAAAAGGTTAAGAAAAATGGATTGATGAGTATTCTTTTGCCAGTTGGACTTTTGTTAATCATTCTTGGCGCAATTCTTTATAAAAAAGAATTTATTACAGCAGTGCTTCATACTTTTATGGATCTTACAGGTTTTGTTGCAATGGTTGTAGGGCTATTTTATTTTATTCGTTTTTATATTGGAATCAAGAAAAATTAGTTTTTTCAAAAATTAAAAATTTTGTAGACTTATAAGTTAAATTTGCGTTATAATTCTACTATGGAATTTGGATTTTTTAGAGTTGCTTGTTGTAGTCCTGAAGTAACTGTTGCAGGATGTAAATTTAACGAAAAACAAATTATTGAAGCAGTAAAGAAAGCTGATTCTCTTGGTGTAAACTTGCTTGTAATGAATGAACTTTGTGTTACAAGTTACACTTGCCAAGATTTATTTTTGCAAAATTCACTTTTGGAAAATGCTTTATCCTCACTTTTATCTATCGCAGAGTTTACAAAAAAAACTTCTGTACTTTTTGCAGTCGGCTGTCCTATTCAATATGAAAATTCACTTTATAATTGTGCAGTTTGGATAAATTCTGGAAAGATTTTAGCGATAATTCCAAAAACAAATATTCCTTGTTTTGCAGAAATGAATGAAAGTCGATATTTTGTTTCTGGAAAAAATTTACCAAACAATTCATTTGTTCAAATTGAAAATTATTCAGAAAAAATTCCTTTTGGAACTGATATTTTGATTTCTCATCTTGATACAAAAATCGGAACTGAATTTTCTCAAGATTTATTCGGAATAGAAAATCCTTCTTGTGAACTTGCGCTAAATGGTGCTTTAATAATTGCAAATTTAGGTGCAAGTAACGAAATTATTGGCAGAAAAGATTTACGAAAAACTCTTGTGCAAAGTCAAAGTGCAAAATTGTGCTGTGCTTATTTGTGCGCAAATGCAAACAAAGGCGAATCCACAACAAATCTAATTTTTTCTGGACACAATTTAATTGCAGAAAATGGAAAAATTCTTGCAGAAAGTGAACTTTACACAGATGGATTTATAATTTCCGATATCGATATTCAACGCTTACAAAATCAGCGCAGAAAAATGAATTCATCTTTTTCTTTAGATTCTTCTTGCAAAAAATCTTTTAGAATTATCGAAACTGAAAAATCTATCAAAAAGAAAAAATCTTTGTTTTCTGTTGCAAAACTTTATCGAGAAATTTCGCCTTATCCTTTTATTCCAAGTGATAAAGATTCTTTGAACAGTCGCTGTGATGAAATTGTACAAATGCTTTCTCATGCTCTTGCCAAACGATTAAAGCATACTCGAACAACTTGCGCAGTTTTAGGCTTGTCTGGCGGATTGGATTCAACTTTGGCGCTTTTAATCACATACGAAGCCTTCAAACTTTGCAATCTTGATTTTGAAGATATTATCGCAATTACAATGCCTTGTTTTGGAACAACTGACAGAACTTACAAAAATGCTTGTAGTATGGCAACTTCCATGGGTGTTACTCTAAAAGAAATTTCTATTCAAAAAGCGGTTCGTCAGCATTTTGAGGATATCGGCCATGATGAAAATAATCACGATGTAACTTACGAAAATTCTCAAGCGCGAGAACGAACTCAAATTTTGATGGATGTGGCAAATCAATGTTGTGGGTTAGTTATCGGAACAGGTGATATGTCTGAACTTGCTTTAGGCTGGGCAACTTACAACGGCGACCATATGTCAATGTACGGCGTAAATTCTTCTGTGCCAAAAACACTTGTGCGACATTTAGTTGCTTGGTTTGCAGAAAAAATCAAAGGTCCTTTGTCTGATGTTTTAAAAGATATTCTTGCAACTCCTGTAAGCCCAGAACTTTTGCCTCCAAAAGATGGCGTTATTAGTCAATGTACCGAAGAATTGGTTGGTCCTTACGACTTGCACGATTTTTATTTGTATTATTCTGTTCGTTGGGGATTTACAAAAGAAAAAATTAAGTTTTTAGCATATCAAGCTTTTGATATTCAGCAACGCGAAAAAGGAAAGCCAACTTTATTCACAAAAGATAAAATCGATAAGTGGATTGAAGTTTTTTACAGAAGATTTTATTCTCAGCAATTTAAGCGCTCATGTTTGCCAGATGGAGTTAAAATCGGTAGCGTAGGACTTTCTCCTCGCGGTGATTTATTGATGCCAAGCGATGCAGTTTTAGAATAAAAATTTGTATTTTTGAAAAGATTCCGAATTAAGTTCGGAATGACAGTTATAATTTATTTCAGCAAAATTTATTATCAAAAAAAAGCCTTACCAAGTGAAGTAACTTTTCACCTGATAAGGCTTTATCATTTTATAGATTTTACAAAAATTACATTTGTTCCAAGAATGGCACGAGGATAAGATTTAATCCGTTTTGTAAAACTGTTTTTACAGATTCTGCCAAAGCCAATCTTGCTCCAGAAAGTTTTTCATTTTCAGCATTGATGATAGGACAGTCGTGATAAAATCTACTGAATGATTTTGAAACATCATACAAGTAAATTGCCAATCCAGATGGATCAAGATTTTTTGCAGCTTTTTCGATAACATTAGGAAATTCACCTAATAATTTAATCAATTCCCATTCTGCTTCTGATGTAAGTAAAGAAGTTGCTTCTTGTGAACAATCTTTTTTTACGCCAGATTCTTCAGCTTTTCGTAAAATAGAGCAAATTCTAGCACCCATATACTGAAGATAAGGCCCTGTGTTTCCGTTAAATGATAAAGATTCTTTTGGATTAAAAATCATATCTTTTACAGGATTATTTTGTAACAAGAAGTAGTGTAGTGCACCAAGAGCAACTTTTTCAGCAACTTCTTTTGCATCTCCTACAGCTTCTTCTCGACCTTTTGAGCAAATTTCTTCCAAAGCACCGTCGCGCAAATTGTCGATTAAGTCGTCAGCATCTACAACTGTACCTTCGCGACTTTTCATTCTTCCTTCTGGAAGATTTACCATTCCGTAAGAAAGGTGATAAAGTTGGTCTGCCCATTCGTATCCAAGTTTTTTCAAAATGTAGAATAAAACTTTAAAGTGATAAATTTGTTCGCTTCCAACAACATAAATCAATTTATTAAAATCCCAATCTCCGTGGCGATAAATTGCAGTTCCGATATCTTGAGTCATGTACAAAGCAGTTCCGTCTTTTCTTAACAAAACTTTTTTATCAAGTTTGATTTCTTCCAAATCAACCCAAACAGAACCATCTTCTTCTTTGTAAAAAAGACCTTTTTCTAAACCATCAAGGATTTCTTCTTTTCCTTTGAGATAAGTTTCGCTTTCGTAATATAATTTGTCAAAAGAAACACCTGTTCTGTCGTAAGTTTTTTGTACACCAGAAACAGCCCATTCATTCATTTGTTGCCAAAGTTTGCGAATTTCTGGATTTCCTTTTTCCCATTCAACAAGCATATTTTGAGCATCTTGTTCTGCGTTAGGATTTTCTTTTGCGTAATTGTTAAATTCAACATAGCAATCTCCAACAAATCTATCGCTTTTAACGCCCAAAGATTCTGGAGTATCACCTTTTTCTTGGTGGAATTTTTGATAAGCCAACATTGACTTACAAATATGTACACCACGATTGTTGATAATATTTACTTTGAAAACTTCAGCACCTTGGAAGTCCAAAATTCTTGAAACACTTTCGCCAAGAGCATCGTTTCGTAAGTGTCCTAAGTGCAAAGGTTTGTTTGTGTTTGGGCTAGAAAATTCAATCATTACTCTTTGTCCAGCCATTGGTTTTTCGCCATTTGAATTTACTTTTCCGTAATCTGAACCTTGAGCAAAAATTCTTGATAAAATTGCACCCGCTTCTGAAGCTTTATCGAGTTTTACATTAAGATATGGACCTGTTGCTTTAAATTCTCCGATTTTTTTTGCAAGTTCTGTAAAATCAGCTTCACCAAGGATTTTTACAAGTTCTGTTGCAATTACAGGTGGCCCCATTCTAAATTTTTTTGCAAAAGGAAAAAGTGGAATCCCAATATCACCCATTGAAGCATCAGGTGGAGTTTCAGTTAAAATATCATTTTCTTGAATCAATTCTACTTCAAGATTTTTGTTTTGAATCAATTTATTTAACGCATCTTTTACTAATTTTCGACATTCAGTCTTTACATCTGCCATTATTTTTTTTCCTTAAAAAGTGGTTTTTATATTTATATCATATTATAGGAAAGATTTTCAAGTTAGTTGAAAGTTACATGGAAATTGAAGCTGCCATTACTTGAAATTCACTATTTTCCAAAACTTTCTGCCTTCTAAATGAACCATATTTGAATTGATTTGAATGTGAATTATTTTCATTTTCAATTTTTGTGCAACAAGTACATTCAGAAAAACTTACAATATTTTTTTTAGGAATCCCGATTTTTTTTAAAACAAATAGATTAGCTTTTTCAAGTGAAAGATAAATTTTTTCATCAATTTGAGTTATACATTCTGGTGTAAAATTTTTTGAAAAATATTCTTTGCGTTCTTGGTCAACTTGGTAGCAACAATTTTTTATGTGTGGCCCTAAAATAATGTGCAAATTTTCTGGTTTTGTGTCTGGATTGTTTTTCAAAATGATATTTATCGCTTCTTCTGAAATTCCTGTACCTTTCCACCCTGAATGCACCACGCCGAAAGTTTTGCTTTTATCATCAAAAATAAAAATGCTCATACAATCTGCAACTGTAACAACTGGAACAAACTTTTTATTGTTTGTAATTATTCCGTCTGCAAGAATTTGCTCTTTTTCGATTGCGTCTAAATCATTTTTATTTTGAACGAACAAAACTTTTTTTGAATGACATAGTTCTATATCAATTACTTTTTTTTCTGGATATAAATTTGCAAAATAATTTTTTCGGATTTGATTTTCTTCGTTCCATTTAAAACGCATTGAACCTAAATTAAAATCCGAAATTTTACAACAAGGAACATGAGAAGAATTTTTGTAAGCGTCATCATCAAATTTAAGATTTATTTCCATAAGAAATGTCTATTGCTTCAAGATTTTTTATTAAATCTAAAACATCTCCAAATCCAACATTTACATCTTTCATTTGTTGTCTAAAAAGAATATTAGTTTTACCTTGAATTGTTGCGATGTTAACTAAGGAATCGTACCGAGAATTTTTTTCAAGAGATAAAATGCCTGTAAAAATCAAATTCATTGCACGACAAGAGTTTGCAAAGTGAGTTGTTAAACTTGCAACTTCTTTTTCTATTGTTGTTAAAAGATTGTTGATTTTGGATTGTCCTTGTATTGTTCTTAAAGAATCTTTGATTACATTGTTAAAAGAAATTCCGTAAGCACCACGAGGCGAAAGTTGTTCGTTTATATTTGCGATAGTTTGTGCAATATGATTTAACATATTGTAGGTGTCCGTAAATTCTACACGGTTTTCTCTGTTTGCAAAATCTCCTTCTACCATAATTACTTTTAGAACTTTGTTGTATTCTGGATAGATTTTTTGAAAAAATGCGTACATAAAACCAAGTGTATATTCTCTTGGAAAATTTATGCCTCCCCAAATTTCTTGCCAAGGTCTATTTGGAATGAACGGAAATGTATCTGTGTCAAATAATTCTTTAATCTTTGCGTTCATAGCATATTTCTTTTTGTCTCGCAACCAATTTTCCCAGCGTTGATCAAACATTTTTCGCCAATGATTTTTGTATTTGATGAACCAATCTTCAACTCCGTCAAGTTTCCCCACTTCATAAGATGAAGAATTTGTTGATATTGTAGCAATCGCTTCTATTGGAATTGTTGTGATAAACATTTTTATAAGTGAAATTTGTTCTATACTTTTTTTTAGGTATTCAGAACATCCTTGATTTACAGAGTCTTCACTTGGCTTTTCACTTGCAATTATTTCTTGAGATTGAACTGAAAATAAATACAAAGCCTCTAAAACTTCTGTCTGGATTTTTTTTCCATTACAAAGAACTCTTGCAAAAGCGGTTAATTCTGAATTTACACTATCGATAAGACAAGTATCTTTTCCTGGGATAAGGTTATTAAATTTTGATAAAAATCTTTCAAATGGTAATTTTGTAAAATGTTTTAACCACTCGATAGAACGAATTGCATCGTACAATTTTGTGCGTTTATCAGCAGGAATTGAGTGTAATATTTCTTCCATCTTTCTTATGAGTGATGCTCTTAGTTCACTTGTAACTTCTCTGTCTAATCCATATTTGTAAGGACTAACTTCAGTTTCTAATGTTTCTGAAAGTTCTGGTGAAAATAGAGAACCTAAAAAAACAAAAAATGCTCCTTGATTTTCTTCATAAACAGAAATATCTGATTTAAAAAAATCAGCCACATTTTTTAGTTCTTTTAGCATTGTGTAAAAATCTGTAAGTAAATATCCGTTTTTGTAATCAATAATATTAGGATTATTTTTTTCTATATCTTTTGCAATATTTGAGATTAAATATTCATTGTATATGTATTCAATTCCATTGGAAGTAAAAAGAGATTTTAATCGTAGCCATAATCTAACAAAAAAAGATTCTCTTTGGTAGCGAATTGTTATATCTATGTTTCCATCAGTATTTTTATTTTTTACTTCTATGTTTTGTTTTTCTGGGTCTGCGTTTGATTCTAATTTTTTTAGTAAATCAACTCTTTCTTCATTAGAAATTCCGAGAACTAATCTATCAAAAGATGTATATTTATCCATAATTAACATTTTACATAGGTAATAGGTTTATAGTCAAGAAAAAAATACTTTGAATTTGTTTTTAATATGATATATGCTTCTATTGACAAAGTAAAAAAATGATATAATATGTTTCATATAAAACTTTTATTAGGAAGGATTTAATGTTTGAATTTGAAAATATGTGTAAAGCATTTGAAGAAATGTCAAACGGAGAAAGAAAACTTTATTTACAAGAACAAAGTGTAAAACTAATCAATGCCTTTGATAAATTTGGTTCAGATGGTATACAAATGTTTTTGTATTTTATGGCTGTTGCTTGTGGAGCAGATGGTAAATTATCAATAGAAGAATATAGCCTTTTGCAAGAAGTTACTCCTGTTCAGTTAAAGTATACAGAAGTTGAAAGTTTAGTAAATCAATTTAGTTCAAAGCAACAAAAAGAAAAAGCTACTTGGATTTCAGAACTTATAGGTGAGTTTAGCGAAGAAATGCAAGATGTTATCATAAGATTTTGTCTTTGTTTTTGTTCTGCTGATAAAAAAGTATCGTTAAAAGAACGCAAATTTATTAAAAGCTTGATAAAATAAAAAAAGTTGTTTTAGGAAGTTCTGTCTTCTTAAAACAACTTTGCAATACGGTCCCTACGGGAGTTGAACCCGTCTTTCGACCTTGAGAGGGTCACGTCCTAGCCGATAGACGAAGGGACCAATTTTCAAAAGTAATTTTTCTATAAAAAAAGCTGAACTGTATCGTTCAGCCTATTTCCCCAAGGAGGATTCGAACCCCCACAATCAGAACCAGAATCTGAGGTGCTACCATTACACAATCGGGGAATGGAATATATGGAAAAATTATCATATCACATAAAAAAAGTCAAGTTATAGATTTTTCAAAAAATTAGTCTGTAAAAATGTAGTGGACTTTTCATCTCTTATTACAGTATAATAAAATTATGTTTGGTGTAGTTTTAGGCGGAAGTAATAATATTTTTTCCGTAGAATGTGATGATTCAGTAATACGACAATGCTCAATTAAAGGAAAAAAACTAGAAGCTTCAAAGGGATATTATAATCCTCTTGCTCCTGGTGATAATGTTGAAATAGAAATCGACGAACAAACAGATTCCGAAGGGCAAATTATCGATTTAGTTTCTCGAAAAAATGAATTTGTTCGCTGGAATGTAAAGGGAAGAAGTCCTCAATTATTAGCGGCAAATTTAGATAATATCATTATTGTAACAACACCTAATGAGCCACCTTTTAGACCTCGCTTTGTGGATAGGGCATTAGCTCAGGCTGAATATCAAAATATCGAACCTGTTATTGTTTGTAATAAATGTGATTTAACTCCATCTTGCGATGAAGAAGATTTTGAAGCCAGACTTTCTGATTGGGAAGGCATGGGATACAAAGTAATCAAAATTTCTGCAAAAAATGGTGAAGGTTTAGAAGAGTTAGCAGAATTTTTAGAAGACAAACTTTGTGCCTTAGTTGGTCAATCAGGTGTTGGAAAATCTAGTATAATCAATGTTTTAGATTCTTCTTGTGTGCTAAAAACTGGAAGTCTTTCACAAAAATATGGTCGTGGAACTCACACAACAACAAAAGGAACTTTACTTCACTTAACATTAAACGAATCTTTAACTGGCGGACGAGAAGGTGCAGAAGCCTCAATTATCGATACTCCTGGTGTAAGAAGATTTGTATTACACGATATTACATCTAAAAATTTAGCTTTGTATTTTAGAGAAATGAAAAATCTTGTGGGACAATGTTCTTTTGGAATGTCTTGCACTCATACTCACGAAGCAGGCTGTAAAATTCTTGAAGGCGTTTACGCTGGCGTTATTTCCGAAGAGCGTTACGAAAGTTGGCAGCGCATTTGTTTTGAAATTGATAATGGAACATGGGACGATTAGAGAAATAAAATGAATCACAAAAATCTTGAGCAACTAGATTTCTTTAGAGTTAGAGAAATTGTATCATCGTTTGCTATGACACAAGAAGGAAAACAAACTGTTCTTTCCATATTGCCTTACACAGATAAAAAACAAATTTCTAATGCAAAAAATCTTAGCAAAGATTGGGCAGATTATCTTCAAGCGGGAAATCAACGATGTTTTTTGCCATGGAATCCTTGTTCAGAAATTCTTGAATTTTTACGAGTTGAAGGCGCTTGTTTAAGCCAAGATGATATTTATTCGATTGGGCAACTTTGTCTTTCAGTTTCAAAATTTTGTTCAGTTTTTTGTAAATCCGATGTTACTCAAGTTTCAGTTTTTAACGGAAAATATCAAAATTTAGAAAAAATTGCAAAAGATTTGCCATCTCTTTCTCAATGTGAAAATTTAATTTTTAAAATAATCGATAAAAATGGTGAACTTAGAGATTTACCAGAAATAAAAAATATTCAATCTCAAATAAAGAAAAAACGCAACGAAATTGAATCAATCATAAAAAATTACACAACCGATTCTACTTATCAAGAAATGTTGCAGTCTTCAGTTCCTGTTTTGCGTTCTGGTAGACAAATGCTTGCAGTAAAATCTGGATTTAAAAATCGTATCAAAGGAATTGTTCACGAAGTTTCGCAAACTGGGCAAACTTTTTATATCGAGCCAGAAGAAATTGTGCGTTGTTCAAACGAGTTAATCGAAGAACAAGCAAAACTTGAGCGAGAACTTAAACGAATTTTTACACAACTTACAAAAGATTTAAGTCAATTTTATTATGATTTGAAACAAGCCTTAGAATTGATGATAAAACTCGATGTTGCTTACGCTTCTAGTCAATGGGGCTTATCAAACAAATGTATTTACGCACAAAATTGCAATTTTGAAACAGAAAATCTTTCTCTTGTGGGGGCTTCTCATCCTTTGTTGGGAGAAAAAGCGGTTCCTATTGATGTAATTTTTAATCATGGTTGTAAAGTTTTAATTATAACTGGAGCAAATACAGGTGGAAAAACCGTAACGCTAAAAACTATCGCTTTGTTTTCGCTTTTAAATCAAGCGGGATTTCCTGTTCCTGCAAAAGATGGCACAAAACTTCCTATTTTTAAATCTGTTTTTGCAGACATTGGGGACGAGCAATCTTTGGAACAGTCTTTATCAACTTTTAGCGGTCACATGAAAAATATCGGGCAAATGTTGCAAGATGCAGACGAAAATTCTCTTATCCTTCTTGACGAACTTGGAAGTGGAACTGATCCACAAGAAGGTGGCGCTATTGCAATGGCAATTCTCGATGAATTTATTGCAAGAAATTCTTTTGTAATTTTAACAACTCATCATGGAATTTTGAAAAACTACGGATATACACATCCACAATGCCAAAACGCTTCTGTGGATTTTAATCCAGATACATTATCGCCTACATACAAAATTGTGATGGGCGTTCCAGGCGAAAGTCATGCTTTGGATATTGCAAAACGAAACGGAATTTCAGAACAAATTATTCAAAAAGCATGTTCGTATATTGAAAATAAACAAGCTGATGTTTCAACTCTTATAAAAGGACTTACAGAAAAGTACAAAGAAATTTCGGAACTTGAAAAATCAATAAAAGCAAAAGAAAACACGATAAATGAAAAATGGCGAAAAGTTGATTTAAAAGAATTAAGAGTAAAACAACACGAATTTGAATTAAAAGAACAAGGTTATAAAAAAAGCAAGGATTTCTTAGATGAAAGCCGAAAAATGCTAGAAAATCTTGTAAGAGAACTTAGAGAAGGTGAAATTACACGAGAAAAAACTCTAAAGGTAAAAGAAACTATAGCAAATCTTTCTAAAACTGTGGAATTAGAAAATCAATCTCTTGAAGAAGCAGAAGTTGAATTAGAGCAAATTTCCAAAGATAAAAATCCCTCCGATATTACAAAAGATGCAACTGAACAAAAATCAGAATTTCAAGAAGGTCAAAAAATTCGCTTTGGGAAAAATAAAACTGAAGGAATTTTGTTGCAAAAACAAAAAAATGATAAGTGGCTAATTCAGTCTGGAAATATAAAACTTACTATAAAAGAAAGCGATATTGTGCAAGTTGCATCAAGTCAAATGAATAATAAAGTTTCTATCGAAATTGTAAAAGCCGAAGACGAACATAAAAGCCGAGTTGAAACTTTAGCAAAAACTGGCGCAACTTCAATTTTCTCTGAAAAACCTGTTTTTGAATTAAGACTTTTAGGTATGCGTTACGAACAAGCAATAAAAGCACTTGAAAAACAACTTGATTTATGTGTGATAAATAATTTCAAAAACTTTTCTATTATTCATGGAAAAGGAAACGGAATTTTGCAATCAGCAGTTTGGGATTACTTAAAAAATTATCCAGGGATTGCTAGTTTTCAATTTGCTTCTCCAGAAGATGGTGGAACTGGCAAAACTTATGTTTCATTAGAATAAAACTTTATTTAGCTGAATGTTTACATAAAAAATTAAAAATGTTTCAATTCCCTACCTTGAATAATCCCATTTTTTCAAGTACAATGGTACAAGGAACATAATTTTTATTAACGATATATTGATATGGAGGATTTATGACAATTACACAGATGCTAAGTCAAAGTTTGATTTTGACTCTTCTTGGTATGTCTGTTGTTTTTGCATTCCTGGTTGTTCTTATTATTTTTGTTTCTCTTTCAGCAAAAGTAATAAAGGCGTTAAAACTAGACCAGGATGAAACACCAGATACTGCAACTCCTACAACAAATTCTGTACAAAAGAATAAAGTTGTAGCCGCTATTGCAGCCGCCTTACGCGAAAAACAAAATAACTAACTTAATTTTTATAGAGGTAAATTAAAATGGCAAATAAAGTTCAAATTTCTGATTTAGTAATTCGTGATGCACATCAGTCACTTCATGCAACTCGTATGACAACTGCTGATATGCTTCCTATTTGTGATAAACTTGATAAAGTTGGATATTGGTCTTTGGAAGGTTGGGGTGGAGCAACTTTCGATTCATGTATTCGTTTCTTGAATGAAGATCCATGGGAAAGACTTCGCAAACTTCATGCAGCACTTCCTAATACACCTATTCAAATGCTTCTTCGTGGTCAAAACCTTTTAGGTTATCGTCACTATGCTGATGATGTTGTTGATCACTTTGTAAACGCTTGTGCAAAAAATGGTATCGGTGTTTTCCGAATTTTTGATGCATGTAACGATCCTCGTAACTTAAAAAGAGCAACTGACGCTGCTAAAAAAACAGGTGCTCATGTTCAAATGGCAATTTCTTATGCTACAACTCCATATCACACAAAAGAAGTTTATGCTGATTTGGCAAAATCTTACGCAGATTTCGGGGCAGACTCAATCTGTATTAAAGATATGTCTGGTCTTTTAAAACCATTCGAAGCTTACGATTTGGTAAAAGCAATCAAAGCAAAAGTTGATTTACCAATTTCTATTCACTCACACGCAACAACTGGTCTTTCTGTTGCAACATTGTTAAAAGCTGCAGAAGCTGGTGCTGATGTTCTTGATACAGCTATTTCTTCAATGGCTATGGGAACTTCACACTCTCCAACAGAAACTATTGTTGAAATGTTAAAAGGTTCAGATATGGACACAGGTCTTGACTTGAACCTTCTTCTTGAAATTGCAGCATATTTCCGTGATGTTCGCAAAAAATATGCAAAATTCGAAAGCTCATTCTTGGGAGCAGATACTCGTATCTTGGCTTCACAAGTTCCTGGTGGAATGCTTTCTAACCTTGAAAACCAACTTAAAGAACAAGGTGCAGCTGACAAAATCGACGATGTTCTTAAAGAAATTCAAGTTGTTCAAGCTGACTGTGGATATATCCCACTTGTTACACCTACATCTCAAATCGTTGGAACACAAGCTGTATTCAATGTACTTTTCGGTCGCTATGCAAAACTTACACAAGAAACTCGCGACCTTGTAACAGGAAAATACGGAAAAACTCCAGCTCCAGTAAATGCAGACTTGTTAAAAGAAGCTCTTAAACAAAACGAAATGGAAGAAGCTGTTACTTGTCGCCCAGCTGATCTTATTCCTATGGAATGGGACAAAATGGTTGAAGAAGCAAAAGCAAACGGTGGAGACGGTTCAGAAGAAGATACTCTTACTTATGCTATGTTCCCTAAAGTTGCTCCTAAATTCTTTGCTGAAAGAGCAAAAGGTCCTATTTCTTCAGATTCATTTGCTCTTCCAAAAGCAAGTGCAGATGCTGGAAAAGGTGGTTCATATACAGTAAATGTAAACGGACAAAACTACAATGTTACATCAGGTCCTGCTGGTGATAAAATGTCTGTTACAGTTGACGGAACAACATACAATGTTGCTTTTAGTGCTGCTGGAACAACTGTTACTCCTGCTGCTACAGGTTCAACATCTGGTGCTGACATCAAAGCTCCTGTTGCTGGAACATTATTAAAACATGTTGTAGCTTCTGGTTCTGAAGTAAAAGAAGGTGATACAATCATTATGGTTGAATCAATGAAAATGGAACTTGAAGTAAAAGCAACTGCTTCTGGAAAAGTTGAATTTACTGTTCAACCAGGTTCTGCAATTACTGCTGGTCAAGTTCTTGGAACAATCGGTGGTGGTGCTGCTGTAGTTGCTGCTCCTGCACAAGATTCAGCTCCTGCTGCATCTGCTGGTGCTTCTGTTGTTGCTGCTCCTGTTGCTGGAACATTCTTAAAAGGTGTTGTTGCAGAAGGTGCAAGTGTAAAAGCTGGTGACACAGTTTGTATGATTGAATCAATGAAAATGGAACTTGAAGTAAAAGCTGCAACTGACGGAACAATCCATTTCCTTGCAACTGCTGGTTCTGCAATTACTGCAGGTCAACCATTAGCAGAAATTAACTAATTTGGAGAAAATAATGCTAGGTCAAAAAAATAAATGTCAAAAGCAAATTGCAATTACAATGTCAGTTCTTTTGGCAGTTGCAATGGTATTTTCTGTTGTAACAACAACATTTGCTTCTGACTCAACAACAGAACAAAGAGAAGTTCCTTCTTTTAGAACAATGAATACTGCTATCATCAAAGGTAGCGAAAATGTACCAGAAGTTTCTATCAGGTCATTCTTACAGAATATGTGGGAAAATACTGGTATTTATCAGTTGATTAATGGTGAGCCTCAAGCAACTGATGGTGGTCATCACGCAACTGTAGATCCATTTGCTGGAAAACAAGCTCCAGGTTGGCAAAAATTATTGATGATTGCTATCGGTTTCTTAATCATCTATCTTGGTGCCGCTAAAGGATTTGAACCACTTCTTCTTATCCCAATTGGATTTGGTACTGTTCTTGTAAATATCCCTGGTGCTGGAATGTACAATGAAGGTTCTGGTATGCTTCGTATCATTTACGATGCTGGTGTTGGAAATGAATTCTTCCCAATGCTTATCTTTATGGGTATCGGTGCTATGACAGACTTTGGTCCTCTTATTGCCAATCCAAAGATGGCTCTTTTAGGAGGTGCTGCTCAGTTAGGTGTATTTGCAACTCTTCTAGGTGTTTCTTTAATGAATCTTATTCCAGGTGTTGAATATAACATGCTTCAAGCTTGTGCTATTGCTATCATCGGTGGTGCTGACGGTCCTACATCAATTTATGTATCTGGAAAACTTGCTCCAGAAATGATGGCTGTTATTGCAGTTGCTGCATACTCTTATATGGCACTTGTTCCAATGATTCAGCCACCTATCATGAAAGCATTGACAACAGAAAAAGAACGCAAAATCAAAATGAAACAGTTAAGATATGTTTCTAAAACAGAAAAAATCTTATTCCCAATCGTTCTTTTGATTCTTACATTATTATTGTTGCCATCTGCAGCACCTCTTATCGGTATGTTAGCATTCGGTAACTTTGTAAAACAATGTGGTGTTGTTGATCGTCTTTCAAAAACAATGGAAAACGAACTTTTGAACATTGTTTCAATCTTGTTGTCATTAGGTGTTGGTTCACAGATGACTCCAGAAAAAATCATGAATCCAAGTTCTTTAGGAATTATCGTTCTTGGTCTTGTTGCATTTGCAATTGCAACTGCTGGTGGTCTTTTGATGGCTAAATTGATGAACCTTTTCTTAAAAGAAAAATTAAATCCACTTATCGGTTCTGCTGGAGTTTCAGCTGTTCCTATGGCTGCTCGTGTAGCAAACAAAGTTGGTATGGAATATGACCCATCAAACTTCTTGTTGATGCACGCTATGGGACCTAATGTTTCTGGTGTTATCGGTACAGCTATTGCAGCGGGTGTATTTATTGCAACTTATGCAAAATAATTTAAGATAATTTTTTCTTAATCAAGTAGGCGAGAATCTTTTAGGTTTTCGCCTATTTTTTTATAACAGAATGTTAACATTTGATTTTATTATAAGACCTTGATTTTTTATGTTTTTATGATACAATAGTTACCATGAAAATTTTTAACAAAATTATTTTTATAGTTTTAATTTGCTGTGTGTTTTTTTCTTGTGCCTCAACTAAGACTAATTCTTTGATGGCTCCTGTAATGGGAGAAACAGACTCAATTCTTATGGGCGATATGATGCCAGTTGCATTAAAAGCTGTTGAAATTTTGCATCATGCTTCTCCAAAAACAAAACCAATTCATGAGTTAACAGCTTCTCTTTATGTTATGTATGCAAATGCCTTTGTTCAACATAAAGCAGATTTAATGGAATCTAGTGATTTTGAGTTACAATATTCCGAAAAAATGCGGGCAAAAATGCATTATCTTCGAGGTCGAGATTATTCTTTATCATATTTTGATAGAAAATATAAGAATTTTTCAAAAAATCTTCTTAGTAAAGATCCTGAATTAGAACAACTTGCACTAAAAAAATTGAAAGTAAAAGATGTTCCTGCTGCATATTGGTTAGGGGCTGCTTTCCTTGGGGCTTTTTCTTTAGACCCACTTGATGTAGAAATGCTTTCTGGTGTGAATGCTGCTCTTGCTGTTTTGGAACGAGCTGCAGAGTTAGATCCATCTTATAACAAAGGTGCTATTTGGGATGTTCTAGTTGCTTTCTATGCTGGCGCTCCTGCTGAATTTGGCGGAAATGTTGAAAAAGCTGTTTATTCATTCTTAAAAGAAGTTGAATATTCAAAAGGTGAAACAACTTCACTTTACATGACTTATGCACAAGTTTTCTGTAAAAATAATATTGATTTATCTAGTTACAAATGGGATTGTCCAATTACTATAGAAGAATTAGGATGGAAATTCCCAGAAATTCCACGGGATGAATTTTTGGAATCAATCGGGATGGGTGTAAATGAAAATTCACTTTGGCCACTTCCACCTGGAATTCATGGATTTGATTGGGCTTTGGATGTAGTTTTACAACTTGATGTAAACAAAGATCCTTCTTCACGATTTATGACTGTTCTTGCAAAAGAAAAAGCACAGTATTTAAAAGATCACAGAGAAGATTATTTTATTATTTGGTAACTTTTCTCCAAAATCTTTATTTTATATATTGTATTTATTTTTATGGGGGTAAAAATGAAATTTAGAAAATTGTTTGCGATTTTGATGTGTGTTTTTGCTGTTTCAAGTATTCACGCACAAAAAGTAAATTTGAAAATTGGATCTGTAGCTCCAGATAACTCACCTTGGGCTATTGAACAGAAAAAGATTGCTCAAGAATGGGCAAAACTTACAAATGGTCAAGTAAATTTAACTTTTATGTCAGCATCTGCACTTGGTGGTGAAGCTGGTGTTATCCAAAAGATGCGAGTTGCTCGTCCTGGACAAAAAGCTCCTCTTGATGGTGGAATTTTTACAAATATCGGTGTTTACGAACTTGCTCCAAAATCAAACATTTTGACACTTTGTGTTCCTTTTATGTTTAGAGACCAAGAAGAACTTACATTGGTTCTTGAAGAAACTCAAAATGAAATCAATGCTGCAATTGAAGAACAAGGTTTTGTTTTACTTGGTTGGTTCAATGTTGGTTGGGCATATTTTTTCACTAAAGAAGAAGTTAGAACTCCTACACAACTTAAGAATGTAAGTTTGTCAGTTGGAGGAATCACATCTCCTGAATTAGGTCGTGCATTTCAACATGCAGGATACAAAACTGATGATGTTCCAAACGAAAAAATTCTTTCAAGTTTGAAGTCAAATAACGGATGTGGCGGATTGTACACAATTCCGATGTATGCTTATGCTGCACAATACTCAAAACATGCAAAATATGTTTTAGGTTTGCCAATTTGTCCTGTTATGGGTGGATTTGTTGTAAACAAAAATGTTTGGGCTTCAATTCCAGAAAATCATAAAGAAATTATCATGGCTAACATCCGTGAAGCTGAACAAAAATTTATTGAAATTCAACAATCTAACGATAACAATTATCTTTCAAAAATTGAAGCAGAAGGTGGATTTATTACAAGACTTACTGATGCAGAAAAAGCTGTTTTTGAAGAAGATTTGTACAATGATGCTATTCGAATGGGTGAATCAAAAGAAACAAATGTTATCAATTTTGATTTCTTCAAGCGTATAGACGCAATTTTACAAAAACATAGAGGACAATAATGAATAAATTATCTGCAAAATATGCAAAATTTGAAAACATTTTGGCTGTATTTTTTGTTGCTTTGTTGGCATTGTTTCCTTTAGTAACTAAAATTTGTCAATCAGTGTTTAATCTTATTATTCTTAACAACGAAAATGTTATGGTTAATCTTGTTTTCGTTTTTTCATGTATTGCAGGTGCAATTACATGGCGTGAAGATAGGCATATCAGTTTAGCATCTTTAACTGATTTGTTTCCTGAAAAAGTAACAAAGGTTATTTTACAAATTAGAGCAGGAGCTGTTCCAGCTATTCTTTGTGCCATGTTTTTTAGTGCTTTTTCAAACTTTTTCCAGATTTTTACTTGGGGACAAACCATTTGGGGCATTCCTCTAAGATTAGTTTTTGCTTTTTTACCATTGGCATATTTAACAATGCTTATCAGAGCATGTTGTGCAAAAGATTATAAAATAGCATCTATCGTAGGGCTTGTACTTGGTTTGGTTATTTCTATGGGACCAATTTCTGGAATTTTATATTACAGCTTTGGTCTTGATAATTTGAACTTTATGTATGCTGTTTCAAATGGCTGGAATACACTTGCTCAAGTTGCTTTTGTTCCTTTAATCATCTTGTTTGTTATTCTTGCAATTATGGGTGTTCCTCTTTTTGTTGCACTTGCAGGAATTGCATATGTTGCTTTCTCTCAAGGTGGTGGATATGTTGAAGTTATGTCACAAGAAGCATACTCTGTATTAACAGATTCTAGTATTGCAGCTATTCCTCTATTTACTATCATGGGATATTTGCTTTCTCAAGGTAGTGCAGGGCGCCGTCTTGTTGATATCTTCAAATCACTTTTTGGATGGTTCCGAGGAGGAACAGTTATTGCAGCAGTTGTTGTAACAACTTTCTTTACAATGTTTACAGGTGCTTCTGGAGTTACAATTCTTGCTCTTGGTTCACTTCTTACAATTCTTTTGGCAGGTTCTGGTTATAGAGAAGATGATGCTCATTCTTTGATTACATCTTCTGGTGCTTTAGGCTTGTTATTTCCACCAAGTGTTGCCATCATCATGTACGGAACAACAAACTATTTTGCCATAGATGTTTTTGATTTGTTCAAAGGTGCAATTATTCCTGGTTTTATTTTAGCCTTAGCAACAATAATCTATGGAATTACTAAAGATAAAAATATTGATAGACCTAAATTTTCTCTAAATGCAATTTGGGAAGCATTTAAAGGCAGTATATGGGAGCTTCTACTTCCTGTTTTGATTATTGTAACTTATTTTACTGGAATTTTTACAATTATGCAGACAGCTGCTTTTGCTTTGGTTTATACATTCATTCTTGAAACATTTATCCGTAAGGATTTTACTGTAAAAGAATCACTCAAAGTTATTGCAGATAGTGTTCCAATTACAGGTGGTGTTTTGATGATTTTGGCATCTGCTAGAGGATTGTCTTACTTCCTTATCGATGCAAATGTTCCTTATATGTTGTCAGAATTTATCTCATCATTTGTTCATTCAAAATATGTATTCTTGTTGTTGCTAAATATCTGTTTGCTCTTTGTTGGATGTTTGATGGATATTTATTCAGCAATTTTGATTGTTTCTCCATTGATTATTCCGATTGCACAAAATTTCGGACTTTCACAAGTTCATATTGGTGTTGTTTTCTTGATGAACATGCAATTAGGATTTTTAACTCCTCCAGTTGGAATGGACTTGTTTATTTCAACTTATGCTTTTGATAAACCATTGATGAAGGTTGTAAAAGGAGTATTGCCATATTTAGCAATTCAAGCAATTGTGTTGCTCATGGTAACATATATCCCTGGACTTACATCAATTATTCCATAATATGATTTTTTCTATAAAAAAGGCTGTTCTTAAAATTTGCAATTTTCACTTTGCTAAAAGAACAGCTTTTTGTTTTTTATTTGTTATTATTTTCTCAAATTTTGCCTATACAATTTCGCCTGCAACAAAAGTTTTTTTGCGTAGAATTGATATGCTTCAAACCGATTTGAAAAATCCATTTGTTGTAACAAAATATATGCAAAAAATGAGTCTTGATGAAAAAATTGCTCAGTTGTTTTTGCTTAATTTAGAAGGAAATTCATTTTTTTCAGAAAAAACTGAATATAACGACGGAATTTCTCCCGGTGGATATTTGCTTTTTTCCTACAATGTTGCAGATTCCACTGAAAAAATAAAAACTTTTACAAAATCCATAAATGATTTTTATGTTAGCAAAAAACAAATTCCTCCTTTTTTAGCCATTGACCACGAAGGCGGATATGTAAATCGTTTACGAAAAATCTACGGAAAGTTTCCTTCACAAGAAGAAATAACACAACTTTATTCTCAAAATGAAGCCTTTGAAAAATATTTTGAGCAAGGAAAAATTTTAAAAGAATTAGGTATTCATATCAATCTTGCTCCTATTGTTGAAGAAAAAACTTCTGACAATCAAGAATTTTTAGATAACCGTTCTTTTGGATCTATGGAAAATGTAGTTTCTTATGGAAATTCTTGTGTTGCTTCTTATGCAAAAGCAGGAATTATTCCAGTTTTAAAACATTTCCCAGGAAACACAAATGACGACCCACATTTAGGTTTACCAAAATTAAAAGTTGATAAAAACGAATTTGAAAAAATGATTTTGCCTTTCAAAAAAATTCTTAATTCAAATTCTTACGGATATAATTGTGCTGTTCTTTTATCTCATGCGATGTTACCGCAAGTTTTTGGTGAAATTCCGGCTTGTTTTTCAAAAGAAATGGTAACTGATGTTTTGAAAAAAGAATTAAAATTTTCAGGATTGATTATTTCAGATGATATTTACATGGGCGCTTTAGCAAAAAATGGATATTCGCCAGAAAGGGCAGCTGAATTAAGTATTTTGTCAGGTGTGGATTTAATTATGCTTTCTCCAAAAAGATTTGTAAATTTGATTCCTCATCTAAAAAGATTGTATTTTTCAAATGATGAATTTGCCCAACGAATTGATGAATCTTGTGCAAAAGTTTTAAGTGCAAAACTTCAGCATAATCTTGTAAAAACAGAAAAAAAAGAAAATTTTTATTCTGAAATGTTTTTATTTCAAGATTTTCCAAAAATGTTTGATTACAACATTGTTTACTAAGAGGCTGTATGCAAGAAAATCTAAAAATTTCAGACCGATTTATTTATTTTTGCCAGGATTTTTGCGTTGTAACTAAACTTGCTGGCGAAAATAGCCAAACTGATATTCCAAAAATTTTTAAATCTGAAATTGAATCAAAATTAAACAAAAAAATTGATTTTATCGAAGTTCCTCACAGACTTGATATGCCAGTTTCTGGTGTTCAAATAATCGCTTTAAATAAAGAAACTTTTGATTTTTTTACAAAGAATTTTCAGAACAATAAAATTCACAAAACATATTGGGCTATTGTTGAAGGTTTGCACGACTTACAAAATAAAACCTTGCAGGATTTTCTTGTTTTTAATACAAAAAAACAAAAAGCTTTTTTATATGATGATGAAGTTCGAAAATCAAAAAAAGTTATTTTAGATTTTAATCTTTTTTCCCAAGGTCAAAAATATTCTTTTGTGGAAGTTTTTCCCAAAACAGGTAGAACTCATCAAATTCGTGCTCAACTTGCAAAAAATTCTATGGTGATAAAAGGTGATGTAAAATACGGAGCTAAGCGTTCTGACTCAATTCCTGGAATTAGACTTGTTGCAAGGTCAATAAAAACACCAATTCCAAATTCAACTGAAATTAAAGAGTTTACTTCTCAAATTTTTCCGATTGATAATTTGTGGCAAAGTTTTATTGATGACTGTAATTCTTTTTATGCAAGAAATTTGAAAGGATAAATCTTATGGCAAAAAATAAACTTAGCGGAAAAGACGCATTTGAACAATATTATTCTTCTTTATACGGTGAACGATGGAACGATTTGAAAGAAAGTTTTTCTCTTGATCCATTTTATGCTACTTTCAAGTTTGAAAATTGTGAGCCATATTATTTAGATGCTGCTAGTGTTTTTGCAAGTAATTGTTTGCCATTAAAAGAAAATTCACAAATTCTTGATATGTGTGCCGCTCCCGGTGGAAAATCATTGATTTTAGCATCAAAAATGGATGAAAATTCAAATCTTGTTTGTAACGAACGCTCTGCCGAAAGACGAAATCGACTTTGCGCTGTAACTAAAGAAAGTTTGCCAGAAAAAATAAATCAAAAAATTCAAATTACAGGAAACGATGGTTCTTTAATTTGCAAAAAAACTGACAAAAAATTTGATTCGATTTTGCTTGATGCACCATGTTCTTCAGAAAGACATGTTTATAATTCTCCAAAACATTTAGAACAATGGACTCCTTCTCGCGTAAAAAATTTATCTTTTACTCAATGGTCTTTGCTTTCTTCTGCTTTTTTGTCCTTGAAAGATGAAGGTTATATTTTATATTCAACTTGTGCCTTAGCAGAAGAAGAAAATGATGGAGTTATTAAAAAATTGCTAAAAAAATATGCAAAATCAAGTTCTGATGAATATAAAATTTCTATCGAGCAAATCGATTTTGAAAATTCGCTAAAAAATCTTCCTTCTTGTGTACAAATTCCTGATTTAATAATTGAAAAAACTGAATTTGGTTATCAAATTTTACCAGATAAAAATAGGGGAGCAGGTCCAATATATTTTTCTTTAATCAAAAAATATATAGACTAAACTTTTTTTTTGATGTAAAATTTTTATATATATTTTACGGAGTTATTGTGATTACATCTTCTAGAGAAGAAAAACTACAAAAAATTATTGAAATAGAAAAAATTCTCAATGATATTCAAGACATCGATGTTCTTTTGGAACAACTTTTAACCGAAGCTCGTTCTATTGTTAACGCAGATGCTGGTTCTATTTATGTTTGGGACGAAAAAACAAAGTTGCTTTCAATAAAATATAGTCAAAATGATACTCAGCAAAAACGCTTAGCACCTGGTCAGAAATTGCCATATTCATTTTTTTCTTTTCCAATCAATGAAAAATCAATTTCTGGATATTGTGTTTTAAATAAGGAAATTTTGAATATTCCGGATGTTTATCAGATTCCTGAAGAAAGTATATATAAATTTAATCGTCAACCAGACCTTTTGTCTGGCTATCAAACTAAATCGATGCTTACAATTCCTTTAATTACTGCAGATGGCAGAATTTTAGGAGTTTTGCAAATTATAAATGCTCAAGATGAACATGGAAATTTTATAGCTTTTGATAAAGATGCTGAACTTTACATACAGCACTTTGCAGAAAATGCTACAGCCGCTTTGGAGAGAACTTATTTAACTCGTGCAATGGTTCTTCGAATGGCTCGCATGGCAGAGATGCGCGATCCTAAAGAGACTGGAACTCATGTTACTCGTGTTTCAAAATATTCCGTTGAAATTTATGATAGATGGGCGTTTAAGCACAGTATATCATCTAAAGAACGAAGTGCTTACAGAGATTCATTAACTATTGCTGCGATGTTGCATGATGTTGGCAAAGTTGGAATTTCTGACTTGATTTTGAAAAAGCCTGGTCGTTTTGATGATACAGAACGAAATATTATTAAAGCACATACATATATTTGTCATTTTTTATTTGAGGGATTTGTTTCTGGCCTAGATAAGATGACATTAGATGTTGCTCTTCATCATCATGAACGCTGGGATGGTAAAGGTTATCCTGGAAAAATCGATACTACAAAAATTACTGGGCCTGATGTTATTTTAGATTTGTATGATGCACCAGGACTTGCAGGCGATGAAATTCCTCTTGCAGCAAGAATTGTTGCAGTTGCTGATGTTTTTGATGCCTTGTCTCATAGAAGATGTTATAAAGATGCTTGGAACGAAGAAGATGTACTTAACGAACTAAAAAAACAATCAGGTACACAATTTGACCCTGAAATTATAGATGTATTTTTTGAAGTATATCCGACAATTAAAGAAATCCAAAAATCATTACCTGATGAAGAGTCTTAATTTTTTTTGAATTTCTCTGTCAAAACAGTTTGCAAAGTTATTCACATCTTTTTTGCTAAAAGTCGACATTTTTTCGCTTATGATTCCATTCTCGTAAAGTTCTTTGTTGAAGTTTCTTAACGAAAGTTTTTCTTTTATGTTTTCAGTTGTAAATAATAGACCTCTGTCATTGATAGTTGTTATTTCTTTTTCTAATAATCTTGATGCCATAGGAATATCCCTTGTAACCACAATGTCATTTTTTCTTGCATTTTCAACAACATAATTATCAGCTGCATCTGGGGTAGCATCGCAAACTATCATTTTGAATAAATCTGATTTTGGCATGGGAATTGTGTGATTTGCTACATAAATTAATTCTAGATTTAGTCTTTTGCAAAATCTAATAATAATATCTCTAACGGGAGTAGGGCATGAATCTGCATCGACCCAAATTGAAAAGTCTGTCACTCAGTAACCTTTTTAAGATTTTCAATCATTCTTAGTGCAATTTTTTCTGCTTCTTCTAAATCGTCTTTGTTTACAGTTTGATTTGTGTACTGAAGTTTTTGTTTTGTTTTACAAAGTTCATCACAAATTAAAATTCCTGCAATTATAGCTGTTTTTAGTGGATCTTTTAATTTTGAATCAAATTCAACTTGATTTACAACTTTTTTGTAGTAATCCATCAACTTGTTAAGATATTCTTCATCTTCATTAGCTTGCATTACAAAAGAAGTTCCAAGTGTATCAATTTGAAGTGTGGCCATTAAAAAATTCCCATTTTAGAACTATCTTCTTGCTCAACATTAGAATCAAAATCTAATTCTAAACCAAAACTCAAAGATTCTTCGTTTGATTTGTTGGAATTATCTGTTTCGTTTATATTTTCATCAGAAAAATCTAAACTAGGAGATTCTTGAACAAAGTTATCTTCGTGTGTTTCTGTATAACTTTCTTCTGATTCTGGGATATTAGAAAAATCTGTTAAACTAGATTCTTGTGTGTAGTGAGAACTTGTATTTTCTTGAGTTGATTCTGTTTCTTGCTGTGAATATCCTTGTGAAGAAACAGTTTCTTGTTGTGTATTCTCTTGTGGAATTGAACTTTGTTGTTCTTGATTGTTAGTTGCACTTGTACCGACATTAAATACAGAATTTTCCATATTGTTAAGTCGGTCAAGTGCATTCAAGATTCCTTGCTCGATTCGGTTCTGGTCGGCTTCGAAAGAAGAAATTTTTTGCATCAATAAAGAATTTTTTTCAATCAATTCTCTATTTTTTTCTTGCAAAGCATAATTCTGTCTTTGAAGATTATTCATTTTAGAAACTATGATTTCTACTTTTTTTTCCAACAACTGAACTTGATCGAGTGTAATCATGATTTATGCTCCAATAGCTTTTTTTGCAGTTTCAACTACTGCTTTGAATGCTTCAGGATCTTCGATAGCCATATTTGAAAGTGCTTTTCTGTTGATAACAACACCAGCTTTGTTCAAGCCATCAATAAAACGTGAATATGATAAACCTTGTTCACGAACGGCTGCATTTAATCGTGCAATCCATACAGAGCGCATATCGCCTTTTTTGTCTCTTCGTCCTACATATGCGTCTGACAATGCCTGTGTTACGGCATCTTTAGCGGCTTTGAAGTTTGTACCTCTTCTTCCGCGGAACCCTTTTGCTAATTTAAGAATCTTCTTTCGGCGGTTCAACCGTTTTGTTCCGTCAATAGCTCTTGACATTCATTTCTCCTTGTTCCCGGCAAGTGTTCTTAATGACTCCACCGTGGAATAGTTTAATTTTGCGAATATATCGCAATCAAAAGTGTGGCTAAGTGAAAGTTCTTAGCCAATACGACTAGTTAGATAAATCTTAGCCTTTACGGCTATTAGTAATTTAATTCTAGCCGTATGGTAAAAGCTGTTTGCGTACTTTTGCTGAGTCAGCATCACTCAAGATACCTGAGCTTCTTAACTGTCTCTTTCGCTTTGCAGCTTTTTTAGTTAAGATATGTCGAAGATTCATCTTCTTGTACTTAACTTTTCCGCTACCTGTCAAAGACATTCGTTTTGCGGCAGCTTTTTTTGTTTTCATTTTTGGCATACTGCATACCTCTTTATTTTTTCGTCTTTGGGCTTAATGTCATAGACATAAATCTTCCTTCCATAGCAGGAGCTTTATCCATAACATATTCACCTTCTAGACGTTTAAGCACTTCATTAAGGACATCAACACCAATTTCTGTGTGAGCCAATTCTCGTCCTCTAAATCGAACAGTTACTTTTACTTTGTTTCCTTTATCGAGGAATTCTTTGATATGTTTAGATTTGAAATCAAGATCCCCAGAAGCAATTTTTGGTTGCATTCGGATTTCTTTTAATTCAAAAACTTTTTGATTTTTCTTTGAATCTCTAAGTTTTTTTTCTTGTTCAAATCTATACTTGCCATAGTCAAGAATTTTACATACCGGCGGGTTTGCATTTGGTGCAACTTCAACCAAGTCAAAATCTCTCTCTTTTGCCATTTTGAGAGCTTCTATAGTGGGAACGATACCTTTTTGTTCGTTGTTTTCATCTATAAGTCTGACTTCTCGTACACGGATTTGTTCGTTTATCCGTAACCCTTTAACTTCCGCCAACTATCCTCCTCGTTTTCTTCTATCCTCTCCTTAAAAGGATATAGAGACCTTTATCAATAAAGCGTATTCTTAATAATATCAGAAAACAAGTAATAATGTCTAGTCTTCAATAAAAAAAACATGCAAAAGGCACTTGTATAGTCTTATTTTTCGTGCTATTTTATGAAAAGTTACTTCCTATAGGAGATTTTATGAACATTTTTTTAGTTGTATTTTTTCCGATTATGTTTTTTTTGTTAAAAAGCTTAAAATCTGCACAAATTAAGTTTTTTTATGATAATTCATTAAAATCATTTTTGTTAGCAATCTTAGTGTCTTTTTTATATTGTTTTATCGATTTGATTTTTACTTCAAGTTATAAACAAGTTCCTGATAATTTTCTTTGGAATTTAGGATATTTTTACTTGTTTGATTTTTTTATTCCATTTGCTTTGGGATTTTTGCTTGTTAGTATTGCTTCAAGAAAAAGTTTCTATCATAAAGTTTTAACTTTGTTACCTTTCTTTTTAGGTTTTTATTCAATTTTTATGCCATATAATTGTTTGCTAAAATATGAAGTAACAGATATGTTTTTGTTGTTTGTAAAACCTACAATTTTCTTTTCAATGATTTTTTCTATTTGGGTTTTGATTTTTCTTTTTGCAAAAGCGGTTAAAACTCATTCACCTGTAGGATATAAAATTTTATACATTTTTTTGATGCTTTTAATTTCAGTAGTTCCTGCAAGTCTTGAAACTTTGAATTTCTTAAAAATTCTTGCAATCGTAAAAATTCCATTGATGATTTTGACTTATTTAGTTTCTGTTCTTTTCTTCTTTATTTTTGTTGCAAAATCAAATTCTGAAGAAATTGTTTAGTTTGTAAATTTTTTATAAAAACATAAATTTTGTTTAAAAAAGAAAAAGCCTAGATTGCGAAGTGATTTTCACAATTTAGGCTTTTTTGTTTTAAACTGATTTATCAGTAAATGAAAAATCAGTTTAATTTTCTTAGTCTAAGTGGTTTGCTGAACCTAAAACTTCAATGTTTTTGTGCATATAAAGTTTTTTGAGTTCGTCACGAGCTGGGCCAAGATATTTTCTTGGGTCAAATTCGCTTGGATTTGTTGCAAATACTTTGCGGATTGCAGCTGTCATTGCCAAACGACCGTCTGAGTCAATGTTGATTTTGCAAACAGCAGATTTTGCAGCTTTTCTAAGTTGTTCTTCTGGGATACCAACTGAGTCAGCAAGTTTTCCGCCGTATTGTTCGATTTCTTTTACATATTCAACTGGAACTGATGAAGATCCGTGAAGAACGATAGGGAATCCTGGAAGTTCTTTTTCGATTTCTTCAAGAACATCAAATGCTAGTGGAGGTGGAACTAAAACACCGTCAGCATTTTTTGTACATTGTTCTGGTTTGAATTTACATCTTCCGTGTGATGTTCCGATAGAAATAGCAAGTGAGTCTACACCTGTTTTTGAAACGAAGTCTTTAACTTCTTCTGGTTTTGTGTAGTGTGATTCTTCGTGTGAAACTTCATCTTCAACACCAGCGAGAACTCCGAGTTCTCCTTCTACTGTTACATAGTTTTCTTGTGAGTGTGCGTAGTCACAAACTTTTTTTGTTAATGCTACATTTTCATCGTATGGAAGTCCTGAACCGTCAATCATAACTGATGAGAATCCCATGTCGATACATGATTTACAAAGTTCGAATGAATCACCATGGTCTAAGTGAAGAACGATTTGTGGTTTTTCGCAACCAAGTTCTTTTGCGTATTCAACAGCACCTTGTGCCATGTAGCGAAGAAGAGTTTGGTTTGCATATTTTCTTGCACCAGAAGAAACCTGTAAAATTACAGGTGATTTTGTTTCAACACAAGCTTGAATGATTGCTTGCATTTGTTCCATGTTGTTAAAGTTGTAAGCTGGAATTGCGTATCCACCTTTGATTGCCTTTTCAAACATTTCTTTTGTGTTTACAAGGCCAAGTTCTTTGTAACTTGTCATATTTACTCCTAAATGTTGTTTCATGATAAAGAGTGAAACAACCATAATACAAAAGTCTGCGACGCAAACTTTAAATTAAATAGATATTTGTTATTTAATTTTATGCCCTAATATAAAAATAATCAATAGAAATAACTAAAATTTTGTAAAAGAGTTTGACAAAACTATACTGAACAAATATAATTTAACCGATATATAGTGTAACTATATTTTTATTTTAAGATGTAGTTATGTGAGACACAGTATGTGTTTTCATTTTTATAACGAAAGTTTCAAGGAGTAAATTGATGAAACGAGGCGTTTTAGTCTGTATGTCTTTAGTTCTTTTTATGCTTTTCTGTTTGCCATTAATTGCACAGCCAAGTACAAAAAGTGTTGAGACAATTATAATTGATGACTTTGATAGTGCTGATGCTCATGAATGGAAATGGTCAGTTCACTCAAGTAGGTTTATTGCAGAAGGATTCCCTAAATCAGGATATGTTCCTGGAATTCCTAACTCATTAAGACCTCTTAGAACAGCAGATGATCCAGAAGCTATGGTTTTTGGTGTAAATGTTGCTTTTGACAGAAAAGGTGATAACTGGTTTGAGATTTATCCTGCAACAACAGGTGATGATGGAGAATTGACAAGTTATGAAATTCCTCTTCAAGGTCTAGTAACACAATTGGATTTCTGGGCATGGGGTGCAAATTATCTTTACACTCTCGAAGTTATGCTTAGAGATGCTGATGGTCGTGTTCACACAATGAAAGCTGGTACTTTGAACTTCAATGGTTGGAAAAACTTGGTTATCAATATTCCAAAACACATGATTCAACAATCTAGATTGCGTTCAGGACCAAAAAATCTTACATTTGTAGGTTTTAGAGTAAGAACTGATCCTGCTGAATATGTAGATGACTTTGCAGTTTATTTTGATCAGTTTAAATATACAACACATACTCTTGATAATATCTATGATGGATTTGATTTAAGAGATATTGATTTTGATGCTGTAAACGGAGGCGAATAATGAAGAAATTATTATCTATTCTTCTAGTGCTTTTTGTAATTACATGTGCTTTTGCACAAGGTATTTCAAGTTTAGCAGATCCTGACCCTACTATTATTGGTGCAGATTCTGCAAGACAAGCTTTGAAAGAAGTTTCTGTAGATATGTTTGAAAGAGAAGGTGCTTGGAAAGCAAAAATTTCTCCAGACTGTGGAATTATTTCTGCTCGTCTTTTTGATGGAGCTCCAGCAGCAAAAGAACCTATCGAAGATGCCGGAAATCAACAATTAACTGATGAAAAAGTACTTGGTGTAAAAGTAGAATTTTTTAGACGTGGTGTAAACTCTTTCTTTATTACATCAGCAAGACCTCTTGCTATTGAAGGTATTACAAAAACAGTTTCTTTCTGGGCTGTAGGAAGAAATCAACCTCACAAAATTACTCTTCTTTTGCAAGATTATTTTGGTTCAAACTTTGAATTGTATGTTGGAAGTCTTGATTTTACAGGATGGAAAAAACTAACAGTTGCAATTCCACCATCACCAGATGGAGTTCATGGTATTGTTCAGACAAGTGCTTATCATGGTGATAAACCTGGTGTTAAAATCATTGGATTTAGAATTGATTGTGAACCAATGTTAGCAAAAGGTACATATTATGTTTATTTTGATGATATGCGTGCAATAACAGACCTTTATGCAATGCAAAATCGTGATGAAGATGATATGGATGATAACTGGTAAGAGTTAAAACACTTTATCCTTGAAAAAGCCTCTTGGAATGCTAAGTTATTCCGAGAGGTTTTTTTTTATACAAAATTAAATTTCCTTTTTTGTCGCATTGTTCTATTATTTTTGCTTTTTTTAAAACCCAAATCATTTTGTTTGCTTCATTTTTTACTTCTGTATTTTTTAAATCTTTGCTTGAAAAAACTTCTGGAATTTCTTTAGGTAAAAGATTTTGAAAATCATTTTTTGAATTAAAAATTATTTCATCTTTATAATCTAATAATATTTTATCTGTAATTAACCAATCTTTTTTGAATCGTCGTTTTTTGTTTGGAGTTTGTACAGGTTCTGGGAAAACTGTTTTTATTATACATTGTTCAATCGGAACAACAATCAATGAAAAATTGGGATTATCAAAAAATTGGTATAACGAAAAAAGTTCTCCAAAAATCGAATAAATATTTTTCTTTTTTGGGCTTTTTCTTTTTGATAAAATTTTTCCATTTTCATCTTGTCTTTGTAAATATGTTGTAGTTGCAAGAGGGTACACAAGTTTTACTTTGTGATTTCTTGTTAAAGCTTCGATTTTTGATTTCAATTTTGATAAATTTGCTGTTTGAATTTCTATAATCGTTGAATTTTCATCATGGCAAACTATATCGCAAATGTAATTTTTAACTTCTATTTCTGTTTTTCCGTTAAATTTATGAGCAAAAATCTCTTTTATTTCTTTGTGTAATTTGGTTTCGTTGTATGTATTTATCATCCTTCTTTAACTATACAAGCGTTATGGCAAAAAGTAAACAACTTATCAAAAATCTCTAATTTTTTTCTTTTTGATAATTGACTTTAGTTTTTTATCGTATAAAATAGTAAGTATGTGGGAGAAAGTGGCAAACTGTGGAATTTAGTGGTATGGAATTGCTAACTGGTGAGTATCGTAACAAGATGGATGAAAAAGGAAGAATTCCTTTTCCGTCTCGTATGCGTGCCGAAATAACAGATAATTCTCTTATGATAACTCAGTCACCTGATGGGTGTTTGTGGTTATTTACGATGAATGAATGGAAGGATTTTTCTTCTAAACTGTTAGAGTCAGCATCTCCGTTTAATCCTAATTCTCGTCTTGTTTTGCGTCGTTTAATTGCTCCTGCTCAGCCAGTTGAATTTGATAAAACTGGTCGAATTTGTGTTCCACAGAGTTTGAGAGAGTATGCATCTCTTTTGAAAGATTGTGTTTTTTTGGGAATCAATAAATACATAGAACTTTGGGATGCAACAAAATACAATGAATATTTGGAACAAACAGATAGTTCTTTTAGGGAAGCAACTGAAGAACTTGGAAATATTTGTTTTTAAAGGAATGTTATAAAGAATGGAAATCATCCATACATCAGTATTATTGAATGAGACTCTAGAATGGTTATCTCCGGAAAATGAGAGTTTTGCTGATAATGCCTTTATGGTTGATTCTACCTTGGGAGAAGGGGGACATTCTTTTGCTTTTTTAAATCGTTATAAAAATTTGCGAATAATCGGCTTGGACGCAGACCAGAATATTCAGGCTCGTGCTAAGGAACGACTTAGTTGTTTTGGTGAACGGATGAATTTTCACTTGGGCTGGTTCAACGATTTTTATGCAAATTATCCAGATAATTTACCAAAGCCAAACTTAATTTTGTTTGACCTTGGAATATCAGTGTTTCATTACGAAAGGTCAGGTAGGGGATTTTCCTTTCGTTACGATGAACCACTTGATATGCGTTTGAATGATAGTGAAGGAAAATCTGCAAGCGATATTGTAAACACAATGCGTGAAGAAGAACTTGCTAATCTTATCTTCAATTATAGTGATGAAAGATATAGCAGAAGAATTGCTCGTGCCATTGTTGAAAATCGACAACTTGCACCTATCACAAATTCAAAAGCTTTGGCACAAATTATTTATGATTGCGTGCCAGCGCCATATAGGCATGGTGGGATTCATCCTGCTACAAAAACCTTTCAGGCATTAAGAATTGCAGTAAATGCAGAGCTTAACAGACTTCCAGAAGCTTTGCATTCTGCATTTAATGTTTTACAAGTTGGCGGAAAAATGGGTGTAATTACATTTCATTCTTTAGAGGATAGAATTGTAAAAAACACTTTTAGAAATTGGGCAAAAGTCTGTTCTTGTCCGCCAGAACAACCGATATGTACTTGTGGAGGTAGTCCAAAAGTTGAACTTTTAACAAGAAAGCCTATTGGACCAACTGAAGAAGAAGTGAAAGAAAATTCACCTTCTAGAAGTGCAAAACTAAGAGTTATTCGTAAGTTACGGTAACTTAGAAAACATAGGAAGGATGTATGAAAAAGAAAAATAATGATTTTGGAAAAAAATTATGTATTTATCTTTTAGCACTTTCAATTCCATGTTTTTTTGTGATTGGAATGGTTCAATCTCAACAGTACATGAATATTGAAAAAGAAGTTGCTGAGTTAGATCAAGTTCAGAAGGATTTGATAGAAAGCAACAAAGCTTTGGTAACTGATATAAGTGTTTTATCCAGTTCCGAGCGAATTGAAAAAATAGCCGTTGAAGAGTTGGGAATGCGAAAAGCAACCAGCGACGAAATAGTTAGAGTTTCTATAAAGGGGAAATAGAAATATGATTGATGTGCAAGGTGGGGCACCTCAAAACGAACAAAGTTTAATGACTCTCAGCGAAGTTTTAAAAGCCGTAGACGGAAAACTTCTTTCAAAAACAATGGAAGAAGAATTTTGCTTTTCTGGAGTTGCTTGTGATAGTAGAAAAGTTGAAAAAAATTTTATTTTCTTTCCTTTAGTAAATAATCAAGATGGACACGATTATATTCCTCAAGCCATAGAAAATGGTGCTTCTGTTATTTTTGTAACAGATTATTACGCAGATTTTCACAATCAACAAATTAGAGATTTTATCAAAGCTGGCGTTGCTGTAATTTCTGTTGGTCATACAATGTATGCTTTGCAAAGATTAGCCGCTAGTTATGTTTTAAAATTTCCTTCACTTATTAGAATTGGAATTACAGGTTCAAGTGGAAAAACAACTACAAAAGAAATTGCCGTAAATGTGCTTTCTCAAAAATTTTCTGTGGTTTACAACGAAGGAAATTTAAATTCAGAAACAGGACTTCCTTTATCTGTTTTTAAAATTCGACAAAATCACCAAGTTGGAATTTTTGAAATGGGAATGAACCGAAAAGGTGAAATTGCAGAGTTAGCTTCTGTTTTATATCCTCAATATGGAATTATCACAAATGTTGGAACTGCTCATATTGGAATTTTAGGAACAAGACAAGCTATTGCAGAAGAAAAAAAGCAAATTTTCAAATTTTTTAATTCAAAAGCATTTGGTTATATTCCAAGTGATGATGATTTTGCTGATTTTCTTGCTGAATCAAAAGGAAATATCAAAAAAGTTTCACAAGATATTATTAGTGATGTTAAATTTTTAGGTTTAGAAGGAACTTCTTTAAAATACAAAGGCGAAAATATCAATTTTTCTTTGTGTGGAAAATACAATTTGAAAAATGCTTTAAGTGTAATCGCTTTAGCCGAAGATTTAGGACTTTCTTCAGAAGAAATTAAAACTGGTTTAGAAACTGTAAAAACAATTTTTGGTAGAAATCAAATTGTAAAAAAAGATTTTACCTTTGTTTTAGATTGTTATAACGCAAACCCAGATTCAATGAAGGCTTCTGTGGAATTTTGTTCTGAAGTTGAATGTGCTGGAAAAAAAGTTTTTGTTCTTGCTGATATGCTTGAATTAGGTGATGAATCAGAAAAAGCTCACAGAGAAATTGCAGAGATTGTAGAAAAATCTAGTGCCGATTATGTGATTTTCTTTGGTGAAGAAATGAGTAAAGCAAAATCATTTGTTACTTCAAAAAAAATTGATGCAATTTCAACAAGTGATGAAAATGCTGTGGATTTTGTTGCAAAAAAATTAAAAGATTTTTGTAGCAAAGATGATATTGTTTTATTAAAAGGTTCTAGAGGAATGAAACTAGAACGAATTGTGGAAGCGTTTTAATCTTATGGAAAGAAGAATAATTTTTGCAGAAAAATCATATAGTTCTCAAGGTGTTGATACTGGATTTGTTGTATCTGTTATTCTTCTATTAGGTTTAGGTTTAATCACTTTATATGCTTCATCAACAAGTTATGCTACAAGAGTTTTTGATGATTCTTTTTATTTTGTAAAGCGACAACTAATTAGTTCTGGAATTGGGCTTTTATTACTTGGGATTGCTTCGATTATTAACTTAAATTTTGTACGAAAAATTTTACCAATAATTTTTATTTCTACAATAATTTTATGTTTTATGACTTTCTTGCCTTTTATCGGTGTTGAAAGAAATGGTGCAAGACGCTGGATAAAATTGCCTTTGTTAGGAACTTTTCAGCCATCAGAAATTGCAAAACTTACAATTATTTTATTTTTGGCAAATTTTTTTGATAAAAAACATAATATTCTAAAAGAATCAGGTTTCAATATTGGACAAGCTGTAGTTGGTTTGTTTTTTACAGTATTGATTGTTTTTTTACAAGATGATTTTTCAACTGCATTTTTTATCATGATTGTTGGTTTATTGATGTTTTTTGTTGCTGGTATTAAATTGGGTTGGTTTTTAGGATTTTGTGTTTTTTCTCTTCCGATTGTGATTTTGTTTATTTTTACAGAATCTTATCGTGTTAAAAGATTGATAGCTTTTTTTAATCCTGAGCAATATTCACATGGAGTAAATTATCAGATAAATGCTTCTAGACGAGCAATTTCTTCTGGTGGATTTTGGGGCGAAGGTTTGGGAAGTGGCTTAAAGAGAGTTACTGGGATTCCAGAAGTTCAGGCAGACTTTATTTTTGCAGGTTGGTCAGAAGCGATGGGATTTATAGGTGTAATTTTATTTTTTGCCTTAATTTTTTATTTTGCATGGCGTGGTTATAAAATTGCATTCCGTTGTGAAGATAAATTTAGAAGTTATACAGCTTTTGGAATTGTAACTTCTATTGTTCTTCAAACACTTCTTAATTGTGGTGTTGTTTGTGGTGCTTTACCTGCAACAGGAATTCCTTTGCCATTTTTTTCCTCAGGTGGTTCTTCTTTGATTATTACGCTTTTGATGTGTGGCGTTGTAATAAATATTTCTAAGTTTGATAATAACAATTTGGAGTTGTACGATGAATAATGGAGTTGCATTTTCCGATACTTTTTATTCTATGAGTAATCAAGGGAAAGTAGAAAAAACAGAAAAAAAAGTTAATAAAGTAAATCTTTTAAAGGTTTTATTTATTATCTTGGGATTGTTGATTCTAGCTGAAATTTTGATATACACAGTTTTGATGCCATGTCTCGCTCCTGTAAAAGTAACTTATTCTGGCTTGGAAACTTTTTCAGCTCAACAAATTAGTAATTACTTAGAAATAACTCCAAAATTAACTTGGATTCAGTTTGATTCTGCAAAGGCTGCATCTAAACTTGCAGGAAATGCAGTAATTGAAAATGTTGTAATTGAAAAACATTTTCCTGATCAAGTTTTGGTAAAAATTGTTGAACGAAAAGCTGCTGTTGTAACTTTAGCAAATGTTAATGGAAAAACAGTGCCTGTTCAAATTGATAAAAATGGTGTAATATTTGCTGTTGATAGAGGAATGCCAAAAAATTCAGTTCCTTTAGTTACAGGTTTTACTTTTGATACTATTGTAGAAGGTATGAGATTAAATGGAAAATTGCGTCCTTTGATGGAACAAATTTCAGAAATTCAAGCAAGCAATCCTGAATATTTTTCAGTTTTGTCAGAAATAAAAGTATTACCAAAGGATTATGGTAGTTACGAATTAGAATTGTATCCTGTGCATTCAAGAACTAAAGTTATTACTGATAGGACATTGAATATAGAATCACTTCAGTATATGATGGTTTTGATAGATGTTTTTAATTCTATGAATCGTGATACATCTGTTATAGATTTAAGATATGGTTCAATTTCTTTTAGATAAAAAGGGGGACTTTTATGAGTGATATTGTTGTAGGATTAGATATTGGAACTTGTAATGTAAGAGTTGTTATTGGTTCTTACGATGAAAATGGTCGTCTTCAAATTATTGGAGTTGGAAATGCTCCATCTACTGGTTTGAGTAGAGGCGTTATTGTAAATATTGAAAATACAATGAGTGCTGTTACAAGTGCTATTGAAGCTGCTGAATTAATGGGTGGTTGTGAAGTTCATTCTTGTTATGTTGGAATTGGAAGTACACAAGTTGAAAGCCTAAATTCAAAAGGACAGGTTTCAGTTGCTAATAAGTCTAGAGAAATTGGCCGCAACGATATAAATCGCGTTATTGAATGTGCTAGTAATGTAGCAGTTCCTCTCGATAGAAAAGTTTTACATGTTGTTCCTCAGATTTATACAGTAGAACATTCCGTGGATTGTGTTCAAAAAACAAAAGATCCTACAAATATGATTGGAACTCGTCTTTATGTTGATGTACATATAATTACAGCAACTACAACTACTATGCAAAATATTTTTACTTGTGCAAGTAGAGCAGGATATACTGTTGATGGAATTATGCTAAAAACATTGGCATCTGTTCAATCAGTCTTAACCGAAGAAGAAAAAGATTTAGGTTCTATCCTTATTGATATGGGTGGCGGTTCTACAGATGTAATTGTTGTAGCTGGCGGCGCTCCGATTTGCACAGCATCAATTCCAATTGGTGGTGGTTTAGTTACAAATGATATTGCCATCGTTAGGGGAATTTCAACTGAAACTGCTGAAACAATAAAAGTTTCAAACGGATGTTGTTGGGCTGCTTTGGTACAAGAAAATGAAGAAGTTTTAATTCAGAGAAATGGTCGCGCAGAATCAATTCCTCGTTCAGAAATTTGTCAGATTATTCAACCTCGTGTTGGTGAAATTTTTGAAATGATAAAAGAAAAGGTTTTTTCAAGCATTGGTGATAAGCGTCTTTCTGGAAATGTTGTTCTTGTTGGTGGCGGTGCAAAAATGAGTGGTGTAATCGAACTTGCATCAGAAGTTTTTGGAACTCAAAGTGTAAGAATCGGTATGCCAGGAAAACTTTCAGGTTTGGATGATAAATATCGTTCTCCTGATTATGTAACTGCAGTTGGTCTTGTTGTTGCAAATTCTGAAGTTTTAGCTCAAGGTGGCTCAAAACGAGGAAGTAAAGATTATCCTAATGGAAAAAAATCATTTTGGGATAAGGTTGCTAAATTTTTTAAAGAAATGTTTTAATTTACATTTTTTTATTATGATTTATCTTGAAATTAGAATTTATAGTTGTATAATGTAAACTATTACATTATTAAAATATTTTTATTTTTTTTCTGGGTGGGAGGAAAAAAATGTTAGATTATTCAATTATGGACGATAGACCAATTAGCCCAACTGTTATTAAGGTAATTGGTGCTGGTGGTGGTGGATCAAATGCTGTAAATAGAATGATAGAAGCTGGTTTACAACATGTTGAATTTATCGTTGCAAATACTGATAAACAAGCGTTAAATAAATCCGTTGCTGAAAAGAAAATCGTTATTGGCTCTAAACTTACTAATGGATTAGGTGCAGGTGGTAAACCTGAAGTTGGTGAACAAGCTGCTATTGAAGATACAGAAGCTATTGCAAATGTTTTGAAAGGTGCTGATATGGTTTTTGTTACTGCCGGAATGGGTGGTGGAACAGGAACTGGTGCTGCTCCTATTATCGCAAAAATTGCTAGAGAGCAAGGCGCTTTGACAGTTGGTGTTGTTACAAAACCTTTTAATTTTGAAGGAAAAGTAAAAATGCAACTTGCTGAAGAGGGTATTCGTAAGTTACATAAAGAAGTTGACACATTGATTGTTATTCCAAACCAACATCTTCTAAGCATTATGGATAAAAAAGCACCTATTCGCGAAGCTTTTAAAAAAGCAGATGATATTTTACGACAAGGTGTGCAAGGAATTTCTGATTTGATTACTCATCCGGGCGAAGTTAATATCGATTTTGCTGATGTAAAAACAACTATGGAAGGCAAAGGTGATGCAATTCTCGGTGTGGGAGTTGGCTCAGGTGAAAATCGTGCTGTAGATGCTGCAACTGCTGCTATAACAAATCCTTTATTACAAGATTCTCACATTGATGGTGCCAAAAATATTCTTGTTAACATTCAATGTGGCGAAGATTTTTCTTTGATTGAAACAGAAGAAATTGTAAATATCATTCGTGATACAGCAGATCCTGATGTATTGTTGATTTATGGACAAATCATCGAGCCTAGCATGGAAGGATATGTTTCTGTAACTGTTATTGCAACTGGATTTCCAGAGGCTAACTCTTCAGAAGGTAAGGCAGATGATCCTTTTTATGCATTAAAAGAGAAAACATCTTCAGATCCTTTAGCAAATGTGCCTCCTGTTCAAAAGACATCTGTTCAACAAAGTTCTAAAGATGGTGGAAATTTAGTTTCTCATAATGATTGGACAAAGATGAATCAATCTGGTAGTTACTTATCAAATAGAAGTAATGATATAAATATTCCAACATATTTTCGAAATATGAATAATAATACTTCTGACGATAAAAATAACTAATGAATAGTATTTTATCATCTTTTTATGATGATTTAGTTTCGATAGACGGAAAATCAATCTCAACTGCTCAAACTTATTGTTTTGCGGTTGAGATTTTTTTTAATTGGCTAAATTCTGAAAATATAGAAATTTCCTCAGTTGAACTTCAAATTTTGATAAAATATCTTGTTTGGCGTCAAACTCAAGGTATGGATTCTTTAACTGTAGCAAAAGATATTTCTGCGTTGCGTTCTTTAGGAACTTTTCTTGTCCGAAATCAAATTTGGAGTGAAAATTTTCCTCTTCAGTTAGAGCGCCCTAAAGCAAGTAAATCTTTGCCAAAAGTTCTTTCTGTTGAGCAAGTTGATGCGCTTTTAAATTGTATCGATGTTTCTACGGATTTAGGCATTCGTGATAGGTCTTTATTTGAACTTATTTATTCTTGTGGTTTACGAATTAGCGAAGTTTCAAATTTATTATTGCAAAATCTTCACTTAAAAGAGCGAATTATTTGGGTTACAGGAAAGGGAAACAAAGAACGATTAGTTCCTTTTGGAAGCGAGGCGGAATTTTGGCTCAAAAAATGGCTAGAAGTTAGACCAAAATTTGTTGGCTCAAAAAGTGTTCCTACGATTTATGTAAATTATCAAGGAAAGCCTTTTTCACGAAAAGGAATTTGGAAACGATTTCAAGAGTTAGAAGTTTTGTCTGGGGTAAATTCGAAAGTTCACACTTTGCGACACTCTTTTGCAACACATATGCTTTCTGGTGGGGCAGATTTGCGTTCTGTGCAAGAACTTTTAGGACATTCAGATTTAGCAACAACTCAAATTTACACACATATCGATGCAGATGATTTAAAAGATTATCACGAGGAATTTTTTCCGAAAAGAGAAAGTGAAAAAAGTTAAAAAAAATAATTTTTTTTCTTACAAAGTAGCAAATTTTTCAATTTTGAATATATAATATATGTATAAACTCTTAAAATGATTTTATTAGTGGGATATCTTTTGATAAAATTATTTATTTGTTTTTACTTGGAGGAAAATTTTAAATGAAATTTTTTAATAAATCAATTTTCGTTTTTATCTTGTGTTTTTTTGTGATTTCTTTTTTTTGTGGATGTGGTGTAAATCCAAAACAAATTAAACGCATGCAAGCGCTTGAAGAAGGCGTTTCAAATCCTACTACAAAAGAAGAATTAAAAGATGCAATTCAAAAATATGAACATCGCGTTGAAGATGTAACTTCGGCTGCTGCTCAGACTGGAGTTTGGTATAAAATTTTAGCTTCTCGCTATTTAGACGATGGAATGTATGGCGAAGCATTAAAATATTATCAAAAAGCGATTGAGTATTTTCCTGCAAACCAAAATCTGTATTATTGGGTTGGAGTTTGTGCTGGATATATGGCAAAATCTAGTTTAGATTACAATGGAAGTGGAAATTTTAGCCAAAGAGAAAATTATCTAAAACTTTCTGAAAGTGCATATTTGCGAGCTTTAGAATTAGAACCAACTTATGCAAGAGCAATGTATGGTTTGGCTGTTTTGTATGTGTTTGATTTAAATGAAAGTGAAAAAGCAATTCCTTTGCTAGAAAAACTTTTAACAATAGATACTCGCAACACAGATGCAATGATGGTCTTGGCAAATGCTTATTATCAAAATTATGAATTTGATAAAGCGGTAGAACTTTACGATAAAATAATTAGCCTTTCAACTTCGCCAGAAAAGAAAGCTGCTGCTGAGGCAAATAAAAAACAAGTTTTGGAAATGGCTTATGGAGAATAAAAAGCTACTTTTGCAACTTGGAATTGCAAGATTAGGCTTTTTATCAACAGAAGATAAACTAAAACTTGAAAATAATCTTGACAATGTATCAAACCTTGCGTTACTTTCTATAGATGATATATCTTTTGTTGTAGGTAGGGTTATCAATACAAAAGAGTGGCCTGTAGAAAATTTTGAGAAAATTGTTCTTAGGGATTTAGCTCTTATGCAATCATACAATATTGATTTTATCCATTGCAAAGATAAAAATTATCCTGTAATGTTATCTCAAGTGTATGATTTTCCTTACGCTTTGTTTACGCGAGGGAATAATTCTATTTTGAATACACCTTCTGTGGCAATCGTTGGAACTCGTAATCCGTCTATGTCTGGAATGAAAGCTGCTTTTGAGTTTTCTAAGGATTTAGTTGCTTCTGGTTATACTGTTGTTTCTGGATTGGCCATGGGGATTGATACTGCGGCTCACAAGGGGACAATTTCTTACGGAAAAACAGTTGCAGTTCTTGCTTGCGGTTTGGATAATATTTATCCTACTGTAAACAAAAATTTGGCTGTTCAGATTATTCAAAATGGTGGATGTCTTGTTAGCGAATATTCACCTGGGGAAATTCCTTTAAAATGGAGATTTCCTGCGCGAAATAGAATTATTTCTGGACTTTCAGAAGCGGTTGTGGTGATGGAATCACCTGCAAAGTCGGGGGCTTTGATTACAGCAGATTTTGCCATCGAGCAAAATAGAGAATTGTTTTTTCATCAATCTGCTTTGGATGCTCAAGAACGATACAAAATTATTGCAAAACAAAAAGGTATTTCAGAAAAGATGCAAAAACAACGATGTGTTCAAAAATATATTGATGAGGGAGCAAGTTGCATTTCTTCAGTAAAAGATTTGATGACATCTTTATTTATAAAGTAATTTGTGATATATATTATCATATATAGATATGAGGATTTTTTTATGGCACAGGTAAAAACAAAAAAAACTAAAACTGAAAAAAAGACAAAACAGACACTCGTTATTGTAGAGTCTCCTGCAAAGGCAAAAACTATCGAAAAATATCTTGGTCCTGGTTTTACCGTTAAGGCTTCTATGGGGCATCTTATCGATTTGCCAAAGTCGAGAATGGCCATTGATGTAGATAATAACTTTCAGCCTGAGTACATCACAGTTCGTGGTAGAGCAAAGATTTTAAAGGAATTACAAAAGGACGCAAAAAAATCTGATGTTGTTCTTCTCGCAAGTGATAACGACCGCGAAGGAGAAGCTATTGCTTGGCATTTAAATAATTCTTTTAAAGATAAAACAAAGGCAGAAATTCAGCGAATTGTTTTTAACGAAATTACACCTGTTGCAATTTCAGAAGCAGTAAAAAATCCTTCAGAAATTGATGAAAGCAAAGTAAACGCACAAAAAGCTCGTCGTGTTTTAGACCGTCTTGTTGGATATAATCTTTCACCGCTTTTATGGAAAAAAGTAAAAAACGGACTTTCAGCAGGTCGTGTTCAGTCTGTTGCTTTAAGATTGATTTGTGAACGCGAAAAAGAAGTAGAAGATTTTATTCCAGAAGAATATTGGTCTTTAGAAGCTGATTTTGCAAAGGGAAAATCTACTTTTACTGCTCAACTTGTTCAATATGCAGGAAAAAAGCCTGAACTCAAAAATGAGCAACAAGTAAAAGACATTATCGAAGAAATTAAAAATTCTGAATGTGTTGTTGCAGAAATTAAAGAAACTGAAAAAACAATTAGACCAAAAGCTCCGTTTACAACATCAAAGTTGCAACAAGCCGCTGCAAACCGACTTGGATTTACTTCTAAAAAAACAATGCAGATTGCACAGCAACTTTACGAAGGTATCAATATCGGTTCAAATCGTGTGGGTTTGATTACTTATATGCGTACCGACTCAACTAGAATTTCGCAAACTGCCTTAGATGATGTTAGAAAATGGATTGGCGAAAAATATCCAGATGAACTTCCTTCAGAAGCTATCGAATATTCAGTTGGAAAAAAAGCACAAGACGCCCACGAAGCAATTCGTCCAACTTACACAACTTACACACCAGATTATGTAAAAGATTATCTTTCTCGCGATCAGTTGCGACTTTATTCAATTATTTGGGAACGCTTTGTTTCTAGCCAAATGAATAATGCAAAAACAAAAACAACTAGCGTTGACATAAAAGCAGGGGAAGCGATTTTTAGAGTTTCTGGAAGTAAACTTATCGAAAAAGGTTTTTACAAAGTGGTAAAAATTCTTTCTTCAAAAGAAAATACTACAGGAAATGTTCCATCACTTAAAATTGACGAAAAACTTAATTCTCAAAAATTCTATCCAGAACAGCACTTTACACAAGGTCCTGCTCGTTACACAGACGCTTCTATCGTTAAAACTTTGGAAGAAAAGGGAATTGGTCGTCCATCAACTTATGCTCCGATTATCACTGTTTTGCTTGATAGATATTATGTAACTCGTAGCAATAAACAACTTGTTCCAACAACTCTCGGAAGAATGATTTGCAATATTTTGGTTGAATCTTTCCCAGATGTTATTAGCGATTCATTTACTGCTGATGTAGAAAGCAAACTTGACAAAGTTGAAGTTAATGAAATTGAATGGCCAAAAATGATGGGAGAATTTTTCTTCCCATTCAAAGAGCATGTTGATGAATTGATGCAAAGTCTAGAAAGTTACAAAGGAACTTTGGATGAACCTACAGATAAAGTTTGTGAACTTTGCGGAAAACCAATGATGAAAAAACTCGGTCGTTTTGGTTTCTTCTTGGCTTGTTCAGGTTTCCCAGAATGTCATAATACTCGTTCAATTCCGTTGGCAAAATGTCCTCGCCCAGATTGTGATGGTGAAATCGTTACTCGAAAAACAAAGGGTAGAGGAAAAGAATTTTACGGATGTACAAATTATCCTGATTGTGATTTTATCAGTCACTTTAAGCCAGTTAATCAAAATTGTCCAAGTTGTGGTCAGTTCTTGGTTGAAAAATACGACAAGAAAAACGGAAATTACAAGGCTTGTATCAATCCTGATTGTGATTATTTGCACACAGCAGAATCCGAAACTGATGAGAAATTAGCAAGTGATAGCGACGAATAAGAATTTATCAGAAACTATCGATGATTTTCTTGTTTATCAAAAATCCATTAGGAATTTATCTGACAATACTATTGAGTCATATAAAAAAAATTTAATTTACTTAAATGATTATGTGGCTCAAAAGTATTCTGTGCAAAATGATGCTATTCTATTAGAAAATATTTCTTTGCAAGATTTACGATTTTGTGTTGGCTGTCTTTCAAAAGAAAAAATGTCTCCCGCTACGATAAATCAATTTATTGCTTCTGTTAGAACTTTTTTTGCTTACTGCAAACGATACGATTATATAAAATCAAATCCTGCTTTAGAATTAAAAACTGTAAAACTTCCCAAACGAATTCCTCGATATATGACCGAAGAAGAAGTTAATTCTCTTTGCGATACTCCCGAAGAAAAAAAACTGCTTTGGCAAGAACGAGATAAGGCTTTATTTGAAATGTTTTATTCTTCTGGATGCCGTGTTTCTGAAATTGCTCAATTAAAATTTTCAGACTTGGCAAAAGATTATTCTTCAGCCATTGTTTTAGGAAAAGGCTCAAAACAGCGAAGAGTTTTTTTTAGCAAAGAAGCTCAAACTTCATTTAAAGAATATTTGCTTTCTAGAAAAGCCCGATTTCCAAATTTGCAAGATGAAGATTTTATTTTTGTAAATCAAAAAGGAACAAAACTTTCGGTTAGAGGAATTACTTTTATCGTTTCAAAATATTCATCTTTCGAAGGAACGAACAAACCTGTTTCGCCACACGCTTTTCGTCACACTTTTGCAACAACAATGCTTTCAAACGGAGCTGATATTCGTGTTGTGCAAGAAATGTTAGGTCATTCATCAATTTCTACAACCCAACGATACACTCACATCACTCAAAAAAAATTGATAGAAACTTATAATCTTTCTCATCCACATGGGGAAGTTCCTGAAAATAATGAAGAAAATTAACAGAAAGTGTTTGCCTAAATAACGATTTTTTCTTATATTTATATATGAATACATTTTTTTTATTTGTAAAATTCAATTTTGAAAAGGAAAAATAAAATGAGTTTACCAAAGTTTAGAAGTACAACTGTTATCGCAGTAAAAAAAGATGGTAAAGTTGCAATGGCTGGCGACGGTCAAGTTACAATGGGCGAAACAGTAATGAAAGGAAACGCCCGAAAAGTTCGACGAATTTTTGATGGAAAAGTTCTTACAGGATTTGCTGGTGCTACAGCTGATGCCTTTAATCTTTTTGATAAATTTGAAGCTAAGTTAAAAGAATACAACGGAGATATTACACGAGCCGCAGTTGAATTGGCAAAAATTTGGCGAACTGATAAAGCGTTAAGAAATTTAGAAGCATTGCTTTTAGTTGCAAACGCAGACAAAATTTTATTGATTTCTGGAACAGGTGATGTTATCGAACCTGAAAGTGATATTCTTGCTATCGGTTCTGGCGGAAATTATGCTTACGCTGCAGCACTTGCATACATGGAAAGTTCAACTTTATCAGCAAAAGAAATTGCAGAAAAAAGTTTGAAAATTGCAGGAAATATCTGTATTTACACAAACGGAAATATTATTGTAGAGGAATTATAAAATGGCAGAAGAAAATATTTGTTTAGAAAATTTAACTCCAAAGCAAATTGTTGAAAAACTTGATACTTATATTGTTGGACAAAAAAAAGCAAAAAAAGCAGTTGCAATCGCATTAAGAAATCGTACACGAAGATTAAAACTTCCAGAAGATGTTCGTGATGAAGTTGCTCCAAAAAATATTTTGATGATTGGACCAACTGGTGTTGGTAAAACTGAAATTGCTCGTAGACTTGCAAAACTTTGCGGTGCTCCTTTTTTGAAAGTTGAAGCTACTAAATACACAGAAGTTGGATATGTTGGTCGCGATGTTGAATCAATGATTCGTGATTTGATGTCTGTTGGTTGTAATATGGTTCGACAAGAAATGCAAGAAACTCTAAAAGCAAATGCAAAATCAAAAGTTGAAGAAGGTTTGCTTGATTTATTGCTTCCTGGTTCTAAAAAAACAGTTCCTGTGATGAACGAAGATGGAACTTTGCCTCCTGCAGAAACAGAAAATTCCACAAGAGAAAAATTTAGAACAATGCTTCAAGAAGGAAAACTTGAAGATAGAGAAGTTGAACTTGTTATCCGTCATAAAATGCCTTCAATGGGAATTTTAACTGGTGGAAATTTAGAAGACATCGAAACAACAATTCAAAATCTTTCTTCAATGATGAATGGTCCTCAATCAAAGAAAAAATCAGTTACAATCGCTGAAGCAAGAAAAATTCTTATGGAAGAAGAACTTGATAAAATGATTGATAACGATAAAGTTGTGGAAGAAGCAAAAGAACGAGTAGAACAAATGGGAATCATCTTTATTGATGAAATTGATAAAATTGCTTCTGGTGCTTCAAATTCAAAAGGTCAAGATGTTTCTAGAGAAGGTGTGCAACGAGATATTTTGCCAATCGTAGAAGGCTCAAATGTAAATACAAAATTTGGTGTAATTGATACAACTCACATTTTATTTATCGCTTCTGGAGCATTTAATGTTTCAAAACCAAGTGATTTGATTCCTGAACTTCAAGGACGCTTCCCTTTGCGTGTTGAACTTGATTCTCTAAATGCTGAAGATTTTAAACGCATCTTAAGAGAACCAAAAAATTCTTTAACAAAACAGTATACATATCTTCTTGAAACTGAAGGTGTAAAACTAGAATTTACAGAAGATGCAATCGACAGAATGAGTTTTATTGCCGCTGATGTAAATAACCGAATCGAAAATATCGGTGCTCGCCGTCTTCATACTATCATGGAAACTTTACTCGAAGATATTTCTTTTGAAGCAGACGAACATGCTGGAGAAACTATTTCAATCGACAGTAAATATGTTGACGAAAAACTTACAGGAATTTTCCAAGATCAAGATTTGTCAAAATATATTTTGTAAAATTTTGTAAAAATACTAAACTTAATTTTTATTTTTCCGAAAATATGGATGTACAAGAATTTATTTTTTGTGCATCCATTTTTTTTATCTTGGGTGGATTTGGGGGAAAATATGAATAGTTTTACAAGATCAGTTGATTTGCTTCATCGTGCAATGGATGTTAGTTCATTACGCTACAATGTTACAGCAAACAACTTAGCAAATGCAGAAGTTCCAAACTTTAAAAGAACATCTGTCAATTTTGAAAGTGAATTAAAACGCGCATTAGAATCAGAAGCAAATTCAAAAGATGCTTTTAGAATGAACACAACTGATTCTCGACATATCGAATCTGCAACTCCTCGTGATTATCGCGATGTTGAACCTCGCAGAGTTTTAGATTATACAACAACTGCAAAAGCAAACGGAAATAATGTTGACGCTGAACAAGAAGCTATGGAAATCTTGAAAATTCAGTTGAATTATCAACTTTTAACACAGATGCAATCATTTCAGTTTTCACAAATGAAAACCGTATTAAAATAATTTGATGATTTTATAGGAGAATAATATGGGACTTTTTACAAGTATAAATATTGCTGCAACTGGAATGAGTTTGGATAGATTACGCACAGATGTTATTTCTGACAACATCGCTAACGCTTCTACAACAAGAACTCAAGATGGCGGAAAATTTCAAAGAAAAATGGTAATTGCTCAAGCAATTCAAGATGATTTATCATATAGAAATCCTTTTGTTCCAGAATCAAAAGACGCTGGATTAGGTGGAGGAGTTAGAGTTTCTGAAATTAAAAAAGATACTTCAGAAGGTCGTTTTGTTTATGACCCAACTCACCCAGACGCAATTCTTTCTGGCCCAAGAGCAGGATATGTTGAATATCCAAATGTAAATGTTGTAAACGAAATGGTTGATTTGATTTCTGCTTCTCGTTCTTACGAAGCAAATTCAACTGTAATTCAAGGCTCAAAAGAAATGTTCTTGAAAGCACTTGAAATTGGCCGTTAATGTGATACAATAAAGTTTAGGTGGGATTTTTTTTAGGGGGATTAAAATGATTAGTAATTTTGAAATGTTTAGAACAGATATAAATCATATTGGTTCAAGTCCTTTACGGGATATGGCCAATGTTTCTGGAAATAAAAATTCTGTAAGCGGTAAAACTGAAAAATCTACTTTTGATAATATGCTTTTATCAGCTATGGAATATGTAAACGGAAAACAGAACGCCACAACTGAAGTTTCACAAAAGTTGATTACAGATCCAGATTCAGTTGATGTTCATGATGTTACAATCGCCATGGCAGAAGCAAATCTTTCTTTGAGCATGGCTCAATCTGTAATTGATAGACTTATCAAAGGTTGGAACGAAATTACAACAACAAGATAATTTTAGTTTTAGATAAAGGTTGCAGTTTAAATTATTTTTACTGCAACTTTTTTTTGCAAAATCAAATTTTTCGTTTATATTAAAAAAATATAAATAAACCGTTAAAATTTCTCTTTTCATATATAAAAATATGTGATACAATATCATAGGATGGATATTATTCGTTCATGGGGAGAAGTGTTTTTCTTCCTGATGGGAGGCTTGGATGAACGAATGGCTTAAAAAGCTATTTTCACAAATAAAAGAATTATGGTCTAAATGGTCAATAATTCAAAAAGTTATTTTAATTGGGGTATTTGTAGCCGTAATTGTTGCACTTGTCCTAGTTGTTTCTTTATCTTCTAAAACTACAGAAGTTCCTCTTTTTAATGTTGCTGTTACAGATGAAGCACAGCGCGATAATATTGTTTATCGTTTGGCTCAAGAGAATGTAGATGCAAATGTTAATGCCGCAGGAATTATTACTGTAAAAGATGAAGCAACTGCAAGAAAAATGCGTGCAATTCTTGTTCGCGAAGATTTGGTTCCTGGAAATGTGGATCCATGGCATTTATTTGATACAGAACGCTGGACAACTACAGATTTTGAGCGCAATGTTAACTTACAGCGTTCAATTACAAATCAGATTAAACAACATATCGAAGCTCTTGATGAAGTTGATGTTGCAAATGTAGTTTTATCAATGCCAGAAAAAACTCTTTTTCAAGAAGACCAAGAACCTGTAACTGCTAGTGTTATTATTTATCCAAAACCAGGTAGTGATATAACTGAAAATAAAAAGAAAATTCAAGGTATTCAAAAAATTCTTTTAAAAGCAATTCCTGGATTGAAAGAAGAAAATGTTACAATCGCAGATGCTTCTGGTGTAATCTTAAATGATTTTGAAGGAATGAAAGATATTGAACGAATTGATGTTATTGCAAAAGAGCAAAAACTCATTCAAAGCTTAGAAACTCAATATCAAGCAAAAATTTTAAATGCTTTACAATTAATTTTTTCAGCAGATAGAGTTAGGGATTTAAATATAAAAATTGATATGGATATGTCTCAAAAAGTTGTGGAAGCAACAGAGTATTCTCCTATTATTTTGAAAGAAGATGATCCAAAAACTCCTTATGATGACTCAAAATATGTAGAATCAATTACGCTTTCTTCAGAAACTGTAGAAAAAAAATGGACTGGAACTGGCTGGAATCCAGAAGGTCCTGCTGGTGTTGAAGGTCAAAATCCACCTGTTTATTCTGATATGTCAAATCTCTACGGAACTTCGGAAGAAAGAGGCAATAAACAAAATAATGTTATCAATACAAAACATATTTCTGAACAAAAAAGTCCTACAATCGATAGAGTTACAGTTTCTGTAAATATTGATGGTGAATGGGATTATAAATATGACGAATCTGGAAATGTTGTTTTGTTGCCAAACGGTACAATCGAGCGTGTTTATACTCCTGTTTCATCAGAAGATTTGAATCAAGCAACAAGTCTTGTTCAAGATGCAATCGGTTTTAATGAATTGAGAGGAGATTCAGTTACTGTTCGCAATATTCGTTTTGATAGAACTGCTCAATTTAGAGAAGAAGATGAAAAATACATAAAAGCTCAACAGACAAGACAAACTATTTTCTATGCTTTAACTGGTGTAGTTGTTGTTCTTGTTGCATTTATCATCTTTAGATTTATCAGTAGAGAACTTGAAAGACGACGCAGACTTAAAGAAGAAGAATATCTTAGACAGCAGCAACTGGAACGCGAAAAGGTGCTTTGGGAATCAGAGCAAGCTGGTATGGAAGTTACAATGTCTGTTGAAGAACGGCATCGTGCAGAACTTTTGGAAAATGCTATTTCTATGGCAAAAGATCATCCTGAAGATGTTGCAATGTTAATTAGAACATGGTTGATGGAGGAATAAAATGTCACAAACAAAATCTTCAAGTAATACTTTATCTTCATCATCTGGAAGTTTAAAGAAACCTAAAGACTTTAAAAATCTTAACGGAAGACAAAAAGCCGCAATTTTTTTGGTATCACTAGGTTCTGAACTTTCTGCCGAAATTTTTAAGCATCTTAGAGAAGATGAAATTGAAACTCTTACTTTTGAAATTGCTCGTCTTGATACAGTTGATTCTGATTTCAAAGATGCAATTTTGGAAGAATTCCAAGAAATGATGACAGCACAAAACTTTATCACTTCTGGTGGTATTGATTATGCTCGTGAACTTTTGGAAAAATCTTTGGGAAGTCAAAAAGCCATTGATATTATTAACAGACTTACAAGTTCATTGCAAGTTAGACCTTTCGACTTTATTCGTCGCACTGACCCTGCTCATCTTTTGAACTTTATTCAGCAAGAGCATCCTCAAACTATTGCTCTTATTTTGGCATATTTGGAACCTTTAAAAGCATCTGTAATTTTGCAAAATCTTCCTGTAGAAATTCAAAGTGATGTTGCTCGTCGTATTGCAACTATGGACCGAACTTCACCTGATGTTTTGCGAGAAGTTGAACGCGTTCTTGAGAAAAAACTTTCTACTCTTTCAAGCGAAGACTACACAGCTGCTGGTGGTGTTGAAAGTATCGTTGAAATTCTTAACCTTGTTGACCGTTCTTCCGAAAAGTCAATCATCGAATCTTTGGAAGAAGACGATGCAGAACTTGCAGAAGAAATCAAAAAACGAATGTTCGTTTTCGAAGATATTGTTCTTTTGGACGACCGTGCTATTCAGCGTGTATTGCGTGAAGTTGATACACAAGAACTTTCTAAGGCTCTTAAATCTGTTGATGTGGAAGTACAAGACAAAGTTTTCAAAAATATGTCAAAGCGTGCTGCTGCAATGTTAAAAGAAGATATGGAATTTATGGGACCAGTTCGCTTAAAAGATGTAGAAGATGCACAGCAAAAAATTGTTGCTTCTATCCGACGCCTCGAAGATAGTGGTGAAATTGTTATTGCCCGAAGTGGTGAAGACGAACTTGTTGTATAATTTTTAAGGAATGATTTATGGCAAAGAGTGTATTTAGACCTACAGAAATAAAAACTTCAGAAGAAAAACTTGTACTTCAACTTTCAAAAAGTTTTGCTCCCGAAGTTGAGGAAGTTGAAGTTGAAGAAGAGCCTCAATATACAGGTCCAACTGCGGAAGACTTGCGTCGTGAGGCTGAAGAGTTTAAACAACAGTGGGAAATAGAAAAACAAAAGCTCCTTGCCACAACAGAAACTGAAGCTGAAAAAATCATCAAGGGTGCCGAAGAAGCTGCCTTTGCTGAAGTAAAACGAAAAACAGATGAAGCTGCGATTATAAAACAAAAAGCTCAAACTGAAGCAGAACAAATTATTAAAGATGCCGAAAAAAAAGCATTTGATATGCTTCAAGATGCCGAAGCAAAACGCAATGAGCAAATGAATCAAGCTTACAATGAAGGATATGAAAAAGGTACTCAAGAAGGTTTTAATGATGGCAACAAAGAAGCGCAGCGTCTTGTAGACAGACTTCATGTTATCATTGATAAAACTATGGATAGACGCCAAGAAATCCTTGATGAAACTGAACAACAAATTGTAGATTTAGTTTTATTGATGACCAGAAAAGTTGTAAAAGTAATTTCTGAAAATCAAAGAACTGTTGTTATGAGTAATATTGTTCAGGCTTTACGAAAAGTAAAAGGTCGTGGCGATGTTACAATTCGTGTTAATTTAGCAGATCTTGAACTTACAACAGAACATACAAACGATTTTATTCAATCTGTAGAAAATATTAAAAATATTTCTGTGGTAGAAGATTCTTCAGTTGATAGAGGTGGTTGTATCGTTGAGACCGATTTTGGTGCTATTGATGCAAGAATTTCTAGTCAACTTACTGAACTTGAACAGCGTATTCTTGAAATTTCTCCAATTAAAGCTGTTACAAAGACAAGTACGATTAAACAGGATTTTTAATTTTTATGGGTACATTATTTGATAAATATATCAATTCTGTAAAAGATATAGATACTATTCATTATACAGGACGCGTAACAGCAGTTCGGGGAAATCTTATCGAAAGTAAAGGCCCTCAATGTGTAATGGGTGAAATTTGTACTATTAAAATTCCTATTCCTGATATTTCTGATGATTTTAGAGCAGACTTAGAAAATTCAGATTCTGAAAAATTTATCAATATTCTTGCCGAAGTTTGTGGCTTATCTGGAACAACTGTTCAGCTTATGGCTTATGGAGATACCAAAGGAATTGAAGTTGGCTGTGAAGTTGTAGGTTCTGGTTCAATTTTGAAAGTTGGGGTTGGTCCTGAACTTTTGGGAAGAGTTGTTGATGCCCTTGGAAAACCTTACGATAACAAAGGCGAAATTATACCTGAAACTTGGTATCCTGCAATTGCTTCTCCGCCAACGCCTTTAGAAAGAAAACCTATTACAGAAAGAGTTTTAACTGGTGTTAGAGCAATCGATTCTTTGCTAGCTGTAGGAAAAGGGCAACGACTTGGTATTTTTGCAGGTTCTGGAGTTGGAAAATCAACTTTGTTAAGTATGATTGCCCGAAACACAAATGCTGATATAAATGTTATCGCTTTGGTAGGTGAACGAGGTCGCGAAGTTATCGACTTTATCGAACGGGATTTAGGTGAAGAAGGCTTAAAGCGTTCTGTAATTATTGCTGCAACTTCTGACCAAAGTTCTATTGCACGACTTAGAGCATCTTATACTGCAACTGCGATTGCCGAATATTTTAGAGACCAAGGCAACGATGTTATGCTGATGTTTGATTCAGTTACTCGATTTGCTCATGCTCAACGAGAAATTGCTCTTGCTGCAGGCGAGCCTCCTGCTCAAAGGGGATATCCACCAAGCGTATTTGAACTTATCCCAAAGTTGCTTGAACGAAGTGGAACTTCTCAAGCTGGTTCTATCACTGCTTTTTACACTGTTTTGGTTGACGGTGATGATATGGATGAACCTATCGCTGATAAAGTTCGTGGAACTTTAGACGGACATATTGTTTTAAGTAAAGATTTAGCCGCATCTTATCATTATCCTGCGATTGATGTGCTAAAATCAGTAAGCCGTCTTGCAAATAGAATTTCTCCACCTAATACAAAGCAAGCTTGTGCAAAAATGCGTACCTTAATGTCTGCTTATGCAAATTCAAAAGACCTTATCGAAGTTGGAGCTTACGAATCAGGAAGAAATCCTACAACTGATTTAGCTGTAGAACTTCATCCTCAAATTGAAGAATTTTTGATTCAAGAAGAAATGGAAAATTCTTCGTTAAAAGATACGGTAGAAAAGCTTTCTAATATCACTGGAATAAAAATTCCACAAGAAGAATATTTAACAGAAGAAGATTTACAAGAAGTTCTCTCTCAGTCTGCTTCTTCTGAAGGAAACACTTAATTTGTAAAAAGGCAAGTTTGCTATGAAAAAATTTAAGTTTTCTTTAGAAAAAGTTTTGATGATTAGAGAATTTGAAGAAAAAGAAGCTCAAATAGAACTTGGAAAAGCGATTTCTGTTGTGAATGAGTTAAATAACAAGTTAAAATATATTGCTTCGGAACGAATAAAAAGTAATGAATCTAGAGCAAATTCTTCTGATTTAAATTTTTTGATGTCTGTAGAAAATTATATCAATGGTTTAGATTTTCAAAAAGAACAATTATTAGAACAACTAGCACAAGCAGAACTTGTTGTTGAAGAAAAACGCAAAATTATGATTGAAGCGATGCAAAAACGAAAAGCTTTGGATAAATTAAAAGAAAATCAATACAAAAATTTCAAAAAAGAACTTTTGCATGAGGAAGAAAAAATCCTTGATGAAATAAAAAATTCCGTTGACGAGTAGCAATCATTTACGATATTTCTTTTATAATAAACAATTTAAACAATTCGTTTACAAAAAAAACAGATTTGAAGCAACTTTATTTTGTAAAACTTCAAATCTGTTTTAATCAGTTTATCAAAAAATTAAATTTATCAATCTTCTTGTTGAACAGCCATAAATTCTTTTGCAGCTTTGATAACTTCGTCTGCAATCTTACCAGAAATTGGGTCGTAATGGTCAAAAGAAGTTTCAAAACTACCAGTTCCACTTGTAATAGAACGCAAATCGATAGCGTATTTTAGAATTTCAGACTGAGGAGCTTGACAGCGAATTTCTTCGATTCCGCCACCAATTTGATTTTGACCTAAAATTCGGCCTCGTTTTCCTGCCATATCGGACATAATATCGCCAAGGTATTTTGATTCAACCCAAACGGTGATGTTCATAATTGGTTCAAGAAGGATTGGACCTGCGTTTCGCATTGCTTCTCTAAAAGCATTTCTTGAAGCAATCTTAAATGCCATTTCAGATGAATCTACAGGATGCTCTTTTCCGTCGAGAACTGTAACTCCAACATCAACTACTGGATATCCTGCTAAAACTCCGTGTTCCATTGCTTCTTGCACACCTTTTTCAACGCCCGGAATATATCCTTTTGAAATTGCACCACCAAAAACTGCATTTGCAAAAGAGTATGAATCACCGCGGGCCAATGGTTCGATTGCCAAAACTACACGACCGTATTGACCATGTCCACCAGATTGTTTTTTGTGAGTGTATTCTGCTTGTGTTTTTCGCTGGATTGTTTCGCGATAGGCAACACGAGGAACAGCTGTTTCAATATTGATTTTATTTTGAGCTTTGATTTTGTCTAGCAAAATAGAAATATGCAATTCACCCATTCCAGAAAGAACATTTTGCTTTGTTTCTGTATTGTAATTGAAGGAGATAGTTCTATCTTCATCTGCAAATTTTGCAAGCATTTCACTCATCTTGTCTTCTTCTTTTTTATCCTTTGCAGAAACTGCCATTGAATAAACTGGCTCTGGAAGTCGTAACTTGATAAAGGAAACTGAATTTCCATTTGCTGAAAGAGTATCGCTTGTTCTTGCTAACGGAAGTTTTACAGCAATTCCGATATCACCAGCACAGAGAGTTTTCACTTCTTCAAGTTTTTTTCCTACAGAACGATAAAGTTTACCGATTTTTTCTTTTTTATCACTTTGGATATTGAAAACTTCGGAATCGCTTGTAAGCTTTCCGGTAACAACTTTGATGTAAGAAAGTTTTCCTGAGAATTGGTCGCTACTTGTTTTTACAACGAGAGCTTTCATGTCTTCATCTGGATTGAATTTTACAGTAACTTTCTCGTCGGTATCGCTAACAGCACTTTCCAAACTGAAAGTAGGGTCAGGTGCAATATCAACTATAAAGTCGAGAACAGATTTTAATCCACTATTTTTTATTGGATTTCCAGCAAAAATAGGAACGATACGATTATTTCTAAATGCAATTTGTAATCCTTTGATAATTTCTTCGGTTGTAAGTTCACCTTCGTCAATGAATTTTACGAGCAAGTCATCATCACCTTCTGCTGCGGCTCCTGCCAAAACTCCTAGAGCATCTTTGTAATCATCTTGATAGTCAACTGGAATTTCACTTGCTTCTTCGATTTTTCCTTCTGCTGGAATAAAGTATGCTTTTCCTTCTAGAACATTGATGATACCTTTGTAATCGGCACCTATTCCCATTGGAATTGTAACTGGACAAACTTCTACAGAAAATTTATCATGAATATCTTTTTTTACAGCGTTAAAATCTGCTCTTTCATCATCACATCGATTGATAAAAACCACACGAGGCTTATTGCGACGGTCTAATTCGCGCCAAAGTTTGATAGTTTCAATTTGAGCACCTGAACGACCGTCAACTAACATAAGTCCAATTTCGCTAGATCGGAATGCAGAAATAACTTCGCCTACAAAGTCTGATGAACCTGGAGTATCCCAAATATTTATATTATTCTCTTTCCAATTTATATGAGAAAGAGATGCGTGAATTGAAATTTTGTGTTCGATTTCTTCTGGAGTGTAATCGCTTACAGTTTTACCTGATTCTGTTGTTTCTGCTTTTTGAAGGATTCCACCAACAAAAAGTAAATGTTCTAACAAAGTTGTTTTACCTGTTTGACCATGTCCTGCGATAGAAATGTTGCGAATCTTATTAGTTGCAAAATCCATAAAATTAAACTCCTTTGGAAATAAATTTATTTCCTATAATAAGTATAACTACATGATACTTGCACATTTTGAGAGTTGTCAAGAAAAAAAATACTCTTCAGAATTTTGCAAAATAATTTGTACCAGAAAATATGTTATTCAAAAAAAAACAAACTGCATTGCTCCCTTGACGCTTCGCTAGACGGTCGCACTACAGTTTGTTTTTTTTAGTCTAATAAGTTTTTTGATTTAATTTATTTTTGCAAAGTTCTTTCGTTCTGGTAAAGCGAGCGAAATTGTGTACGC
>JAZRJV010000053.1:0-49450 GCA_045645985.1 Treponemataceae bacterium
AATATTATTTCGTTGTGTAACAAAAGTTGGAGGAAAAACTAAAAATATTAAAACAATAAATAGTGTAAAAAGTTGATGAAATTTCATATAATATATGTTATTATAATTAAGTCGAGGTGATTTGTGAATACTTTTTTACCAATTTTAATTTCATTGGTAGTTCTCATAGCTTTATTTAGATTAGTATATCATTTTAAGGATAATATCAAATTTTTCTCAACAGGGATGGATTCTGGATTTAAGATTTCTGAAATTTTTTTATTGTGGAAACTTTCAAATCTTACAGGATTAGAGGATCCTTGTTCTTTATATTGGTCTTTGCCATCTTTGGAAAAGGGAATTGCTGCCACTATCGCCAATGCAAAAGATGAAGGACTTGAACATTCCAAAAAAACTCAAGATTTTCTTGCAAAGTTGTACAGTTATCGAACTAAACTTGAATTAAATCCAAAAAATAAAAAAGGATTATCTTCAACTAAGTACATTGATGTTGGTCAAAAAATAAGAGTTATTTTAAAAGGTCGTGGTGTTTTTTCTTCCGAAGTTTTGAATAATTCCAAAGATTTAATCATTTCGTTGCCATTACAAGATAATAAAATCACTATTGCTGGCGTTGATTGGGTTGGCTTGATGATGAGTGTTTACTTGTGGCGAAAAGATGATGCAGCTTATGTTTTTGATACTTATGTTAGAGAAAACTCAATGTTTAATGGGAAAAGTGTTTTATGTCTTTCTCATACTGATAATCTTTTGCGTACACAAAAGCGTCGTTCTGTTAGATGTGAATGTCATATTTATGCTCAGATGTACATAATTAAGTCAGAAACTGCTGATTTGCGTTCTATGGAAACTCAACCTGGATTAAAATGTCTTTTAGAGGATATTTCTGAAGATGGAGCTTTAATTCGTATCGGTGGAAAGGGTGTTTCAAATCTTCAAATTAAATTACAGTTTACCATTGGCGAAAGTTTTATCGTTATGAGTGGTATTGTTCGTGGGGTTGAATTTGATGAAGAAAAAAATCAGTCTAAATTGCATTTTGAATGTACACATATTGATACTCCAATGAAAAATGCAATTCTCAGTTATGTTTACAATGTTATCCCTGATGAAGAAAAAGAAATTATTGAAGCTATGGATTTAGCTGAAAAAGATGAAAAAAATAAAACTGCATCAGAATCAACAACTGATAATAGTCAAACTTCTGAAAGTCAACAAACTGAAGTTGTTTTTGGAAATACAAATGTTGCTACTTCAGAAAATTCTGCTCCCGTAACGGAAAAATCAGAAACTTCCGATAATAAAAGTGGATTGGATTTACCGCCTATCGAAGATTTTTAGATTGATATTTTGTAAAGGATATTTTTTATGAAAAAATTTTGTTTTTTAGTTTTAGTGTTTTTTCTCTGTTTGAATTTGTTTTCTCAAGAAGTTTTAGTAAACGATGAAATTACGGAACTTCAAATTGATACAAAAACAGAAATTTCTGAACAAAAACAAGATTTGTCAATTTTTTCAGATTTTATCGCAGGAAGTCTTAATGACAAAGTTGAAATTGTAAAATCTGCTAATTCTCAAGAAGTTTCTCAAGATTTCTTTGAAAGTTCAATTCGGTTTGCTTTAGATAACAAATCTTTGATAGAAAATCATCCAGCCTATTATCCTTTGTTACTTTCTTCAATAAAAAAAATAAATTCTTCAGCAAATGAACAAACTGACGATTTATTATTGAAAATTTATAACGATTTTACAGATTATAATTTACGACTTGCAGTTTTAAATGCTTTTTCATTGATAAAAGTTGATAATTCTCAGGTTGCAGTTTTAGTAAAAGATGTTGTTGCTCAAGAATTGGCAAAAAATGATTTATCTACATTGGATATTTTTGTTGCAGGTTTAAATGCTTTGGCAAATATCAAATATATTGACGCTTTTGACTTAATTTTTGAATGTTACAAGAAAAATATTTGCGAAGAAATAACTTTTTCTTCTTGCAACGCATTGTATGCTCTTGCACCTCTTTATAATGAAAAAATTTCTAATCTTGTAGATAATGGAGATTTAACCGACAAAACTCTTGCTTTTAACATTGTAACAACAAATCCAAATAAAGATAAAAATTTTTCTGCAGAAATTGCATCAAAATTGCTTTTTGAGACAATAAATATTATTGGTGAAGTTTCAGAAATTTCTCAAGAGCAAATTAGCTTGCAATTAGCTGCATTTAAAATTCTTGAAGATTCTAAATGGACAAAAGAAACATCGTTGGTTTTAAAATATTTTGCGTTGGCTCAAAAAGAATATTATGAACTAATGATTTCTGAGCAGGAATTTATTTCAATAATTTATGCATTGAAAGAATTTTCTACAACAGAAACTTGTAAGGCTTTAACAGAATTTCTTGCTTCCCAATACAGTGAAACAATCAGTACTGGTACTTATAACTATGCTGTTTTGATGGCTGTAATTTCTACATTAGGAGAATTGGGAGATAAAGATGCCTTTGATACTTTGTTGTATGTTATTTCTTGTCCAGACTATCCAGACGATATCATTTCGGCTTCTAGAGATGCTCTCGAAAAGCTAAAATGGAAGTGGTAAGAAATTTATCAAAACGATTTTTTCAATTTTTAGATGAAATTACTCTAGTAAATTATATTTCTGTATTTAGTGTAATTATAATTTTCGCTTTATCTGTAAATGCGCGAGATTCAAGATTTTCTTGTTTGCTAGAAAATAGTAAAATTTCATCTTTGCAAGGATTTATTGCATCTAATCCTGTATTAACAAGTTCCGGAAAGTATTACAAATGTGATTTTTTTACAAATTGTGCAACGGGCTTATCCGAAAATTCAAAATATTCTGCTTCTGGCAAGGTTACTTTATTATTTTCAAAGGAATTAGTTGAATCACATTATCCTGGAAAATTATATACCTCTACTAATAAATCACTTTTTGTTGAAACTGGTGCCTTGTTAAAAGTTGATGTAAATTTATTGAGCAAAAATCCTAACGAAAATTTTTTTATTGTTAAATGTGCAAATTTTTTAGGATGGAAAAATTTTTTATCAAAAATCAGAGGATTTTTTAGGCTGCAATTTAAAAGATTGATGTATATGTGGGGAAGTGCAGGCGGATTGTTGCTTGCATTACTTTCTGCATCAAAGGAATATACAAGTTCAGCTTTTTCAGATGCGTTTAGGTTGGCAGGTTTATCGCATATTTTAGCATTATCTGGTATGCATGTTTCAATTTTTTCAAGTTTAACTGAAAACTCTTTTATAAAAATCTTAGGGAAAAACAAAACTCAAGTTTTATCGCTTTTTAGCGTTTTTCTTTTTGTTTGGTTTGCAGGAATTTCACCTTCATTAGCAAGGGCGTTAATTAGCACCATAATCATTTTTTTTACAACTAGAATGGGAATAAAAATAAAAATTTTAGATGTATTATGCCTTTCTTTTTTAATTCAATTAGTGATTTTTCCACAAGATGCAAGTTCTATTTCATTTATTCTTTCTTATTTAGCCTTGTTTGGAATTTTAACTATCGGAAAATTATTAAATCCATTTTTTATCCGTATTTTAGGAACAGGTTTGTCTTCATCATTAAGTGCTTCAGTTGGTGCTGTTTTGGTTACTTCTCCTGTTAGTGCTTTTGTTTGGGGATATATTACTCCAATTGGGATAATTTCTACAATTTTTATTTCTCCTTTGGTTACTTTTTTCTTAGTTTTTGGTTTAATTTCTGTAATTCTATGTTTAATTTTTCCTTTTTTAACTTACCCACTTGGTACAATTTTGCAAATAGTGTATTATATTATTGAAAATGTGGCTACTTTTTTTGCAAAAGTTCCACCGCTATTTTTATGAGGTTTTATGAGTTTACCCGATTACGATTCACCAAGTGTGTTAAAAGCAATTTTAGATTCTCGTTCAATGGCAATGCAAAAAAAATTTGGTCAAAACTTTTTGATAAATTCAAATGCTAGAACAAAACTTGCCGAAAGTTTAGATTTAGAGCCTGGAATGAAAGTTTGGGAAGTAGGGCCTGGACTTGGTGCTTTAACAACTGAAATTTTAAAACGCGATGCTAAATTAACAGCTTTTGAAATTGATAGAGGTTTTGTTTCATTTTTGCAAGATGAAATTCAGCCTTTATTCAAAGATACTTTCGAAATTGTTTCTGGCGATGTTTTAAAAACTTGGAAGGATTATTACGCAAAAAACGGAAAACCTGATAGATTTTTTGGAAATCTGCCATATAATGTTGCTGCTGCAATTATTGCTGATATGATTGAAAATGAACTTCGTTTTGATAAAGCAGTTGTAACAGTACAAAAAGAAGTTGCGCTTAGAATGGCTGCAAAACCTGGAACAGAAGATTATTCTTCATTTTCTGTTTTGTGTCAGTGGGCTTATGATGTAACGCCAGTTATGGACTTAGCTGGAGGATGTTTCTGGCCTCGTCCTAATGTTGATTCTCGTGCTGTAAAATTTGTAAAAAAAGAAGTTTTCCCAGGCTGTAAGAATCCAAAATTATTTTTAAGATTGGTTAGAACTTTGTTTACATGTAGACGAAAAACTATCAAAAATAATATGAACATTTTTACAAATAATTCCGAACTTTCTGAAAAAATTTTGAACACAGCAAATATCGATACAAATGTTCGTGTAGAAAAACTTGATATTCAAACATTGTTACATTTATCAGATGTTGTAAATGACATAATGTGATAAATTTTATTGGAGATTTTATGAAAGCCAGAATTGAAAATATTTTAGAAAATATAAATCACGCTTGTGCAAACTCAAACCGAAATTTTTCTGATGTGAAATTGATGGCTGTTAGTAAATTTCATCCAATCGAAGAAATTTTACAAGCATATAATTGTGGTCTAAAACTTTTTGGTGAAAATCGTGTGCAAGAAGCATGTTCTAAATTTCCTGAAATTTTTGAAAAAACTCAAGATGCTGAATTGCATCTAATTGGTTCGTTGCAACGAAATAAAGTTAAAAATATCGTTCCATTATGTTCTTGCATTCAATCTTTGGATAGAATTGAACTTGCTCAAGAAATTCAAAAACAATGCGAAAAAATCAATAAAAAAATAAATGTTCTTTTTGAAATTCATACTGGAGAAGATTCAAAGTCTGGTTATCAAAATATTGATGATGTTAAAAAAACTTTAGATTACATTTTGTCTTTGGAAAATTCTTTTTTGGTTCCAACAGGCTTTATGACAATGGCACCATTTACGAACAACGAAACTGAAATTAGAAATTCTTTTGTAACTTTAAGAAATATTCGTGATAAAATTCAAAGTGAGTACACTTCGTTTAATTTTACAGAACTTTCCATGGGAATGAGTCAAGATTATAAAATCGCTATTGAAGAAGGTTCAACCTTGGTTAGAATTGGAACTGCAATTTTTGGAGAACGAAAATATTAATGAAAAAAATTATTTCTTTGCTTTTAATAATAACTTTCTCTACTTGTTTATTTGCAAACACAAATTCAACGAGCCCAGAACCTTATACAGACGATGAATTTCCAGATTGGGCAAATTATTTACGCCGATATGAAGTTATAACTTTAGGTTCGTTGCCATTTACAACTCTTTCGGTAACAACTTTTTATGGTCTTTATCGTTACATTGACCATGATTTTGATAAAAATTATATTCCAAATCCATTTGCTTTTACATCAAGTGCTGCTAATTTAGACAAAGATGAACAAAAATTGATTCTTTTTTCGGCTATCGGTGTTAGTCTTGTTGCAGGAACAGTAGATTTAATTATTCATATTGTAAAAAAAGAAAAAGCTAAAAAGAAAAATGCTGAAATTTTTAAGAAAGATGTAATTATCAAAGATAAAACTGAAGATAGCGTTTATTTAGATGAATTTTCTCAAAATGATTTAAATTCCGAAGAATTAACAAAGGACGATTCAACGACTCAACAAAATGAAAATATCCAAACAGAAGAAAATCTTTCATTACAAAATGTTACAGAGGAAAACTAGATGGCAGAAATTTTTATTGAAGTAAAAGATTTAGAAAGTCCTCAAAGATTAGATGTTTATGTTTCTCAAAATACAGAAAATTTTTCTCGTTCAAGATTGAAAAATGGTGTTGAAAAAATTTTAGTAAATGATAAAAATGCAAAACTTTCTGCAAAGGTTTTTAACGGTGATAAAATTTTTATCCAATGGGAAGATCCTATTCCGCAGGATATTACTCCAGAAAATATTCCTTTAGAAATTCTTTACGAAGATGAAAATGTTACTGTTGTAAATAAAAAACAAGGAATGGTAACTCATCCTGCTTGTGGAAACTGGACAGGAACTTTGGTTCACGCACTTTTGTATCATTGGGGAAATTTAACTTCTGAAAAAAATGATTACGAAAATCCATCTGGAAAACACAGAAGGGGAATTGTGCATCGTTTGGATAAAGATACTTCTGGAATTATCATTTGTGCGAAAAATTACGAAGCGGAAGAGTGGCTTCAAAATCAGTTTAAAGAACGACGCGTAAAAAAAGAATATATTGCAATCGTAAAAGGTATTCCAAAAGAAAAATCTGGTTCTGTAAAAATCAATATGATTCGAGATTCAAAAAATCGAAAAAAATTTACAACAACAGAAGATACCACAAAAGGAAAATTTTCTCACACAGTTTATCGTTGTATCGCAACTTACGGAAATTATTCTTTGATGAAGTTAAAATTAAAAACTGGACGAACACATCAAATCCGAGTTCACATGAAATATTTAGGTTGTCCAATTTTGGGCGATCCAATTTACGGTTCAAAAGATGCTTTGTTTGATAGTGCAACTTTAATGCTTCATTCAAAAGATTTAGGAATTAGATTGCCACAGTCAGATGAATTTACTTTTTTTACAAGTGATACGCCAGTGCGTTTCAAAAAAGTTTTACACAAATTGCATAAATTGTATCAAAAAAATTCTAGGTAAAAAAAAATTAACTTTGGAAAATTTTATGAACGAAGATATTTTTAATAATAAAATTTCTTTTCTCTATTCTGATGATGATATTCTCGTTGTAAGAAAATTTTCTGGACTTCCATCTGCGCCTTTAAAAGAAGACGAAACTGAAAATGCTTTATTTTATGTAAGTCAAAAATTTCCGCAGGTTTTATCGGTAAACAATTCTTACAAAAAAATTGAAGGCGGTTTGCTTCACAGAATCGATACAGACACAGAAGGACTTTTATTATTCGCCTTAAATGATTTTGCTTGGGAAAATTTATATAATCAACAAAAACAAAATAAATTTGTAAAAGAGTATACCGCTTTTTGTGAAAATGATTTTTCTAATTTAGAAATTTTAAAAGGCTTCCCAGAATTTCCATTTGAAAAAATTTCTGAAAATAAAAAAAATATTTTAATAACAAGCAAATTTAGAAATTACGGTCCTGAAAAAAAACAAGTTCGACCTGTTTTAGAAAATGAAAAAACTTACGCACAAAAAAAAGCATCTCAAAAATTATATTTAACAGAAATTTTAGATGTAAAAAAAATTGATTCAATTTTCAAAATAAATTGTAAAATCACTTCTGGTTTTAGACATCAAGTTCGTTGTCATCTTGCTTGGGCAGGATTTCCAATTATCAATGATAAAATTTACAATTCACATTTTGCAGAAAAAAATCCTAATGGAAATTTACAATTTTTTGCAACAAAGTTATCTTTTATTCATCCAAAAACAAATGAAATTACAGACTTTTCAATAGAGATTTAACTTCGGCCAACAAATAAAAGGAACCACAAATTAGCAAAGGTTCTTTTTGATTATAAGCTTGCTCAAAAGCATCTAAAATCGCTTCTTGTGGATTTTCGTTAAATTGAATTTCGATCTTTGTTTTTGAAATTTCGTTTAATTTTTCAACGCATTCAACTAAATATGGAAGATTTGAACCTTTTTCTAATCCAGGTTTTGTTAAAATAACATCTTTAAAATTATATTCAAAAAATAGTTTTGTCATTTCATCCATATTTTTATCAGAAGCACAAGCAAAAAGTAATTTGCCTTTATCGTTAAATATTTTTCTGTAAGTATTAAAAGTCAAAGTTACGCTATCTTTTGTGTGCGCTCCGTCCATTATCAATGTTGGAATTTTTTTTGAGTCATCTTTTTCAACAATTTCAAATCTTCCTGGAAGAAAAGCTGTAGATAAACCTTGTTCAATTTGTTCTTCTGTAATTGATGGATTTATCAATTTGCAAGCATAGGTTGAAATCGCTGCATTAAAAATTTGAAATTCGCCTAAAAAATTCAATTTTGTTTTTATCGGACGAGTAAATAAATCTGTAAATTCTAAAGTTATGTAAGATTTATTATCTTTAATTTCATAAGAATAATTTTTCAAAAAATCGTCCATAAAATAAATTGTACAATTTTTTTCTTTTGCTTTTTCTTCTAAAACTTTTTTTACTTGTGGCTTTTGATTAAAACTAATTACAGGTACATTCTCTTTTATGATTCCAGCTTTTTCGGTTGCAATTTTTTCGAGTGTATCGCCTAAAAATTCTGTATGTTCAAGTTCAATCGGTGTGATTATTGTTACTTCTGGCAAAATTACATTTGTTGCATCAAGGCGACCGCCCATCCCAGTTTCAAAAACACAATGAGAACATTCGGCATTTTTGAAAGTAAGAAATGCAAAAAGAGTAACCAGCTCAAACCAAGTTGCATCTCGCTGATTTGGTAAATTTTCTGGAATGATTGAATCTACAAGTGGAACAATTTGTTTTACAGTTTGTTCGTATATTTTTTCTGGGAAAGGCTCATTTGCGCAACGAATCCTTTCTGAAAAGTTCAAAATATGTGGGGAAGTGTAGAGCCCTGTTTTAAATCCTGCACAAGTTAAAATATTTGCAATATAACTTGAAACCGAACCTTTACCTTTAGAGCCTGCAACATGATAAGATTTGTATGATTTTTGTGGATTATCAAATCTGTTGCAAAGATAATTCATTGTATCAAGCCAAAAAATATTTTTTTTAGGCATTTTTTCAAAATTTAAAAATGAGTCTAACCATTCATTAAAATATTCAAGTGATGATTTTTCTTTTGTATTCATAAAATTATTGTTTTGTCCACTTTACAGAAATTTGTGAATATGTAGGTGAACTACTGTTTTTTTCTGTTAATGTATATTTTGTTCCTTCAAGTTCTTTTGAATTTTTTATATTTAAATTCCATTTTATAGGGTTTGCGCTAGGTGCTAATTCCAATGCTTTTTCTCTAGAAATTTCGGGAAAATATGAAGCATTTGACATACTTATTTGTGTTGCAATAAGTTTGCCATCTTCAACTTTTAGAGAAATATTCATTGAAGCACCATTATCGTAAATTACAAATCCTCTTCCGCCTCTAAGAATAACGATTTTGTCGATAAATTCTTCGCCTTTCCATGTTCCAGAAAGACTTTCGATAGAAACATTTGAAATTGAAGAATTATTGTTACTTGCAATTTGACTTGCTGATGTTGAACTTAGTGAATTGTTTTTTAATTCATCAACGAATGCAGTAACTTCTTTTTTTGCATCCATTAAAATCATGTAGTAAGAATCGTAGTTTGTTGTTGCACTATGTTCTTGCTTTGTTTGTGTGTTTACAGCATGAAAAACACATTTCCAGCCAGTTCCGTTTTCTTGGATTTCTGGATAAAAAATATAATCTACATCTGAATATTCAGCGATGTTAGACATATCAAATTTTTTGTCTCTAAAATCACTTGCCATAACATTAGGCAAAAGAGATAATTTTTGAAAATATAAATCTTGTGTTAAACTTATCGTAGCAGTATCCGATGAATCTGAAACTGCCATAAAAAAGCCAACCTTTGTTTGACTTATTATTTGAAATGAGAAAATTGTACTGATAATTAAAAAAAGTACAGTTTTTTTCATTTAACCTTTAAGCCCCTTTCTAAATTCGCGTTGTAAGTCTCTTTGGTTATCTCTATCTTTTATAGTATTTCTCTTATCAAATTGTTTTTTTCCTTTACAAATTCCCAAAGATACTTTTAATCTACCATTTTTTAAGTAAAAAGACAAAGGAATCAAAGTATATCCTTTTTCTTCAACTTTTCGTTGTAATCTTTTAATCTGTTCTTTATGTAATAACAATTTTTTAGGTCTGTCAGGATTATGATTAAAAATTGAAGAATAAACATATTCTGAAATATGAAAGTTTTTTAGCCACACTTCATCTTTTACAATTTCAGCAAAAGCATCTGGAAATGAGATTTTGCCTTCTTTTACAGATTTAACTTCTGTACCTTGAAGAACAACTCCACATTCAAGAGAATCTTCTACTGCATAATCAAAACGAGCTTTTCTATTTTCTGCTATCAATTTAGTACCTAACTGTCCCATATTCTATATTATACGATAGATTAAACAAGCACTCAAGTACTTTGTTACTATAATATTATATATATTAAAGATTTTACACTTGTAAAAGATAGTAAATTTATGATATTCTATTTACATGGCAAACAATATTTATGATTATTCTTACCAAATGAGAAGAAATTTACAAAAGAAAATTTCATTTATTCTTCTTTTTGTATTTTGTATTTTTATTGTAGTTTCAGTTATATCAACTTTTTTTATTTATTCTGTTTTTATAAAATCTGATTCAATGTCTCCTTCGTTGGAAGAAAATAATATTGTTTTTGTAAGTCCTTTTGTTTCTCCTGCAAATCCAATTTTTGCTGATAAAAATATTTTAGAACGAGGTCAAGTTGTTCAATTAAAACCTCTTGAAAATAAAGAACTTTCCGCTTTTAAAACTTTATTAGATAAAATCGTTTTGTTTTTTACTTTTCAAAAGATGTCTCCATTTTCAGATTCTATAAATATGACAAATTCGCCACTTATCCGTAGAGTTGTGGGGCTTCCTGGCGATACAGTTTATGTAAAAGATTATATTGTTTATATAAAACCTGCTAATTCTTCTCATTTTTTAACAGAATTTGAAGTTTGTAAAAAGAAGTACGATATTATTGCAGAAAATATGAACAGCAACGAAAAAAATATTGATTTATTAAAAGATTGTAAAGAGATTTTACTTGATAAAAATGAATATTTTGTAATGAGTGATAATCGAATTTCTAGTATCGATTCAAGACTATGGGGAAAAGTAAACGCAAATCAAATAAACGGAAAAGTTTTGATTAGATATTTTCCTCTAAATAAAATTTCGGCTTTCTAATTTGTAAAAATCGATTATGTTTGCTGAAAAACCAGCTTTATATATTCACATTCCCTTTTGTGTTTCAAAATGTACATATTGTGATTTTTTCTCAGTTCCACAAGTTTCTGTTCCCGATGAATATGTTGACGCTTTAATAAAAGAATTTGAGTTCAAAATTTCGGAACATAAAATAAAATCTTTTTACAGCGTTTATTTTGGCGGCGGAACTCCAAGTTTATTAAGCAAAGTTCAGATAAAAAAATTGCTTTCTAAAATTCTACCTTTTACAAGCGAAGAAACTGAAATTTCTTTTGAATGTAATTGTGATGACATTTCATTAGATTTTTTAGAATTCCTAAATGAAGTTGGAATCACTCGGCTTTCAGTTGGCGTTCAAAGTTTTAACGAAAAAACTTTGTCTTGTATAAAACGACGCGCAAATCGACAAGAAAGTTTGAATGCAATAAAAATTATTTCTGAGTTTTCAGAAAAATATCCCCAAAAAAAACTTACTTTTTCTTTAGATTTTATTTCTGGTCTGCCATTTTCAACAAACGAAAATTTAATTGAAGATTTAAGAATCGCTATTGAAAATAAAATTCCTCACATTTCACTTTATTCATTAACCATTGAAGAAAAAACTCCGCTTTTTAAACAAATTGAAGATGGAAAAATTGACTTTGATGAAAATTTTGCAAATGAACAATGGATTTTAGGAAGAGATTTTTTACTAGAAAATGGTTACAAGGAATACGAAATTTCAAATTTTGCAATTTCTGGATTTGAAAGCAAACACAATAGTTTTTATTGGCAAGAAAAAGATTACATAGGAATTGGCTCTGGAGCAGTAGAAACGATTTTTTCAAATGACGGAAAAACTGGAAAACGAAAAACAAATCTTTCAAAAATTGATGAATACATAAAAACTTCCCCAAATCATTTTTTTGAAATTGAAGAACTTGATTTTAATACAGTTTATTTTGAATATTTAATGACAGGTTTTAGAACTTCAAAAGGCGTAAACTCAACTGAATTTTTTAATCGATTTGGAATAAAACTTGAAGAAGTTTTGCAAGATAAATTTTTAAAATATGTTGAGCAGAATAAAGCTGTTATTTCAAATGAGAATTATTATTTTTTGCCAGAGGGAATGTTGTTTTTAAATCAATTTTTGGTAGATATTTTGTAAAATCAATTTAAAAACAAATTCTCTAGTTTTTAGGCAAAGTAAATTCTTAAAAAAGTTTTAATTTCAAAAACTAAATTATTTCGTAAATTTCTTTTATCTTTCTATAAATTAAATTTATTTTTTCTTTAGTTTCTGAAGATGAATTTATTTCAAATTTTTTTATGTCTTCAATTAAAGTTTCTAAACTGTTTAAAGTTTCTGTAACAGCAGTTACAATTCCGCGAGAAACTTTGTACCAATAATTTCCGTTGTCATCATTGAATAAACACACAAAGCCCAGTTCTTTTTTCTTTGCCTTTGCAATTACGATTTTCAAAAGCCAATCTAAACTGGAAATAAATTCTTCAAAGTTTTCTTGCACAGAAAAGTTTTGATGTCGCTTCCATTCTTCTTCTTTCATAATTGAAAATTTTACAAATGGATACAAATCTAAAATTGTAGAAAGTTTTTCGCCAGAGAAAATTTCATATCCGTTTAAAATCATCATTGATTTTAAAGCACTTGCTTGTTTTAATGCTGAATTTTTTTCCCAATTTTCTAAATCAATTTCATCAATAAAGGATTTAAATTTTTCGTATGGAAGAACGATATGTTTTTTTCCTTTAATTTTTCGCAAATTAAAAATTTGAGTTCCCAATTTAACTTGATTTTCAGAAACTGATTTATTTTCGCTTTTTGGTTTAGAAATTTCATTTTGATTTCCGTTGTCAAAAATAGATTTTTTTCCTTCTGCCAAAATATTTTTTCTAAAACCAGAAAGTTTGCTTTCTAAATCGCTAGAAATTTTTCTCAAATTTTCTTTTGTCAAAGGTGAAACTGACATTGCAAAAGTTCTACTTGTTCTTACAATTTCTCCTGCAACCATATACAAAGGAGAAACTTTGAACATGCAAGAACCTGGATGAATTTGAATATTATCTGCAGTTAAGGTTTTGTAATTTTCTTTTCCTTCTCTAACTGCAATAAATTGAATCATTCCCGAAGCGATACAAGTTAGATAATCATCATTTTTTCCGCCACTTGAAATTGGAATTCCCATATCGCTAACAATGAGTTCAAGTTGTTCTTTGATATTTTTTATTTCTGATAAAACTCTGTGGTCTAAATAATTTAGTTCGCAAAATTTTTCTGTATCTTCTTGTGCAACAAATTTTCTAAAAAGTTTAACATAAGAAACAAAGTCGCCTTGTACATCTCTAAAAGCATGATGTGCAATTCTTGCTTCCATTTCTTCCCCTGGTGGCAAAATAAAAGGTGATTGTGCCGATAAAAATGCTGCTGCAATAATTGTTTCTTCCAAAACTTGCGGATAATGTAAAATTGATTCAACAATGATTTTACTTAATCGTGGCATCAAAGGAAAATTCACCATCAATTTTCCGATTTCTGATAGAGTATTATCTTTGTTCAAAGCTTTAAGTAAATTTAAAGTTTCTATTGCACCAATAATTCCTTCGCGCCCTGGTGGTGAAATAAAATCGAACTGTTCAAAATCTGTAATTCCAAGTTCAGACATTCTCAAAACAACTTCGGATAAATCTGTTCTAAAAATTTCTTCCAAAGTGTACATTTGTCTAGTTTCGTAATCTTTTCTAGGATAAAGTCTATAGCAAGTTCCTTCTTGAGTTCTTCCTGCTCGACCTTTTCTTTGATTACAAGATGCTTTTGAAACTGGAGTTTCTATCAAACTTGAAGTAAAAGTGCGTGGACTATAAAAATTCAATTTTGCAAGTCCAGAATCAATAACAACCGTAATTCCTGGAATTGTAACGCTAGTTTCTGCAATATTTGTGGAAATTATTACTTTTTTCTTTCCAAGTGGGGCAGAATCAAAAACTCGCTCTTGTTCTTCTTTAGCAAGTCGTCCATAAAGTGGAACAATATGAATTTTTCGGGCAAAAGAACTTTTGTAAAGTTTTTGCATACAATCTTTTATGATTTTTTCCCCAGGAAGAAAAATTAAAATATCGCCATTTACACGATTTGAAAGAACTCTCTGAATTGTGCTTTCAATTTTTGAAAGTAGTGCATCACAAGAAGCTGGAGAAGTTGTACTTGCAGAAATTGCTGGTGGATCATAAATTACAGAAACTGGATAAGTGATTGTATCAATATTTACGATAGGACAATTTCCAAAATAAGAAGAAAAGGCTTCTGCGTTCATTGTGGCAGAAGAAACGATTACTTTAAATTCTGGTCGTGCTTGTAAAACTCGTTTTAATAATCCAAGAACAAAGTCGATATTCAAACTGCGTTCGTGGGCTTCGTCCACCATCACAACTGAATATTTTGACATCCAAGGATCAAGTTTCATTTCTTGAAGCAAAATTCCGTCAGTCATAATTTTGATTTTTGTGGAACTGTCGGTTTTATCTTCGAATCGCATTTTGTATCCAACAAGTCCTGGATAAGTTGTTCCAAGTTGTTTTGCAATAAATTCGCTAACTGAAAGAGCCGCAATCCTTCGAGGTTGAGTTACGGCAATTATTCCAGAATTTGAATATCCTGCTTCATGTAAAATTACAGGAAGTTGAGTTGTTTTTCCAGAACCTGTTGGAGATTGCACAACAATTACTTGATTTTTTTCTAAAACTTCTAGAATTTTATCTTTTTGTTGATAAACTGGTAATTTTTTGTAATCTATTGCCATAGAATTTTTCCTTGTATTTGATTCATTAACTCTAATCTTTTTTGATAATATTCTTTATCAGGTGATTTTACAGAATCGATAAAATCTTGATTTAATTTTTTTATAAAAGTGTTTCCGTACCAATCTGTGTGATTTGTAATCAATGTGGATTTTATGTTTTCACTATAAACCATATCTTTTATTTTTACAAATTCAATTTGAAATAGGGCAGAATCCCCAGTGTATTCTCTTGAAGCTTCAGGGGATTTATAATTTCTTCTATATCTTTGACCAGAAATCGTATTTCCAACTGAATACATGATGAATTTTGTTTTGTATGGAGATTTATCAGATTTTACAATTTCCCATTCTTGCATGACATGAGGATGATTTGCCCAAACAACATCAACTCCAGCATCTAAAAGTGAATGATAAAAATCTTTTCTTGAATTTGTAACAGTTCTAATATATTCTGGTTCTGCACAATGTACAGAAAGAATAAAAATATCTACAGAATGTTCTTTTTTTAGTTTAGTAATTTTTTCAAAAAGTGCTTTTCGGTTTTCATCAGTTATTCCTTGATTATCAAACCAAGAACGATAACTTGGGGAATTATAAATTTCTGTCAAGGCTAAAAACAAAATCGTAAATCCATTTTTTTCGATAATTTGATAAGTAAAATCATCCCCAGATTTTGCTTTTATCCCAGCAAAATAAATTTTTTCACTTTCTGCAACAGAAGAATTGTAATCTTCAAAAAATTTTCGAGTTGATTTTATGCCTTCTAATCCTTGGTCGTTTGTGTGATTATTTGCTAAAGAAAAAACATCAAATCCTGCTTTAATTGCAGCCTTAGGATAAGCATTTTTTACATTGAAATTAGGATAATTTTCGTAATCTAAATAATTTACAACTGGCGTTTCTAAGTTTGCAAAAGTTAAATCATCATTTAAAGTGATATCTAAAATATCTTCGTAAATAAGTGAAAAATCTTTCATTCCAGTAACATTTGTGTGTGCCATAATATCACCTGCAAAAGTTAATTTTAAACTAGAAACTTCAGGATAAGCATAATTTTCGATAAAAGGCTGTTCTTGAACGATATTTTTAGTTGTTGAACAACCAGTTAAAATAGAGAAAAAAATATATATACAAATAAAAAAACTGCAAGATAAATAATTTATTTTTGTCATATAGAAATCATTATACATTGACATAAATTATTCTTCAATGGTATGTTTAAGTATTAAAGAGTGATTATAGCAACTTTTAATAGTTGCTTCATTTATAAGGAGATTTTTTTATCATGGCAAAGTCACAATTTGTTTATTTCTTTGGTGATGGAAAAGCTGAAGGTGACGCTAAAATGAAAAACGAACTCGGTGGAAAAGGTGCTAACCTTGCCGAGATGACTAACTTAGGAATTCCTGTTCCTCCAGGATTTACAATTTCAACAGAAGTTTGTAAACTTTTTTATGAAAATGACAAAAACTATCCAGAAGGTTTGAAAGAAGAAGTTGCAAAAAATCTTGAAAAACTTGAAAAACTTATGGGTAAAAAACTTGGGGATGAAAAAGATCCTCTTTTAGTATCAGTTCGTTCTGGTGCTGCAATTTCTATGCCTGGTATGATGGATACAATTCTTAACCTTGGTATGAACGATAAGGCTGTTGTTGGAGTTTCAGAACTTACAGGAAATCCACGATTTGCTTGGGACTCATACAGACGATTTATCCAAATGTTTGGTGATGTTGCAATGGGTGTTCCTTCAGAAGCTTTTGAAGATGCTATCGACGAAATCAAAAAAGAAAAAAATGTAACATTAGATACAGACTTAGATGTAGTTGACTTACAAAAACTTGTAGCAAACTACAAAAATATCTATAAAAAACATACTGGAAACGATTTTCCACAAGATCCAATTGAACAAATGTGGGGAGCAATCAACGCTGTTTTCGGTTCTTGGATGAATGATCGTGCTATCAAATACAGAAGTTTGAACAATATTAAAGGATTAGCAGGAACTGCTGTAAACATTCAATCAATGGTATTTGGTAACTTTGGTGATGATTCTGGAACAGGTGTTTGTTTTAGCCGTGACCCTTCAACAGGTGAAAACAAATTCTACGGTGAATATTTGATGAATGCTCAAGGTGAAGATGTTGTTGCTGGTATTAGAACTCCTGCAAAAATTGATAAACTTGAACAAGAAAACAAAGAAGTTTTTGAACAACTTGTTGCAATCCGTGATAACCTTGAAAAACACTACCGTGATATGCAAGATATGGAATTTACTGTTCAACAAGGTAAACTTTTCATTCTTCAAACTCGTAACGGAAAAAGAACAGGTCAAGCTGCTGTAAAATGTGCAGTTGATATGGTTGAAGAAAAACTTATCACAAAAGAAGAAGCTCTTTTAAGAGTTAGCCCAGATCAACTTGATCAACTTTTACACCCAATGATTAACCCTAAAACAGTAAAATCTGTAGAAGCTCTTACAAAAGGATTGAACGCTTCTCCAGGAGCTGCATGTGGTCAAATCGTTTACACAGCAGACGAAGCTGACGCTTGGGTTCAACAAGGCAAAAAAGTAATTCTCGTTCGTAAAGAAACAAGCCCAGAAGATATTACAGGTATGGTTGTTTCCGAAGGTATCTTAACTTCAACAGGTGGTATGACAAGTCATGCTGCAGTTGTTGCTCGTGGTCTTGGAACTCCATGTGTTTGTGGTGCTTCAGAAGTTGTATTTGTTGACAACAAAGTTAAAATCGGAAACAAAACATACAAGAAAGGTGACTTTATCACAATTGATGGTTCAACAGGTTTTGTTTACGATGGAAAACTCGATCTTATTGACCCAGAAATGTCTGCAGAACTTAGCACATTCTTAAATTGGTGTGATGAAATCAGAAATTCATCTGTAAGAAAAATCGGAAAAGCAAAAATCGAAGGATTTTCTGTTAGAGCAAATGCTGACCAACCAAACGATGCAAAAAATGCAATCCTCTTTGGTGCAGAAGGTATCGGTCTTTGTCGCACAGAACACATGTTCTTTGATAAAGATAAACTTATCCACTTTAGAGCTATGATTGCTTCTGACACACAAGAACAAAGAAAAGAAGCTCTAAAAAATATTTTGCCATTGCAGAAAAAAGACTTTGTTGGAATTTTCGAAGCTATGGAAGGTCATCCTGTAACAGTTCGTTTGCTCGACCCACCACTACACGAATTTATTCCACATACAGATAAAGAAACTGCTGAACTTGCAAAACACATGAAGGTAAACAAGAAAGAATTAAAAGCAAAACTTGATGCACTTCATGAAATGAACCCAATGTTAGGACACCGTGGTTGTCGTCTTGCAATCACATATCCAGAAATTTACGAAATGCAAGTTGAAGCAATCGCTTCTGCTGCAGCTGAATGTGTAAAAAATAACATTCCAGTAAATCCAGAAATCATGATTCCTATCGTTTGTGATAGCAAAGAACTTGAAATGATTAGAGCTCGTTCAGAAAAAATTATCGAAAGAGTTCTTTCTGAAAATGGCGTAAAATTTGAAATCAAAATTGGTTCTATGATTGAAGTTCCTCGTGCTGCTCTTATGGCTGGAAAATTGGCAAACTTTGCTGACTTCTTCAGTTTCGGTACAAACGACTTAACTCAAATGACTTTTGCTTTCAGCCGTGACGACTCAGGAAAATTCTTGCCTGAATATCTAAAACAAGAAATCATCGAAAATGATCCATTCAAAACATTGGATGAAGATGGAGTAGGTGAACTTGTTAATTTTGCAAGAGAAAAAGCAAGAGATACAAAACCAGAAATTAAACTTGGTATTTGTGGTGAACACGGTGGAGATCCACAGACAATCGATTTCTGCTATCGAGCAGGATTGAACTATGTTTCATGTTCTCCTTACCGAGTTCCAATTGCTCGTCTTGCAGCAGCTCAAGCAGTAATTAGAAACAAATAATCATCTTTATTAGGAGATTTTAAGGTGGCTGAAATTCAACTTTTGGCCACCTTAATTTTTGAAAATCTATGACAAACTCAGAAGTTAAAAATTATTCGTTTCCAAAAAACTTAAAAGATTTTAGAATTCATTTTGTAGGCATTAAAGGAACTGGAATGGCAGCCCTTGTGGAAATTTGTGTTTCTCGTGGTGCCCTTGTTACAGGAAGTGATGTTCCCGACCATTTTTACACAGACGAAATTTTAAAAAAATTAAATATCATTCCTTACACAGAATTTAAAAAAGAAAATATTACAGATGACATAAAACTGGTAGTTTATTCTTCAGCATATAAATTAAATGAAAATCCAGAATTGCTTGAAGCAACTAACAAAAATATTCCATGTATGTTGTACTCTCACGCTTTGGGGAATATTTCTTCTATGGCATACAGTTGTGGAATTGCAGGAGTTCACGGAAAAACCACTACAACTGGAATTGCAGGAACTTTAGTAAAATCCTTAAAATTACCAGCCCAAGTTTTGGCAGGAAGCGTGATAAAATCTTTTGCACCAGAGGATTCTCAAGAAAATGCTGGAAGTTGTACGCTTTCTATCGGACACGATTTTTTTGTTGCAGAAACTTGCGAATATCAGCGACACTTTATGGACTTTCACCCAAAAAATATTATTTTAACAAGCGTTGAAAGCGACCATCAAGATTTTTATCCAACTTTTGAAGATATCCAACAAGCTTTTATCGATTACGCACTTTTACTTCCTCAAAATGAAAGTTTGATTTATTGCGCAGATGATGAAGGTGCATCAGATACAGCGGGAAAAATCAAAAAAATCCGAAGTGATATAAATTTTATTCCTTACGGATTTAGTGCAGAAGGAAATTTCAAAATTTTTGATTACAAATCTGAAAGTGGTTTGCAAACTTTCAAAATTTCAATGTTTCAAAATGAAGTTTTTGCATTAAAAGTTCCTGGCGTTCACAATGTAAAAAATTCTGTTGCGGGAATTGCTTTAATGATGAATTTATTTTGCTTGAACAAAAAAGTTAAAAATTTTGAAAATTTATCAACTGAAGATAAATCATATTTTGTAGAAAAAATCAAATCTGGACTTTTAGATTTTTCTGGTTCAAAGCGAAGAAGTGAAATTCTAGCAGAAATTCAAATTAAATCTCAAAATGATGCAAAAATCATTTTTATTGACGATTACGGACATCATCCAACTGCAATCAAAACAACTTTGCAAGGATTCAAAAATTTTTATCCAGACAAATATTTAATTGTGGATTTTATGAGTCACACTTATTCAAGAACAGCATCTTTATTAGAAGAATTTGCTTCATCATTTGAATCTGCCGACGAAGTTATTTTGCATAAAATTTACAGTTCTGCCAGAGAAAACAAAAAAGATTTTGAAGGAATCGTTTCTGGCGAAATTCTTTTTGAAAAAACAAAGCAATTTCACAAAAAAGTTTCTTATTTTGAAGAAATTTTGGATGCAAAAGATTTTGTAAAATCAATTTTCAATTCACCACTTCCAGAAGAAAAAAATGGATTTGTTTTTGTAACAATGGGCGCTGGAGATAACTGGAAACTTGGAACTGAACTTATTAAAGAATTTAGGAAGTAATAAAAATGAATAGTATGACAGGTTATTCTTACAACGAAGTTGTAACAGAAAATTATACAGTTTCAGTTGAATTTAAAAGTGTAAATTCTAGATTTTTGGATTTATCAATTAATTTGCCAACATTTTTAGGAAGAATCGAAAATAAATTCAAAGAAATCATCACTTCAAAAATTCAGCGTGGAAAAATTGATGTTTTTATCAGAATAAAAGAAGAAAATGCACCAGTTTCAATTTCGATTGATGAAAAAATGGCAAAATCCTATTTTGAAGCAATTTCAAAAATCGCAAATGTTATCGGCCAAGAAAAAAAAGAAATTCCACTTTCCTTGATAATAAATCAAGAAGGTGTTTTAACAAGCCAAAAAGAAATTGATATTGAAAAATATTTTCAAATGATTTCACCTGTTTTTGAAAAATCTTTGGAAGAATTTATTATCGATAGAAATCGTGAAGGTGAAAATCTTAAAAAAGATTTACTTTTACAATTACAAAAAATTCAACAAGCAAGTGAAGTTTTTACTGAATGGCAACCAAAAATGGAATGCGCCTTCAAAGAAAATATCCTAAAAAAATTCAATGAACTTTTGGGCGATAAAGTTGACGAACAGCGTGTTATGACTGAAGTTGCAAGTTTGATGGTAAAATATACAATAAATGAAGAAATTGTGCGCTTAAAAAGTCATATCAAGGCGATTTATAACGAAATCGAAAACAACGAAACTCCAGGAAAGCGTTTAGATTTTATTTGCCAAGAAATGAACCGCGAAATCAATACAATTGGTTCAAAAAATCAGTTTATTGAAATTGCAGAACAAGTTATCAACGCAAAAGACGCTTTAGAAAATATCAGAGAACAAAGCAAAAATATAGAATAGAAGATTTTTAATTTTTGCTCTTGAAAATTATGAATTATAATGTGATAATGTATAATTAGGAGAGTATTTATTAGGGGGAGTTATGAAAAATAAAGTTTTTAATCGGATTCTTTTTTTTACGCTATCTTTATTTTTATTTTTTTTATTTTGTGCTTGTTCTGATAAGGTAGAAGATGAATCCAACGAAGAAGTAGGATTATTTGATTTTACTGGAGATGTAAATTATAAAAGTAACGATCATACAGAAATTTCTGCGGCAACAAATCAATATACATCTGTAAATGGAAATTCATTAGAAAAGAATTGGTACAAAAAATCATCTTTTTATCATATTTGGGTAAAATCTTTTGCTGACTCAGATGGTGATGGTTGTGGGGATTTTAAAGGAATTGAAGAAAATCTAGATTATATAAAAGATGTTGTGGGTTGTGATGCAATTTGGCTTTCTCCAATTTTTAGTTGCAATTATGTTTCAACAAATGTTAAAGAAAATATGCATGGTTACGACACCATCAATTATTACTCAATAAATGAATGTTTTGGAACTTCCGAGGATTTAACTTCGCTTATAAATTCTGCTCATAAAAAAGGAATGAAAATCATTTTTGATTTTGTTCCAAATCATACTTCTGATGCACATCCATGGTTTTTAAGCAGTAAAGAAAAAGATAGCAAAAAACGAAATTGGTATCTCTGGAATGATGAAAAACTTTCATGGAATAACGGAATGTCATCAGATACTTGGCACAAAAAAGGTTCTGAGTATTACTATGGTGCTTTTAATGGAATGATGCCAGACTTGAACTTTAGAAATTACGAAGTTCGTGAAGAAATGAAAAATGTTGTTCGTTATTGGTTAAACAGAGGTTTTGACGGTTTAAGAGTTGACGCTGTTCGTTATTTAATCGAAGATGAAGGAAATTGTTGCGATACAAAAGCTACTCATGAATGGTTCCAAGAATTAAGAGAGGATGTAATTGACGAATATTCAAGTCCAAAATTCATGGTTTGCGAAGCATGGATTGAAAATAATAGAACTGCTCTAAATGAATATTTTGGTTCAAGTACAAATCCTGAATTTAACATGGTTTTTGATTTTGATGCAGGTTGGAGATGTGTTTATTCAGTTGATGAAAATAAAGATGTTACTGAATATTCTCTTGAAAATCATAATTTTGGAACTTACGGAACTTTCTTAGGAAATCATGATGAATATTATGGTAGAGTAGGTACTGTTCTTGCTCAACAGGAACAACTTATCAAACAAGCAACTGCTTTGTCTTTGCTTAGACCTACTGTTTCTTTTATCTACTACGGAAATGAAATTGGGCAACCAGAAGAATCAATGAGTGGAGATATTAGACTTAGAGGTCCATTTAAGTGGAATTTAGCAGAATCTCAAAAAGAATATCCTCTTTCAATTTTGAATTTAAATAAAAAAATTCTCGAATTAAAAAATAAATATGAAGAATTGCAAACTGGTGTTGTTACAAAATTGTTTTCTAAGGATTCACGATATCTTGCTTATTTTATTGGTAATGATTATTCATCAAACAAATTTTTATGTGTATTTAATTTTGATAATAATTCAGTTGCTGAAATTCAATTTGCACAAGATAAATTTCAAAGTGGTACAACTGCAAAAGTTTTGATTGGTGATGACCAAGAGAATACAATTTCTTTTAATGGCAATTCAGTTAGCGTAAAAAATCTTGCACCTTATTCATATCGACTTTACTACATTGGAAGTGATAATACTGTAACAAATATCTTTGATGACGAAACATATATTCAAGATACTGAATATCAAACAGCTTATAGTTTAATGTATCTTAGAGGTACAATGAATGATTGGGGAACTAAAGATTTGATGAAAAAATCAGTTGTAGACGGAAAAGAAATTTTTACAATTGATATTGAAGGAAATCGTGCTAAAAACGGAGAATTTGAATTTAAATTTGATACAGGCTCCTGGATTCCAGGTCAAAACTGGGGATTAGAAAGTTTTAATGATGATAATATGTCTGGAAGTCTTTCAAATGGGCAAAATAAAAACAATAATATTATTGTTCAGGTAGATTCATCAAAAACTTACACAATTACATTTAATTATACTGATTTAACATTTAGCGTTAAAGAAAAAAATTAAGACTTTGGTAAATTTTGTTCATACCAAGTTTTGATTCTTGTAAAAGCGGATGTAATAGAGGAGGTAATTTCAGTTGCCTCCTTTTGTTTTTCTGGTTCATTGGCAAATTTATCAGGATGAAATTTTTTTAACAAAGATTTATAAGCTACTTTACATTCTTCTAAATTTGTTCCAGGCATCACGCAAAGTGTTTTAAAATCTTCATATAACTCAAATGGAACATAATATCGTTTTGAAGAAGTTTGTTTTTTCTGTTGAGTTTGACTTCGTTGAGTTCTTCCATTTTGAGTATTTGTGTTAGAAAATTTTTGTTCTTGAGTTTTTTTTGTGTTATGAAATTCTGATTGTTGTTTACTGGTGTCAAATTTAAATTCAGTTTTGTTTTCAGATTTATTTTGAGTAAAACTAAAGTTTTCTTGCTTTTCTTCTTTTTTTATTTTTACGTTTGGATGAGATTTTGTTTCGTTAGATTTTTCATCTTGAGAGAATTTTTTTGAGGATTTTTCTTTTTCTAATTGTTCTTCTGGCGAAGAAAAAATATCTTGATCGTCTTCGTCAATGTAATCTCGTAAAAATTCTCCAAGTCTATCAAACATGCTATTCATAGAAAAAAATTATAGACTAAAAAAATCTTCTTTTCAATATTTATTCAATGGTGTACAATAAAAATATGAATACTAAAATTACCGAAAAGACTTTTGGCGTACTTGCCGACGGACAAGATGTAAATCTTTATACAATTTCACATGGAAATTTAACTTTTTCTGCCACAAATTATGGTGCATGTTTAACAAGTTTAATTGTTCCAGATAAAAATAATCAAAAAAACGAAATTATTGTTGGACATCCAACTTTACAAGGATATATTTCTAACTGGATGTGTCACGGTGCAATCGTTGGACGATATGCAAATAGAATTTCTAATGCAAGTTTTAAAATCGATGATACAGAATATCACCTTGATAAAAATGGCGAAAACGGCTGTTGTTTACATAGCGGCTACGATAGTTTTGCAAGAAAAATTTGGGAAGCAAAAACTTTTTCAAATTACGATGGAGTTGGAATAATTTTTTCTCGCACAAGTTATGACGGAGAACAAGGCTTTCCTGGAAACCTTGAAATTCAAGTTGTTTATGCAATTACAAATCAAAATTCATTTTCTATAAAAATTAAAGCAAAAACTGATAAAAAAACTCATGTAAATTTGATAAATCACTCTTATTATAATTTTAAAGGCATTCAAACTTGTAATATTGATGATTTGTTACTCAAAATAAATACAGATAAATTAGTGGAAACTGATGAAAATAATTTGCCAACTGGAAAAATTTTAAGCATAAAAGATTCAAATTTTGATTTTACAGAATTTAGAAATATCAGTGATGCAATCAAAATCAATCAAAAAAACTTTGATAATTGTTATGTTTTTGAAAATGATGGAAAACTAATTACAGTTGCAGAAGTTGTAGACAAAGATTCTGGTCGAGGAGTGAAGGTTAGTTCTAATCAGGTTGGTTTACAATTATACACTCCAATTTATGAAAGACCTTTCTTTGGGCAATATGGCATCCCAGCCTTTGGAAACGGAGCCTTATGTTTAGAAACTCAAGCCTTACCAGATTCCCCAAATCAGCCTGATTTTCCAAGTACATTACTTTTACCAAATCAGTTGTATGAATCTATCACAAATCTTGATTTTTTTTGTTGATGTTTTAGCATTTTGAATTTATAATATTAGGTATATTACTAATAAAATTTAAGAGGCTCCAATGGATATTCAATTACAAGAGTTGATTGACAAAATTAAAAATGATGGTGTAGCAAGTGCCGAAGCAAAAGCAAAAGAAATTATTGCCGAAGCAGAAAAAAAAGCCGCATCCATTATTTCTTCAGCAGAAGAAAAAGCTGATTCAATTATTAAAAACGGAAAATTAGAAACAGAACGAATGGAAAAAGCTAGTATTGATGCAATTCGTCAAGCTGGAAGAAACCTTTTAATCAGTTTTAGAGATGGCGTTAATGCTCAATTATCTGCATTGATTGCTTCAGAAACTGAAAAAGTTTATAACGCAGATATGTTAAAAACTTTGATTCCAGAAACTGTAAAAGCATGGGCTTCTAAAACAGATACAAATTCTTTGTCTGTATTACTTTCAGAAAAAGATTTAAAAGATTTAGAAAAGAATTTAGGGGCAGCCTTAAAAGAACAAATAAATGCTGGATTAGAAATCAAACTTGATAACAGTTTAACAAAAGGTTTTAGAATTGGCTCAAAAGACGGAAGTGCCTTCTATGACTTTTCAGCAGAATCAGTTGCAGATTTATTCTCTGCTTATTTAAATCCTAAAACATCAGCAATTATGAAAGAAGCTGCAAAAGAAGGACTATAAAAAGTGGGCGGACAATATTATCTTGTGTCACAGTTACCAGCATTTTCAATTACTCAAAATGCACCGTTGCCTGTAACAGAAGAATACTTTTTAGATTTATGTTCTCGTTTTATGAACAAAAAAGCTGTAAAAGTTTTGCAAAATCTTTCATTAGAACCACCTCGTCAAGTTGAAACTACAGGATTTTCTGTACTTGATAAATGGTACGATTTTGAAAGATCTTTACGAATTGCCCTTGCTTATTTACGAGCACAAAAAATGAAAAAAGATTTTATCGATCCTACAAATCTTTTATCAAAAGTTACTCCCGAAATTATGCAATGTGCAAGAACAGCGATGGCGTTTGAAAGTCCACTTGAAGCAGAAGATTATCTTGATCAAAATAGAATTGATTATTTAACAAATATTTTGCCATACGATAATTTTTCTGACGAAGCAGTTATTGCTTACGGACTTAAATTAAAACTTGCAAATCGTGTTAAAAAATTTAATGAAGAAGCTGGAATGGCTTCATATCGAAAGATATATGATAGAATACTTGGAGAATCAACATGACGGATACAAAAGGTAAAGTAGTCGCCGTTAATGGAAACATGATTAGTGTTAAATTTGATGGTGATGTTGCTCTAAACGAAGTAGGCTATGTTAGTGTAGCAGGAAAAAGTCTGAAAAGTGAGGTAATCCGAATCCGCGGAGGACAAGCTCAACTTCAGGTTTTTGAAATGACTAAAGGAATTTCAACAGGTGATGAAGTTGTATTTACAAAAGAACTTCTTTCTGTAGAACTTGGTCCTGGACTTATGGGACAAGTTTTTGATGGACTTCAAAATCCACTTCCACAGTTAGCAGAAAAAGCTGGATACTTTCTTGAAAGAGGAATTTATCTTGACCCAGTGCCAGATGATACAGAATGGGATTTTACTCCAATCGCTAAAGTCGGAGATGTTGTTCGTCGTGGAGATTTTATCGGTTCTGTTCCAGAAGGAACTTTTACACATAAAATTATGGTTCCATTCGGATTTTATGGAACTTACACAGTAAAATCAGTTGCTTCTGCAGGTGTTCATAAATTAAAAGATACAATGGCTGTTCTTGTTGACGAAAAAGGCAAAGAACACAATGTAACAATGAGTTTCTCTTGGCCTGTAAAAAGAGCAGTTGATTGCTATGCAGAACGATTAAAACCAGAAGAAACAATGGTTACAAAAATCCGTCTTATCGATACATTCTTCCCAGTTGCAAAAGGTGGAACTTACTGTGTTCCAGGACCTTTCGGTGCAGGAAAAACTGTTTTACAGCACACAACAAGCCGAAACGCTGATGTTGATATCGTAATCGTTGCAGCATGTGGAGAACGCGCTGGAGAAGTTGTAGAAATTCTTAAAGAATTTCCAGAATTGATTGACCCTAGAACTGGTAAAACTCTTATGGAAAGAACTATTATTATTTGTAATACTTCTTCTATGCCAGTTGCTGCTCGTGAAGCCTCAGTTTACACAGGTGTAACATTAGCAGAATATTATCGACAAATGGGATTGAATGTTCTTCTTCTTGCAGACTCAACAAGCCGTTGGGCACAAGCATTACGCGAAATGTCTGGTCGTCTTGAAGAAATTCCTGGTGAAGAAGCATTCCCAGCATATTTGGAATCATATATCGCTTCATTCTACGAAAGAGCAGGTATCGTTCGCTTAAATGACGGTTCAATCGGTTCTGTAACTATTGGTGGAACTGTAAGTCCAGCAGGTGGTAACTTTGAAGAACCAGTTACTCAAGCCACATTGAAAGTTGTTGGTGCTTTCCACGGACTTTCAAGAGAACGCTCAGACGCTCGTAAATATCCTGCAATTCACCCATTGGATTCTTGGTCAAAATACAAAAGTGTTATCCGTACAGACTGGGTAGAGTTTGGTCGCCGATATTTGCGTGATGGAACTGATGTTGAATCTATGATGAAAGTTGTAGGTGAAGAAGGAACAAGTTTAGCAGACTTTATCGTTTACCTAAAAGGAAACTTCTTGGATTCAGTTTATCTTCAACAAAACTCATTTGATGAAGTTGACGCCGCTGCAGATGTTGAAAGACAAACTTATGTATACAAAAAAATTCTTACTGTATTAGGTTCAAATTTTGAATTAAATACAAAAGATGAAGCTCGTACATATTTTAACCAACTTAGACAAAGTTTTATCGACTGGAATTATGCAGTTTGGATGAGCGATGCCTTTAAGAAAATTGAAAGCGATATCGATAGTCTTTATTCTGAAAAATCAGGAAAACTTGAGACAACTGCTTCATTGCTTCTCAAGGAGGATAACTAATGAATAAGGTTTATAGCAAAATCGAATCAATTAACGGTAGCGTTATTACTGTTAGAGCAACTGATGTAAAATACAATGAATTAGCTGAAATTGAAACATCTTTTGGAAAATCTTTGGCAGAAGTAAACCGAATCGACGGAGACTTGGTTTCTTTACAAGTTTTTGCCGGAGGTCGAGGTGTTTCAACAGGTGATAAAATTAGATTTTTAGGCCACGAAATGCAAGTTAGCTTTTCTGATGATTTGCTTGGTCGAATCTTTAACGGTTCTGGAAATCCTCGTGACAATGGACCTGCTTTACAAGATAACCTTGTAGAAATCGGTGGACCATCAGTAAATCCTGCAAAACGAATTATGGCAAAACGAATGATTCGTACAGGTATTCCAATGATTGATATGTTCAACACATTGGTTGTTTCTCAAAAATTACCTATTTTCTCAATTTCAGGTGAACCTTACAACCAACTTTTAGCACGAATCGCTATGCAAGCTGAAGTTGATGTTATCGTTCTTGGTGGAATGGGATTAAAATACGACGATTATCTTTACTTCAAAAGCGAACTTGAAAACTGTGGTGCTTTAAGCCGAACAGTTATGTTCGTTCACACTGCTGCAGACCCAACAGTAGAATGTATCAAAATTCCTGATATGAGTTTGGCAGTTGCAGAACAATTTGCTTTGCAAGGAAAAGATGTTCTTGTTCTCTTAACTGATATGACAAACTTTGCAGACTCAATGAAAGAAATTGCAATCACACAAGAACAAGTTCCTTCAAATCGTGGTTATCCAGGAGATTTGTATTCCCAGTTGGCTGCTCGTTACGAAAAAGCTGTTGATTTTGATGACGCTGGTTCAGTAACAATTCTTGCAGTTACAACAATGCCAGGTGATGATGTTACTCACCCAGTTCCAGACAATACTGGATATATCACAGAAGGTCAGTATTATCTAAAAGGTGGAAGAATCGAGCCTTTCGGAAGTCTTTCTCGTCTAAAACAGAATGTAAACGGTAAAACTCGAAATGACCATCGTGCCTTGATGGACGGTATGATTAGACTTTATTCCGCTTACAAAGATACTCTAGAAAAAAAATCTATGGGATTTATGATGTCTGATTGGGACGGAAAACTTTTGAAATACGGTGAAATGTTTGAAAAAGAAATGATGGACCTTTCTATCAACATTCCACTTGAAAGTGCATTGGATTTAGGTTGGAAAATTCTTTCTGAATGTTTCAATAGTGAAGAAACTGGTATTAAATCAGAACTTATTGAACAATATTGGCCTAAAAAATAAATTTGAGGGTGATAGATGGCTACAATTAAGCTAACAAAAAATGAGTTAAAAGCTCAAAAAGATGCCCTTAAAATGTACCAAAGGTATCTTCCAACTTTAACTCTAAAAAAGCAACAACTCCAAACAGAAATTCGCTCTATTGATGCTCGTGCAAAAGAAGTTCGTGCAAAACGAAAAGCCTTAGAAGCAGAATTTACAAGATGGATTGCTGTATTTGGAGAATCAGATGCTTTTGATCCATCTATGGTTAAGGTTACTAACATTAGAAAAGGAACTGGAAATATCGCTGGTGTAACAATTCCTGTTTATGAAGGCGCAGATTTTTCGAGAGGGGATTATGATTTATATTCAAAACCACTTTGGATTGATTTAGCTGCCGACAGAATGGAAAAAGCTCTTTCTTACGATTTAGAAGCAGATGTTCTTGACGAGCAGGTAAGACTTTTAAATCTTGAATTGAGAGTTACAACTCAGCGTGTAAATCTTTTTGAAAAGGTAAAAATTCCAGAAACAAAAGCTAATATAAAACGAATTTCAGTTTATCTTGGAGACCAACAAGTTGCGGCAGTTGTTCGCGGAAAAATCTCTAAGAAAAATCTTGAAGTTACTTCTAAAAAAATGACTGAGGAGACAGAACAATGATTGTACCAATGAAAAAAGTTTCCTTTGTTGTAACTATTGATGCCAAAAAAGACGCTCTAAAAGAATTACGCAAACTCGGTGTTGTTCACTTGGAGCAGATTTCTGGTTCTAGCGAAAAATTAACTCAATTAAAAGAAACATATAATCAACTTGAAGAAGTAGAATTGCTTTTATCAGAAATTAAATATGATAAAAAAACAGTTGAACAAAAAAAACTTTCAACTTCACATGTTGTAGAAAAAGTTTCAAAATTGATTGAATTAAATGAAACTAAGAAAAATTATATAGAAGAATTATCCATCGCAGGAAAAGAACTTGAAAGACTTTCTGGTTGGGGTGGATTCAATCCTGATGATTTTTCATATCTTGCAAACAAGGGAATTTATCTTTTACCATTTGAAACATCCCCAGAAAATTACAAAAAAATTCCAGAGGATGTAAATTACATTTATGTTAACAAAGATAAATCTCAAGTAAGATTCTTAGTTTTATCTGAAGATGGAAATAAACCTGAATCCCTCGGTTCTGAATATTTGCCAGTTATCAATCCAGAAATGGGAACAGCTGAATTATCTGAAAGTTGTGTAACATATCGAAAAGAAATTTCAGCTATCGATAAGGAAATTCAAAGTAATGTTTGCTACATTCAAAGTATAAAAGATGCGATGAAAGTTTACGCAAAAGATATTGAATTTGAAAATACTTATTCTGGAATGGCAACTGATGCAGAAGAAGGAACAGAAGCAACTTTGGCTTGGCTTACAGGTTATGTACCAGAAGAAGATGTTTCTATTGTAAAAAAAGCTGCAAAAGAAAATCATTGGGGATTTTTGGCAGATGATCCAGCTGAAGAAGATGAAGTTCCTACAAAACTTAAAAATAATAAATTTGTAAGTTTGATTTATCCAGTTTCTGACTTTTTGGGGACTGTTCCAGGTTACAGAGAATACGATATTTCAAACTGGTTTTTGTTATTTTTCTGTGTTTTCTTTGGAATGATTTTTGGTGACGGTGGCTACGGATTACTTTTGGTTCTTGCTTCAATCTTTCCAATTTTTGGAGCATTTTTCAAAAAGAAAATTCCATCTCCATCAATAATTTTGATGTTGCTACTTGGTTTATCAACAACAGTTTGGGGTGCATTAACTTGTAACTGGTTTGGATTAACTCCAGAACAATTACCTCAAGCGGTAAAACCATTCTTGCTTTCTGTTGATTGGAATTTTATTTCAAATGCATCAACTTTACCAAGTGAAGTTGTAAAACAGAACTTACAAATCTTCTGTTTTTCTTTAGCATTGTTCCAATTATCAGTTGCTCACATAAAAGGTATGATAAGATACAGAAAATCTTTGAAAGTATTAGGTGAATTTGGTTCATTGATTATGCTTTGGGGAATTTTCTATCTTGTATTAAATATGGTTGTTGATGGACAGCGATTTGCACTTACAAACTTAATTTTTGGTGTGCCTGTTTCAACATTGATGTTTGCATGTATCGGTGGTGGTTTTGCATTAAGTTTTATCTTTGCAAATTACGAAGATAGCGTTGTAAAATCAATTCTTGAAAGTTGCAAAAACATCATTTCTGTATTGCTTGGTGTTGTAAACTACTTTTCTGATATAGTTTCTTACATTCGTCTTTGGGCTGTAGGACTTGCAGGAAGTGCAATTTCAAGTACAGTAAACCAGATGGCAGGGCCAACATTAGGTGGTGCAATCATCTTTTTTGGAATTTTGTTGTTAGGATTTGGTCATGGATTAAATATGATATTAAATGTATTATCAGTTATTGTTCATGGTGTTCGTCTTAACACATTAGAGTTTTCCAGTCACCTTGGAATGTCTTGGTCTGGATTTAGTTATAAACCTTTCGCTGAAAAATAGCGTAAAGATAAATTTTTGAAATTTAGTGTTTGATAACACGATAAAGGAGTATTTTATGAGTCTTGGATTATTTGGAGCTGCATGTGTATTAGGTATTGCCGCTATTGGTTCTGCAATCGGAATTGGTGCTGCAGGTCAAGCTGCTATTGGTGCTTGGAAACGTTGTTATATGAACAATAAACCAGCTCCATTTATTTTAACAGTTTTTGCTGGTGCCCCTCTTACACAAACAATCTACGGATTTTTGTTGATGCAAACAATGAAAAATGCTGCAATGGCAAATCCTGAACAAGGGGCTTTCTATCTTGGTTTGGGAATTTTCTCTGGTCTTGCTATGGCTTTATCAGCTGTTTACCAAGGAAAAGCAGGTGCTTCAGGTTCAGATGCTTTAGGAGAAACAGGAAAAGGTTTTGCACAATACATCATGGTTGTAGGTCTTTGTGAAACAGTTGCTCTTTTTGCAATGGTATTCTCAATGATTCTTTGTGGCTAAACATAAAACGGACTAAAAATAAATGAATTATAAAATTCCACAAACTGTTTCTGTTGGTGGTTTAGGTAAAACAAAGCGTATTGAAATAGGTGGAACTTCCTCTGTTTCAATACAAACTATGTGGAAAGAGGGCATTATTCCAGTTCTATCGGATAACAATGTCCTCGATTCTATTTTAACAAGAATTGATGATCTTTCTCGTGTTGGATGTGATTTAATCCGCTTTGCAGTTCCTGATATGGAAAGTGCAAAGGCTTTGTGTTTAATCGCAGAAAATACATCTATGCCTTTGGTGGCAGATATTCACTTTGATTATAAACTTGCTTTGGAATGTTTAAAAGGAAATGTTGCAAAGATTAGAATAAATCCGGGCAATATCGGAAGTAGAGAAAATGTAGAAAAAGTTGTAAATGCTTGTAAAGAAAAAGGTGCTGCAATAAGAATTGGCGTAAATTCAGGAAGTTTACCTCGTGATATTTTAGCACAAGTGAACGAAAACAAAATTTCCAGAGCAGAAGGCTTAGCCCTTACAGCCGCTCGTGAAGCAGAAATTTTTGATGAATTAAATTTTAATTCAGTTGTAGTTTCTATGAAAGCATCTTCAGTTGAAGAAACAATTTTAGCTAACGAAAGTTTTGCTTCAAAATTTGATATTCCTCTTCACATTGGAGTTACAGAAGCAGGACCTCTTATAAGCGGAGTTGTAAAATCAACTATTGCATTTACACATTTGTTAAACGAAAATATCGGCTCAACTATTAGAGTGAGTCTTTCAGATACACCAATGAATGAAGTTATAACTGGCCGAGAAATTTTACGGGAAACTGGAAAAAGGCCAGAAGGCGTAAAATTGATTTCTTGTCCAAGATGTGGTCGCTTAGGATTTGATGTTCATTCATTTGTAACTAGATGGCAAACTGAATTGTTATCTTTAAATAAAAATATTACCGTAGCAGTGATGGGCTGTGTTGTAAACGGACCAGGCGAAGGCAAACACGCAGATTTAGGAATTTGTGGTGCAGGGGATTCTGTTATGATTTTCAAACGGGGACAAATCTGTTGTACTCTAAGAGCGGACAATTCAATAAAAGATGAACAACTGCGTCTAAAAACTTTAATGCAAAATGCCGATAATGAATTTAGAAAGGAATTATATAGTTTGTGAAAAAATTTATAACTTTTACACTTTGCTTTTTTTTAATAACAACATATTTTTTTACTCAATCTTTATCAAGTCCGCATGCTAACGAGTCTGATTTTTCTTGGCGAGTTTTAGAAAAAGCAGAGGCGGCTTTTGTTGCAAAAAATTATTCAAGAGCGGCTAAACTTGTACAAATTGCCAAGATAAATCGAAAACAAGAATCACAATGGTATGTTGATACTTTGGAACAAGCTTTAAAACCAATGGCAGTTCAAAATGCAGGTGACAATATTGATGTTGTAAAAAAAATATTGATAGAAAGAAATTCCACAGAAGCAGTTAAAGTTATAAATGATGTTGTTACTCTAAAAGGTGCAAATTATTTTGATAATTCAATACAAGCAATTATCGATTATTACAAAACATTTTATATTTATCCAGAAGCAGATTTTTTAGAAGCAAAAATTTATCGACTCGAAGGTGAATTTGAATTAGCAAAACAATTTTATATTGAAGCATGGAAAAATTCAGATAAGTTAGATATCCCAATGGAAAAATACGATATTTTATATGAATTAGCTTCTTTATATAAAATTCAAAATAACTTAGCAGATTATGAAAAAACTTTATTATTGATAGTTTCTGATGATGAAAACTTTTATGTGAATGGAAAAATCTCTGGATTTTTAACATCCGTTATAAAAAATATAAACTCTGGAATGAATTTAGATAAATTTTTTCTATTGTACCGATGTGATTCATACAATAGTATAAATGCTTATTTTCAGTTAGCACAATTATATTTAGAAAAAAATATGAAGGAAAAACTTTTAGAAGTTTCTGTCATGGGGATGTTAACTTCAGTAACCCGAATTGAACAAATTCTAAAAGAACGAGAATTAGAATATTCTTACAAAAATTTTAATCATTTTTATTATTTAGCAATTCAATATTCTGATATAATTTCATGGGGAATAAAGAATAAAATTTGGCAAGGATTTTTTAATTTTGGTCAAGCCATGGAATTAAATGATTTTAATAATCTTGCAAAAGAAATTTACACTCAAAATGTAATATATTCACCTGAAGAATATTGGCAAAAAACAAGTCGTGAAAAATTAAAAAAATTAGCAGAGCAATAATTTTTTTCGATTTTATAAAGATAAATTTATTAAGCAAGTATTTTTTTATAAAATTTCTTGCTTAATAGAACAATCCAATTCCAATAAATAATTCTAAATCATTTTTGCTTATTCCAGCACTTGCTCGTAATTGTAAGCTTCTTGTAATTCTAGGATAAACTAAAAATTCCAATCCACCAGATATGACAAAATTATTTGCATAGCCTAAATCCATAAAAGGCGTTATTTGTAATTCAAAATCATACCATTTATTTTTATTTATTTTAAAAATCGAAATTGGAAAATCAAAATTACTAATAAATCCAAAATCACTGTTTAAAGTTGTATCAGTAATACCTCTAATATATTTTCCAACAAAAAAATCTTCTGGATTATAAAATTCATATACTCTAAAATATGTTCCTAAAAAAGAAAAATTATTATAATAAGAAAATATTGTTTCTAACGAAAAGTTATAAGAAAATTCATCGTAAAATAAATTAACATAATTAGAAGAATCTAAAACAAAACCTTTTCTAAAATTTGAAATCCAATTTACAGAACTTTTGTAAAGGTTAAAGCCAAGTTTAGTTGTATATTGATATTGTGGAAGAACAATCCATTGAGAATTTAACAAAAATGTAAAAACAAAATCACTAAAATAAAAAGGAAATTTTACAAATAAATTTTCGGACAAAAGCCATTCATCTACATTTGTATAAATTGTGTTAAAATTTGCAATCTGATTAAATCCCAATTTAACAAAAGGCTTTACTATTGGATAAAAAAATTCAAAACCTGAATTAGAATCCAAAGTAAATTTTTGTTCATTTATAAAATATCCAGTTTCAAAATTAGAAAATAAATTTGTTCCTAAAAAATTAAAATAAATCGGAACATTAAAATCAAATTGCAAACCAAATTTGTGGTCAAATTTTTCAGTATAAGCATAAACAAGTTCTGAATTAAATTCAGTTAAAGTTCCAAACAAATTTGAATCTCTTAATTTTATTTTTGCAACAAATCCTTCATTAGAATCGTATTTAGGATAGGGAAGTGCGATAAAATTTTTTGTGTCAGTTGTTTTAATTGTTAAATTAACTAAAACCAAATCAGAATTAACTTCATTTACAAAATCGCTAAAAACTTCGTAAGAATCTAGTTGTCTTAAATCATTCAATTTAGTTTTCAGTTTTTCAGTAAACAAATCAAAATCAACTTTGCTTGAAAAAATAAAATCATTGTCAATATCAAGATAAGTTTCTAAATATTTTTGATTTGTAGAACCAGTAATTTCGTAGAAAACTTGATTTATTTTATATTCTTGGCTAAATAGAAATGAGTTTAATAAAAAAATAACAAGAAAAATAAAGAAATTTTTAATCTTCAATTAAACAACTCCATAAAACTGCATCACCAGATTTTATATTTTTACAAACTTGTTTTCCTATAAAATTATTTAAAAACGAAGGATGTAAACCAACTTCCAAAACTTTTTCAGTTCGTAAAATTCCAATATCAGAGGAACGAATAACATCGCCTTGTTTTAAATCTTTTATAAATCGCAACGAACGATTTGTGCGTAAATAATTATCTTTTTCAGATTTTGCAAGTTCTTTTTTTCCAGAACCAAGCGTATCATCAATTATCGAACCAAAATGTTTTTTTAATTCTAGATATAAATTTTCTTTAGAAACGAGTTTTGTTTGATTTATTGCATCAGTCATTTTTTTGAAATTTTCAATATTTAATGCAACTGGATCATCAAGCCCTAAATCTTCGTTATTTAAGGTGATATGTTTTTCAAGCATTGTTGCGCCACAAAAATAACTTAGCAAAGGCACAATGTATGGACTTAAAGAATGGTCGCTTACACCTGTGTTGATTCCAAAAATTCCACTTAAATTTTTGATTAAATTCAAATTATAATCAGTTTCGGGGGCGGGATAAGAAGTTACACAATGAAGCAAAGTAATATCATCCAAAGATGAAAAACATTCTAAAGCATTTTCGATGTCATAAATTTTTGAAACTCCACTTGATAACACAACTGGAATTTTATTTGTATTTTTTTCGTTTAATAATTGTAAAAGTTGGATATAATTTAATTCAGGAGAAGCAATTTTTATAAAATCTGGATTTATCTGTAATAACTCAACTAAACTTTTGGGCCCAAAAGGCGAACACATAAAATCGATATTGATTTCTGAAGAAAATTCTCGCAACTTATAAAAGAAATCGGGTCTTACTTCTAACTCTTTAAATCTTTGATAAAGAGGAATTTTTCCTGTAGGTAAGTCAACAAAGCCTGTTTTTTGATGTAAAATCTCATCTGCATAAACCCACTGAAATTTTACGCAATCTGCTCCAGCATACTTGGCTTTTTCTATCAATAATTTTGCTTTATCCAAAGAACCTTCATGGGAAGTTCCAATTTCTGCAATTACAAACATGCTAATATTCTACTATATATTGGACATAAATGCTACAGTCATTGACACTATTTGTACAAATTGATAAAATAAAACATAATGTAATTTTTATAAGGAGTTCCGATGTCAGGACATAGTAAATGGGCAACCATTAAACATGCAAAAGGTGCTGCCGATGCAAAACGCGGTCAGTTATTTACAAAATTCATTAAAGAAATTTCAATTGCTGCTCGTATGGGCGGAGGAGATCCTAACTCTAACCCTCGTCTTAGAACAGCTATTCTTAAGGCTCGTGCATCAAACATGCCTAAAGATAACATTGAACGAGCTATCAAAAAAGGAACAGGTGAACTTGGTGGTTCAACATACGAAGAAAAACTTTACGAAGGATATGGACCAGGCGGAGTTGCTGTTCTTGTTGAAGTTTTAACAGATAACAACAACAGAGCTGCTGCAAATGTTAGAAATATCTTTGGTAAATCAGGTGGAAACTTAGGTGCAACAGGTTCTGTTTCATACATGTTTAACCGCAAAGGTGTTATTGAATACGATGCAGAAGTTGTAAACGAAGATGAAATCATGGACGCTGCTTTGGAAGCAGGTGCTGATGATATCGTTACAGAAGACGGAGTTGTAACAGTTACTACAGATCCATCAGCATTTGAAGAAGTTCTTGAAGCATTGAACCAAAAAGGATATGAATCAGTTTCTGCTGAAGTTTCAATGGTTCCAGATACATATTCAGCTATTGATAAAGATACAGCTGCAAAAGTACAAAAACTTATCGATCGTCTTGAAGAAGATGACGATGTTCAAAATGTTTATACAAATGCAGATTTCCCAGAAGATTTTGAAGGCTAATTTAATCCTTTAAAATGAATAAGGCTGTCAACAAGTTTGAGAATAAACTCTACTTGTAAGACAGCCTTTTTTTATTAGATGCCTAAATAACTTGGGCATAACGACAATAAATTTAATTTGTGTTATTCTAAATTTGATTTATCCGTTGTTTACAACACAATTCAGAATCTTTAATAATTCCATTCAAAAGATAATGCAACAGCAGGAACAATGGCCCAAGTTTCAGGAGAATAGGTTATTGGAATACCAAATTTTACATCTGTATGAGGTAAAGCATAGTAAATATACCCAGGAGTGATAACTCCTGAATTTTTTACAAAATCATGCTCAAACTCTAAACCAATTTTAGATGTGCTTTTGAATAATCTAGAAACAAGCCCTTTGAAAAACAATTTATGGCTATCTTTCATTGTTGGATTTAATGTTTTATCATAATAAATCCATTCATATTCAACGATAAAACCAATTCGTGGAGTATCCCAATCTTTCATTAGACCAACTGTAAAATATAATTTATCAAATTGGGTATTTTCAAATTTATCAAAATCAAATTTTATATGGGAAATAGTTTGATTATATAAATCAAATCCCCACAAATTTATCTTACTTTCTAATCCGATTACAGGATTTTTATGATTTATATCTTCTGATGCCCATTTTCGACCAAACAGATTTAATTGAAGTTTGCCAAAAACTCGTTCTACAGAACCTGCAAAAGATAAGTTTGAAAAACTAGGAACTGCACCGCCTCCCCAGGACATTTGAGAAAGAACAATAGCAGAAAAATTTGTATTAAACAAATTAAAAGACATTCCGATTGAAGCACCATTTACAGAATCTGATAAAATATTATGTTCTATTAACTCTGTGTTTCCCCAAGCAATATCGCGTTTTCCAGCTTGAATATACAAAAAATCCAACAAAAGATAATCAAAATATAATTCGTGTAAACTAAGTGAAAAATTTGGAAAAACAGTTTTTAAGGTTGCTCTTAGACCAAAAATATCACTGGCTCTTGCATTCATATATGTATAATTTTCAAGAGCTAAATATCCTAATGGTTTAAAATAATCATCAGGTGAAATTGAAAAACCAACTCCTAAATCAGCATCTAAAAATCCAGAAAATTTTATTGACTGACTTTTATTTTGCACAACTGGAGTAGGTGGAGTTGCTTGCTCTTCAACGACAACATCTTCAGCATCAGCAAAAAGACTATCAAACTCATCAACCTCATCCACAGATTCTTGAGAAAAAACAAAAAGAGAAGATATAAATAAAATAATTATAAAAAGAATTTTTTTCATTTAAAATTTAAATCTTAACGATTTCCCATCATTTCAAAATATGCCTTGGTAAACACAGAATCTTTTTGCTTAGCAAATGAAACATTTTTGATAGTAATTTGTGTTCTTTCGTATTGCATTTTATCGTTAATTTTTTTTCCTTTTAAGTTATCAACGATAAGCATACTCACAGGAATAGAGCGAGTTCCAATTAATTGATAAGAAGGAATTGCTGTTGTTCTTAATAATTGCCCTGAAAGAGAATAATCTTCTTTTTTACGAATTAAACCATCATCTTTTGTTATCCAAACCTTTACTTTTGGATAAACAACATCATCAACTTTTGCATCTAATTCAAAAAGAACACAATCGTAAGCACCTAATTTTTTAGGAACTGCAGAAATTATCTTATAATTTGAACAAAAATCCATTGGAGCAAAATCTGATGTATTAGCATTGGTGTTTTGAAATTTATCTCTTTTACTTGAAAAAGTGAATTTTCTATCAACTGGGTCATAAAACCAAACATTTGATTCAATCTGTAAATAACCTTTTCCTCTGTCTTGTGCTGGAGAAGTAATCAAAATTGTATAATTTGAAGTTTTATCTCTTCTATACATAATCGCATCTGTTGATGTTTTTCCTTGCCCAGGTCTATCTTGAACAAGAGTATACTCTGCAGAAAAATCTGTATCAACAAAATTTGTTGTGGAATCACATTTTTTAAGTAATTCGTAATCTTCTTTTGTTTGAGAAAATGTAAATTGAGTAAAGATAAAACAACAAACAATCAAAAACAATAAATTTTTTTTCATAAAAAACTCCTAAAAAAAAGTATATATTATTCAGTAACAGAAAGTGCTTCAATAGGTTCAATTTTTACACACTTTCTTATAGTAAAATAAACAAATAGAATAGTTGTTACAACAACAATAGCAAATATCGAAACAATTTGTAAAAAACTAGGCTGAATTAACAATTTTCCGTTCATCAAGAAAATATCAAAAGCTGGAATTAAAGTAAAATCTAAAGACATCACAATACTTGATAAAATTGCCAGAATTACCAATGAAAGAACAAATGCTCCTGTCATTAGATAAAATACTTCAATTAAAAACAACTTTATTATTTTATTAGGTGCAAGACCTAATGCCATATACATACCAATTTCATTAGTTCTCTTAACTGCAATTACTTTATATGTACTTCCAATTCCGATTGCAATAATAATGATAAGTACCGCAATAATGATGTAAATTATTATGTGCATTGCCAGAATAAGAAAATTTAAGTTCTCTAAATTAGCAGTTAATGTGATTAGCGCAGTTTTTCCCTTTGCTAAATTAAGTTCATCAATAAAAAATTGTTTATCTTCTACAATTTTGTACATATCAAAATATTTTTTTAAATCATTTTGTATAGAAAAAATCTCAGTATTGGATAATTTTTTATTAGAAAATACACCTATTGAAATAGAATAATCTTTAGGATAATTTACTAAATTTCTTAAAAATTCCAAATCTAAATATGAGATATTAGCTCCAAACAAACTTGAATCCTGAAAAATCCCTTCAACCACAAGATTTGTTGTTTCGGTATAATTGTTGACGGTTTTAAGCATCAAAAGAACATTATCACCAATTTTTAGATTTAATTTTTCTGCAGTTACAGTTGATATGTAAATTCCGTTTGTACCTTTTAGTATTTTTCTTGAACCATCTAAAAATGTTAACGATGAAAATAATTTTTCTTCCTTATTGAAATCAACACCTTTTATTTTTCGTTGTTTTAAACTTGTGCCTTCAAAAAATAAATATGTATGATTATTTTCATAATCAATTCGTGATGATACTAAAAAGTTTTTTTTAGAAAAATAAGGTTCTATTAAATCAAGTGTTTCTTCTGTATTGTACCAACCTAACTTTCCATTGGTGGAATGAAGTAACATTAAATCTCCACCATAATAAATACGAGCCTTATTATTGAACGCATTAAGAATCCCATTCATAAGACCGATAGCAGACAAAGCCAATGCAATCCCAAAGCTTGCAACGAGAAATAATAACAAATATCTTTTTGGCTCAAATTTTAGAGAACGAAAAGCAATAGAAGAATAAGTCATTATTTGCCACCTTTCATAGCTTTTATTGGAAGAATTTTTAACGCTTCTATAACTGGCATAATCCATGAAACTAAACCAATAAGTATGCTGATTAAAAAACCTAAAAACAAACTAGAAAAAGTTAATTGAGGAATTAAATTTTTTCCACCAAAAAGCTGTTCAAAAAAAGGATTATTTAAGGTTATAGGAAATTTTTTCATTATGAAAACAACAATAATTGAAACAAAACAACTTAAAAAAGCTGATAAAATTGTTAAAATTAGAGTTTCAGACATACATAAAAAAGCAATATTTCTTTTATTTGCTCCTAAAGCACGCATAGTTCCTATTTCTTTGGTTCGATCTAAAACATTGATAACCAAAGTATTTGTAACTACAATTAAACCTGCAAAAAGAATAACAAAAACACCAATAAGTAAGATTATCCTTAACCAAAAAACATATTGTGCAGTTGGTCCGGCCGCTACTCTCCAGTTTACAGCTTCTATAGGGTAGTCATTTTGCTTTGCCCATTTATTTATTTTTTTAATCACCAAATTTGCATCATTTTTATCAAATAATCTAATTACAACGAAATGCCAATTAGTAACTTTATTAGAAATATAATTATTTGAATCTGTAAATATATCATTAGGAACAGCAGTTGATTCACTTTCTTCTACAAAAACATCTGACTCTTCAGCAAATAGGGAATCCATATCATCAAAATTGAAATCCATGGAATCGATTAGGTTTGTAGAATCTTCATCAACAATTACATCTTCTGCAAAAGTTGAATCCATACCTAATAAAGACCGTACAGTTTCAGAATCAGCCAAAACAATTTTATCAAGAATTTCATTTCTCAATGGATAGGAATAAATCCCTTTTACAGGCAAAGCTCTAATTCTAAAAGTATTTCCATCAGAATACACAAGCTGAACTTCTGTTCCAATTTTAATTTCTTTTTTATTTTCTTTTTTGAAATTATCTGCCCAAGCCTGTGAAACTAAAATTCCTTTTTCATTATTCTTAAAACTTTCACCCTCAATGATTTTAATGGATTCCATCAAAGGCAAATAATCTTCGATGTCAACTCCAAAAACAGCTGCGGCTGATTTTTTTCCATAAGCTTCAAGAACAGAATAACTTGAAATTTGAGGAACAAAAGCTTTTACATTTGGCATGCTAGAAAGAAAATTTATTATTTCTGGATAAAATGAAATTTCATACACAGAAGAAACCGATTCATCTATCAAAGAGATATTTCCAAAAAGACTAACACTCTCTTTTGTTTTTTCTCTAATTACAACTTCTCCGGTAAAACTATCCATAAAAACTGTTTTTATTCCATTGTCTGTACCATCAAAAATTGCATTTACAACAATAAACATTGTAATTGAAAAAGTTATGAACAAAACAATAACAAAGGAACTTTTACGAGACAAAATATTTCTAAAGGCAAGTTTTAAATTATATAACATAATTATTTACGGAAACAATTTCTTTCCAGCAGTCCAAGCAGATTTAATTTTTTCAACAGATTTTTTATCAGATTTTACATTTTTTATGGCATTTAATATAAAAGCGATAAAAACAAATAAACAAAATATTCCTCCAATAATCAAAATATAGATAGGATAAATTGACTTTGCATCATGCTTAAAAACTAGAGGAGATTTTACAGTATCAAAAATTGTTATATCATTTTTAAGAATAGTTTGAAGTCCTAATTGTTCTTTTAACAAGTCATTTTCATTGATAACAGCATTAAGACTTACTTTATTTTTGTTATTGTCTAATATTTCATTTAACAAATCTAATTTATTACTAACTAAAGGCAATAAAAAATTATAATATTCTTCATTGATTTCATTTACAATATTTTTTACAAATTTTTCACTTTCTTCTACAGAATGAGTTTTTACAGTCAAAATAATTTCAGACTTTGTCGAATTTAATTTAGTATCATAAACTTTTTTTTGTAAGACATCATAAATGAATTTATTATAACTTAATTGATTAAAAGGTTGACGACTAAAATCATAATCTAGCATATTAAAATTTTTATTGATAGTTGCAACAGTATTTATATCTTTAAACTTTAATACAGTATCATTTACAAAATCAAAATCAATAAGAGTATTTACATCATTTTTATTTATCAAAAATGGAATTGTAAATTCAACACTATATAATTCTTTTTGATTTTCATTATTTCCCTTCAATACAGAAAATCCTAAAATGGCTAAAATTGATAAAAGCAAAGTTCCAAAAATAATTAACTTTCTGTATCGTATTAAAACAGAAAATAAATCGATTAAAGAAATTTCATTATCGTTATTGTTAATTTGTTTATTTTCAAAATTTTCCATTAAAAACTCCTAAAAAAATTATTGAAACACTTTTACAGAAAGAGTTAAATAATTTCCAGCTTTATTTGAATATTCTGCGTTATCGATATTATGATAACCGTCTTTATTTCCTAATGTGTGATGTGTATAACTAAAAGTGTAAGTTAATCCCACTGTGATAGGAACATTCCATTTTCTACAATCAAGTTCTCCACCGAGTGCAATAGAATTTATCCATTCATAAACACCATCATGCAAAAAATCTTTCCAGTATAAATCACCTTCTTGTGCATTTTGATAATCATATTTATCTTTTTCTGCTTCAGGTGGATTATAAACTAATGGATCATAAAATGAACTTCCATCAACTTTTCCAGAACCTTTTGTTGCACCATGTCTAACCAAAGTATATTTTAAATTTGCTGATAAATACCACAAAGGCTTTGTTTCTAATTGAATTTTAAACTCATCAGAATTTGGATTTAAAAAATATCCTAAAGGTTGCCCATGATTGATATATGTTGTATCCATAGGTTTATCATACCAAGGCACATCTGTTAAAGGATGAGAATACATGTACGGTTCGATTTTTGTATATTGAAGAGTAAAAATTGATGTCCAAAAGGGAAGTGGAGTTTTTGCACCAATTTGAACAGCATACATATTTCGGTCTTTATTTAAGAAATCAGATACTGTTATATTTACTTCATCAATAAATAAAGAAGTATATAAATTTATAATATTCGGAATTGTAAATCCAGTATAAAGTCCTAATTGAACATTATCAAAATCACCAACTAAACTTTGTGACAAAAACGGTAGCATCAATGGATTCATATATGTCAATTCAATTCGTTTAGGCCATAAAACAGAACCCGTAGCACCAAAATAAACATAATCTCCAATATTTAGTTGCCCATTTAAAGCTGAATACATTGTTTGAAAATTTTCAGCCTCATCTTTTAAACCTGTTTTTGATTCAAACTCTAAAGTTCCTGTAATAAAATTTAAATTTAACCATTTTACAGGATATAACCAAGTTTCTATCGCCATAAACGGACGAGAAGTATCTGATAAGGCTAAATTTCCATCACCATAGCCCCATGAATGACGAATTCTTGAAAAATTTACACCTATAATTCCATCAAAAGCAGAAAATGAAAGTTCTGGTAACATTCTGAGTCCACCAGAAATACTTTCTACAATATTATCATGGGTATATATATCTTTTAATACAAATTGATATCCATCCCAAGTTTTTAGGTATGTATTTGGCGCATATGATTTTTTTGCCAAATCCATCAAACTTCCACCGAGGTTAAAATTGTAAGAAAAATAATCTGTAATATCGCCTTTTATGTAGCCGTCAATCCAATGTTCATGGGAAAAATCAGGATCATTACAGTTTATACTAGCTAAACTTGTCCAAGTAAAACCAACCATTATTGGCATTTTTACCTTTTCATCAAAGCGATTTGTATAATATCCAGTTTCATACCATTTTTTTTGTTCATTTTGAGCAAGTCGTTCATAAGTTTTAGTAAAAATTTCTCGCTCTGAATCTGACAATCTATCACTTGCTAAAACCATATTCAATTTATCAAGAACGAATGCAAGTGTATATGGTTTTGCAGCGGGAAGAGTAGGCAAAATTCCTCTTAATGATGCGTTTTCAAGAAGAAAATACACATCATCATCTAACGGAACACTTAAATTTTGCTGAGCAAAAATCCCACTAAAAGAGAACAAAACTAATATGATAAAAATAAATTTCTTACAAATATTCATACTTATAATTTAGCGTTTATCGTAATTATTTTCAATCCAGTTACGATATTCGCCAGATAAAATATTATCTACCCAATCGGTATTTTTTAAGTACCATTGAATTGTAAACAATAAACCTTCTTCAAAAGTTACTTTTCGTTCCCAGCCGAGTTCTTTTTTGATTTTTGTACAATCAATAGCATATCTTCTATCATGACCAGGTCTATCTTTTACAAAAGTAATTGTTTTTTCAACATCATCTTTTGAAAGACCTAATTCATTTGCTTCTAATTTGATAACTTCTTTTAAAAGCTTGATATTAGTCCATTCGTTTTCGCCACCGATGTTATATTTTTCACCAGTTTTTCCGTTTTTAACGATTAACCAAACAGCTCTGTTGTGATCCTCAACATAAACCCAGTCACGAATATTTAATCCATCACCATAAACAGGAAGATTTTTTCCAGTTTTAATATTATTTATCATCAAAGGTAGCAATTTTTCTGGGAATTGATATGGACCATAGTTGTTTGTACAATTTGACAAAGTAATTGGCAATCCATAAGTGTGATAATATGCCATAACTAAGTGGTCGCTAGATGCCTTACTTGATGAATAAGGACTTCGTGGATCGTAAGGTGTAGTTTCTGTAAAATAGCCTGTGTCACCAAGAGAACCATAAACTTCATCTGTAGAAATGTGATGAAAAAGAACATCATCTCGAATAGAGCCATCTTCGTTTTTCCAATAATTTTTTGCTAAATCTAACAAATTGAATGTTCCCATAACATTTGTTTTAACAAAAGCTTCTGGTCCAAGGATTGAACGGTCAACATGACTTTCTGCAGCAAAATGCACGATTGTATCAATATTATATTTTTTCAAAATTGCATCGATTGCAGGACCATCACAAATATCAACTTGTTCAAAGAAGTATCGTTGATTTTCTTTTGAAATCAATCCATTTTTTACAGCAAGTTCGCCATATTTTGCATCAACATCTTTTAAACTTTCTGCATTTCCAGCATAAGTTAAACAGTCCACATTGATAATTTTTCCGTTAAATCCACTTTCGTCAGAAAACATAAAGTGAATAAAGTTACAACCGATAAAACCTGCGCCACCAGTTACTAAAATATTTGTTAATTTTCGTGCCATGTTATACCTCTAAATTCTTAATAAAGTTTTCTAAGTTTTCTTTCCAATCAGGAAGATTTATATTTAAGTTTTTCATCAATTTATCTTTGCTTAAAACTGAATAAGCAGGGCGTTTTGCTTTTACAGGATATTCTTCGGTTGTACAAGGATTTACAACACAATTTCCTGTAATTTTGCCATATTTTATTCCTAAATGATGAATTTCTTTTGCAAATTCATACCAATTTGTTTGCCCTAAATCTGTACAATGATAAATTCCAGTTGGAATAATTTCTAATTCAGATTTATTTATAATTGTACAAATTACATTTGCAAGATTTGAAGCATTAGTTGGTGTTCCAAACTGATCATTTACAACAGAAATTTTTTCTTTTGTATTCATTAAATTTATCATTGTAAATACAAAATTTTTTCCGTAGTTTCCATAAAGCCAAGCAGTTCGAATTACATAACTTGCGTCTGGAATTGTTTCTAAAACTGCCTTTTCACCATCAGCTTTTGTTACACCGTAAACTCCAAGTGGTTTATAATTCATATCTTCTGTATAAGGATTTGTTGCAGAACCGTCAAAAACATAATCAGTTGAAATATGAATCATTTTTGCATTTATTTCTTTGCAAAGAGTAGCAATATTTTTAGGTCCTAAAGCATTTAATTTTGTTGCAAGTTCAACATCTTCTTCTGCTTTATCAACTGCAGTATAGGCAGCACAGTTTACAATCCAATCAATTTTTTTATCTGAATCACAATATTTGGACGCAAAAGCTTTTAAACTTTCATAATCTGTAATGTCAACTTCTCTGTCTGTTCCAATCCATTCAAAATTATTTTTATCAAACTGGTTAGAAACTTCTGTTCCTAGCATTCCTTTACAACCAATTAACCAAATCATTCTATCCAAACTCCGTTTATATCAAAATAATTATTTTCAAAAGAAAACTCTGGATGTTTTGTGTCTTTATCAGATAAAAGAGGTTTTACATCAGGAGCAACAGAAGCCCAATCAATTCCGATTGTTGCATCATCCCACATTAAGCCACCTTCATCTTCTGGATGATAAAAATCAGTACATTTATAAGCAAAAATTGCAGTTTCTGACAAAACATAAAATCCATGAGCAAAACCTTCTGGAATATAAAACTGATTTTGTGTTTCGCTATCTAAAATCACACCGTAATATTGCCCAAAAGTAGGAGAGCCTTTTCTTAAGTCAACAGCAACATCGTAAACTTTTCCTTGAACACATCGAACTAATTTTCCTTGAGGATGATGTTTTTGAAAATGCATTCCTCTTAAAATTCCCTTTGTTGAAAAAGATTGATTATCTTGAACAAATTTCATTTTTAATCCAGCTTCAAAAAAATCTTTTTCGCTATAAGCTTCAAAAAAATAACCTCTGGAATCTCCAAAAACTTTTGGCTGAATTTCAAATAATCCATTTATTGTTTTACCATTTTTTGCAACACATTCTTTGAAAGTAAAAGGCATATTATCTCCAAAATTAAAATAAATTAGCAATATATTTTAAGTAATCACCGTATTCAGTTTTATATGTTTTTGCTAAATCTAAAAGTTCTTTTTTTGAAATCCAACCATTTCTGTAAGAAATTTCTTCTATACAAGAAACATACAATCCTTGTCTTTTTTGGATAGTAGCAATAAAATTTGATGCTTCGAGCAATCCGTCGTATGTTCCTGTGTCAAGCCAAGCCATACCCCGACCAAGTAATTCAACAGAAAGTTCGCCACGAGATAAATATTCATTATTTATAGAAGTAATTTCAATTTCGCCTCTAGCAGAAGGTTTTACATTAGCTGCAATATTTACAACATCATTTGAATAGAAATACAAACCAGGAACTGCATAGTTTGATTTTGGTTCACTGGGTTTTTCTTCAATTCCTAAAACTTTGCCTGATTCATCAAATTCAACAACACCATAAGCAGTTGGATCTTTTACCATGTAACCAAAAATAACACTTCCTTTTCCTGCTTCTACAGTTTGTCTAGCTCGATTTAAAGTTGAAGTAAAACTTTGTCCGTAGAAAATGTTATCACCAAGAACAAGAGCAACAGAATCATCTTTAATAAAATCTTTTCCGATAATAAAGGCATCAGCTAAGCCTCTAGGTTGTTCTTGAATTGCATATTCAAATTTCATTCCAAGCCATTCACCATCACCAAAAAGTTCTTTAAAACAAGAAATATCTCTTGGAGTTGAAATAATTAAAACTTCTCTAATGCCAGCAAGCATCAAAACTGAAAGTGGATAATAAACCATTGGTTTATCGTACAATGGTAAAATCTGTTTAGAAACAGCCTTTGTTATAGGATAAAGTCGTGTCCCAGACCCACCTGCTAAAATAATTCCTTTCATGTTTACTCCTATAAAATTACTAATATTTTAGTGTAAGTATTATCTTTTGTAAAGAATGAAGAATTTTTTTAAATAAAATAATTCTTCAAATACGCATTCAAAGTTGTTTTTATGATTTAACAATAGAAAGAAATTTCATTAAAATATTCTTT
>JAZRJV010000054.1:0-92069 GCA_045645985.1 Treponemataceae bacterium
GTTCATTGTTTGATACTCCTTTCTGTTGACTTCTTGTTGTTTTATTTTTCGAACGAAAGAATCAATTTTTGAAGTAAAATCGTCAACAGTTTTCTGATTACAAATATACTCTAAAAATGCAGAAATTTCCATATCTTTTTCATTCTTATAAGCTGTTGAATTGTACATTATCTTTATTGTTTTATCGTTTAGTGATAGAGAAGAATTTTCTTCACATCGATTTTTAAAAGTATAAATAGGCAACATTAAATTGAAAGGGTCGTATTTGCAAATAAAAATGATAAAACTACTAGGAAGTTCAGAATAATCTTGACCTTTTAACAAGTTGTCAGTGTCAATCATTGACTGATAAAAACGGGTTCTTAAAGGGAGGTCATCATCAAGAGCATTTTGAAGTTCGATATCGAAAACTTTGTCGCTGTCTTTTACATAGACATCTAATCGAACTCCTTTTGTTTCGTAGTATGGACTAATTGTTTTTTCAATTTCCAGATACTCAATACGGTCAATTTTGATTTTTAATAATCGTTCCAAAAGTTCTTGGCAAATTTCTCTGTTTTGTAAAACCTTTTCAAACATATAATGGTCTGCAAAAGTTAAGTCTTCGAATTTTTTGAAAATAATAATATCACCTCACATAAATTTTGTTTACATAAGTTATTATCTTCAAAAAAATTAAAAATTAATGAAAATTTGTAAAAAAATTTTTACACTTCGCCTTTAAGAAGTTGCCAATAAAATCGTGTCTCAATTTTTTCTTTGCTTATTCCACATTTTTGCAAAGTTTGATGAAGGCAATTTTGTGCTTTTGCAACAGTTTCATCATCATTTTTTTCTGAAAGAATTTCAATTTCGATAAAGTAGCCTAAAAATTCAACATAAGAAATTTCAATTGTGATTAAATCAAATTCTTCAGTTTTGTGATGCCAGGTTTTTGTGGATTTATATTTTTGTAGGCTGATTTCAAAATCACTTGTTTTTAAAAAATCTTCAAAGTTTGATAAGGCAGATTTTAAAGAAGTTTCATTTTTTTTATTTGGAATTGTGTCGTTTGTAAAATCTGTACTAGCGATGACAAATTCTCGTTCTGTGTTTAGTTCAAAATCATTTTGTCGTAAATTTTTTTGCTTCCAAGTGGCGATAATTGGTTTTCCTGTTTCTTGCCGAATCCTAATTCCAACTTCACTATTTTTCTTTCGCCAATAAGTGTCGTGTTTTTCGGTTAATCCGATATATTTTGCAAATTCGTTGATTTTTTCTTCTGTGGACGGAATATCATCCACCCAGGCTTTAAGTTCAATTTCGTACATAAAAAAATTATACAACTGATATATTTTTTTTTCCAGATATGATATTGTGTTTGCATGAAAATTTTAGCAAAGAAAAATACACTTTCTGGAAATATCGTTGTTCCTGGTTCAAAAAGTCACACAATTAGAGCTTTGATTTTAGCAAGTCTTGCTGAAGGCGTTTCTCATATTTCAAATCCTTTACCAAGTGCCGATTGTCTTTCTGCAAGTAAGGCGATACAAGAAATTGGTGCAAGTGTTGAATTTGATAATCAAAATAATATTTGGACAGTTACAGGTGCTGGAAAAAAAGCCCATCTTCCTTCCAATGTAGTGGATGTTGGAAATTCAGGTTCTGTTTTGTATTTTTTTACGCCAATTTGTGCAACTTTTGAAGGTTGGAGTATTTTTACAGGTGATTCTTCAATTAGAAAGCGTCCTATTCTTCATCTTTTAGAAGCTTTAAAACAACTTGGTGCAAATTGCTATGTTTCTCGTCCAGAAGAAAATGCGCCCCCTGCTTTAGTACAAGGTCCAATAAAAGCGGGAAAAGTTGTAACTGATGGTCGGCTTTCTCAATATATCAGTGGGTTGATGATGGCTTCAACTTTAATTGATGGAAAACTTGAAATAGAATTAACTGACCCAAAAGAAGTACCATATTTGGATATGACAAAATATTGGTTAGAAAGTTTAGGCGTTCAAGTTGAAATGTCTAGCGATTACAAAAAAATTAGCGTATCAGGTCCTTATCAATTAAAAGCTTTTGATAAAGCAATTCCATCGGACTGGGAAGCAGTTGCATTTCCTTTGATTGCAGCTTTAATTTCTAATAGTAAAATTGTAATTGATAATGTGGATGGTTCAGGCACACAAGGTGATGATGCTATTGTTTCTGTTTTGCAATCTGTTGGTGCAGATATTCAATGGAACAAAGATACTTCTCAACTTTTTGTAACTGGTGGAAATCGTCTTTCTACAGAAAATCTTCCAGATAAAACTTTGCGGGTAAATTTGGCAGGTTTTCCAGATGCGATTTGTGCTTTGGCAGTTATCGCTTGTTTTATCGAAGGAAAAACTGTTTTAGAAGATATCGGTGTTTGTCGTCGTAAAGAAACTGATAGAATCAAAGTTATGAAAAGCGAACTTGAAAAACTTGGTGCTAAGGTTGAAGAGGATGAAGATTTTATGGCAATTTATGGTCATAGTCCAATTTTGCCGGATGGAAGTAAAAATCCTGAATTTACTTTGCACGGTGGAAATGTAGAAAGTTATGATGACCACAGAGTTGCGATGAGTTTGGCTTGTTTTGGTTTAGGATTAAAAGAAGGGGAAAGCGTAATCATAAATGATGCTGAATGTTGTTCGGTTTCCTTCCCTAAATTTTTTGAAGTGATGAACAAAATCAACGCAAATTTTACAGAAATTTAATTTTTTTTGTAATTTTTTTTAATTTGGTGCATTTTTATTATAGTTATCGTGTTATAATAAAAGAACACAGAATAATTTGTTTTATCTAAAGTTTGCGTTGCAAACTTTCAAAATTTATTTGGGAGAAAAATATGAACAAAAAAAACATAATATTTTTTATTGGAATTTTAATTTTACTCGCTTCTGTACTTTTAGTTACTCCGCTTTTTGCAAAACCAAAAACAGCAAAACCTTGGGATGAATCTTCTCGAGATGATGATGATTTCTTGAAAACTTTGGGACTTTATGACACTGTTTCAAAGTCTGATATTGCAACTTTCCTTGATGATTATGCTGATTTTGTTAATGATGCAAAAGATGCTTACAATGATAAGGATGTTAAAACTTTAAGAAAAATGCACAGAGAATCTTTAGAATATGAAGATAAATTTTTTGCTTACAAAAAATCAGATAATTGGACATCAAAAGATACTACAACTTTTGTAACACAAACAAAAACACTAGAAAAATATTTGTTAAATCGTTTTTACGAAAAAACAAGTTCTTCTGGAAATGGCAAAGGAAAAACTCCGCCTACAAGACGATAAATTTAAGAAAAGAGATTGTCTAGAAAATTAAGACAATCTCTTTTTTTTATGATACAATACTTTTATGAAAACAAATAAAATTTTATCATTGATATTAAAAATTTTTGGATTTATTTTTGCAGGAATTTTTTGTCTTGCATTTTTAGTTTGGGCTGGATTAAATTTTTTTAAAACTTTTTATTTCAATGAATATTTTTCTGTGCTAGAAAAAGTTGCTAAAAATCCAGGTCTAAGTGATGATTATGTGCCACAAGGAATTACTTGTGTAGATAATTATTATGCAACTTCAGGATACATGTTATCCGAACAAAACAGCAGAATTTATCTTGTAGATAAAAAAACTGGGGAAACAAAATATTTTTCTTTAGTTAGTCAAGGTGAAAAATTTACAGGTCATACTGGTGGCTTACAATATTCAAATGGATTTTTTTATTTAGCAAATGAAGGAAATTCTTTGTATAAATTTCCAGTTGAATTGATTTATGAAGAAGAAAACAAAATTGAAATTGGCTCTCCAGTCAAAATGAATAACAACACATCTTTTGTTTTTGCTAAAGATAATTATCTTTATGTTGGCGAATTTCACAAAGAAATAAATTATCCTTGCAAAAATGTAATTTCCTTTGAAGGCAAAACTCACAATGCCATTGTTTCAAAATATGATGTTGCAGATTTAACAAAGCCTATCGAAATTTATTCAATTCCAGATTTAGTGCAAGGTTTTTGTATCAAAGATGATGGCACAATAATTTTATCTAGAAGTTGGGGATTAAATCCATCAGAATTTTGTATTTACAATCCAGAAAAAATTGTAAAAACTGATTTTACTTACGATGATGTTCCAGTATATTTTTTAACAGAACCAAGCAAAGTTGTAAAAGCTCCATCTATGAGCGAAGATTTAGATGTTGTGAAATTTTCTGATGGTTCAGAAAAAATTATTACCATGTATGAATCTGCTTGTAACAAATATATTTTTGGAAAATTTTTCTTTGCAAATTATATTGCGCAACTAGATTTTTAAAAATTTTATTTGTGTAAAAAAATAAAGGCTTTTCAAAGTAAGTTTTCAGTTTTGAAAATTACTAAGAAAAGCCTTTTTGGTTTTATATCAATTACGATAATTACAAAAAATTATAAAACTTTGAAGTTCCAGTTATTTACATCTTCAACAGAACCGTATTGTCCACCTTTGAGCAAATACTGAAGTTTTGTTCCAACTGGCCCTGGTTCACGATTATTGAAAACTGCTTCTTTCCCTTCGTGTGTAATACTTTCGATAGGTGTGATTCCAGCAGCAGTTCCTGTAACAAAACATTCTTTTACATCAGACATAACTTCTTCAATAGAAATTTTGCGTTCTTCAGTTTTGTATCCTTGTTGTTTTGCAAGTTCAAGAATACTTGCTCTTGTAATTCCAGGTAAGATTGTGTCTCCGAGTTCTGGAGTTACCAAAACATCATCTTTTGTTACAAAGAAAATATTACAAGATGAACCTTCTTGCAAATATTTGTGGTCGTCTGCATCAAGATAAACAACTTCCATGTATCCAGCGTTTTCAGCTTCTTTTTTTGCTAAAGCAGAGATTACATAGTTAGAAGCACATTTGATAAATCCTGTTCCGTGTGGAGTTGCTCTAACGCGTTTTGTTGTGATAGCTTTTGTGTTTCCACCTTTGAAGTAAGAAGAAACTGTTGTTGCACAAATGATTACATAAGGTGCTTGTGAACATCCAACTCCGATTGCTCCTTCTGTATTCATAAATGGTCGCATATAAACAGCTTTTGCTGTAGCATAGTTATCTTGTTCCCATGCTTTATCGTATTCAGGGATATATCCAAGTTCAGCGTTGCGTTTGATAAATTCTGCACTTGCTTTGATGTACATTTCTTCTGGGAAAGCTGGGCAGTAAAGTCCTCTCATAGAATTAGCAAATCGAGCGGCGTTTCTATCTGGGCGGAAAATACTAACTCCACCGTCTTTTGTTGGGAATGCTTTCATTCCTTCAAAACATCCGTATCCGTATTGGCTTGTGTAACTTACGCCAGGAAGATTAAGATTATTTCTATTAGCAAGAACTTTTGCTCGTTCTTCTTCATTCATTGCCTGTAGCTCTTTTAAGCTAACTCGGTCTTTTTCAATCCATTGTTCGTCCCATTGTTTTGTTTCAGGATTGTACTGAGCCATGTAAATAATTGGGTACATTTCAAGATTAAAAGCCATTTTTTTACCATCCAAGAATAAAAGTTTATTTGTTTAAATATATCACTTTATTAAATAAGTGTAAATAAATTTATCGAGGATATTATTTGTGTAACAGTAACTTTATAATGAGTCAGTTCTTTTACAATTTATCTATGAGCATAGAGCACTTTCCAGATGGAATTGGAAGTGTCTTTTTCTTTGAACCTAAGATATTGATTGTAAAGTAATATAGTTTTTCGCTTTCCATTTGGATTTCCCAACCTCTATTACTTTTCTTTGAAAGAATTGTAATCATATTTCTTTTTAAAGATAAGTTTTCTATACCCATTTCTTCAAGGTTTGGAATTGTCCAATCTACAGTTTTTCTTGGCAAACTGATAGCGAGTCCTACAATATTTTCAATCATAAGTGCTATTGTTGAAAGTCCTGCACTTTGGATAAATCTTCTTCTTGGGAATAATTCATCACTTGAACAAGTTGCATGTCCTGATTTTGTTGGAAGATAAGCTTCCCATAAATCACCTTTTACATGTGAACCATCTGGGAACATTGCATCCAACATATAGTAAATATGTTTTAATGTACATTCTCGTGCTAAATCGTATCGCTGATATTTTTCTAATCCTTTGATAACGATAAAGTTGTATACTGGGAAAACGCTTCCTCGGTAACCTTCACCTGCTTCACTAAAATCAGGATCATCAGCTGATAGAGAAGGGAACGGATGGTCCAAGCCAAAAGTTTCTGGATTGCTCAAATGTGAAATTAGCGCAGAGGCTTTATCTTCGTTTGGAATTTCTGCTAAAAGTGGCCAAAATCCTGCGATAGTCTTTCTTTTGAGTTTTTCTCCGTTTTCATCTAGGTCGTAATAAAATCCTGTATCTTCATCCCACATCAAAGAGTTGATTCTTGTTTTTAATGAAAAATACATTCGTTTGTATTGAAAACTCAAATCTTTGTCATTAAGAATATCACCTAAGGCAGACATATACAAAGCGTGAGTTGCTAAAGCAGTATTAAAATCAACAGGATATGCAGTTCCTTCTCTTGGAGAATTAACCATTCCAGAAGCTTGATAAGGAGCTTTATACAATCCATTTTCGCTTTTGAAATTTTCTTCCATCCAAGTTGTGTATTTTTGAAGGATAGGCATTACTTCTTTTATGCGTTTTTTATTTGCTGATTTATGGAAAAGATTAAATTCTGCCCAAGCAAAAAGAGGTAAAGAAACTCCTTCTGGATTTTCTTTTGAAGGAATAGGAGAGTTCGTGTTCATATCATATTTCCAACGAATTGCTCCGTTTGCTTCTTGCTTTGAGTAAAAATAATCCAAATTTTGATTAGCTGTAAAATTTCTATTTGAATATACTAAAAAGAAAGATGCCATTATTGATTCAAATTGATCAATTATTAAATCATCTCCTTGTGGATATAAAAGATATCCGTCTGGAGTTGTTTCTTTTGTTTTTGGGTCAAGACAAAATTCTAATAGCCAAGTCCAAGTCTTATCATAAATGTCTACAAAATCTTGATCATAAAAGTGAATTTTTGGGAAGTCTCGTTTATTCACACTTTCTCCTTGTGTATATTACTTACAAATATTCTAACGGAAGTTAAAGTATATCACATATTTGCATAAAATGATATAAAAAAATATTTTTTTTTGAGAAAATTTCAAAACATTGCATAAAAAATTCTTTCCTAAAATTTGCTTAGAAAAGAATTTTTTATACATTTAATTGAATTAGTTTGTTGTTGTATTTATTTCTGTGGAAGTAGTAACTTCAGTTGTTTGCGCAGTTTGAGTTTCTTCTTCAGTTTCTACAACTTCTTCTTTTGGTGGTTCTTCTTTATAAATGAGTTTAACAATTTCTGTTTCTGATTTATGTCTGTATTTTAAGAATAAAGTTTTTGTTCTTGCATTGTAAACATATCCAGAAGAATTGTAAGTTTCAAATCTTGGGTCTGTTCTAAACTTCATTCCGTAAATTTCTATGCTCTTGAAAGGCTCGATATTGTTAATAATCATATAGTGAGTTGCGCCTTGTGGGAATTTTGTTGCAAGTGTAATTGTGCCTTCTTCATCTTTTGCGTATGAAATTGATTGCGCAACTGTCCATGCCCAAGTTGTAATTCCATTTTCTTTGTGAATAAAATCCATATGAGGATAGTAAGAACTGTCTTCTTCAAGAATTGCATAAATTTCGCCTGTTGTTCGCAAATCTAAATTTTCTACAGAAGGAACTTGTGAATTTATCAACATGTATCCTCCTGCTTGAACTGTTGTATTTTTTGTTACAGAACCATAATTTACCAAAGATTTACCAATTCTAATTGATTGTAAATTATTTAGTTTTTCATTGTTTGATGAAACAAAAAGTAAATCATTTTCTGTAAAACAAGCTGTTTCTACAACTTCTAAAGATTTATCGAGAATAGGAGATAATAAATCAGCCATTTCTGGATATTCTGGTTTTAATAAAGCGTAAGTATTTAAAATTCCACTAGCTTGCTCTGTTGATGGTTCAAAAACTTCTAAACTTGCAGGAAGTTGTAATACTTGGTTTGCAATAGAGCTTTTTCTTGTAAGCAAAAATTGAGCTAGGTTTTCTGTTTCAAAAATTGATAAATCTTTTTTCTCTAATGCAAAAGTTACTTTGTAATCAAGATTTTCAAGTTGCATTACAAGAGAATTATTCATGTTTACAAGATTATTTAGATAAGGTGCAGAAATATAAGTTCGGCGAGTTCCTTCTTTGAAAGATTGAGGAATTTGAGCTATTGCATCAAGATATTTTCCTTTTGGTGTCATTTCTGCCATGTACGCATTTGCTGCTTGTTCTGTTAAAGACTCTACTGATGATGCAAAAAGATTTACACTTGCACTTTTGATGTTCTTTTTTGTTTGCATGTAAGAATCTAATAATGCAAGTGGATTTTCGAGAATTGACTCAAACATAAATCTTGTAATTGGAACATAATCTGAATATATCAAATTCTTGTTAGAAGCCAAAAGTACAATTTCAGTTTCTTTGATTTCTGGTGCTTTTAATTCAGTTTGAGTGTTGTTAGATTTTAAAAGCATCTTTTTTGCACTAGAATCTGTAACTGTGTAAGATTTAGAAAATTTATATGGTATAGAAATCTCTTTTGCTTTTGCAGGTAAATTTGCACTGATGTTTAGAACTTCTTTTTTTTCACCAGAAACTTTGCAAAGAAGCGAAACATTTTCAGAGAACAATAATTCAAAGGAATTTTCATCAATTTCTTTCCAGTTTGAGAAAACAAGAGGAATTTGATTTCCATTTGCGTATGTTAAAACGCTTTTGTTTTCTTCGTCAGAGAAAAGAGTCATACCTTTGTATGCAATGTAAAATGTATCAGAATACGGAATGTTTTGCGTTTCATCTTTGTTTTGTGTTAGAGTTAATCTTAATTGTGCAAAATTTTTAGAAAAAATCGATTGACTTCTAAACTGAAGAGCAAAAATGCCGAGAATGATAACAGTGTATAGGACAAAAAGTCCCAAAAATTTTCTAATAGGATGTCGTGTCATTTGTTTATAGTTTAGCTAATGATGGCGACAAAATCAACTGTTTGGAGATATTTATGTACAAAAGAATTTTTAGTTTAATCTTGCTTTTTATTGCAATTTTATTTTTTATTCCGTCTTGTAAAAGTACAGAAGGTGTTACGGATAAAAAACAAGAATTTACTGTAGATTTTGCTCAGCAATTACAGGAAATTTTACGAAACGGGAATATCCAAGAAGCATTAGCACTTTTTGAAACTATGCCAGAAAAATATCAAAATGATTATTCTATGAATTTGCTTCATGGTTCTTTGTTGGTTTCTGCTAGAGATGCTGAAAAAGCAACTATTGTTGCAGATAAATTAGAAACGATAGATCCAGGTAATGTTGAAACATTGGTTTTAAAATCTATGATTGCAAAATTAAAAGGTGATAAAAAAGCAAAATCTGAAATTTTAAAAGAAATCCTTGAAAAAGACCCTACAAACGCAGATGCTAATGTAGAACTTGCAAACGACCAAATGTTAAAACGAAATTTCAAACTTGCAAACACTTACTATGGAAAAAGCTTAGAATCCGACCCAAATAATGAACAAGCTTTATTTGGTTATGGTCAATCTGCATATTATAATGATGACTTAAAAAAAGCCCGAAGTTCTTTTGAAAAATTAACAGAAGTAAATCCTAAAAACTCTCTTGGTTGGGCATATTTAGGTAAGCTTGAAGGCGATGATGAAAATTACGCTGTTGCAACTCGTTTTATAGAAAAAGCTCTTGAACTTGATCCAAATTATTATGATTATTGGGTTGATTACGGAAGATATCTTTATTATCAAGGAAAATTTGTAGATGCAGAAAAATCTTGGACAAAAGCAATTTCTATCGAACCAGATAATTTCTACGCATATATTTATCGTTCTTCATTATACGATGAAAATGGAAGATTTGCCGAAGCCTTAGCAGATTACAAAAAAATCATCGAAGTAAAACCAGAATATTATTATGCTTTTGAATCAATTGGAATTTTAGCTTGGCACGAAAAAAATTACACAGAAGCAAGAAACGCTTTTTTGAAAGCATATAAATATAATCCAGACAATATTTCTTATCCAATGATGGTGAGTGCAACATACATAGCCGAAGGTAAGGAAACTGAAAATAGAAAATTTCTTACAAATGTTTTACGAAATCGTGATATAAAAACAGCAACTTATTCTGTCATTAGACTTTATTATGATGGCGTAAATCCAAGCGCAGTTTCAACTCGTGTAAAAAATGAAACAAATATGAATACTAGAGGTAAATTATTGTTTTATTTAGCATTGTATCATGAGTTAAAAGGTGATGACCTTACTGCAAAAAAATATTATAATGATATTGTAAAGATGCAAGCTCCTATGTTTTTTGAATATCGCTTAGCCGAATGGGCATTAGGTGGTTTGCAAAATCAATATAGATAGTTGGTAAAATATGTCACAAACAGAAAAAAGATTAACTCTCAACGGTAGAGAAATTATTCTTTTGGGAACAGCCCATGTTTCTCAAGAAAGTATAGAGCAAGTAAAAGAGTCTATCAAAAATGAAAGTCCAGATGTGGTTGCCATTGAGTTAGATGAAGGACGACTTGCAACAATGAAAAATCCTGATTCTTGGAAAGAACTTGATATTGTAAAAGTTCTAAAAGAAGGAAAAGGTTTTATCATGATGGCAAATCTTGTTCTTTCATCTTTTCAAAGAAGAATGGGTTCTGATGTTGGTGTAAAACCGGGCGAAGAAATGCAAGCTGCTTTGAATGTGTGCGAAGAATTGTCTATTAAAACAGAAATGGTTGACCGCCCAATTCAAACAACTTTAAAACGCGCTTGGGCAAAAAGTTCATTTTGGGGAAAATGCAAACTTTTAGGTGCCTTGATTTCTGCCGCCTTTGATAAAGAAGAAATTTCTTCAGAACAAATTGAAAATCTCAAAAACGCAAGTGAAATGGACGGAATGATGGAAGAACTTTCATCTTATCTTCCAACTGTAAAAACTGTTTTAATTGATGAACGAGACCAATATCTTGCAAGTCATATTTGGGAATGTAAAGGTGATAAGGTTGTTGCAGTTTTAGGTGCGGGGCATTTGAAAGGTGTTGTCGCTTATCTTGAAAAACTTGCAAAATCCGAAGTTTCTTCTGATACAACTGAAATTGCAAAAATTCCACCTGCAAGTTTTTTGTCAAAATGTTTAGGATGGCTTTTCCCTGTGGCTATCGTTGCATTGATTGTTCTTGGTGCGATTAAAGGTGGCGCTGGTGCTTCTTTAGATATGCTTTTGAACTGGGTTTTGTGGAACGGTTCTTTGTCAGCATTAGGTTCTCTTTTGGCACTTGGTCATCCATTAACAATTTTAGTAGCATTTATTGGAGCTCCAATTGCAACATTAAATCCAGTTTTAGGTGTTGGGCTTTTTACAGGAATTACACAAGCTTGGGTTAAAAAACCAAAAATTCAAGATATGGAAACTTTATATTCAGATGTAAGTTCTGTAAAAGGATTTTACAAAAACAGAATTTTAAAAGTCTTGCTTGTATTTATGTTATCTTCTATTGGTGGTGTTATCGGAAATTTTATTGCAGTTCCATCTTTAATTAGTAGTCTTTTTTAATAAAATTTTGTTATAAATTCTGATATATGTTAACTTTTTTTGTGTTGTGGTATTATTTATTTATATGATACTACAAACGCAAAAAAAGATAATTATTTCAATTTTCTCGATAATCTTAGTTTTTTCTTTTTTTACTAATTCGTTATTTTGCCAAACACAAACAAAATCTCAAGAGCAAGAAATTTTACAAAAAGTTGATTTTTCTACCTTGCTAGAAAATTACAAAGCAAATAATCGTGATTATCAAAAATTAGAACTTCAATTACAACAATCAATTATTTCATATCAAGAATCTTGTGTTCAAAATGGAATTGATTTTTCACTTTCAAGCGGAAGAACTGGAATTGAATTTGCCGAAAACTCAACAAACATAAATCTTTCTCCAGAAATTTCAGTTTCATCAGCAAAGTTGAATAATTCATCATTGTCTGTAAATTTTCCATTCAGTTTTGACATTTCAGACGAAGGAATTTCTTCAAGTCAAATTGACAGAGCAAGTTTGATGTTTTCTACAGATATAATTTCTGATATTTCCGAACAAAAAAAATTGTCTTTGGAAAAAGCAAACCGAAATGTTCTTGAATCAAAACGGAATTTAGAAAAAGGCCAAACCAAAATTTATTCAAGTTTTCTTCAAGAATTAAGAGAATTATATTCTAGTGCCTTAGCTGTAACTCAAGCCGAAAATTCTTTAATCGAAAAACAACTTGATTTTGACACAACAAAAGCAAAAGGATATTCAACTTCTTCTGCAAAATATCGAACTTCATTTTTGGAGGTTGAAAGCGCAAAACGAAGCGTAAAAGAAAAAGAACGATTGTACAAATCTTCTCTTGCGATTTTTGCTTCAAAATGTTCTGTAAAACCAAATCAAATTGATTTGAACTTTGCACTTCCAGAAGTGAAATTAAATTCAATTAGAGATTATAAAAAAGATGATTTTGCTGAACTTGAAAAAGCAAACTGGAATTATCAAATAAATAGTCAATCTAGAAATATAAATTCTGATTTTTCACTTTCTGCACAAGCTGGATATGGATTTTCTCTTAATGACGAAACTTTTTCAGATTCTGCACAAGCGGGATTAACAATGAATTACAAAGGAATTTCACTTTCTGCAACAAGTTCAATTCCCATAAATCAAAATTCAAATCCAAGTTTGAGTTTTTCTCTTGGCTGGAATCCGTCTACTTCAAAAATTCAAAACCTTTCGGCACAAAATAAAATTCTTCAGGATGAACTTGAACAACTTGAAATTGCAAATGCCAAAGAAAATTTTTTTGATACAGTTTTATCGATGGAAGAAAAACGAAGCAATCTTGAGTGGGAAACTGAACAAAATTTTGAGCAAGAAAAATTGTACGCAGAGTTAGAAAAAGATGTGGAATCTTGGTACAAAAAAGGAATCGTTTCTGAAAGTGAATATCGTCAAGCAAAAACAAATTACGAAAATGCAAAAGTAAAACTTGCGTTAACAAAAATCGATAGAATAATTTACAACAATGATTTATCAATGTTGTTTGTATCAGATTCAACAAAATCGGAAGGTGAAAATGAAAACTAAATCTAAACCAAAATCAAAATTTGTAAAAATACTTGTTATTTGCGTAATAATTTTAATCTGTATTTTTGTTGTGGCTTTTTTAATTCGAAATAGCAAAAAATCAGAAAATCAAGATAATCAAACTTTTACAGTAAGAAAAGAGATTTTTGAAAATGTAATTGAGATTTCTGGAAATATTTCTGCTGCTGAATCTCAAACTTTACAAGCCGCTGGAGAAGGAACTGTTCAAAAGGTTTATGTAAAAGAAGGCGACTTTGTAAAAAAAGGCCAAGTGATTATGGAACTTGATGCAGTTGAACAGCGTTACAATCTTGCAAAGCACGAATATTCAATGGAGCAAACTCGTATAAATGGTGCTCAAAGAGAACTTGAATTGATGGAACATCAGCGCCAAGTTTTGAAAAACAAAATCACCGACCGAATGGTAACTGCTTACTTTGACGGAATTATCGTGCAACTTTCAGTTTCTGAAGGTGATGTTGTTGAAGCAAAGGACGAAGTTGGAACAATCATCAATCGTGATTATATGAGCGCAAGTGTTGAAATCGTAGAAAATGATGTCCATAAATTGAAAAAAGGACAAATTGTAAAATTTACTTTTCCTGCCTACGAAGATTTGGAAGTTACAGGTTATGTTGATTCTTTCCCTGCTGTAGGAAGAATTACAAGCCGTGGCGCAACTGTTGTTGATGCTGTTGTAAAAATTGATAATCCGCCAGAAGAAATTTTGCCAAACTTTTCTTTTACAGGTGAAATCGAAATTACTCCGCCAAAAAATTATCTTGTTGTTGAACGAAGTGCTATCGGGCATCGTGGCGGAAAATCTTTTGCAGAAAAAATTTTACCAGACGGTTCTGTTCAAGCAGTTGATGTTCAAATTGAGCCTTATGGATTTGAGTTTGTAAATGTAATTTCGGGGCTTGAAGAAGGCGATGTTCTTAAAAATCAAGGTGGCGGATTAAAATCTGGAAAACTTAGAACAAATTCTCAACGAGGAAATCCTGGTCAAAATAAAAATTCAGGCGGAATGAGAGCTCCGTCTGGAATGTCTGGTGGAATGCCACCTGCTGGAATGCCGGGAGGTCGTCCGTAATGGAAGTTATTTCGCTGGTTGATGTTTGTAAAACTTATTTTATGGGCGATAATCAAGTTCACGCTTTGCAAGGAGTAAGTTTTTCGATAAATGAAGGTGAATTGGTTTCGATTATGGGGCCTTCTGGTTCTGGAAAATCAACTTGTATGAATATGATTGGTTGTTTAGATAGACCAACTTCTGGGCAAGTTTTTATCGCAGGAAAATCCACAGCCGAAATGACAGAAAAAGATTTGTCTGTTCTACGAAATAGAACCGTTGGCTTTGTTTTTCAGCAATATCATCTTTTGTCAACAATGACTGTTCTAGAAAATGTAATGTTACCTTTGCGTTACAAAGGAATTTCTCGTTCGGAACGAAAAGATTTTGCGCTAGAAGTTTTGGAAAAAGTTGGTTTAACAGAAAGAATTTCTCATTATCCTCATGAACTTTCTGGGGGACAAAAACAGCGAGTTTCTATCGCTCGAGCTTTAGTTACAAAACCTAAAATTATTTTGGCAGACGAACCAACTGGCGCTTTGGATTCTAGCACAGGAAAAGCAGTTTTGGAACTTTTCAATGAAATCAACAAAGAAGGAACTACAATTGTAATCGTAACTCACGACCCAGGAATTGGTGCAAGTACAAAACGATGTATCAAAATTCTAGATGGAAAAATTGCAGAAGATAAAATAAATCAAAATGTAATTTCTTCTCATTCTGGTAAAAATGAAGAAAATTCAGAGGTGAAAAATGTTTGAGGATTTTATTAACGCGTTGCAAAATTTTAGATTGAATAAAACTCGTACATTTTTATCACTTTTGGGAGTTATTATCGGAGTTGCTTCTGTAATTTTGATTACAACTCTTGGTCAAAGTGCAACTGCAAATGTAAAAAAATCTTTTGGCTCTTCTGGTTTGGATATCGTAAAAATTTCTTCAGGATTTATGAATCGTCGTAGTTCTAGTGGTGTTCAATTTAATGAAACTTTTAGAGATGAACTTTGGGATAACATCGAGAATATAAAAAAAATTCATTATGTAAATAATCTTTCGTCAACTTTGGTTTATGGCGATTTATCTGTAAACGGAAGTGGAGTTGCAATTGAACATGACTATTTGCAAATGTACAATTTTGAACTTGAGTACGGAAAGTTTTTTTCAGTAACGGATAATGTTTCGGGAGCGCAAAAAATCATTCTTGGTAGCGAAGTTGCAGAAGCACTTTTTCCAGAAGGAAATGCTTTAGGAAAAACAATTATTTTGATAAGTTCAAATATTCGTTTTGGTTTTGAAGTTGTTGGCGTTTTGAAAGAACAATCTGGCGGAATGGAAAATCCTTCAACTTCGGTTTATATTCCTCGTGGATTTTATTCTAAAAAAATTAAACCTAATGCTGATGCGTCTAGCATTATTTGCCAAGTTACCGACCAAAAACATTCTACAAAAGTTGCAGAAGATATAAAATCTTATGTTGAATCAAAAACTGGCGTTGAAAATATCGTGAATGTTACATCTATGGCAAGTTTTTTGGAACAATACGATCAGATTATGGGAACAATGACTTTGTTGCTTTCTGGCGTTGCCGCAATTTCACTTTTGGTTGGTGGCGTTGGAATTATGAACATTATGATTGTAACCGTAACTGAACGCAAAAAAGAAATTGGAATTAGAAAAGCTTTGGGTGCAAGTCCAACTGCAATTAGATTGCAATTTTTGGTAGAATCGGCAACTATCACTTTGTTTGGAGGATTTTTAGGCGTCGTTGTGGGAATTGCTTTAAGTGGAATTGTTGTTTTTGCGATGAACTGGGAATTTTCTATTCAGTGGGGCGCTTGTTTGCTTTCATTTTTCTTTTCTGCCTTTGTTGGAGTTTTCTTTGGATTGAATCCTGCAAGTCGTGCTTCAAAACTTGATCCCGTAGAAGCACTTTCTGCAGAGTAATTTAAAATTTAGCAAGAAAATTTTTTTGAAAGTTCAAATTTGAAGAAATCAATTTTTTTTCAGTTTTAGTCTGAAAGATTGATTTCTTCAAGGCAACCTAATTCTTTAATTTTGTCTGCAAGGTCAAGGATGTCTAGTTCTTCTGGTGCTCTAACTGAAAAAGTGATTTGCAATTTCTGTTCGTTTATCAGTTTAGAAATATCCATATTTAGAATTATCAATCCATGACTTTCGATTATGTTGTGAAGTTCTGTAAAATTGATTTTGTTGTTGTGAAATACCAAAAAAAGTTTTTTGTTTACTTCTGCAGGGAAATATTTTGTTTCAAATTTTTCTAATATTACAAGTGATAAAACTGAAACAACTAAAACCAAAATTGAAGCAATATACATTCCTGCTCCGATTCCCAATCCGATTGCAGAAGCTGCCCAAATTGTTGCAGCAGAAGTTAATCCTCGGATGTTTAATCCGTGTCTGAGAATTGCGCCTCCTCCCAAAAATCCGATTCCAGAAACAACTTGTGCGGCAAGTCGTGCAGAATCTCCGCCATAGGTTTTTCCCATGTGAAGTGAAAGCAACATCAGCAAACTTGAAGAAATGCTGATTAAAATTACAGTTCTAACTCCGATTGCTTGTTGTCTGATTTTTCGTTCTAATCCAAGAATAAATCCTGCTACAAAACTTAAAAAAATCTTAAAGCCAATTTGTAAATATTCGGCAAGAGAAAGTGCGCTTGTGTCAAAAAAAACTTGTTCCCAAAAACTCATACAAATATTATATCACGAAAGATTGATTTTATGAATTTTTAAAAAGAACTTTTACCAAAGATTTTATGTCTGTGCAAAATACTGAATTTTCATCTTTTTCGGGGCAGATGATTTTTTCAAAGCCTAAACTAACAGAAGTTTTTATTCTCTGTTTTGTTTTATGAACTGGTCTAATTTCACCTGCTAAACTTAATTCCCCGATTATTGCTGTGCTTTCTGGCAATGGAATTGCAGTTCGGGCAGAATACAAGGCTGCAGCCAATGCTCCGTCGATAGCGCTTTCTGTAAGTTTTATTCCACCTGCAACATTGATATAAATATCTTGGTCAGAAAATTTTAAGCCTAAGGATTTTTCTAAAACTGCGGCAACTCGGCTAACTCTAGCAAAATCAACTTTATCTGAATAAACTCTTGTCGTGTTTGCTTTTGCTGGAACTGTAAGTGCTTGAATTTCTACCAAAAAAACTCGGCTTCCTTCAAAAACAGGAACGATGGCAACTCCAGCGGGAAAACTTGTGTTTCTTTGAGTTATAAACATTGAAGATGGGTCGTCTATGGGAATTAAGCCTTTTTCTTGCATGGAAAAAAGTCCAAGTTCATCAATAGAACCAAATCGATTTTTTTGTGCCCGTAAAAATCTAACATCATCATTATTTTTTTCAAAAGAAATTACTGTATCAACCATGTGCTCCAAAGATTTTGGTCCTGCAATAATTCCTTCTTTTGTGATGTGTGCAACTAGCATCATAACGCAAGGGCGCTCTTTTGCCCAAGAAATCAATTCGTTTGCACAATATTTTAACTGATTTACAGTTCCTGGAATTAAACCTGCTTCTGGTGTAAAAACTGTTTGAATCGAATCTACAACGCAAAAAACTGGATTTAGCGTATTGAGAGCATTTTCAATATCTTCAAGTTTTGAAGTACACAAAATATGAATATTATCTGTAGGAAGATTTAATCTGTCGGCTCTGGAACGAATTTGTCCTGCTGATTCTTCCCCAGAAATGTACAAAACACAAGAATCTTTACTTGCTTTTGAAATTTCCGCAGAAGTTTGCAATAAAAGCGTAGATTTTCCGATTCCTGGTTCACCACCGATAAGGATTGCAGAACTTTTCATAGCTCCTCCTCCAAGAACTCTGTCAAATTCGCTAATTCCTGTAAAAAGTCTTTCTCCTGCCATGGCATCAACGGAAGAAAGTTTTACTGGTTTTTGTACAAGCCAATCGTTGCTATTTGCTGGGGATTTTTTTCCGTTTTCGCTTATTAAACATTCTTCAAAACTGTTCCATTCTTCACATTCTGGACAGCGACCAAGCCAACGAGGTTGCGTATTTCCGCAAGAATTACATTTGTAAACTAAAGAACCTTTCTTTTTTGCCATAATTTTTCCTAAAAATTTAATAACTGATTATATCAATTTCTGAAGAATTTTCATCTTCGCCTTCGATTCTAACAAAAACTCCATTTGGTAAACATGCAATCCAATCTCCATTTTTGCAAATTGAATTTGAAAGTACGCACAATTTATTTGGGCAAGGAGACTCTTCAAAAAAAACAATTCCATCTTTTATTTCTATTGTTGATTCGCCTAAAATCCCTTCAATTTTTAATTCTCTATCTTTGTCTAATTGATAATACCAAATGTTTTCACCTGATTCTATAATTAACTGTTTAGATTTTGCTTTACTTCCAAGAAAAATATTTATGGAAAAATATAAAATTACAGCCAAGAAAAGTAAACAATAGAGAATATCTGCGAATTTAATTTTATAAGATTTTATTTTATTCATACAATTATTATAGTTAAAAAATTTAATTTTGCGTGAATTAAAAAAAATTACAAATATAATTTTTTGTTATATTTTAAATGAAATTTCATTGACATTGAAAGAGACTAGGTATAGAATGTTCGAGGATTGGAAACAATCTGATAAACTCTCTCCGATGTTCGGTTTTCCGAACGGCGCTCCCTTTTTGTTATAAGTTTTATATCAAAGAGAGAGCGTTTTTTTTATTCTAGTGAAGTTTTTACACAGTTTCTTGCTTTGCAATAGTTGTACTGTTTGCAGGAACAGATTGAGTTAGCCAAACATTTCCTCCAACAACGCTTCCTTTTCCGATAACAGTTTTTCCACCAAGAATTGTTGCTCCTGAGTAAATTGTAACATCATCTTCGATAGTTGGATGTCGTTTTTTATCAACCATTTCTTTTTTTACACTCAAAGCACCTAAAGTTACGCCTTGATACAATTTAACATTATTTCCGATAACACAAGTTTCTCCAATAACAACGCCAGTTCCGTGGTCAATAAAAAATGATTCACCAATTTCAGCGCCAGGGTGAATATCAATTCCAGTTTTTCCGTGGATATATTCACTCATAATTCGGGGAATAATCGGAACTTTGCGTGTGTGAAGAAAGTGTGCAATTCTGTAAACTAAGATAGCTTCTGGTCCTGGATATGATAAGATGATTTCTTCGATACTTCTTGCTGCTGGATCACCGTTTAGAGCTGCTTGTGCATCTTTGCAAGCTTGTTTTCTAATTTCTGGAATTTCATTTATAAAACAATCAACAATTTGTTCTGAATGTTTTTTGCATTCTTCAGGATTTTCATGAAAAGCGTACAATAATGCTTTTTCAATTTCTTTTGTAAGAATATTTGCAATTCTGCTTAATTTTTCGCCTGTAACATATTTTAAATTATCTTTATCGATATTTTGAGCTTGATGAAATCCCGGAAAAATTACAGCTTGAATATCTTTCAAAACTGAAACAACATTTTCTCTGTTTGGAAAAATATAATTTTCTTGTAAGTTTGCACCGCCATCAGTATTGTAAGAAATTAAAATTTTGTCTATAATTGAATCGAGATTTATCATGCTAGCCTCTTGTCTTGGTTTGTCGTAGTAATTATACTATAGAAGTATACAGATGATACTATGATTCTTCAATCATTTTTGATATAAATTTGTATAAAATTCTTATTTCTATTGACAAAAGTTTGTTAAAATCCTATATTAGTAGGACACCTTTACTGAGGATTTGTATGCCTCTGTAGCTCAGTAGGCAGAGCGCAACCATGGTAAGGTTGAGGTCAGCGGTTCGATCCCGCTCGGAGGCTCTCTTTTTATTATTGATGTAGGAGTTTTGAAATGGCAAAGAAAGCTAAGACAGTTATAGAAATTATTGCTTTACAATGTAGTGAATGCAAGAGAAAGAACTATACTACTTATAAAAACCGAAGAAATATTCAAGGAAAACTTGAATTAAATAAGTATTGTCCTTTTGATCGCAAACATACTTTGCATAAAGAAACAAAAGCAAAATAATTTTGTTTTTAATCTGCGTAATGCAGAATTAAATATATTTTAGCGTTGTTTGACTTCGCTAAAAGAATTAGGTCAATAGCTCCAATGGTAGAGCGGCGGTCTCCAAAACCGCATGTTGAGGGTTCGAGTCCTTCTTGGCCTGTTATCTTAAAATCAATAATGAGGATCTGGATTTTATGAAGATCGTTTCGTTTTTTAAAGAATGTATTGCTGAACTTAAAAAAGTAGTTTGGCCAAGCAAAGATGATGTTATCTCTTCTGTAAAAGTAGTATTGATTTCTACAATCGTTATTGCTGTAGTTCTTGGACTTTTGGACTTGTTATTCGTAACAGGAATGAACTTGATGTTCTAGGCGTTAAAAGGCATAAACATGGCAAAAGGTTGGTATATTCTTCACACTTATTCTGGATATGAAGCAAAGATTGAAAGAACCATTCGTTCTTATATTGAGAATGGTGATTTATCTAGCGATATTGTTTTAGATGTAAAAGTTCCAGTAGAAGATGTTGTTGAAGTAAAAGAAGGAAAGAAAAAAGTTTCCTCAAAGAAATTTCTTCCAGGTTATATTATGGTTGAACTTGATTTACCTGATTTAAAATGGAAGGATACTTGTGCTGTAATTAGAAAAATTCAGGGTGTTACAGGATTTGTTGGTGCAAGTGCTAATGTTCGACCTCGCCCAATTTCAGCTGATGAAGCAAAAGCATTGTTGCAAAAAGCTGGTGAAATTAAAGGTGAAAAACCAACAAGAATGAAACAATCATTTTCTGTTGGTGAACAAGTTAAAATCATTGAAGGTGCGTTTGCAACCTTTACTGGAACAATCGAAGAAGTTAATCTTGAAAAAAATAAATTGCGTGTTATGGTTGCCATTTTTGGCCGAGCAACACCAGTTGAACTTGATCTATTACAAGTAGAAAAAATTTAGTTAGGAACGATACATTCTTTGATGGATGTATCTTTTCTTGTTTTGGGAGAAATGCCCCTTCGTTGAAGGTGAGGTATTTCGCTAGTTGAATGCAGTAGCATCGAAAGAGTAAGTCTACGGTTTGACACACCAATCTCAAGGAGATATATATGGCTAAAAAAAAGGTAACGGCTGTTATTAAGTTGCAATGTCCTGCAGGAAAGGCAACACCAGCTCCACCAGTAGGTCCAGCTCTTGGTCCTCATGGAGTAAGTGCTCCTCAGTTCGTACAACAATTTAACGACCGTACAAAGTCCATGGAACCAGGACTTGTAGTTCCTGTTGTTATCACAGTTTATCAAGATAAGACATATACTTTTATCTTGAAAACCCCTCCTGCTGCAGTTCTTATCAAAAAAGCTGCTGGAATCCAAAAAGGTTCTGGAAATCCGCTTAAGAACAAAATCGGTAAATTGTCAAAAGAAAGTCTTGAAGAAATTGCAAAGACAAAAATGCCTGACATCAACGCAAACGATCTTGAAGCAGCAAAAAATATCATTGCCGGTACTGCTCGCAGTATGGGTGTAGAGGTGGAGCGATAATATGAAACATGGAAAGAACTATCGCGAATCACTTAAAAAGTACGATTCCGCAAAAACTTACGAATTAGTAAAAGCTTGTGAGTTAGTAAAAGAACTTAAATTTGCAAAGTTTGATGAAACAGTTGAACTTCATGTAAATTTGAAACTTGGAAAAAGCCAAACTGTTCGTGACACATTAGTATTCCCTAATCAGTTCAAAGGTGAAAAGAAAGTTCTTGTTTTCTGTAGAGAAGACAGAGCTAAGGAAGCTCTTGCAGCTGGAGCATCTTACGCAGGTGCAGATGAATACATCGAAAAAGTAAAAGGTGGATGGCTCGACTTTGATGTTGCAGTTGCTACACCTGATATGATGAAAGATGTAGGTCGTCTTGGTATGGTTCTTGGTAGAAAAGGTCTTATGCCTAACCCAAAAACTGGAACTGTAACAAACGATATCGTTGCTGCAATCGCAGAATTGAAAAAAGGGCGTACAGAATATCGTGCTGACAAACAAGGTGTTGTACACATTGCAGTTGGTAAAGTTTCTATGGATGCAGATAAAATTGCTGAAAATGTTAGAACTCTTCTTTCAGAAATCGAACGCAAAAAACCAGCTGATGCAAAAGTAGGATATGTACAATCTGTTTCAGTTAATTCAACAATGGGCCCAGGTGTTTGGGTTGACTACACAGAAGGAGAATAAAAATGGCTATTAGAGCAAAAGCATTTCAACCTGCAAAAACTAAAGCTATCGAAGAAGCAAAAGAAGTTCTCCAGAGTTATAACGATTATATCTTTGCTGATTATCGTGGGTTAACAGTAGAGCAACTTTCACAACTTCGCAAACAACTTCGCGAAAAAGAATGTGAATTTAAAGTTGTAAAAAACAATTTTGCCCGTGTTGCTTTTGAAGAAATGGAAATTACTTCTATTTCTGATTACCTCGCAGGACCTACAGCTATCGCTTTGGTAAAACAAGATGCAAATGAAGCTGCAAAAGTTCTTTTTGACTTTGCAAAAGATGCTCCTGCTTTACAGGTAAAAGGTGCTTTGGTTGATAAAGAAGTTTACGATAAAGATAAAATCGAAGCTTTCTCAAAGCTCCCAGGAAAGAAACAATTAATTGCAATGATTGCTTCAACAATCAATGCACCTGTTCAAAAACTTGCTGCAACATTGCAAGCTTATGTGGACAAAATGTCAGAAGGTGGAGATACTCCTGCAGCAGCAGAGTAATCGCTTAAGACTAAATTTTATGTAAACTTATGTTTACAAAATATAACCGTCAGGCTTCTTAGCTGTCGTCCTGTCGGTCAAAAAAAATACTTATATTTATAGGAGAAGATAATATGGCAGCTCTTACAACAGATCAAATTTTAGATGCAATCGCTTCAATGACAGTACTTGAAGCTTCAGAACTTGTTAAAGCAATGGAAGAAAAATTCGGAGTTACAGCAGCAGCTCCAGTTGTTATGGCTGGTGGAGCAGCTCCTGCAGCAGCAGCTGAAGAACAAACAGAATTCACAGTAACTCTTGAATCAGCAGATCCTGCAAAGAAAATTGCTGTTATCAAAGCAGCTCGTGAAATCACAGGGCTTGGACTTAAAGAAGCAAAAGACCTTGTTGAAGGTGCACCTAAAACACTTAAAGAAGGTGTTTCAAAAGAAGAAGCAGCTAAAATTAAAGAAACAATCGAAGCTGCTGGTGGAACAGTTAAAATCGCTTAATTGTAAAGCCGCATAAATTATAAGGTTTGAAAATTTATAATTTTAGACCTTAAATTTTGAACTTGCTACTTCTTTCTATTGGATTGAAGTAGCGTTTTTTGGTTAAAGCACATTTGAAAATCGCAAGGTTTTTAAATGTGCCTTATCTGTCTAAGGACAGTTTTTTAGTTTTCTATTTTTTTAACACGCGGCCTTTTGTGCTGTACAAATTTTTTGTATGTAGCAAAGGATAACCGTAATTTTAGTTATTCATTTATAGGGGGAATTGATGTTCGCAAGAAGTCGGACGATCAATCGTCAGTATCTCGGAAAAAATATCCAGAATTTTATGGAGTTACCGAACTTAATAGATATTCAGTTATCTTCATATGAAAGTTTCTTGCAAAAAGAAAGACTGGATAATAAGCAACCTCTTTTAGATCAAGGTTTACAAGAAGTATTTAATTCTACTTTCCCAATTGAAAGTCCTAATGGAGACATGAGTCTAGAATACGAATATTACGAACTTGATGAAGAAAATATTAAATTTGATGAGATTTTGTGCAAGCAAAAAGGGTTGACTTATGCCGTTCCTCTCAAAGCTAGAATTAATTTGATTTTTAATCAGACTGGAGAAATCCGTCAAAAAGATATTTATATGGGAGATATCCCACTTATGACAGAAAGAGGCTCCTTTATTATCAATGGAGCTGAACGCGTTGTTGTTTCTCAGATTCACCGTTCACCTGGTGTAATTTTCTGTCATGAAAAAGGTGTTTTTTCAAGTAGAATAATTCCTTATCGAGGAGTTTGGCTTGAATTTGAAATTGATCCAAAAAAAGAACTTATCTACGCAAAAATCGATAGAAAAAAACGCATCCTTGGTACAATTTTCTTGAGAGCATTAGGATATAATACTCGTGAAGAAATTATTAGAGCATTTTACGATGTGGAAAAGGCTAATGTAGTTGATTCTACAGAAGGAAAAGAAGCTTTAATTGGTAAAGTTCTTGCCGATGCTGTTTTTGCTAAAGATTTAGAAACAGGCGAAGAAAAACGAATTTATCGTGCTGGTGAAAAATTACATCCACATGATGTTGATGAGCTTATTCTTCATGGTGTAAAAGAGATTACAGTTATTAAGTTTGATTCAGAAAATTCTCTCGATTCTCAAATGATTATCAACTGTTTTGAAAGAGAGGATATTCGTTTTACAAAAGAAGGTGCTTCAAACGAAGAACCTACAAAAGAAGAGTCAATCGCTGCTGTTTACTCAGTTCTTATGCCTGGTGAATTAGTTACACCTGATAAAGCTGAAAAAGATTTATTAGAATTGTTCTTTTCTGCTCGTCGTTACGATTTGGGAAGAGTAGGACGCTATAAATTAAATAAAAAATTCAACTATGAGACTCCTTTTGAAGATCACACTCTTGTAAAAGAAGATATCATTGAGACAATGAAATTTCTCATTAAAATGTTCGATGGAACAGAAACTTCTGATGATATTGATCACATGGGAAATCGTCGTGTTCGTTCTGTTGGCGAACTTTTAACAAATCAGTTGAAAACTGCATTTAGTCGCATGGAAAGAATTGCAAAAGAAAGAATGAGTCTTAAAGAAACAGAAACAATGAAACCACAAGATTTGATTTCTATCAAACCTATCGTTGCTTCTGTTAAAGAATTCTTTTCTGGACAGCTTTCACAGTTCATGGAGCAAGTAAATCCACTTGCAGAACTTACAAATAAGCGTCGTCTTAGTGCTTTGGGTCCTGGTGGTCTTTCTCGTGATAGAGCTGGTCTTGAGGTTCGTGATGTTCACTATACTCACTATGGACGAATGTGTCCTATTGAAACCCCTGAAGGTCCAAACATCGGTCTTATTGTTTCTCTTGCTATTTATGCTCGCGTAAACGAATATGGATTCTTGGAAGCACCTTATCGAAAAGTTGTAAATGGTAAAGCAACAAAAGAAGTTGAATATCTTACTGCTATGGATGAGGATAAGTACTATATCGGTCAGGTATCTGTTGATATGAAAGAAGACGGAAGTTTCTCTACAGATCAAATCCCTGTTCGTAATAGAGGTGACTATTCATCAAGAAGCCCTGAAGATGTTCAATATATGGATGTTTCTCCAAAACAGGTTATTTCTGTATCAGCTGCTTTGATTCCGTTCCTAGAACACGACGATGCTAACCGTGCTTTGATGGGTTGTAACATGCAGCGCCAGGCTGTTCCTCTTTTATTCCCAGAACCTCCTCGTGTTGGTACTGGTATGGAAGAAAAATGTGCTTACGACTCTGGTGTTCTTATTAAAGCAAAGCGTCCTGGTGAAGTTATTTGGGTTACATCTGAAGTAATCAAGGTAAAACCTGATAATCCAAAATCAGATGATGATGTTGATACATATACAATGCTTAAGTATCAAAGAACTAACCAAGATACTTGTTATCACCAAAAGCCAATCGTTCAACTTGGTCAAAAAGTTGATAAAGGAACTGTTCTTGCTGATGGTCCTGCAACTTTCAATGGTGAATTAGCACTTGGTAGAAATATTATGGTTGGATTCGTTCCATGGAATGGATACAACTTCGAAGATGCTGTTCTTATTTCTCAAAGAGTTGTTAAAGAAGATATGTATACTTCTATTCATATCAAAGAATTTACAACAGAAATTCGCGAAACAAAACTTGGACCAGAAAAAATTACAAGAGATATTCCTGTTACAAATGAACATAAACTTGCAAATCTTGATGCAGAAGGTATTGTAAGAGTTGGTGCTAAGGTTCGTTCTGGAGATATTCTTGTTGGAAAAGTTACTCCAAAAAGCGAAACAGAAACAACTCCTGAGTTCAAATTGTTGGCTGCAATCTTCGCTGAAAAAGCTAAGGAAGTTAGAGATTCTTCATTAAAAGTTCCTCATGGAATTGAAGGGACTGTTATTGATATTCAACGCCTTAAGAGAACTGAAGGGGATGATTTGAATCCTGGTGTTGATGAAGTTGTTAAAGTTCTTGTTGCTACAAAACGAAAACTTCGTGAAGGTGATAAAATGGCTGGACGCCACGGAAATAAGGGTGTTGTTGCTCGTATTCTCCCTGTTGAAGATATGCCATACCTTGCAGACGGAACTCCACTTGATGTTTGTTTGAACCCACTTGGTGTTCCTTCTCGTATGAACATCGGTCAGATTATGGAATCAGAACTTGGTCTTGCTGGATTGTATCTTGATGAATGGTATAAATCTCCAGTATTCCAATCTCCATCAAATGAACAAATTGAACAAAAACTTGTTCAAGCAGGTTTCAGTCCTGATTCAAAAGCAATTTTGCATGATGGTAGAACAGGTGAACCTTTCCAAAATGCTGTATTTGTTGGTGTAATTTATTACTTAAAACTTCATCACCTTGTTGATGATAAAATGCATGCTCGTTCAACAGGACCTTACTCTCTTGTTACTCAACAGCCTCTTGGTGGTAAGGCTCAATGTGGTGGTCAGCGTCTTGGAGAAATGGAGGTTTGGGCATTGGAAGCTTATGGTGCTGCAAATACTCTTCAAGAATTGCTTACAATCAAATCTGATGATATGACTGGACGCGCAGATATTTATAGTGCAATCGTTAAAGGCGAAGCTTCAAAAACAGCTGGTGTTCCAGAAGCATTTAATGTTTTGGTTCAAGAACTTCGTGGTTTGGCTCTGGATTTCACAATTTATGATGCCAAAGGAAAACAAATTCCGCTTACAGAGCGTGATGCAGAGCTTATTAGTAAAGAAGGCTCTAATTTCTAATTTTGGGGGTAAGTAATGCGTGATATTCAAGAGTTTGATAGTATTATGATTAAGCTTGCTTCTCCAGAAACCATCCGTGCATGGTCTTATGGTGAAGTTAAAAAGCCAGAAACAATAAATTATCGAACACTTCGTCCAGAGAAAGACGGATTGTTCTGTGAAAGAATCTTTGGTACTACTAAAGAATGGGAATGTTATTGTGGAAAATTTAAGTCTGTTCGTTATAAAGGTGTAATTTGTGACCGTTGTGGTGTAGAAGTTACAGACTTTAATGTTAGACGAAAACGAATGGGGCATATTGAATTAGCTGCTCCTGTTTCTCATATTTGGTATTATCGTTCTGTACCTTCTAGAATGGGTCTTTTGTTAGGACTTCAGGTTGCTACTCTTCGTTCTGTACTTTACTATGAAAAATACATCGTTATTGATGCAGGTGATACAGACCTTAAGAAAATGCAACTCCTTACAGAAGATGAATACATCGAGGCAAAAGAACGCTACGGAGAAACATTCTCAGCAGGTATGGGTGCAGAAGCAATTAAAACATTGCTTGAAAACTTAAATCTCGATGAACTTGCACTTGAACTTCGTGAAAAAATGCGTGAAAAAGGTGCAAAGAGTGATAAACGCCTTCTCAAACGAATTGAAATCGTTGAAAACTTTAGAGCATCTTCAAATAAGTGTTCTTGGATGATTTTGGATGCAATTCCAGTTATTCCACCAGATCTTAGACCTATGGTTCAATTAGACGGAGGAAGATTTGCAACTTCTGACCTTAACGATTTGTATCGTAGAGTTATAAATAGAAATAACCGTTTAAGAAGACTTATGCAATTAAACGCTCCTGATATCATCGTTAGAAATGAAAAACGAATGTTGCAGGAAGCTGTTGATGCTCTTTTTGATAACTCAAAGAGAAAGCGATCTGTTAAAGGTTCTGGAAATCGTCCATTGAAATCAATAGCAGATCTTTTGAAAGGAAAGCAAGGTCGCTTCCGCCAAAATCTTCTTGGTAAGCGCGTAGACTATTCTGGACGATCTGTAATCTGTGTTGGACCAGACTTGAAGATTTGGCAATGTGGTGTTCCAACAAAAATGGCTTTGGAATTATTTAAGCCATTTATCATGAATAAACTTATTTCAAAAGGAATTGCTTATACTGCTAAAAAAGCAAAAGTAATGGTAGAAGAAGAATCTTCAGAAGTTTTTGCAATTCTTGATGAGGTAGTTCGCGAACATCCTGTTATGTTGAATCGTGCTCCTACATTGCACCGTCTCGGTATTCAGGCTTTTGAACCTGTACTTGTAGAAGGAAAAGCTCTTCGTCTTCATCCGTTGGTTTGTCACGCTTTCAATGCTGACTTCGATGGTGACCAGATGGCTATCCATGTTCCATTGACACAAGCTGCTCAGTTGGAATGTTGGACATTGATGCTTTCTGCTAGAAATATCCTTGACCCAGCAAACGGTAAAACTATCGTTTATCCATCTCAGGATATGGTTCTTGGTATTTACTATCTTACAAAGATTAAACCAAACGCAAAAGGAACTGGAAAACGATTTAGTTCTGTAAGTGAAGCATTACTTGCTGCAGAGTCAAAAAGTATTGATTGGCAAGCAGAAATTAAAGTTCCTGTAGAAAAAGCTCCATATAATGGTCAACTTATTTCTACTACAGCAGGTCGTCTTGTATTTAATGAAGAAATGCCAGCTGAAGTTCCTTTTGAAAATGCACTTTTAGGTGATAAAGAACTTAAGAAACTTATTGAAAGAGTTTATACAGAACAAGGTTCTTGGCTTACAGTTCAAATGCTCGATGCTATTAAAGATGTTGGATATAAATATGCAACTTTCTTTGGTGCTACAATCTCTATGGGTGATATCATTGTTCCAGATGAAAAGAAAGGAATGATGGATGTTGCAACTAAAAAGGTTGAAAAAATTACTAATGAGTATCATAACGGTCTTATCACTCAAGATGAAAGATATAACCGTGTAGTTGAAGTTTGGCACAAAACAAACGAAGAGCTCACAGATGTTATGATGAAAAACCTTGAAAAAGATAAAGACGGATTTAATACTATCTATATGATGGCAACTTCTGGTGCTCGTGGTAGTAAAAACCAGATTCGTCAGCTTGCTGGTATGCGTGGTTTGATGGCTAAATCAAGTGGTGAAATTATCGAACTTCCAATCCGTGCAAACTTTAAAGAAGGTCTTTCTGTTATTGAGTTCTTTATTTCTACAAACGGTGCTCGTAAAGGTCTTACTGATACAGCTCTTAAAACTGCTGATGCTGGATATCTTACTCGTCGTCTTGTTGATGTTGCACAGGATGTTGTTATCAATGAAGAAGATTGTGGAACTATCAACGGAATTGATTATTCTGCAGTTAAAGACGGAGATGAAGTTCTTATCTCGCTAAAAGATAGAATCGTTGGTCGTTTCACTATCGAAAGAGTTCTTCATCCAATTTCTGGAGAGGTTATTTGTGATGTTAATGAATATATTACAGATGAAGTTGCACAGAAAATTGATGATGCTGGTGTAGAAACTGTAAAACTTAGAACAGTTCTTACTTGTGAGTCTCGCCATGGTGTTTGTTGTAAGTGTTATGGAAGAAACCTTGCTCGCAACAAAATTATTGATATCGGTGAAGCTGTTGGTATTATCGCAGCTCAATCAATCGGACAGCCTGGTACTCAGCTTACTATGCGTACTTTCCATGCTGGTGGTGTTGCTACAAGTGCAAGTGAAGATAAAACAATTAAATTGAAATATCCTGTAATTATTCAAAGTATTACAGGTGTGCATGTTGAAATGGATGATGGTTCATGGCTCTTTACTCGTAAAGGTTCTATGACAGTAACTCGTATCGTCAAAGAATTTGTTATCGAAAAAGGTGATAAACTTCTTGTTAAAGATGGCGATCGTGTTGGTAAAGAGACTCCATTGTTCGAAAGAAATGGTGAAGTTGTAAGTTCACCAGATACTGTAGCTATTGTAATAAGAGGTGATAAACTTCTTCTTGCAAGTCGTGAGCTCAAAGTTGAAATTAAAAACGGTTCAAATGTAATTGTTAAGGCTGGTGATATTGTTGCAGAAGGTCAAACTATTGCAACTTTCGACCCATATTCAGAACCAATTATTGCTGAAGTTTCAGGATATGTTCACTTTGAAGATATTATCCTAGGTTCAACTTTGGAAGAAGAAATAAATGAAGAAAGTGGTAATGTAGAAAAAGTTATCACAGAACTTCATCTTGATACAAAGCAACCTCGTGTATTCATTACTGATGAATCAGGAAATGAACTTGGTAGTTACTATCTTCCAGGAGGAGCTTATCTTCTTGTTGATGAAAATACTAAAATTACTGCTGGTACACAGATTGCTAAAACTCTTAAAGAGTCTTCAAGAACAAACGATATTACTGGAGGTCTTCCTCGTGTATCTGAGCTTTTCTTGGCTCAAAAACCAAAAATTCCAACAGTATTGGCTCAGATTTCTGGAACAGTTCAGTTCAAAGGTGTTTCAAAAGCAAAACGCGTTATAGTTGTTGTTGATGAATACGGAAAATCTTTTGAGCATCTTGTACCTATGAACAAACGATTGCTTGTTCGTGATGGAGATACAGTTGAAGCTGGTGAACAACTTTGTGACGGACCAAGAAGTCCACATGATATTCTTGCAATTCTTGGTGAAAATGCTCTTCAAAATTACTTGATGGACGAAATTCAGCAAGTTTACCGTGCTCAAGGTGTAACAATTAACGATAAACATATTGGTGTTATTGTTCGTCAGATGTTGCGCAAAGTTGAAATTGTTGCTGTAGGTGACACAAGATTTATCTTTGGTCAACAAGTTGACAAATATAAATTCCACGAAGAAAACGACAGAGTAATGAAAGAGGGTGGACAACCAGCTATTGCTCGTCCAATGTTGCAAGGTATTACTAAAGCTTCGTTGAATGTTGATTCATTTATTTCTGCTGCATCATTCCAAGAAACAACTCGTATTCTTACAAATGCTGCTATTGCAGGTGTTACAGATGATTTGCGCGGTCTTAAAGAAAATGTAATTATTGGTCATATGATTCCTGCTGGTACTGGTATCAAAAATTACAGAAATGTAAAACTTTTTGATGACAATACTACTGACCTTGATTTACAAATGGAAGAAATTCTTGAAAGACGAAAACAAGAAAAAGAAATGGAAAGACAATTTGATGATTCTTCGTTCGATGGAGATGAAGATTAGTTCTTGAAATTATTGGTAAACAATGGGGATTGACAATCCCTGTTGTTTATAGTTAAATGTAAATTCACTTGATTTTACAAAATGCAATTTTTAAGGTTTCTTAAAATTGTATAAAATTCGCCAAAATAAACCGGGGTGCTGACCGGTGATAATATAGGAGAAAAGGCAAATGCCTACAATAAATCAGTTAATTAGACAGGGTCGTAAAACAGCTGCTGTGACAACTAAGTCTCCCGCGCTTCAGTCTTGTCCACAGAAACGCGGTGTATGTACACGCGTTATGACTGTTACCCCAAAAAAACCGAACTCAGCTTTAAGAAAAGTTGCTCGTGTTCGCTTAAGTAATGGAATTGAAGTTACTGCATATATCCCAGGTATTGGGCATAACTTGCAGGAACACTCAGTTGTTTTAATTCGTGGTGGTCGTGTTAAGGACCTTCCTGGTGTTCGCTATCACATTATTCGTGGTACAAAAGATACTCTCGGTGTAGAAGACAGAAAACGCGGACGCTCAAAATACGGTGCTAAGCGCCCTAAGGCATAAGGAGACAGTTAAATGGGAAGAAAGAATAAATCAGTTAACCGTCCTGTAATGCCTGATGTAAAATACAACTCAGTTGTAATTTCAAAATTCGTTTCACGCATGATGTTAGACGGAAAAAAAGCAACTAGTGTACGCATTGTTTATGGTGCATTAGATTTGTTAAAAGCAAAAACTGACAAAGATCCTTTAGAAGTATTCTTAAAGGCTCTTGATAATGTAAAACCTATGGTTGAAGTTAAATCACGCCGCGTGGGTGGTGCAACTTACCAAGTTCCAATTGAAATTCGCGAAAGTCGTCGTGAAGCATTGGCTATGCGTTGGGTTATCAATGCAGCTCGTGCAAAAAGTGGACGCGGTATGGATGAACGCCTAGCAGCTGAATTGTTAGACGCTTACAACAACACAGGTTCTGCTTATAAAAAGAAGGAAGATACACACAAAATGGCAGAAGCAAACAAGGCTTTTGCACACTATCGCTGGTAGGATTTATCAGTTTGGTATAGAAGTGAGTTGATTCATTTCTTGACAAACCGTCTGTTCTGATTACATTAGGATAGACGGTTTTTTAATTTTAAATAGTTTTTATATGTTTTTCTTGATAGTAACAAAACTGTAAGATTTTCAAATATTTGCAAAAAATTCATATTTTATGTAAAAGATTTTTTAAAAATGACTTGCATCTTTTCAAAATAAATTGTATAAAGGTAGTAACCGATTAGTCGGTAATTGGGTTCTTTGAGAGTCAGGCGGTTTGTAAATAGAATAAAACCGGTAATTTCGTAAAGTTTTAACGCTTGAAGGGTGTAAATCGTGAAAGTGTTAATTCAGAAATTTACGACCCATGGGTGAGGGTAAAATCTGTCGTTGACAGTTTTATATATTTGGAAGGGCATTCGTGGGTATCTGATAAATTTAGCAAAAGCTAAATTACGACTCCAGGATGCCAGACCAGTCATTAACCGAAAAGATTAGTGATGATAGGTGGTTCCAGAGTTAAACAGTCTGAATGAGATAGACTGATAATTCTACAAAAGCATATCTTTAAACCAATCCTGTCATAATTATATCTTCTCGGAATTATATTGTGTGTAAGAATGTATTTGTTTCTTTGGAACATTTCATTCATTATAATACAACACATCATTTTTTTAATATGCCTTTAATCTGGTAAGGAGGATCAAATGGCAAAGGAAAAGTTCGAAAGAACCAAACCTCACATGAATGTAGGTACTATTGGTCACGTTGACCATGGTAAAACAACTCTTTCTGCAGCAATCACAATGCACTGTGCCAAAAAATTTGGTGACAAAGCTCTTAAGTATGATGAAATTGATAATGCTCCAGAAGAAAAAGAACGCGGTATTACAATTAATACTCGTCACCTTGAATATCAGTCAGATAAGAGACACTATGCTCACATCGACTGTCCAGGCCACGCTGACTATGTTAAAAACATGATCACAGGTGCAGCTCAGATGGATGGTGCTATTCTTGTAGTTTCAGCTCCAGACTCAGTTATGCCTCAAACACGCGAACACATTCTTCTTGCTCGTCAGGTAGGTGTTCCAAAGATCGTTGTTTTCTTGAACAAAGTTGACCTTTTGGATGACCCAGAACTTATCGAATTGGTAGAAGCAGAAGTACAAGAAGTATTGGAATCATACGGATATCCAGCTGATACTCCAATCATCAAAGGTTCTGCTTTCAAAGCTCTTGCAGATGGTGCTTCAGCAGATGATACAGCTTGTATCGATGAACTTCTTGAAAAAATGGATACATATTTTGATGATCCAGCTCGCCAAGAAGATCTTCCATTCTTGATGCCAATCGAAGACGTTTTCACAATTTCTGGACGTGGTACAGTAGTTACAGGACGTATCGAACGCGGTATTATCAAATTGAACGACGAAGTTGAAATCGTTGGTATTAGACCTACTTCAAAAACTGTTGCAACAGGTATCGAAATGTTCAACAAACTTCTTGATGAAGGTCTTGCTGGTGATAACGTTGGTATTCTTCTTCGTGGTGTTGACAAGAAAGATGTAGAACGCGGACAAGTTCTTGCAAAACCAGGTTCAATCCAACCTCACACAAAATTCGAAGGACAAATTTATGTTCTTTCAAAAGAAGAAGGTGGACGCCACAGCCCATTCTTCTCTGGATATAGACCACAATTCTATTTCAGAACAACTGATATTACTGGTACAATCACACTTCCTGACGGAGTTGACATGGTTAAACCAGGAGATAACACAAAAGTTATCGGTGAATTGATTCACCCAGTTGCTATGGATAAAGGTTTGAAGTTCGCTATTCGTGAAGGTGGACGCACAATCGCTTCTGGACAGGTTACAGAAGTTCTTAGTTAATTAGATTAACGGATAGAAACAGAAGTTTTGCAATTTGTAAAGCTTCTGTTTTCTTCCTGGAGGAAAAATGGCTACTGAAAAGATTCGTGTCAGACTCAGAGCATTTGATGTTGAGTTGATCGATCAGAGTGCAAAAGCCATCGTGCAGACTGTACAGAAAGCTGGTGCAAAGGTTTCAGGACCTATCCCACTTCCTACAAGAATTAACAAGGTGACTGTTCTTCGTTCACCTCACGTAAACAAAAAATCACGTGAACAATTTGAAATGAGAACACACAAACGCCTTATTGATATTATCGAGCCATCAGCTGATGTTATGGATTCGTTGATGAAGCTTGAATTGCCTGCCGGTGTTGATGTAGAAATTAAACAATAATTTTTATTGTTTGAAAAACCAGTACGGTCCCCAGGATCAGGGGATGGCGGCTGATGATATTAAAGAAAAGCGTTGAGTTTTTCTTTTTTAAGGAGATATCAGAATGAAAGGTCTGATTGCTAAAAAAGTGGGGATGACTCAGGTTTTCGACGAAGCTGGTAACCTTACACCGGTTACAGTCATCCGTGTTGAACCTAACACAGTTATTGCCCGCAAGACAAAGGAAACTGCTGGATATGATGCTGTTGTTCTTGGTCTTGATGATCTAAAGAAAAACAAAGTATCAAAAAGTTACGCAGGTCAATTTCCTGAAAACATCGCTCCAAAAAGAACTTTGAAAGAGTTCCGCGATTTTGATGGAGAAGTTGCTGTTGGTGACGAAGTTGGCGTTGAGCTATTAGATGGTCTTCGTTATGTTGATGTTACTGCAACTTCAAAAGGTAAAGGTTTTCAGGGTGTTATGAAACGCTGGGGTTTCCATGGAGGCCGTGCTACCCATGGTTCAAAATTCCATCGAGAACCTGGTGGAACAGGTATGTGTACATCACCTGGTAGAACTTTCAAAAATGTAAAGTTGCCTGGTCGTATGGGACGAGAAAGAGTAACAGTTCAGAATCTAAAAGTTGTAAAAGTAGATACTGAATTGAAAGTTGTGATGGTTCGTGGGTCTGTACCTGGGAATAAAGATTGTACGCTAATCATCAAGAATGCGGTTAAAAAATAGGCGGAGTAACAAGTATGGAAAAGAAAGTATATTCAGTCGATGGTAAAGAAATTCGCACAATTAACCTTGATGACAACGTTTTCGGTCTTCCAGTTAATGAAGATGTAATTTATTACGCCATCAACAACGAATTAGCAAACAAACGCGTTGGAACAGCTTGTACAAAAGATCGTTCTGAAGTTCATGGAAGCAATGCTAAACCATATAAACAGAAGGGTACAGGTAACGCACGCCGTGGTGATAAAAAATCACCTTTAACAAGAGGCGGTGGTGTTATTTTTGGACCAAAACCACGCGATTTCAGTTTTGCATTACCTAAAAAGGTAAAAAGACTAGCAATGAAATCAATTTTGAGTATGAAAGCTCAAGATGATAGACTTACTATTGTTGAGGATTTTACTGTAGAAAGTGGAAAGACAAAAGATCTTGCAGCAGTTCTTAAGAACTTCATCAAAGATGAATACAGAACAGTAATCGTTTTGAAAGACGATGATGCAATGATTAAAAGAGCAGGAAACAATATTCCTACTGTGTCATTCCTTTCTTATAATCGCTTAAGAGCACATGATTTGTTCTACGGACAGAAAATCATCATGCTTGAAAGTGCTGCTAAAAATCTTTCAGATTTCTACAATAAGGAGGCTGAATAATGGTATTTGAAGATATCCTTATCGAGCCTGTGTTGTCTGAAAAAGCAACCTTGCTACGCGAAGAAGGAAAGTATGTATTCAAAGTACATCCTGACGCAAACAAGTATGAAATTAAGGAAGCAGTACGAAGATTATTTAATGTAAAAGTAATTGATTGTACTGTAATGAATGTCGGTGGAAAGCTTAAACGGGTAAGAACTAGACCCGGAAGAACTTCCAGTTGGAAGAAAGCAATCGTCAGATTAGCTCCTGGCGAATCCATAAAGGTGTTCGAGGGCGTATAAGCTCTTCGGTCGCGTTTAATAAGGGGAACCTAAATGGCTCTTAAAGTATATAAGCCGATCACTGCAGGAACTCGAACTCGTATCGATCTTTGCAGAGACGAATTGACCGCAGATAAGCCAGAGAAAAGCTTATCATCTGGTCTTAAATCACGCGGCGGACGCGGTGCTGGTGGTCGTATTTCAGTACGACATCAAGGTGGCGGTCACAAAAGAAAGTATCGTGTGATTGATTTTAAAAGGGATAAACATGGAATTCCTGGAACAGTTCGAACAATCGAATATGATCCAAACAGAAGTGCAAATATTGCATTGGTATTCTATGCTGATGGTGAAAAGAGATATATTATTGCACCAAAAGGTTTGCAAGTAGGACAGAAAATTCTTTCTGGTGAAAATGCAACACCTACAGTTGGTAATGCTCTTCCATTAGAAGCTATCCCAGTTGGATTTACTGTACATAACATCGAGTTAACACTCGGTCGTGGTGGACAGTTGGCACGGTCAGCCGGCGCTAGTGCACTTGTTGCTGCTAAAGAAGGTGAATATGTTACTATTCGTCTTCCATCAGGTGAAGTGCGTCGTGTTCATAAAAAATGTTATGCTACAATCGGTATTGTAGGTAACGAAGACCGTATGAATACTCAGTTGGGTAAAGCTGGACGCGCAAGATGGAGAGGTATTCGTCCATCAGTTCGTGGTATGGCTATGAACCCAGTTGATCATCCACTTGGTGGTGGTGAAGGCGCTGGTAAAGGACGTAACCCTGTTACTCCTTGGGGACAACCTTGCCGTGGTTACAAAACACGAAGCAAGAGAAAGGTTTCAAACAATTTTATTGTTTCACGCCGAAAGAAGTAATAGGATAGGAGATAACCGTGTCAAGATCTGTTAAAAAAGGCCCTTTTATTGAAAAGAGTCTTTATAAAAAGGTTATTGAAATGAACAAAGCAGCAGATAGGAAGATGATTAAAACATATTCCCGCTGTTCAACTATTATACCTGAAATGGTTGGAAACACTATTTCTGTGTATAACGGCAAAACATGGGTACCTGTGTATGTTACAGAAAACCTCGTTGGGCACAAACTCGGCGAATTTTCTCCAACACGCATTTTCCGTGGTCATGCTGGTTCAGATAAAAAGGCTGGTAGATAGGTGAATATGATGGCTGATAAAAGCGGATATATAGCCACTACAAAATTCCTAATAGCATCACCTACAAAGGTTCGCCCTGTAGCAAATGTTATTAAGAGGAAGACCTGTTCAGAGGCTATGGCAATTCTAGAGAATATGCCACAAAAGGGTGCTAAGTTGATTCGTGGAACATTAAAATCTGCGATTTCTAATGCGCTTTTTGCTAACAAAAAGCTTGATGAAGATATGTTGTATGTTAAGGAAATTCGTATTGACGAAGGTCCTCGTCTAAAGAGAGTTTGGTTTCGCGGTAAAGGCCGTGCAGACATGCTCCTAAGAAGAATGTGCCATATCTCAGTTGTAGTAGCTGAAAAGGCGGGGGAATAACGTGGGACAGAAAGTAAATCCTATTGGATTGCGTCTTGGTATTAATAAAACATGGCAATCACGATGGTATGCAGATCCTCGTGAATATGCAGATTTGCTTCACGAAGATTTAAGAATCAGAAAAATGGTTCTTGCATTGCCTGAATGTAACAATGCTGATATCGCAGAGGTTGAAATTGTTCGTCATCCTCAACGAGTAACTATTGTTATTCATACAGCCCGTCCAGGTGCAATCATTGGTACAAAAGGTGCCAATATTGAAAAAATTGGTGCTGAAATTCAAAAGAAATTGGCTAAGAAAGTTCAAATTAAGATTAAAGAAATCAAACGAGCTGAAGTCAATGCTTCTTTAATTGCACAAAACATTGCAAGACAACTTGTAAACCGTGCTTCATTCAGAAAAGCTTTGAAACAATCTTCAAGCAATGCAATGAGAGGTGGTGCACAAGGTATTAAAATCCGTTTAAGCGGTCGTCTTGGTGGTGCTGAAATGTCTCGTACAGAAGAGTACAAAGAAGGAAGAGTTCCTCTTCACACACTTCGTGCAGATATAGATTATGGTTTCGCTGAAGCACATACAACATTCGGAAAAATCGGTGTTAAAGTATGGGTTTACAACGGAATGATGTATGGACGCGATCAAAATGAGGATGCTGGACAGCTTCTCAAGAAAAATCGTGACCGCAATGAACGCTCAGATAATTCTGAAAAGAAACCTGCTCGTTCAAACCGCGGTGCTAAATCTTCAAGGAGTTAGTCATGGCACTTGCACCGAAAAGAGTAATGCACCGTAAGGTGCAAAGAGGTCGAATCGACGGAAACGCAACTCGTGGTTGTAATGTAGATTTTGGTGATGTAGCTCTTGTAGCTCTTGAACCAATCTGGTTATCAGCTCGTCATATCGAAGCTGCTCGTGTTGCTTTGAACCGTAAGATTAACCGTAAAGGTCAGGTTTGGATTCGTGTATTCCCAGATAAACCTATTTCTAAAAAACCTGCTGAAACAAGACAGGGTAAAGGTAAGGGAGCACCTGAATTCTGGGCTGCTGTAATTAAACCAGGCCAGATTCTATTCGAAATTGGTGGCGTTGATTTGGCTATTGCCGAAGAAGCTGTTAGACTTGCAGGAAGTAAACTTCCTATTAAGACTAAAATAGCTTATCGTAACGAAGTTCTATAAGGAGTTCTAAAATGGCAAAGAAAGAAAAAGAATTGTCTTATTCCGAACTCGTTGCAAAACGGAATGAGCTAAAAAAACAGTACATGGATTTAAGATTCCAGATGGTTATTGGCCATGTGGATAATCCCTTGCAAAAACGTACAATGCGTCGTGAAATCGCTCGCATTAATACGCTGATCCGACAAAAAGAAATTGCCGGACAGGATAAGTAGGAGCTGACCCGTGGAAGAACAAGTAGTTCAAAATAAAGCTTCAAAAAGATCTTTTGTTGGTATCGTAACAAGTGACAAAATGGATAAGACTATTGTTGTTTCAGTTGCTACAAAAAAGATGCACAGGCTTTATAAAAAATATGTTACCCGTGTCAAGAAATGCAAGGCACATGATGAAAAGAACGAGGCAAAAATTGGTGACCGCGTTCGTATCGTAGAGTGTCGGCCTCTAAGCAAAGATAAATGCTGGAGACTTGCCGAAATCGTTGAACGAGCTAGATAAGCTTAAGGAGATAAAGTATGATTCAGATGCAAACAAATTTGAACGTAGCTGATAACTCTGGTGCAAAGCAAGTTCAATGTATCAAGGTAATTGGCGGTTCACACCGTCGCTATGCAAGTATTGGCGATGTAATTGTTGTAGCTGTTAAGGATGCTATTCCTACATCTACAATCAAAAAAGGTTCAGTCGAAAAGGCTGTTATCGTAAGAATTGCTAAAGAATATCGTCGTCCTGATGGAACATATATTCGCTTTGATGACAACGCTTGTGTTCTCATCGATGCAAATAAAAACCCAAAAGGTAAGCGTGTATTCGGACCAGTAGCTCGTGAGCTTCGTGATATGGATTACATGAAAATCGTATCACTTGCTCCAGAAGTTCTATAAGGAGAATTGAAATGCAAAAGAAATTTAAAATCCGCAAGGATGACCTTGTAGAAGTAATCGCTGGTAAAGACAAGGGAAAAAGAGGAACAGTAGTTCGTGTTCTTAGCGATAAGGATAGAGTTATTGTTGCTGGAGTAAACCTTGTTAAGAAGGCAATGAGAAAACGCAGTCAACAGGATCGCGGTGGAATTTCTGAAATTGAAGCTCCACTTCACATTTCAAATGTAGCTATCGTTTGTAAAAAATGTGGGCCTGTTCGTATTGGATATAAAATCGACGGCGACAAGAAAATTCGTGTTTGCCGTAAATGTGGAGAAACTCTATAATGAGTAATTACGTACCCCGGCTTAAGAAAGTCTACAATGACAAAATCGCCCCAGAACTCTTCAAAGAGTTAGGATGTAAAACAGTTATGCAAATTCCTGCAATCAAAAAGATTGTAGTGAGCATGGGTGTTGGCGAAGCTCTCACAAACAAGAAACTCCTTGATGCCGCAGTTACTGACCTTACAGCAATTACAGGTCAGAAAGCTGTAAAAACAAGGGCAAAGAAAAGTATTGCTAATTTCAAGCTTCGTGAGGGCAATGAGGTTGGAGTAATGGTAACATTGAGAGGAGCTCATATGTATGAGTTCCTTGATAGACTCATCAATGTTGCATTACCCCGTGTTAAGGATTTCCGCGGTATCAAACCTAATGGATTTGATGGTCATGGAAATTATTCTCTTGGTATCACAGAGCAGATTATTTTCCCTGAAATCGACTTCGATAAAATCGAAAAAGTTTCTGGATTAAATATCAACATTGTAACCAGTGCAGCAACTGATAATGATGCACGAGCTCTCCTTATCAAGTTCGGAATGCCATTCAGAAAATAAGGGAGGAGTTCATGGCAAAGAAATCAATGATTATTAAGGCAGAACGCACTCCTAAGTACAGCACAAGAAAAGTAAATCGCTGTCAATGTTGCGGTCGCCCTAGAGGATACTTACGAAAGTTCAAAATGTGTCGTGTTTGCTTCCGTAAGTTAGCAAGTGAAGGCCTTATCCCAGGTGTCACAAAATCCAGTTGGTAGAGTAGGAGAAGAAAATGAGCGTTTCAGACCCAATAGCAGATATGCTTACTAAGGTAAGGAATGCGGCTATGGCCCGCCACGAAAAGGTAGACGTTTCTACATCCAAGCTCAAATTGGAAATCGTGAAAATCCTTAAAACCGAAGGCTATATTAAGAATTTCAAGAAAGTAACACAAGATGGTGTTAATGTAATTAGAATTTTCTTGAAATATGACGAATCAAACGCACCTGTTATTCATGGAATTGAAAAAATTTCTACACCAGGTAGACGCGTTTATTCTGGTTATAAAGATCTGCCCCGTATGTATAATGGATACGGTACAGTTATCGTTTCAACATCTATCGGTGTTACTACAGGTAAAAAAGCAGCCGAAAAGATGGTGGGCGGTGAGTTAATTTGCAACGTTTGGTAATAGGAGGAAGTAATGTCAAGAATCGGTAAACTTCCTGTTGCTATTCCAGCGGGAGTAAAAGTAAGTGTGGCAAATAACCTTATCACTGTTGAAGGTGCAAAAGGTAAATTGACACAAGATTTTTGTGATTTAGTTTCAATCGAAGTAAAAGATAATGAAGCTGTAGTTACAAGAGCAAATGATTCAAAACCTGCACGCGCAGCTCATGGTTTGTATCGTAACCTTTTGAACAACATGATTATTGGTGTATCAAACGGTTTTACAAAAGTTCTTGTAATTAACGGTGTTGGTTATCGTGCTGAAGTTCAAGGTGATAAATTAGTTATGAACCTTGGATATTCAAATGACTTTATCGCATCAATTCCAGCAAATTTAACTGTGGCAGTTGAAGGACAGAACAAGATTTCAATTTCTGGAATCGATAAACAAGCTGTTGGTGAATATGCAGCTGGAATCCGTAAACTTCGTGGACCTGAACCTTACAAAGGTAAGGGTATTCGCTATGAAACAGAAGTTATCAAGCGAAAAGTCGGAAAATCCGGTGTTAAATAAGGATGTATCTAGATGTTTAAGAAACTTAATGATAAAGACAGAAAGCGTCTTAAGAGAAAAATTCACATCCGCAAACGGTTGCATGGAACTGCAGAACGTCCTCGTATGACTGTAACTCGCAGTAACTGTAATTTGTATATGCAGATAATTGATGATGATGCCGGAAAAACTCTTGCATCAATTTCAACATTGGAAAAAGAGTTTGCTTCTTTGAAACCTAATACAGAAGGTGCTGTAAAATTAGGTGAAGAATTTGGAAAACGCATTCTTGATAAAAACATCAAGACTGTAGTTTTTGATAGAAACGGTTATCTCTACCATGGTGTAGTGAAAGCTCTTGCTGATGGTGCAAGAAAAGCCGGATTAGAGTTCTAGGAGAAGCTATGGATCACCAGAAAAATTTTGATAGAGATCAGCCAAAAGAATTTGTTGAAAAACTTATCAAGTTAAACCGTACAGCAAAAGTTGTAAAAGGTGGACGCAGATATTCATTTTCAGCATTAACAATTGTTGGCGATAAAAAAGGAAGAGTTGGTTTTGGTTTTGGTAAAGCCAACGATGTAACAGAGGCTATCAGAAAGAGTATTGATAAAGCTAAGAGAAATCTTGTGACTGTTCCTCTTAAAAATGGAACAATCCCACACGAAATCCAAGCATCATTCAAAAGCTCTTCTGTTCTTCTTAAACCAGCTTGTTCTGGAACAGGTATTATTGCAGGTGGACCTGTAAGAGCTGTTCTTGAAGCTGCTGGAGCTACAGATGTTATGTCAAAATCTTTAGGATCAAATACTTCTGTAAATGTAGTTCGTGCTACATTTGAAGCAGTAAAAGGTCTTATGGATGCTCGCGTAGTAGCTAAAAACAGAAGTAAAACTCTAAAAGACTTATGGGGTTAATCAATGGCTAAGAAGGTTAAAGTAACACTAATTAAGAGTACTATCGGACAGAAGCCTGCTAAACGCGCAACTGTAAGAAGTCTCGGGTTGAAAAAAATTAACTCAACTGTGGAACATGAATTAAATCCTGCTATTGCTGGTATGATTGCTTCTGTTTCACATCTTGTTAAGTGCGAGGAGTTAAACTAATGTCAGATTTCGTACTCAGTGCCCCACAAGGTGCAAATAAAAATACAAAAAGAGTAGGACGAGGAACAGGATCTGGTCTTGGTTCTACAGCTGGCCGCGGAAATAAGGGACAACAGTCCCGTTCTGGCGGAAAGGTTTATGTTGGATTTGAAGGTGGACAGATGCCTTTGTATCGCCGTATTGCTCAACGCGGATTTTCAAACTATCCGTTCAAAAAGGAATACGCAATCTTCAATCTTAGAGATTTAGAAGCAAAATATACTGATGGCGAAACAGTAAATGTTGAATCATTAGTATTAAAAGGGCTTTTAAAGAAAGTAAATCTTCCAGTTAAGATTTTAGGTGACGGTGAAGTTACAAAGAAATTGACTGTAGCTGTTGATAAGGTTTCTGCTTCTGCGAAGGAGAAAATCGAAAAAGTTGGCGGTTCAGTTGTTGCTTGTACAAAAGCTGCTACTAACGAATAAAATTGCGGGATATTAAAATGGCAAACAATCCAATTGTAAATATGTTTAAAGTAAAAGAAATTCGCAGTCGCATTTTCTTTACATTTATTGTTCTCGCTGTCTATCGTTTGGGTAGTGTTTTGACAATTCCTGGAATTAATCCTCAGGCTTTGACATCTTACTTCGAGTCATTGACACGCGGTAATGCTTTTGTTGACTATATGGACTTTTTTGCCGGTGGTGCCTTCTCTAATTTCTCTGTGTTCATGCTTGGTGTTATGCCATACATTTCAACTCAGATTATTATGCAGTTGGCACTAATTATCTTTCCATCTTTGAAAAGAATTGCACAGGAAGACGGTGGTCAAAAGAAAGTTCAGAAATGGACACGCGTAGGAACTGTATTTGTATGTCTTATTCAGTCTATGGCTGTAACTGTTTATGCTACTAGTATTCCTGGTGCTGTTGTAATTTCAAGTTCTGTATTGTTCAAAATTATTGCAATGATTACTGTTACAACAGGTACAATGGTAACAATTTGGCTTGGTGAACAAATTACTGCAAGAGGTATCGGAAACGGTATTTCTATGTTGATTTTTGCTGGTATCGTTGCTCGACTTCCATCAGCTGTATGGGAATTAGGTCGTATGGTAAAAAGCGGAGATCTCAACATTGTATTTGTAATCGTTGTAATTTTTATGTTTGCTGGAATCGTTGCTCTTGTTGTTTACGAACAACAAGGACAAAGAAAAATTCCTGTACATTATGCAAAACGCGTTGTTGGTCGTAAAATGTACGGCGGACAAAGCACTTACATACCATTTAAAATCAATCCATCAGGAGTTATCCCTGTAATTTTTGCTTCATCTTTCTTAACATTCCCATTGCAAATTGCAACAAGTTTGGGACCAAATGTTAGATGGTTGAACAATCTTGCAACATTCCTAGATCCTGTTGGACTTTGGTATAATGTTTTCTTGGTTTTGTTAATCGTTTTCTTTGCATACTTCTACACACAGGTAACCCTGAACCCCACTGAGATTGCAAAAAACGTCCGTGAAAACGGTGGTTCTATTCCTGGAATTAGAACAGACAAGATGGAAGAATACATGCAGAAAGTATTGAACCGACTCGTGCTGCCAGGTTCATTGTACCTTGCTGTAATTGCTGTTTTACCAACAATCATACAGAATCTTTTTGGATTCCCACAATCAATTTCTATGTTGATGGGTGGAACTTCATTGTTGATTCTTGTAGGTGTTGATTTGGACACAATGAGCCAGGTTGAAGCTTTGATGAAAATGCATCATCAAGATGGCTTAGTAAAAAAAGGCAAGTTGCGCTCAAGAAATCTTTAGAATTTCTTAGATTTTTTGTTGTAACTGGTAGAATAACTTTGAAAAATAGTGTTTAATAGTCGGTATCGGATTGTAAATCATTGCGATTTGCTAGGATTCGATATCAACTATCACTATTTTTAATTATCCAGGGGGATATTATGAAAGTGCGAACCAGCGTAAAGCCTATTTGCGATAAGTGTAAGGTTATCAAGCGTTTCGGTATTGTTAGAATCGTTTGTACAAATCCAAAACATAAGCAAAGACAAGGCTAAGGAGTATTAGATGGCTCGAATTGCGGGAGTTGACCTCCCTAATAAGCATGTCAACATAGCATTGACTTATATTTATGGTATCGGTCGATCATCAGCAGATGAAATCTGTGAAAAGGCTAAAATTGACCCTAACAGAATGATGAACGATCTTTCTCAAGACGAAGTTGGTACTCTTCGTACTTTGATTGATAACGAATACAAAGTAGAAGGACGCCTTCGTTCAGAAATTGGTTTGAATATCAAGCGCCTTATGGATATTGGCTGCTATCGTGGTCTTCGCCACAGAAAGGGATTGCCTGTTCATGGACAGCGCACTCGTACTAACTCTCGAACTCGCAAAGGTAAGAAAAAGACCGTTGCAGGTAAGAAGAAGTAAAGCATAGGTGGAGGAAAACTTAAGTGGCTACCGTAAAAAAACGAAAAGAAAAGAAAAGCGTTTACGAAGGTAACGTATATATTCAAGCAACTTTCAATAATACAATTGTAACTATTACTGACCTTAACGGGAATGCTTTAGCATGGGCATCTTCTGGTGGACTCGGTTTCAATGGTGCAAAAAAATCAACACCATTTGCTGCACAGACTGTAGCTGAAACTGCTGTTCAAAGAGCTGCTAGCTATGGACTTCGCGAAGTTCATGTATATGTTAAAGGTCCAGGTGTCGGACGCGAATCAGCTGTCCGTTCTCTCGGTGCAATGGGGCTTAAAGTTAAATCAATTAGTGATGTAACACCTATTCCACACAATGGATGTCGCCCTAAGAAAACACGCCGCGTTTAATGAAGGAGAACAGCTAGTATGGCAAGATACACAGGTCCTGTTTGCCGTTTGTGTAGAACAGAACAGAAAAAACTTATGTTAAAAGGCGATCGCTGTAAGAGTGATAAATGTCCTTTAAACAAAAAAAGAGCTGCTCCAGGTAAAGATCCTAAATCAAGAACTGGGAAACGCAGTGAATATGGAATTCAGCTTCGTGAAAAACAAAAATTAAAGAGAATGTACGGAATGCTTGAAAAACAATTCCGCATCTTCTTTGATCGTGCTTCTCGTATGCCTGGTGTTACAGGTGACAACCTTATTCGTTTGCTTGAAAGCAGACTTGATAATGTTGCTTTCCGTATGCATTTCGCATCAAGCCGTTCACAGGCTAGACAAATTGTTTCTCACGGTCACATCACTGTAAATGGAAAAGTAATCAATGTTCCAAGTTACATGGTTAAACCAGGTGATGTTATCGAAGTTAAAGAAGCAAGCAAAAAATGCGCAACAATTCTTGAAGCTTTGAAAGAAGTTTCAAAGTCTGGTGTTTATCCATGGATTGATCTTGATATTGATGCACAAAAAGGAACATTTGTTTCTTATCCAGAGCGTGCTGATGTAACAGATCTTGCTGATATAAAAGAACAGCTCGTGGTTGAGCTCTATTCTAAATAAGGAGTTCGGATGGCCCGCAAAAATCTGCTTAAAGGATTTAAGAAACCAAAAGGGATTAATTTTGAGCATGTTGAAAATAATTCCAACTATGGAAAATTTACAGCATATCCTTTTGAACCTGGTTTTGGTACTACAGTAGGAAATACTCTTCGCAGAGTGTTGTTATCATCAATTCAAGGCTACGCTGTTAGTTCTGTAAGAATTACATCTTATGATGCTGATGATGTTCCTCATGTGATATCCAGTGAATTTGAAACAATTCCTAATATTGTAGAAGATACCTTGGAAGTTTTAAATAGTATAAAACAGATTCGCTTGCGGCTTCCCGAAGACGTTGAGCAGGATACATTCCTGTTTGAGTTCAAAGGACCGGGAGATGTTACAAGTAACGATTTCGACAAAGGAACAGAGCTAGAAGTTTTTACAAAAGATTTACACCTTTTCACAATGATGGAAGGTGCTCATCTTGAGTTTGAAATTCAAGTTGACCTTGGAAGAGGTTATGTTCCAGCTGATACAAATGAGCAATACATTGAAGTTGTTGGTACAATTCCAATGGATGCTATTTTTACACCAATTCAAAAGGTAAAATATTCTATTGAACCTTGTCGTGTTGGTCAGCGAAACGATTACGATAAACTTATCTTAGAAATTTGGACTGATGGAACTATTGCTCCTGATGACGCATTGGCAGAAGCTGCAAAAATCGCAAAGGATCATTTTGCTATTTTTGTCAATTTTAATGATACTGAAGTTGGACATGGTGAAGATGTTGACGAAGTTTCAGAACGGATTCGTCAAATCTTGAATGCTCCTGTTGAAGAACTAGAACTTTCTGTTCGTTCATCAAATTGTCTAAAAAATGCAAACATCCGAACAGTCGGAGAATTGACTAAAAAGACAGAGGAAGACATTGCCAAGACTCGTAACTTTGGTAAAAAGAGTTTGACTGAGATTAAAGAAAAACTACAAGAAATGAATCTTAGTCTTGGTATGACAGATTACAGCTCTCTTAAGACTGCTGTCAATTTATCAAAGAAGGAAGAATCAGATGAATCATAAGAGTGGTTTTAATGCCCTTTCACGCACAACTTCACATCGTCGTGCGATGTTACGAAATATGGTAACTTCTCTTTTCAGATATGAACGCATTACAACAACTAAAGCTAAAGCTCAGGAAGTTCGAAAAGCTGCTGAAAAGTTAATTACACGCGCAAAAGTAGATTCTGTTCATAACAGAAGAGAAGCTGCAAAATTCATTCAAGACGAAATTGTATTAGCTAAACTTTTTACAAATATCGGTCTTAGAATGAAAGACAGAAATGGTGGATACACAAGAATGCTTAAACTTGGTTTCCGTCAAGGTGATGCAGCTGATATCGTTATTCTCGAGTTGGTAGATTATCAACTTGATTCTGACAAAAAGTCTTCTAAAAAAGATGACAAAAAGAAAGCTGATGCAAAAAAATCAACTGCTAAAAAAGCAGGAGAAAAAAAATCATCTGCTAAAAAGTCAGAAAAAGCTGAAGAAGCTCCAGTAGCTGCTGAATAATTAAGGAGAATGCTATGTCAAAATCCCATCGCGGAAAAGGTATTCGTGACCAAGTAGCACACGGACGCGGAACTTGTGCACGCTGTAAAAAAGACGGAATCAAAATTCTGTACGATCAAGAAATTGATGGACAAAAGGCAAAAATTTGCAAATACTGCAAAGCTGCTATTAAAAACGGAAAAGCAATTTAATTTTCTGTAAAATCAATTTTTTAGGCTGTCTTCGATAAAACTTAATTTTTAAGTTTTGGGCAAGGCGGCCCTTTTTTTTGCAAAAAATCTTTTTACATTTTATTTTCTATCATATTTTTAACTAATAGACATAAAGAAACAATTTTTATATAATTTATCCAAACTAATTTTTAGTTTAATATCTATCTAAATGATGCAAAAATGTTAAGCATCAAGTGGAGGAAAAAATGAAAATGTCAGGTAAAATCCTTGCTGTAGCTTTGGCTGTTGCAATGTTGATGTTTGCTGGATGTGCAAAAGAGGAATCAAATACAGTTAAAATTGGTGGTATTTTCCCTCTTTCAGGTGATGTTGCTGTTTATGGTGTTGAATGTCGTAACGGTGTAGAAATGGCTATTAGCGAAATCAATGCTAATGGTGGTATTAAATTTGTAGAACAAGATGCAAATGGAAATCCTGTTGAAGTTTACAAAATGATTGAATTGGTAGGCGAAGATGATGAAGGAAATCCAGAAAAATCTGTTAATGCTTACAAAAAACTTGTTACAAAAGATAAAGTAAATACTATTGTTGGTTCTTTAACTTCTGGTTGTACAGCTGCTATTACTTCTTTGGCACAAGCTCAAAAAGTATTGATGGTAGCTCCTGCTGCAACAATGACAAGTATCACAGATGCTGGTGACTATGTTTTCCGTGCATGTTTTATCGACCCATTCCAAGGAACAGTTGGTGGAAAATTCGCTGCAGAAAACTTAGGAAAAACAAAAGCTGCAGTTCTTTATGATATCACAAACGATTACTCAGTTGGATTGTACACAAACTTCAAAGTTGCTTTCGAAGCTGCTGGTGGAAAAGTTGTAGCTGAAGAATCATACGCAAAAGGTGATATGGACTTTAACGCTCAGTTAACAAAAATCAAAAATGCAAACCCAGATGTAGTTTACTTACCAGATTACTACGCAACTGTTGCTTTGATTGCAAAACAATTAAGAGCACAAGGAATCAATACTCCTATCGTTGGTGCAGACGGATGGGGAGGAATCGTAGATAACGCAGGTGATGAAGTTCTTAACGGATTCTATTCAGACCACTATGCTGCAGATTCAACAGATGAAAAAGTTGTAAAATTCGTAGAATCATACAAAGCTGCTTACAACTCACTTCCTGTTTCATTTGCTGCTCTTGGATATGACTGTATCTATATGTTAAAAGATGCTTATGAAAAAGCTAATACAACAGATATTGCTGCTGTTAGAGATGCTTTCAATGCAACAAACGGTTCATATGTAACAGGAAATCTTACATTTGATGAAAAGAGAAATCCTATCAAATCAGCTGTAATGATGGAAATTGTTAAACAAGATGGAAAATTAACACCTGTTTACAAAGCAACTGTTAATCCATAAGTTGAAAAATTTTACAAATCTTCATTTTAATTCTTTCTAAAATGAAGATTTGAAATTATATCAACAAGCCCGAAGTCTACTTGTGCTTTTAGTATTTAGTAGGTTTCGGGCTTTTTTTTGTTTTTGCTATTTACCTAGATTTATTTTAAGTGTAAAATATATGTTGAATAAATATGAATAAGTAAGATTCGTCTTTTAAGTTTAGTAAAAAAAAATTGGCGGATTTTGGAGGAAGTGTGGAAATTAGTTCTATGTTTGTCCAGCAACTTGTAAATGGTATTTCTTTAGGAAGTATCTATGCATTGATTGCTCTTGGATACACAATGGTTTACGGAATTGTTAAGTTGATTAACTTTGCCCACGGAGATATTCTTATGGTTGGGGCTTATGCTGGTTATTTTGTTTTGATGGCATTTGGTGCAAATCCTTGGTCATTTTGTTTGGCAATGATTTTTGCAATGATTATTTGTGCTATTCTTGCTATTCTTATAGAAAGATTTGCTTATAGACCTCTTCGTTCAGCACCAAGATTGAACTCATTGATTACAGCGATTGCAGTTTCATTGATTTTGCAAAACGGTGCTCGTGTTATTCCATTTATCGGACCAGACCCAAGACAATATCCAACAATGGAAACTGTAAATGTTAATTTAGGTTTTATTTCAATTTCAAATATTCAGTTGATTGTTATTGTTCTTTCTGCTGTTTTGATGCTTATCTTAAATTATATCATCAATTATACAAAAACAGGAAAAGCCATGCGCGCAGTTTCATTTGATATGCACGCTGCAAGTTTGATGGGAATTTCTGTAAATAAAACAATCGCCTTTACATTTGCACTTGGTTCTGTTTTGGCTGCTGCTGGTGGAATTTTGTACGCAAGTGCTTATCCTCAGATAAATCCTACAATGGGAACAATGCCTGGATTAAAAGCTTTCGTTGCAGCGGTTCTTGGTGGAATTGGTTCTGTTCCAGGTGCTATGTTAGGTGGATATATCCTTGGAATTTCTGAAACAATGACTAAAGGATTTTTGTCATCTCAATATGCAGATGCAATTTCATTTGCAATTCTTATTATCATTTTGCTTGTAAAACCTACAGGAATTATGGGCAAGAATGTAAGAGAAAAGGTTTAGGAGTAGGCTATGAAAAAAATGAATCGTGTTTACAGAGATATGCTTATTCCTTTTGTAGTTGCTGTTTTGGCTTTGGTACTTCCAGCTTTTTTGATTAAATTTGGTTTAATCGACGCTTATACAGCTCAAATTATCACACTTGGTGGTGTAAACGCTATCATGGCAATTAGTGTAAATATCATTTGTGGAATTACAGGTCAGCTTTCACTTGGTCAAGCTGGATTTATGGCTATCGGTGCATATTCTTGTATCTTCCTTACACAAAATTGCGGAATTCCTCTTGTTGTGAGTATTATTGTTGCAGGTTTTATAACTTCAATTTTTGGATTTTTAATCGGATTCCCAACATTAAAACTTACTGGTGATTATCTTGCTATCGTTACTTTGGGATTTGGTGAAATTATCCGCGTTGTTTTGATTAACTTAAAAACAATTACAGGTGGTGCAAACGGAAAAAGATTTGAAGACCCTTCAGTTATTATGATGCAAGCATTTCCAGAAAAAGCATATTTGATGGTAATTGGGGCATTGATTTTGGTAATTGTTTTATTGCAAAACTTTTTGCGTTCAACTTACGGTCGCGCCATTAAAGCTGTTCGCGAAGACGAAATTGCTGCAAATTCAAACGGAATTGGCGTTTTCAAATATAAAATGATTGGATTTGTAATTGCCGCTTTTGTTGCTGGTGTTGGTGGTGGATTGTACGCCGCTTTCATCGCATTTATCAAGCCAGACCTTGCTTCTTTCAACAGAAGTATCGATTATTTGATTTATGTTGTTCTTGGTGGAATGGGGTCAATTACAGGTTCAGTTTTGGCAGCCTTCGTTTTAACTTACCTACAAGAATTCTTGCGATTCTTAAAAGATTTCCGTCTTTTGATTTATCCATTGATTTTGATTGTTGTAATGCTTTATCGTCCTCAAGGTTTGTTAGGAATGAAAGAACTTTCTTTTGTAAAAACTTTCGACAAATTTGTTGATTGGCTAAAAAATCGAAAAAATCAACCTAAGGTAAAAAAAGAAAAAGTAAAATCTCAAATTGAACAAAATGAAAAAGGAGGTTCTGATGTCTAACGAATCTTCATTGGTGCTTCAAGCAAATGATATTTCTATCGTTTTTGGTGGATTACGCGCTGTAAGTAATTTTTCTTGCGAACTCAAAAAAGGTGAACTTGTTGGATTGATTGGTCCAAACGGTGCTGGAAAAACTACAGTTTTCAATATGCTTTCTGGGGTTTATAAACCTACAGAAGGACAAATCAACTTTTGGGATAAAGAAGATAAAGTTCACTCTATCGGAAAGAAAAGTCCTGCAAAGTTGAATCAAATTGGAATTGCAAGAACTTTTCAGAATATTCGATTGTTTAATGATTTAACAGTAAGCGATAATGTAAAAATTGCTTTGCATAATCAACGCAAAGTAAATCCTATTGATGTTTTGCTAAGAACTCCTGCTTTTAGACGCGATGAAAAACGAATGACTGAAAAAGTAAATCAGTTGCTTTCACTTTTCAAAATTGACCACAAAGCTGATGAATTGGCAAAAAATCTTCCATACGGTGAACAACGAAAATTGGAGATTGTTCGTGCTTTGGCTGCAAATCCAAGTTTGTTGCTTTTGGACGAACCTGCCGCTGGTATGAATCCTCAAGAAACTGACGAACTAATGAAATTGATTGCTTTTATCAGAAAAGAATTTAATTTAACAGTTCTTCTTATTGAACATGATATGCATCTTGTTATGGGAATTTGCGAACGATTGATAGTTCTTGATTACGGAAGAATTATTGCTTCTGGAAAACCTGAAGAAATCAGAAAAAATCCTACTGTAATCAAAGCTTATCTTGGCTCAGATGCGGAAATTGGCGAATAGGATACGGAGGAAAATATGCTTAAGGTAACAGACTTAACAGTTCATTATGGTGCAATTCAGGCTTTAAGAGGAATTTCTTTTGATGTAAACGAAGGTGAAATCATCACTCTTATTGGTTCAAATGGTGCTGGAAAAACCACAACATTGCATTCTGTTTCAAATATTATTAAAAAAACTTCTGGAAAAGTTGAGTTTCTTGGTAACGATATAACAAATGTTTCTCCAGATGCGATTGTAAAAACTGGTTTAATTCAAGTTCCAGAAGGACGACGAGTTTTTGCAAATATGAGCGTAAAAGAAAATTTGGAAATGGGTGCTTATACAAGAAAAGATAAAGCAGGAATCAAAGCTGATATGGAAAAAGTTTACGAACTTTTCCCTCGATTAAAAGAGCGAATCAAGCAACTTTCTGGAACTTTATCTGGAGGTGAGCAACAAATGTTGGCGATGGGTCGAGCTTTAATGTCTAGCCCAAAATTGCTTTTGTTGGATGAGCCTTCTATGGGACTTGCTCCGATTCTTGTTGATGAAATTTTCTCAATTATCCAAGAAATCAATAAAACTGGAACTACAATTTTGTTAGTTGAACAAAATGCTTTCAAAGCTCTTTCCATTGCAGACCGTGCATACATTTTGGAAACCGGTACAATTATCAAAGGTGGAAAGGCAAGTGAGCTTATAAATGATGATGCTGTAAAATCAGCATACTTAGGTGGCTAGGCTGAAAAGTTTCGCACAAATAGTGCTACGCTTTTAAGCAAAAGTTTACTTTGTAATCTTATTTGTATTTGGAGGATTGATAAAAACTTCTCCTAAAATAGTGTCGAAGTTTTTATCTAAAGTTTGCGTTGCAAACTTTTTTATAAACTGCTGTTTCTCTCTCCGATGCGAAACAGCGTAAAAAGTAAATTCATAAAACTTAAGTTTTATGAATTTACTTTTAAGGAGGAAATATGATTATTGCTAGTGTTATGACAAGAAATCCACTTTATGTTCGTCCTGAAATGACTGTTACAGAAGTGCGTGAATTAATGACAAAAGAAAAAGTAGGAAAACTTCCTGTTCTTGATAAACATGATAACTTAGTTGGAATTGTTACTAAAAAAGATTTAGTAAACGCAGGTCCATCTGCTGCAACAACTTTGGATATGTATGAAATTAGTTATCTTCTTTCAAAATTAAAAGTTGAAAAGGTAATGGAAAAAAATGTTCTTACAGTAAAAGAAACTGAAGTTGTGGAAGAAGCTGCAAGAATTATGGCTGATAAGGGTGTTAGTTGTTTGCCTGTTATGAAAGATAATCTTCTTGTGGGAATTATCACAGAAAGCGATTTGTTTAGAGTTTTTGTTGATATGTTTGGAACTCGTCATCAGGGCGTTCGTATCACTTTCTCTTTGGACGAAAAACCAGGTCAACTTGCTCGTGTTGCAAAAGAATTGGCAGAACTTGGTGGAAATATCGTTTCTTTGGTTACATTTGATGGCGACGATATGTCTAAAAAACGATGTACTTGCAAAGTTTGCGGAATTTCTATGGAGCAAGTAAAAGAAATTTTTGGCAAATTGCAAATTGAAATTGAAGATATTCGATAGGGGATTGTCGTATTTTATCCAGAACTAAAGACACTCTACGAGTCCTGCTTGATGATTTTTTAAGAAAAACTCTTGTATCTTTTACAGAGGCAGATATTAGCAAGTATCTTTTGAAGAAAAAGCATCCTTGTTCTGCTGAAAAAATACTTGAATTTTTGAGAAATAGCCCAAATGTCTATGTAGATACTGAAGGCAAGTTTTGTTCTAGAGCAGGACTTTTTACATCAAGATATTTTTCTTTTGTTCCTACAAAAATGGAAATTGAAAATGGCTATCTCATTTTGGGTCATCGTGGAATGCCTTTTGTTGATCCAGAATTTTTGCCAAATGAATTGCATGTATTTTTTTGTGGAGATTTAGTTCCTAAAAAAGTTATTGAAGTAAACACTTCTGATATTTTACCTTTTTACAGTTTTTATGGGGATGAGTATATTCCCCAGATTATTGCACAAGATACTGCAAATGCTTTGTTGGATTTAACTCAAACTGATTATATGTTGCCTCCAAAAGTGAATTTGACAGTTCTTGATTTTTCTAAGTTTTATAAAGAATCAAATTTTAAATTAGGTGACCGAGTGATAGCACTTGTTTCTGATTGGGATAAGGGATTTATCAATGTTGCACCTTTTTGCAGATTAGGAAAAACTCCTTTTGAACAAAGTTCTGTTGATAATAAAAGAGAACGCTGGGAAGAAGAGTTTGAAAAAATGCTGTCTGCAACTCTTGAAGCATTTGGCCCTTGTGCAAGCATTGAAGAGCAACTTGTTTTTGCCTATATTACAGACATTGAACGATTTTGTGTTCCGTATTGTTCTTCTGTTCAAGAAGTTTTTGAAAAATCAGGAAAATTTGAATTTACTTCCTATGGAGTTGAAACTCGTTTGTGGCTAAAAGGAAAAGAAATTCCTGCTATTGGTGCAGAAATGATAGATTTTTCGCCTGTTGATGAAAACTCTAAAACTTCGTTCAAAAAAGATTCAAAAGTAAATAGTATTTTCAAAAAGCATGGACTGATTGTTCCTGAATGGGTTGTTGATGCTTTCATTTGTGATATTTTATTTTCCAAAGAAACTAATTTAGAAAAAATCATCGAAAAAATTATTCCTGATTCAATTATACTCGAAGAAAACGAATATAATATTATTATGTTGCATTTAGAGAAAAAATTTGTTATCATTCGAAAAGGTTATAATTGGTTTGCTGATTATCAAATTGCACATTATAGACATGAAGCCTTGGAATTATATTCTAAACTTGTAAGTGTTTTTTATGAAATTGAGTATCATAAAATTGATATAAAAGAACTTGACCAACAACATTTGGTGATTTTAACTCAACTTTCTGGACATATTTCAAGTATGATTTATTCTTTTGTACAAGAAGACAGTTTGTTAGAAAAGGATTTGTCTACATTTGATGCAACTCTTGAAGGAATGAATTTTAATTTTGAAGAAAGTGCAAGAGTTATAAGAGATAATATTTTTGCACATCAAAAACGAAATTTGAGTTTTTCTTTAAAATTGGAGGATAAAAATGAATAATGACATAAATATTATTGAATTACTCCAAAAAGGAACTGTTCTTTTTGATGTTGAAGGAAATTCTCCAAAAGAAGTATATAAAAATGTTGTTGATAAAATTGAATATCCAAAGGGACTAACTCCCGAAAATTTGTATACAGAATTATGTCAACGCGAGGAGTTGATGAGCACCGCAGTTGGAAATGGTATTTCACTTCCACATTCGCGTTATCCTATTTTGAAAAATAGTGATGACCAACGAATTATTGTTTGCTACTTAAAAAAAGACTTGCAGATGAATGCACCTGACGGTCGGCTTGTTAGTACAATGTTTATTTTGCTTACAAGTAGTCCTCAGTTTCATCTTAAAGTTCTTTCCCAGTTGGCTTTTTTGTTTCAAAACAAGGATTTTAGAACCACTTTGGAAAATAAACCAAATCAAGCAGAACTTTTAGAAGCTGTAAAAAAAGTTTTCTAAGGCTGCAAATCAAATGAGGAACAATATGAATGTAAAAGGACTAGATGCCGCCGCATTGTCAATTAGAAGTTTGTCAATGGACGCCATTCAGAAAGCGAAGTCAGGACATCCAGGGATGCCGCTGGGCTGCGCTGAACTTGCTGCAATGATTTATGGGGAAATTTTAAACCATAATCCGAATGATCCATCATGGATAAATCGTGACAGATTTGTGCTTTCTGGTGGACATGGCTCAATGTTATTGTATTCCGCATTACATCTAAGTGGATACGATGTAACACTAGATGATATTAAAAATTTTAGACAACTTGGTTCAAAATGTGCAGGTCACCCAGAATATGGAGTTACACCTGGCGTTGATGCTACAACTGGTCCACTTGGACAAGGAATTTCAATGGCTGTTGGTATGGCAATGGCTGAAACAATGTTGGCTGAAAAATTCAATACAAAAAATCGCAAAATTATTGACCATTATACTTATGTTCTTTTAGGTGAAGGCTGTTTGATGGAAGGTGTTGCATCAGAAGCATCAAGTTTGGCTGGACACTTAAAACTTGGAAAATTGATTGTTTTCTACGATGAAAACCGCATCAGTATTGATGGTTCTACAGATATCACTTTAACAGAAGATATTGCAACTCGCTATCAAGCTTACGGTTGGCAAGTTTTACAAGGTTCAATGTATGATTATCAGCAAATTTCTGATTTAGTTGAAGAAGCTAAAAAAGACGATAGACCTTCTTTAATTATGCTTAAATCTGAAATCGGGAAAGGTGCTCCTACTGTTGTTGGAAAATCTGCTGCTCACGGTGCTCCTCTTGGAGAAGAAGGTGTAAAAGCTGCAAAAGAATTTTTAGGACTTCCTGTAGATAAAGATTTTTATGTTGCGCCAGAAGCTTACGAATATTTTGATTCTAAAAAAGATGAAATTGCAAAAAAATATGATGCTTGGCAAGAAGAATTTAAAGCTTGGGCTTCAGAAGAAAAAGAATTAAAAGCACTTTGGGATTCAATGATGTCTGGAAATCCAGTTGATGTTGAAGAAAAATTCCCAACTTACACAACTGAAGATAAACTTGCAACTCGTGCAGCAAGTGGCGCAATGCTTCAAGTTTTGGAAAAAATGTATCCAGGTTTGGTTGGAGGGTCTGCTGACTTGGAAGGTCCAAACTCATGTAAATTAAAATCAAGTTCTTATTTTTCAGCAAATGATAGAACTGGAAGAAATATTCATTTTGGAATCAGAGAATTTGCAATGGCTGCAATTACAAACGGATTGTATCTTCACGGAGGATTAAAACCTTTCTGTGCAACTTTCTTGGTTTTTGCAGATTATATGAAACCAGCAATCAGACTTGCTTCTTTGATGAAGTTGCCTGTACTTTACATTTTTACACATGATTCAATTTATGTTGGTGAAGATGGTCCTACTCATCAGCCTATCGAAACTGTTACTTCTCTAAGAACAATTCCTGGTGTACAAGTTTTACGCCCAGGTGATGCTCAAGAAACTGAACTTGCTTGGTTAATGGCAAGTGAAAGCAAAGATCATCCTGTTTGTATTATGCTTACAAGACAAAATCTTCCTGTTTACGAAAAAGCAGATTCAGATTGGAAACAAACAATTCGCTGTGGTGCTTATGTTGCATACAACTGCGAAGGGGATGTTGATGTTACTGTTCTTGCAACTGGTTCAGAAGTTTCTCTTGCTATTGATGCTGCAAATATCGCAAAATCAAAAGGAAAAAATGTTCGCGTTCTTTCTGTAATTGATAGAGAACTTTTTGCAAATCAGCCAGAAGAATTACAAGCAACTTTGATTGGAAATACAAAACGAGTTGTTACTTTAGAAGCTGGTATCAAAACAGGTTGGGAACAATTTGTAAAATCAAAAGATGATATTATTTCAATCGATACTTTTGGAACATCTGCTCCTTTTGCAAAAGTTGCAGAATACTTTGGATTTACTCCAGAAAAAGTAGCTGAAAAACTTTGTAAATAATTTTTTACAAAAATAATATTTTTATAAAGAGGCTTTGTAAGTTAATTTAGTTAATCTTGCAAAGCCTTTTTTGTTCATTTTTAACTAGAAGTTTTGTTTTTACTATGTTAAACTTCAGTCTATGTTTACAGATACACATTTTCATTTACATAGACTTTTCGAATCAGACTGTGATTGCAAAGAACTTTTATCAACTTGTGCAAAAAATAACTTTCCTTTTCTTTTGGACATCGGAACTGATTCTGACGATTTACCAATTCGCGTGGAAATTGCAAATAAAATTCTAAATCAACTTGATGAACAAACAAAACAGAATGTAAAAGATATTTTGTTTTTTTCTGCTGGAATTTGGCCTTCTCCTGAAGCGATAAAAAATCGATTTGAGCAAATTGAAGAACTTAAAAATAATATTGAAAAAATAGAAAATTCTGGAACAAAAATTATTGCCATTGGCGAGTGCGGTTTGGATCATCATTGGAATATTTCAAATCCTGACAAAAGAAATTTAGACGATTTTAGCGACGAACTTTTTAAGGGCGAAGAAGAACTTTTTGAAATGCAAATTGCTCTTGCAAAAAAAATGAATATTCCGGTGATTGTTCATTCGCGAGATGCTTTTGAGCAAACTTTGTCTTGTATAAAAAATTCTGGATATAATAATGGCGTTATTCATTGTTATTCTTACGGAATTGAAGAAGCAAAATCATTTTTGGATTTAGGTTGGTATATCGCTTTGGGCGGCGGCGTAACTTACACAAAAAAATCTAAAATGGAACAAATGCAAGAATTGATAAAATATATTCCTTTGGATAAATTGGTTTTAGAAACAGACGCGCCTTATCTTGCTCCAGTTCCACATCGAGGAAAACAAAACACACCTTTATTGATAGAAGAAACTTACAAATTTATTGTAGAAATCCTAAATATTTCAGTTGAAGAACTTGCAAATTTGGTGATTAGGAATACAAAAAAATTGTTTTCGGTGGGGTGAGTTATTTTTTTATTTGACGGCTATTCTTTATTGGGGTAAAATTACAGTATAAATTTTTATAATAAACAATGAAGAATAGGAGTGTTTATGAAAAGACTTTTTTCAATTTTATTAACTTTGCTGATGATTATGTGTTTTGTTGGTTGTGGAGATGTTACACCTGAAACAAATTTGGATGATGATACACCGACAGATACTACACCTACTACACCTACTACACCTTCTGTGCCAGAAACAGATGATGAAGAAAAAATAATAATAAACTTACCAGAAATGCCAGAACCTGAAGGAACTGATCCATTTATTAATTTAACAGAGTTAAATGATGAAAATAATAAGATTTTAATTAATTCTGAAAGTAGAACGATGACTGTTGTTCGTTCTTTGAATGGTTATACTGTTGAATACAATTACAGTTATAAAGTTGTAGACGATAAAATAAATGTTTATCTTGTGCTTACAAAAGCAACAGATACAGAATCAAAGGAGCTTTTATCAGTTCAAGATTATTGTGACAGAATAAAAGTAAATAATGAAGAATATTGCAGAAGAGATTTAGAAGATTACTTTAGTTTCTACAATATGTATGTTGGTACTGATGAGTGGAGTGAAATAATAAATGACTGGCGTGATGCAATAGATGATTGGAACGAAATTTATGGAACTGATTTTACGGTGGAAGAATTTATTCCTGAAAATTTTGATGAAATATTGAAAAGAACCGTAAATGCTGATGTTTTAAAAAATGGTATACTAGAAGAACAATTAGATATAAAAAAACGGGTAGAAGTTGTACAACATTTTGTTTTTGAATTATTAGGGATTAATCTTGAAGAATCTAAGGCTTATGTAAAAATAGAAGGAGTTTATGATGATTCAAAAAATTGGTATGAACAAACTAATGGTTGTTTTGAAGGCTCAATAACTGAATCAAATGGAGAAATTTCTTATTTTCCAAGTTATTTGTCTTTGGATATCGATAAATATACATATTTCTTTGTTGAATCAGTTGATGAAAATAGAATTACAACTACATATTGGGTTGGTAATGAAAAAGCTACACAATATTTTGATTATACAATTTCAGGGACTGGCAAAGATGCTGTTATAAGCATAGTAGTTGCAGATGATACAATCCTTGAGTTAACTTGGGAGCCAATGTCTAATTTAAGTATATATCTTTAACCTCAAAAAAAAATCCATCTGCGTTAAGAAATTCTCTTTATTGCAGATGGATTTTTCTGTTTTATAAAGTTCAATTAAAGTTTACTTTTCTTTTTGTTTTTTAGTGATAAAATATCGTGCCAAAATTAAGCCAATTCCGCCGACAATCATCAAAAAGCAAAGAACTTGTCCCATTGAGATATTTAGTAAAGAATCGTTTATGTAAGTTGAAGCATCTGTAACAGAAATTATATATCCAATTTCTGCATCTGGTTCTCTAAAATATTCGATGATGAATCTAAAAGTTCCGTAACCGATGAGAAACATTCCTGTCATAAAGCCGTCAAAAGGTTTCTTTTTGCGTAAAAACCACATTATCAAAAATAAAACAATTCCTTCAAAAAATGCTTCGTAAAGTTGGCTTGGATGTCGAGGAAGATTTATCAATCTTGCGTTTTCTGCGATTGTTAATCCTGCTTGTTCTACAAAATCTTTTACCCAAGGAATTGAAACAGAAAATCTTTGTGCGCCAGGAAAAATCATGCCCCAAGGCATTGTTGTAATTCTTCCGTAGAGTTCGCCGTTTAAGAAGTTGCCGAGTCGACCAAAAGTGTAACCAAGAGGAATTGCAACTGCCATGGCATCAACCCATTTCCAAAGTGGACGCTTGTGAGTTAAACACCAAATCACCATTCCTAAAAGTCCACCGATAACGCCACCGTGAAAAGACATTCCCGCAAGTCCTGTAAATTGTCCAGCTTCATTAAATGGCCAGAAAATCAACCAAGGTTTTTGTCTGTAAAGTCCAGAAGTGTCGTAAACTAAAGTTGAAAAAATTCTTGCGCCTAAAAGCAAAAATAAAACGCCAAATCCAAAAAAACTGAATAAGTCGTCATCTGTGGTTGTTTGTCCTGGAGAATCTAATTCACCATTCTTTCTTAATTTTGATAAGACGAAGTAGGCTGTTCCAAATGCGAAAATGTACATCAATCCGTACCAACGCAAAAGTCCTAAAATTGGTACTCCGGGAAAAATTTCTGGATGAATCCATGATGGGTAGTTAATTGCTAAAAACATCAAATCTTAAATCCTTGTTGTACTGCTTTTAATAGTTTTGATTTATATAAATTATTTTCTTTTCTAAGTTGAGTGATTTCATATTGCTGAGATTTTATGGTTTCAGCTAAATCATTCATTGTTAAAGCACCTGAGCCTAACAAATCTTCAACATAGGAAAGTTTTGATTCAAAGTCTTCTGCTGCTTCATTCTCGGCATTTTGAAAACTGTCAAATCCGTTGTCAAAAGAGAGTGTTTCTGATTGCAAGATTTTGTCTGCAATCCTAAAAATTGCTTGAGAAACCATCGCTTGTGGCTTGTAAACTGTAATTGGCAATCTTGAAGAAAGTGCGATGTCTTGCATTGAATCTTTGTAAATCACTCCAAGATGTTCTAAATCGATTCCAAGATATTCGCTACAAGAACGACGAATTTTTTGTGCTTTGTCTGCATCTTTTGGATCGTCAATCATATTTAAAATTAAGCGAGGCTTAAATTGCTTCATTCTGTGTTTGAAAACTGCTGCACTTGTTGGATCGATTTTTTCGATTGTTTCTGCTAGGCGAGGAATGTAAAGTCTTTGCAAAGATTTTGTATCTTTTTTAAGTTCTTCCAAAAATGCGTAGGCTTTAGAATTTTTTTTGAAAGAATTGTACATCAATCTAAAAACTGCGTTTTTCAAAAAAAGGTAACCATTCAAAGTTGCAGTTACAGTTGGTGCTGTTACGATAATTCCTTGAGGTGAAAGCAAGAAGAAATCCAAAATTGTAAGGTGAGTTCCTGCTCCTAAGTCTAAAATCAAATAATCAGCATCGATAGTTTGAAGTTTTTTTATCAAATCATTTTTTTGAGAAAGTTTGATAGCTGTAAGTCCTGGAATTTCTGCGTCTCCTGGAATGAAATAAACATTATCGTAATCAGTTGGAATGATTAAATCTTGAAAATTAGATTGTCCTCCAAGATATGTTCCAACTCCTGCTTTAGGAGATTGTTGTCCGATAACAAGATGTAAGTTTGATGCACCTAAGTCTAAGTCAACAAGAACAACTTTTTTTCCAGCTTTACCAAGAGCAACTGCTAAGTTTGCAGAAAGAAGGCTTTTCCCAACTCCACCTTTTCCACTTGCAACAGGAATTATTTGCATATATCGTTTTCACCTTTTTTGTTTTGCTTAGGATTGATAACAAAAACTATTCCTATTATAACATCTATTAGTAAAAAAAACATCACAAAAAAGATGTTATTTATAGAATATAATTGTGAAAATCGTACTTGCGAAATTGCTTCTTGTAATGTAACTCCGATGTATGAAGAAAGACCTATTATAGACATCATTTTTGATAAGGCAATAAATGGTCTAAAAATATTGTATTTTTCATTATCAATGGAAAGAAAAATGATGAACAATAAAGGAAAGCATAAAAAAGAAACAGAGCAATACCAAGATAAGCTTTGATATGGAATATCTTGAACAGGAGATGCACCTAAAATAAACTTAATTCTTATAATTTCGTATGTAATTAAGAGAAAAGTTTTAAAAGAAAATTTTTTCATAAAATGAAGTCTATGTTACTAATAATAATTGGTCAATCCCTGTTGACAATTTTTTTCTAGGGCGTACAATAAAAGTATGGAAAGTTCACAGAAAATTAATTCACCTATGAAAATAGGAATGTTTGTCTTTGCTATAGTGTTTTCTCTATATGCAGTTTTTTCTCCAAGTTTGGTTGCTCAAACTAACAAAGATGTTGATTCAAAATCAGCCGCAAAGGTTTCGCAATATATGCAACTTATCAACAGCGTTTTTGGTTTTGTTTTGCAAAATTATGTTGATGAAGTTGACCCAGAAGTTTTATATGCTGGTGCGTTAAAAGGAATTATGGATTCTCTTGAAGACCCATATTCAACATATCTTGATACAACAAGTATGCGTAGTTTAAACGATACAACTGTTGGAAATTTTGGTGGCGTTGGATTATCAATTTCAAAACCTGTAAATTCTACAGCCGAAAAACCTGCTTATGTTGAAGTTGCTTCTCCTATTGAAGGTGGCCCTGGATACAAAGCCGGAATTCACGCTGGAGATTTACTTATTTCTATAAATGGAACTCCAACACAAGATATTACAATGGATGAAGTTTTAGGAATGTTGCGTGGAAAAATCGGCGAAAGCGTTGATGTTGTAGTTCGTCGTGGAAAAAATATGGAATTTCCTGTAACTTTGGTGCGTGAATTAATTGAAGTTCCAACTGTAAAATTTGGAATGATTGATGATAAAAATGCAAAAATCGGTTATCTAAGAATTATCGAATTTACTCCACAAACTGCAGAACGCGTACAAGAAGCGATAGATTCATTCAAGAAAAATAATTTTACAGGAATGATTATCGATTTAAGAAATAATCCAGGTGGATTGATTACAAGTGTTGCAGATGTTGCGGATAAATTTATTGACGGTGGCGTTATTGTTTCTACAAAAAGCAGAATTTCAGATGCCGCTTCTGTTTATACAGCAACTCCTGATGGAACTACAATGCCAAAGGGTATTCCTATCGTAGTTTTGATTAACAAAGGTTCAGCAAGTGCTTCAGAAATTTTGGCTGGAGCTTTAAAGGATAATCACTTAGCTTACCTTGTAGGTGAAAGAACTTACGGAAAAGGTTCTGTTCAACAAGTTATTCCACTTTACAATGCTGATGGCGTAAAACTTACAATGGCAAGATATTATACTCCTTCTGATGTGAACATTGATAAAATCGGAATTCCACCAGATAGAGAAATTAAAATTCCTGAATTAACTGAAGAGCAAGAAAAAAGCTATGTGGATTTAATTAACAATGGCGATATTGACAAGTATGTTGAAGAACATCCTGATATGAACGAACATGATATTGCTGTTTATGCAAAGGCTTTAACTTACACTTATAAATTAGATGAAAAACTTTTGCGTCGTCTTATCAGAATCGAAGTTGAACGAACTCGTGACCCAAGTCTTTACGATTTAGATTATGACGACCAATTAAAAGAAGCTATCAAAATTATCGAAACTGAAAATTTTGAAAAACTTGTAAAATCAACAAAGACTTTGAAAGAATTGCAAGACCAAGCTTTGTTAGAAGATAAGTCTCTTTCAAAAGATAAAAAAGAAGATAAAAACTAATATGCGTCAATATATTGCTTCAAGTATGCCTGACAAAAATGGGCAGCTTACCGTTAGCGGAAAAGATTTTAAATATCTTTGTCAGGTTTTGAGGCTTTCTGTGGGAGATGTAATTCAAGTGCGTCTTCCAAATCAAAAACTTTCTAATATGGAAGTTTTTAAGTTGCAATCCAAACAGTTGATTTTAAAAGAAACTTTTTGTGATTCAGAAACAACTTTAGTTGAAACTGGAGTAAATGCAAGTTCTTTGAACGAAATTAAATTGCCTGAAATTTGGCTTTTTCAGTTTTTGCCAAAGATGCAAAAAATGGATTTGATTATTCGGCAAAGTACAGAATGTGGTGTTACAAAAATCATTCCTATCATAAGTGATTTTTCTAGTAAAGATTTTTCTTATAAAAAAGATGATTTTGAACGCACAGCTCGTTGGGAACGGATTGTAAAAGAAGCTCGGCAACAAAGTGGTTCTGCAATCAATACAACGATAGAAAATCCAATGCTGCTTGAAGATGCTTTAAAAATGTGGAATGAAGGTGCTAAAGGATGTGGATTTGTTTTGCACGAAGCAAGTATTGCAAAAAAAAATATATTTTCAGTATTGAAAGAAAATACTAATATAAATAAAATTGGAATTGCAGTTGGTTCTGAAGGCGGAATTTCAGAAAAAGAAATTTCTATTTTGCAAGAAAATGGATTTAATCTTGTTCACTTTAAAACAAATGTTTTAAGAGCCGAAACAGCAAGTCTTTACGGAATTGCTGCAATTCAAACTGCTATGACGGAGTTGGACGAATGGCACACACACGAATAAATTTTTTATCAGTTCCTGTAGATATTATTCCTGAACAAAATCTTGCTCAAGAAATAACAGAGATTTCTCAAAATATGAGTTCTTCACAAATTTGTTTTGTTACAATTTGGGATATTTTAAAAGCAAGAATGAATCAAGATTATATGAATTGCTTAAAAAGTGCAGCTTTAGTAATTCCGATTTCTAAAAGTATTTTAACTGGTGCATCTTTCTTAAAATTACAAGTTCCAGTTAGATATAATCCTTTTAAAGCTGTTATCAGTATAATGAATGCTCTTGATAAAAATTATCGCACATTGTATATGTTGGGAAGTCGTCGTGAATCTTTGATGGCTGCAGAAAAAAATGTTAGAGCAACTTTTTCTGGATTGCGAATTGTTGGGCGTTATGTTGGTTATTATCCAAAAACTTCTGAAGCTGATATTGTCGAAGCGATTTTTAAAGCAGCTCCAACATTAACATTACTTAGTGATGGAGTATCTGGTGCTGATATGTGGTATTATCGCAGACGAAAAAAATTTACTTTAGGTAAAAACGAGAAAGACTGCCCAAGAATTTTCTTGTACTACAAAGATTGTTTTGGGATTTTTTCTAAACGAAAACGCCGAGTTTCAGAAGATTTATTCAATAAAGGATTAGAGATTCTTCCTGAAATTGTACGAAATCCATTTAAGATATTTTTGATTTTTCCATATATTTGGTATTTGATTGTACTTTTATGGTATAAAATTTTTAAGAAATAAAAATTCAATAAATTGAAAAAAAATCGTTGTTTAGGAAGAAAAAACTTTCAAAACAACGATTTTTTTATAAATTCTGTTCTATATAGTATTCTATTTTACAAGTCGTGCTAAAACTGGATCTTTTTGTCGCCAGTTTTTGTTTACTTTTACTTGCAAATCTAAATCAACTCGGTAATCAAAGATTTTTCGCATTTCTTTGATAGATTCAACACGAATTGTTTTTATCATAGAAGCGCCTTTTCCGATAACCATTCCTTTTTGACTATCGCGTTCAACAACTAAAAATGCTCTAACCCAAAGTTCTTTTCCGTTTTTGCGCATTTCTAAGTCGGCAACATCAACATAAATTGCGTGAGGAAGTTCATCGTGAAGTCGGTTGATTGCTTGTTCACGGATAATTTCTGCGATTCTAAAATCAACTTCTTGGTCTGTGTAAAATTCTTCTGGATAAAGATGTTCTGCAACTGGCGCAAAATCGTAAAGTCCGTGCAAAAGTTCGTTGATTCCAATATCATTTTGTGCAGAAATATCAAAAACATGATTTGCAGTAATTTTTGGAAAATTCTGTGTGATAAAAATTCGTGCAGGACTTGTGTTTGCTTCTGGCAAATCGATTTTGTTTATTGCAACAACAACTTTTTCTGAATAAGGTTGCAAAAGTTCGGCAGTAAGTTGTTCTTCTTCTCCCGGAGTTCGAGTTGCATCAATTAAATATAAAATCGCATCAACTGATTCAAGTTGCTCTTTTGTTAAGGAACGAAGTTTCAAATTGAATTTTTTTTCGGAATTGTGATAACCAGGCGTATCGATAAAAACAAGTTGCCCAAGGTTTGTATTGATAATTCCTTTTACTGCGTTTCTTGTAGTTTGTGGAACTGGAGATACGATGGAAATTTTTTCGCCACTGGCTGTGTTTAAAAAAGTTGATTTTCCAACTGAAGGTCGCCCGATAATTGCTACAACCGCAGTTTTATTTCCAACTGATGAAGTTTCTTCTTGTAAATTTGCGTTTTCTAAAATTTCATTCATAACATCAGTATATCTTATTGAAAAGGTTTTGTATATCTACTAAAATTTTCTTGTATGAAAAATTCTTTGTATGAAAACTGTAATCTTTGTCCTCGAAATTGTGGTGTAAATCGTTTTGAAAAAAGAGGTTTTTGTGGTGAAACTTCGGAAATAAAAATTGCTTGTGGAACTTTGCATTTTGGGGAAGAACCGCCAATCACAGTTTTAGGTGGTTCAGGAACGATTTTTGTTACGGGTTGTAATTTGCATTGCGCCTTTTGTCAAAATTATCAGATTTCACAAAAAGGAATGGGAAAAAATCTTTCTACAGATGAATTTGCCGATTTGTGTTTGAAACTTGAAAATGAAGGTGCAGAAAATGTGAATATCGTTACAGGTTCTCATCACATTCCAGCGATTGCAGAAGGATTGAAAAAAGCAAAGGTGAAAGGCTTGAAAATTCCTGTTTGCTGGAATAGTTCTGCCTACGAAAATATCGAAGCTTTGGAACTTTTGAAAGGTTTGGTTGATATTTGGCTTCCAGATATGAAAACTCTAAATCCCATGATAAGCGATGAAGTTTTTAAGGCAAAGGATTATCCGAAAGTTGCAAAAAAAGCCATTCGTTGGATGATAGAAAATTCTCCCTTAAAATTTGAAACTGTGGCAACAAAGAATGATAAGGATTCTATCAAGCGTCATGGAAGTTCTGAAATTGAAAAAATGACTTCTGGGGTGATAATTCGGCATCTTGTACTTCCGGGGCGCTTGGACGACACTCGGCTTGTTTTAGATTGGCTAAAAAATCATGCTGACGGAAAAGCTTGTATTTCTTTAATGAATCAATATACTCCAGTTGAAGTTTCCGAAAATGATTTTTCAAAAGAAGAAATTGAAATTCGCGACAAAGCTTTAAAATCTTTTCAGCATAGATTGATAAACCAAGCTGAATTTAAAACTATTCGCAATATGATAGAAGAATACGATTTTGAATATTTGTTTTATCAAGAACTCACTTCTGATACCGATTGGCTTCCAGATTTTAATAAATTCCAGCCATTTTCTAACGAACTTTCCAAAACGATTTGGTTTTGGAATGGGGGAAAGTAGCTAAATTTTAACTTATGATTATCCAAAAGCCGAGTTGTGTTTATGCAATTCGGCTTTTTTTATGGATGAAGAAAAACTTTTTTTCAAAATATGCAAATATAAAATTTTTCTTACATTTTTTTATAAAAGTTTGCTTTTATTTTACTTGACAGAAAATTTTTATTTCCTTAGTATGAATTTGCATAAAAAAAATATCGTAAAATTTTCTGCGACAAAATTACTTTTTATGGAGGTTTATATGAAAAAAGGGATTGCTATTGCATTAGCACTCGTAATGGTGTTGTTTGTAGGTTGTGGACTTGCAAATCAATTGGAAGGAACAAAATGGGAATATGTAGTATATGAGGATACTTATGAAGGTTCTCATTATGAAGAAGTTATCATTTATGAGTTTAATAAAGATGATGTGTTTGTTATGTCTATTAATGTTCGTGTAGATGGCCATGTAGTTCCTGAGTATACTGAATCTGTAAAAGGGACTTGGGCTGTTGATGGTGATGAATTAACAATTAGATATTCAGCAGAGGGTGAATCATATATTGAAATTTGGACTGCTGAAGTTGATGGAGATACATTGAAACTTTCAACTTCTTCTGCCGGAATTTCTGTTACAATTCCTTTTACTCGCGTAAAATAATTTTCAAATTAACTTAAATTTTATCAAAAGCCGAGTTGTGTTTATGCAATTCGGCTTTTTTTGTTTTATGGAGATTTTTTATTTATTTTACATTATTTTTACTTGACTACTATGTTTTGTGGTGGTAACATGAAATTTACATACTAAGTTGTCTCATTATTTCGAGGCAAAATCATAATTCATATAGGGAGAAAAATATGAAGAAGACATTATTAGTTTTATTGTGTATGGCATGTGTGGTTATGTCAGTTGTTGCAGCTCCAAAAGCTAAACAAGCAAAAATTAAAATTGAAGTAGTTAATAGACCTGGTATGGCTATTGGTACAGAAATTCCAGATTGGGTAGCTGCTGTTTTGGAAGGTGAAAACAAAAGAGTTGCTAAATCATTAAAAATTGACTTAGAAGATAGTCAAATCTTTGTTTTCTCAAACCAAGGTGATGATCTTGAATTTTTGAAAACTTGGACAGATCAAGTAGATGTTCAAAGACAAGTTGCAAACTCATTCTCTATGGCTGTTGGTCAAAGTGCAAATGCTGTTTTCCAAGGTGAGACAGGAGAAGGCTCAAAAGCAAAGCAAGCAATTGATCAAACTGTAAAAGCTTTGTCAGCTATTGAAATTAACGGTTTGAACAAAGAAGCTCAATATTGGATGCAATTCAAAAAACCAAAACAAGGTGTAAAAATTACAAAACGATCACCAGATAGTTCTTTTGATTACTACTATGAATACTATGTTGTATTTACAATGCCAAAAGATATTTATGATGCACAATTAGATGCTGCTCTTAACGGTATTGAAGACAATGCATCTGAAACAGCATTATTAAAACAAGCATTGAGCGAAAACTTAAGAGCTCCATTGTTAGATACTGTAAAAGATGACGCTGTAGAATATGACCTCGGAGAAGAAGAGGAATAATTTAATGAAGAAAATTATTTTATCTGCACTTCTTGTTTTAATGGCAACTACTTTAGTATTTGCTGCAAAAGTAAAAAGGGGCGGAGACGAGAATTTGACTCCATATTTGAACGAGTCAGATTCTCGTGCTATTTGTAAAGATTTGGTTGCTCAAATTATTGTACATCCAAGAGTTGCAAAATTTGAAGAACAAAATGATAGACCTCCTGTTGTTACAATCGGAAAGATTAAGGATGAAACAGGTGAGTTCTTTGATACACAAATTATTGCAAATAGCTTGAAAACTGCTATTTTGAATACTGGTGTTTTTGAATTTATGGCAAATGCTGATATTCGAAAAGACCTTAGAACTGAAGTTATGGCACAACAAGATCACTCTCGTGAAGATGCTGCCCTTGATTTGGATGAAGAAGATGCTGCAGACTATATGCTTACAGGATCTGTAAAATTGATGGTTCAAAACAATGGAAAAAAACAAGAAAGAACTTACATTGTTAATATTGAACTTACAGATTTGAAAACACATAGAACTGTTGGTATGTTTGAGCCATCTGAAGAAACAAAAGATTATTTGAAAAAAATTGGATCTGTTAAAAGCAGATAAACTGAGGAAAAGAGATGAAGAAATTAACTAAATTTGCAGTGTTGATGCTATCAGCATTAGTTTTCTTATTTTCTTGTGAATCTACTGATAATGTTGAAAAATCAGGCGATAAACAAAAGAAAGAGAAAACACCAAAAGTAAAAAAAGGTAAGTTTGACTATGAATTATACAATACAGCTTATGAACATCGTGATTTCCAAACTTGTATAAATTTGCTTGGGCAAAAAAATAGTAAAAAAACTGAAATTAAAGACAAACTCGACATGAATATGTTGCAACATTTTATGGGTGATTACGAAGGATCTGGAAGAAGCTTCTTCGAAACTCAAGGTTTGATGCAACAATCAGCTGCAGATATGACAGCTGGAAAAGTAATGGGAGCTGCTCTTTCATCAGAAGACAGCGTTACTTACTCAGGTGCTGTATATGAAAGACTTTTGGCATATTCAATGCGAATTGTAAACTCTATTGCATCTGGTAAAATGGACGAAGCTCTTGGTGTTGTTTACACATATACAGGTGATTATAAAGATATAATTGCTCCTCTTGTTCAACAACAAAAAGAAATCGCAGCAAGTTCTGAAGGTGTATTGGAAGATTCAAAAGTTTCTGGTGCTATGGATGTTCTTTCTAAATTCGGTGATGTTAATTTATCAGAACTTTCAAAAGGTATTCCTCAAAAAACAGATTTAACATATGAAACATCTCCATTCCTTTCATATCTTGGAACTCTTGTTTATGCTGCAAACAATGATCCTGACCATGCAAAAGATTTTGGTGCTGTTTTGAAAACAGATATTCCAAGTCTTGATGTAACAGAAGATATTGAAGTTCCTGCTGGAAAAGGTAGATTAAATGTTCTCGCTCTTTCTGGAACAATCGGTAAGAGAGCTGATTCAAACTTGGAAAAAATCCTAATGTTTACTATCGATAGAGCTGGTTATTCATTGCCAGTTTTCTTTAAATTCTCTTATCCTGTATTTAGACCAGAAGATCAAAATCATGCTATCAAATCAGTTCGTGTAAAACTTTCAAATGGTGATACAAAAGATGCTATCGTAATTGAAAACTTTGATAATGCAGTTGCTATTGATGTTGCATCAAAAGCACGCGGTGCATTTAACAGAAGTATTTTCAGAAACATTACAAAAGCTGCTGCAGTTATCCCTACAAATATTGTTGCTCTAGAAGCTGCACAAAAAGGTTTGGAAGCTGCTAGTGCAAATCCTATCGCATCAATCGCTGCACAAGTTGCTGTAACTGCTGCTGTTGAAGGAATGAAAGCTGCTTTGGCTGCTTTTGCTGATGCAGAAGAAGCTGATATTAGACAGTGTGATTACTTCCCTAACTTTGCAAGTTCTGCAGGATTTACAGTTGATCCAGGTACTTATAATGTAACTGTTGAATATCTTGATGGAGAAACAGTAATCGAATCAAGAGTTATTGAAAATGTAGTTGTTGAAGAAGGCAAAGTAGCAGTTAAAGTTTCTACATGCGAAAAATAACAAAATATATTGTTAATATATTGTTCTGGTTGATTGTTCTACAATCAGCCAGTTCTTTATTTGCTGCCAAAAAAACTAAAGTTGTTATGCCAGAATGGGTGAATACGCCTTCTTCTGTTTACCCAAGTTCTTCTTACATGACTTATGTAGGTTCAGGCGCAGATAGACAATCCGCAGAACTTGATGCTTTGAAAGGAATTGCATCTGTTTTTGGTCAATCTATAAAATCCGATACAAAATCATCAAGCAGAATGACTCAAGCAAAAGAAAATGGTATGGTTGCCAATTCTTCTGTTTCAACTATTGATCAATCTATAATGAAGAAAGTAGATATTGATTCTTTGATTGGAGTTGAAGTTGAATTTTGGTTTGATCAAGTATCTACTTGGTACTCAATCGCTATTTTAGACAGAGCAAAGGCAACTCAAATTTATCAAGATATGATTACAACTAATTTAGGAACATTAAATTCAATCTTGAAAAGAGTTGATGAAACTGATTTTTCTTTTGACTCATATTCATTGTATGATTTTGCTGAAGATATTGCATTAGAAAACGAAAAACATCTTAAGAAATTAGATATAATCAATCAAGATGCTTCTACATCATTAAAGTCTAAATGTGTTTCTTCTAAAGATATTCGCTTAAAAAAGACTCAATTATCAAAGAATATTCCAATTCATGTTATTGTTGAAAATGATGTTGATGGTAGATTTGAAGAAGCTTTTTATCAAGCAATTAGCAAAGCTGGCTTTAGAGGAAGTTATGACTCAAATGTTAGATATATTTTGATTGCTAAGTTTAGTTTTGAAGAAAGTACAACTTCAGATAATACAACAATCAGATGCAAGTACAATGGAGAAAGTTATATTCTTGATACAGTTGAAGAGCAACAGATTATTCCGTACTCTGTTTCAGGTAGAGAAAGCCATATGAATTTTAACGATGCTAAAGGCAAGGCTGTAAACAAGATTATTAATAAAATTACTTCTCAATATTCACAATCAGTTGAAGATTTCTTAAAGGAAGTAGTTGTAGAATGAAAAGAATATTAACTTTTTTTCTATTCTTATTTTTTGTTTCCTCTATAAATGCTGAGATTATCGATTGGAAAGGTAGCGAATTTGGAATTGAGCCTTCTCCAGAGTGGTTATCTCAGTATTTGGAAACAGGAAAAGAATCAGTGTTGCGACAAAAATTCGATATAGAAAAACGAGTGCCAGTAATAATTGGAATCGGAAAATCTTACGAGTTTGAAGTTGCAAAAATGTCTTCACATGTTGATGCTACAAAATGTTTTGAGGAAAAGTATTCAAAATATAAAAATGCATCACTGGTATTCGTGTATGAATACTGGGAAGAAGATGAAGAAAATTTTTATGTATATTCAGTATACAAAGTAATAAAAAGATAAAAACATAGGCTCATTTAAATGGGTCTATGTTTTTTGCTTTTATATGAAATATATAAAGTAAAATGTGGAGTTTTTATTATGAGAAAAGGCATAATTGTATCGCTTTTTGTATTGGTGATTTTTTTGTTTTTAGGTTGTAATCTTTCAAATCGATTGGTTGGTACAAAATGGGAAGTTAAAACATCTACTAATATTGAGACTGTTTATATAGGAACTTTGATTTCTTTTGAATTTACTGATTCAGAAAATTTTATAATGTCAACTTCAGTGATTGTAGGAGAAGATGTTAAAACTGAATCTTTCCCTGGGAAATGGTATATCGAAGGTAATTGTTTAAATACAGAAATGAATGGTGCAAAAGAAGTTTATTTAATAAAAATTAAGGGGCGTACATTAAATATGGCATTAAATGATGAAAATAAAACACCGTTTCTTTCTCTTACACGCGTAAAATAATTTCAAGTAACTGAAATTTATCCAAAAGCCGAGTTGTGTTTATGCAATTCGGCTTTTTTTGTTTATTCATTTTCTTCCCCTAACAAAAAAATTCATATTTTTATAAAAAATTATTTTATATATTTAAAAACCTGTGATATAATTCTATTGATACACAAGTCAACTTTTTAAAGTTTTGTGTGTTGATAGGAGTTTAACTAATTTATATGTCAGACAATAAAATAGAATTTTTAACAGGCACAGCAATTCCTGTGGGAGCTTTGAAAACTGCTAACAGTTGCGGTGTTGGTGAATTTTTGGATTTGATTCCGTTTGCCGATTTTTGTAAAAAGGCTGGATTAAAACTTATCCAGTTGTTGCCAGTAAACGATACAGGAACAGAAAGTTCTCCTTATAGTGCGCTTTCGGCTTTTGCACTTCATCCACTTTATGTAAGTTTGAAATCTTTGCCAGAAGTTGAAGGTAAAGAAGATATTTTGGCTGAAATTACAAAACTTCAAAAGAAATACGAAAAACTTCCTCGTTTTCAATATCGCGAGTTGCGACGAAAAAAACTTGACCTTTTGCAAAAGATTTTCGATTCAGAAAAAGATAAAATCATTTCAAGTGATGAATTAAAATCTTGGATAAAAGATAATTCTTGGGTTCAAGTTTATTCTATTTTCATGCAGAAAAAAGAGAAAAAACACGAAGCATCTTGGAAAGAATGGGGCGAAGCTCAACCTACAAAAAAAGAGCTTGATGATTTTTGGAAGGATAAAAAAAATCAAGACGGAAACCTTTTTTACGCTTGGGTTCAAATGCGCCTAGACCAACAATTTGCAAAAGCTTCTGACTACGCAAAATCACTTGGAATTAAATTAAAAGGTGATATTCCTATCATGATGAATGAAGATTCATGTGATGCTTGGGCTTTCCCTGAATATTTTAATGATGAAATGCGTGCAGGTTCTCCGCCAGATGGTCCAAATCCTGTTGGGCAAAACTGGGGATTTCCAATTTACAACTGGGATAATCTTAAAAAAGACGATTATTCTTGGTGGAAAAATCGCTTGATTCAGGCTTCAAAATATTATCAAGTTTACAGAATTGACCATGTTCTTGGATTTTTCAGAATTTGGGCAACTCCACAGCGTGAAAGTACAGCAATGCTTGGTTGGACACAACCTTTTGAGCCAATCACAACAGATGAACTTCACAATTTAGGTTTTTCTGATGATAGAATTACTTGGCTTAGCGTTCCTCATGTTCCAACAAATCAAATTGAAGCAGTAAACAACGGTGATTATCTTGGAACTCACGGAATCCTTGCAAAAATTATGGATAGAATCGGAAACGAAGAAATGTGGCGTTTCAAACCAGAAATCAAAGGCGAAAAAGACATTTGGGCAAGTGATATCCCTGACCATGTAAAACCTCGGCTTGCAGAACTTTGGCGAAATCGTGCCTTGGTAAAAGTTTCAGACGGACTTTATTCTCCACTTTGGACATATCATTCAACAACTTCATGGCAAACTTTGTCAGATGATGAAAAATATCGATTAGGTCAACTTATCGTAACAAAATATTCTAGAATGGAAGTTCTTTGGGAAGAACAAGCTCGTACTTTGCTTGGAGATTTAACTTCTTGTACAGATATGGTTGCTTGTGCCGAAGACTTAGGTTCAAATCCAGAAAGTTTACCTCGAGTTTTGAACGATTTATCAATTTTAAGTTTGAGAGTTGTTCGCTGGAGCCGAAACTGGAATGCAGGTGGAGAGCCATATTATCAATTTGGCGAATATCCATATTTAAGTGTAACAACTTCTTCTGTTCACGATTCTTCAACTGCAAGAATTTGGTGGTTAAAAGAAGGGGACGCTTGGGATTTCTACAGAACTTTCCCTGGAGATTCAGATGTTCAACCTGGTTCTTATAACTCAAAAACAGCAAGATATTTGCTTTCAAAAATGGCTGAGTCAAATAGTGCTTTCTGTATTCATCCTTTGCAAGATTTCTTAGGTCTTGTTGAAGATTATTTTGATGAAAATCCAGATAACGAAAGAGTTAATATTCCTGGAAGTGTAAATGAGTTTAACTGGACTTATCGTTTGCCAGTAACTATAGAAAAATTAATTAAAAACAAAGAATTGATTAGTGAAATCAATAATATTGTAAAGATTCACGAGAGATAGGAGTCGTTAATGAAGGATTTTGAAAAGAACTTTGAAAATGCTTTGTCTATCAGATTGACAAAGGTTGAAAAGTCTGGAATGTGGGAACAGCCTGATTTGGCTAAATTAGAAAAATCTCCTTTGATGGAGTTTCATGTTTCTAAAGTAATGCGCGATAAGTGTGATTTTGATTTATCACTTTTTGCTACAACTGGAAATGTAATTTTAACAAATTTTAAGAATGTAAGACTTTTTGCTAAAAAGATTAACGACCAGTTTGATCCTGTTCTTGAAAGTTCAAAAATGGTAAAAGCTGGACAACTCAACGCAATGGGATTGATTGACGAAATCTTCCACTATGTTTGTGCATCTTTTAGAAAACAAGAAAATGCAAAAGCATTTGAAGAAATGGTACAAGCTTTAGATGATAAACTCGGTAAAAAGAAAGTGGATAAACTTCTTGCTGAATTTACAGAAGAATTTCCACCAACAGCTGTCTATCGTGGAGAAATTTCTGCAGAAGATTATCTTGCAGGTTCTGAAGATGGAATTTCAAATCGTGTAACAACATTCGAAGAAATTTTCTTACTTCACCATGCAAACGAAAATCCTGCTTTTGAACCATTCTACATTCTCTTTAGTGATGAAAAACTTGCTAAAAATCCTGATTACGCAAAATCTTGGGAAATTATCAAAGAATTTTTCAAAACACAACCTACTTTTGGACCAAACAATAATGACTTGGTTACAATGTTAAAAGAACCAGTTGTTGCAAGTCCAAATAGTTTGAAAGGTCAGCTTGATTATATCCGAAAACATTGGGGACTTATCCTTGGCGAATGGCTTTTAAGACTTCTTTCTGGTATCGATATGATTCAAGAAGAAGAAAAACCAGGTTGGAATGGAAATTTCTCTGGTCTTCCTCCAATGGAAATTTACAACTACGATTCTCTCAATAGTGAATATGAAAGATTTACTCCAGACCGAGAATGGATGCCTCGTGTAGTTTTGATGGCAAAAACTGTTCTCGTTTGGTTGAATCAATTAAGTGAAAAATATAAACGACCAATTACTCGTCTTGACCAAATTCCAGATGAAGAATTGGATACACTTGCACAAGAAGGTTTTACTGGTCTTTGGCTTATCGGTTTGTGGGAACGCTCTTGGGGTTCAAAACGAATCAAACAGATTTGTGGAAATCCAGAAGCTGCTGCTAGTGCTTATTCTCTCCACGATTACGATATTGCTGGTGATTTAGGTGGATGGGAAGCTCTCGATAACCTCAGAAAACGACTTTGGTACAGAGGAATTCGTCTTGCTTCTGATATGGTTCCTAACCATACAGGTTTGGATGCAAAATGGGTTGTTGAACGACCAGATTTATTCATTCAGTCTTATGATTGTCCATTCCCTTCATATACATTTAATGGCGAAAATCTTTCTTTAGACCCTCGTGTTAGCGTTTATCTTGAAGACCACTACTATTCAAAGAATGACTGTGCTGTTGTTTTCAAACGCGTTGATAATGCAACTGGTGAAGTTCGTTATATCTATCACGGAAACGACGGAACTGGTATGCCTTGGAACGATACAGCTCAGATTGACTTCTTAAATCCAACTGCTCGTGAAGCTGTTATGCAAGAAATTTTGCATGTTGCTCGAAACTTCCCAATTATCCGTTTTGATGCTGCTATGGTTCTTGCTAAAAAACATATCAAACGATTATGGTATCCAGAACCAGGACAAGGTGGAGATATTGCTAGCCGTGCAGAACATGCTGTTAGCCGTGAAGATTTTGAAATCAAGATTCCAAACGAATTCTGGCGCGAAGTTGTAGATAGAATTCAAACTGAACTTCCTGATACCTTGTTGCTTGCAGAAGCTTTCTGGATGATGGAAGGTTATTTTGTAAGAACTTTGGGTATGCACCGTGTTTACAACAGTGCATTTATGAATATGCTCAAACGAGAAGAAAACTTCAAATATCGTGCAACTGTTAAAAATACTCTTGAATTTGACCCTGGTATTCTTAAACGATATGTTAACTTTATGAACAACCCAGACGAAGAAACAGCTGTGGCTCAGTTTGGTAAGGGAGATAAATACTTTGGTGTTTGTACTCTCATGGTTACAATGCCTGGTCTTCCAATGTTTGGTCATGGACAAATCGAAGGTTTCCAAGAAAAGTACGGTATGGAATTTACAAAAGCATACTGGAACGAAACTCCAGATTTAGACTTGCTTGAAAAACACAAACGCGATATCTTCCCATTGATGAAAAAACGCTATCTCTTTGCTGAAGTAGAAAACTTCCGTTTCTATGATGTTTGGGATAACGGTAGAGTAAACGAAAATGTTTACGCTTATTCAAACAGATTTGGGGATGAACGCTCAATTGTTTTCTATAACAATGTGTATGAACAAGCTTCTGGTTGGATTAACCGTTCAACAAAATATGCTAAAAAAGATGCAAACGGAAATATTACTCATGAATGCTTAACATTGGCTGAAGCTCTTGATATTCCAAATGATGACAACAAATATATGATTTTCCAAGAACAAAAAACAGGTCTTTGGTTTATTCGTTCTTGTCGTGATATTCATCAAAATGGTTTGTATGTACATCTTAACGGATTTGAATATCAAGTATTGTTGAACATTTCTTGTGTTACAGATGATGAAACTGGAAAATATCGTGTATTGTTTGAAACTCTCAACGGTCGTGGTGTTCCAGATATCGATATTGCTCTTAAAGAAATTTTCTTGAAAGACTTGTATCGTGCTTTAACTGATTTTGCAAGTCGTGAACTTTTTGACGGAATTGCAACTGCTTGTATGTCAAAAGAAGAACGCAAAGAAAAGAATATCAAAGATGTAAAACTTGCTGATGTTCTTGATAGAGTAAAACCTTTGGGAATCAATTATTTTGAAACTCTCGTTAGATTTATCGAAGGAAATTACGGTTCTTCAACTGTTCTTGCAAAAGATGGAAAAGGCGAAAGACTTTCTTACGATGAAATTTGGAAGAATTTTGTTTCAAGAATCAACGCTTTGGTAAAAATTACAGAACTCAACGGTAAAAAAGCAACTGATGATGCTGGTAAACTTGGAATTTACTTAAATGAAGGTCTTGCAAAACGAGATTTCATGGTTGAATTGCTAACTGGATTTATCATGCTTTATTCTGTACGAGATGTAATTGGAAATAAAGCTACTGCAAATGATACAAAAAATCTTATCAATTTGTGGTGTCTTGATAGAAAGATTCGTGATATTCTTGTTGAATTTGGTAAACCTTCAAAAGATATGTACACATCTTTCAAAACATTGTTAGAAACAGCAAAATTCTGTGATTACAAAATTACTGCTAAAAACTGCGGACAAATGGCTTACGATATTATGGATGACCTTGTTCATTCTGATATGGCTTCAACTGTTCTTGGTGTAAATATGTACGATTCAGTTCTTTGGTTCAACAAAGAAAGATTAGAAGATGCTGTTTGGGCAGGAACAATGTTGTATACAATTTTTGCTGCAAAACCAGCTGATTATGCAAATGTTTACAATGTTGATAAACTAATCTTTACTGCAGTTGAAGGTTCTGAATACAGAGCAGAAAAATTAGTTGAATTGTTAAAACCTGCTGAAAAAGCAACAAAAGCAAAGGCTTCAAAAGCAGAAAAGGCTGAAAAACCTGCAACAAAAAAAGCAAGTTCAAAAGCTAAAAAATAATTGATGATGAATGTCTTGTAAGGTGATGAAAAATTTATCTTACGGGGCATTTTCTAAATTTCAAACAATAAAAAAAAGAAGTGCTTTTTGTAAACTTACTAAATTTGTTTACTTAGGCACTTCTTTTTATTTTAAACAAAAAATTTTTTTGAAAGCAAAATTTGCTTATCAGAATTTTTAAATTTGATTAAAAGTTAATTTCTTCTAAGATTTTTACAACTTCTGATTTTTCTGCCTTGATTTTGTGTTTTGGTTCGTTTTTTATGTAAAGTTCTTTGATGAAAGCTGGTTGGGATGGTTCTTCGCCACAGCAAAACTTAATTTCTTTTTGCGAAAGGCTTGGATGATTTCGAGAAATTAAAACGATTGTTCCATCTTCATCATTTGTAACATCACTTCGGATTTTTGATGCGGCGTAAGCACTTGCAGTTTGTAAATCGATAAATTCGTGATATTTTGTAAACATTTCTTTCATTGCGTTTGCAGAATCTTGTTTTGTAACTTTTGCAGGAAAAACAAAGCCTTTAATAACTGCAGGATTTGTGCAAAAAACTTCTTCTAATCGTTCGATATTTGATGGATTTAGTGGGTCTGCTTTTCCTCTTTTTTCAAGTGGAATAATTGAATCTAAAACTGTGCAATCACCTTTTGAATCTGCGTAAAGCGCTGGTGTGCTATCGGTGATAAATCCGTTTACTGGAAGTGAAAATTTCCAGCTGTAAAGACCTGCCACAATGTTGCTGTAATTATCTGCTGATAGCGCATAAAAAATATCTGTAAAACATTTATTTTTAAGACGAGAAAATGCGTAAGTGTAAAAAAATGTTTGTGGCAAAAGTCGTCCGATGTTGTGAGTGTTTGCCAAAGTAAGATTATATTTTTCGATTAAAGTTCTATCGTCAAATAATTCTCTTGCAAGTTTGAAGCAATCATCTTCGTTTCCGTCAACTTCCACAGGATAAATGTTTCCGCCGTTCCAAACAAAATCACTTTCTTTTAAACCACGCATTGTTCCTTTTGTGTAAAGTACAATGGCTTTCAAGTGTTTTTTGTTTTCTAATGCTTTTGCGATACAAGCACCAGTTTCTCCGTTAGAAATTGCTAAAACTGTTGCTTTTTTATTTTCCATAATGAGAATGTGCTCTAAACATGAAGCAAGATATGAAATTCCAAAATCTTTGTGACAACCAGTTGGCCCGTGAAAAAGTTCTAGCAAGTAAAGTTTTTCGTCCAGTTGTTTTAGTTCTGGGCTAAAAGGGAAAGCTTTTGTTGCGATATTTTCACAGATAATCGGACTAAATTCTTCATTTATTAAAGCACTTGTTAATGCACCTGCGATAGAAGAAAACGAAGTATTTTCGTTCATGTAATAAATCCAAGGGCGCAAATTCATTTCGTGGGCAGGAACATACATTCCTCCGTCTTGAGGTAAGCAATCTACAATCGCTTTAGAAAATGTAACTATATTTTTTTTATTTCGTGTACTAGAAATTTCCATTTTTTCTCCAAGTAAAAGTTAAACTTTGTAAGCTAAATATTTGTTAATAAATCCACATGGACGATAAGTCATTTTTGCTTGTCGCAAACCTTCGTCGCCTAAATCTTGTTCTCGGTTTATAAACAAAACAGTTTCTGGTAAATTTTTTGCTGTTTCATTATTGATAAACTGATAAACGCCTTTGTAATTGCTATCTCCTTTTTCAAAGTGAACAAGATAAGTTTTTTCATCTGGCAAAAATTCTCCGATACTCCATGCAACAGGATTATCTTCAACATAAGCGATAATTCCAGAAAGAATTGAATTATTGTTTTCAATATCTTTTAAAGCATCGATACATTGATAATAATCAGTTTGATTTAAATCTCTGCCTTCCTTCCAAAGATTCAAAATTTTTAGCGCATCATTTGTATTTGTTGAATCCAAATTTTTTACGCTGATATTTTCATTTTTCAAAAAAGCATTTACTAAATTTTTCTTTTTATGAAAATCTTTTCCTGGTAAATTTGCTAAATCAGTTCTGTTATAAATGTAATCTGAATTATCTCGGTCAAATTCAACTTTGTAATTCATTTTTTGCAAAAGTTCTGAATATTTTTCAAATTGACTTTGACTCATCAACTTCCAAAATTTAAATTGATTAAAACATTGTGGTAAAATATTTTGAACAAAATTTTGATTTTCAAATAAATTTTCTTCGCCTTGTAAAATAGAAAAGAAAGTTTTGATTTTTTCGTCGTGTTCGTCATTTCCAACTAAAATATAAGAATTTGAATTTGGAATTTTAGAAATTTTGTGATTAAATTTTCCGTTGTGAATGAGTAAACTATCAAAAGTAAGTTCTGAAATTCCGTCCTTCAATGATAAAAATAAAGGTTTTAGAGATTTTCGATATTTTTTATCTAATAAAACAAATTCTGGATATTCAGTTATTATTAAATTTTCGTCTATCATCATAAATTAAGATAGTATGTTATAACAAAAATATCAAAGCAAGTAAAGAGTTTTATTCAATTTTTGTTTTTTCAGTTTCGCCACGAATTTTCATAGCGTGTTTTAAAAATGAAGTTTCTTTTTTTGCTTCTTCTACAATAATCAATGGTTTAGAATTTTGATTTGAAAATAAATATTTTATTTCCATTCCAAGTTGATTTAACGAAATATTTTGTTGCAAGAAAAAACTTGAAATGATTATCAAAAGTTGGATGTAGCCTAAAAATCCCATTGCGTCGTTTACTAATTTTATATTGAAGTAAAAAATGAAAATGAAAAAAATCAACAAAAAGATTTTAGCAATTTCTTTTACACCAAAAATTAAAATTGCGATACAGACTGCACTTGCCACAAGTGAAAATGTGTTTTCCAAAAAAATATTTTTTACTGCTGGAGAATTTTGTAAAGGTGAAATAAAAATTTCGATTATCGTTGCAAACAAAGTTAAGTTTACTAAAAAAGAAAATAGATTTGAAATTTTATTTTCAAAAGAAATAATTCCGCGCAAATATAAAATAAAAGTAAAAATCAAAGCGATTGAGCCAGAAATTAAATCTGGTTTTAAATCAAGATATTTTTCGGAAGTTGTTTTCCAAAATAAAATTCCACTTGATTCTGTGTATTTGTGAATTGGTAACCAAAAAATTACACAAGCAATCAAGGCCAAAAATAATCCGACATTTTCTCGTGTAAAAAATTTATTCTCTTTTGTTGACTTTGTCTTTTCTTTCATAATAATATGTTAACACGCAAATTTTTATATGTAAAGATTGATAATTAAAATTTGATAAATAAACTGTTTAATATGAAGGAAAATTTAAATGATTAAATTGATTGCTCTTTTAGGAAACTTTGGAAAACAATATAGCGGAACTCGACACAACGCAGCTTGGATTTTTGCAGAAAGTTTATCTGTGTATTCAAGTTTGAATTGGCAAAAAAAATTCAAAGGTCAATTTGCAACTGAATCAACAAGTGAAGGTTTGATTTATTATTTAAAACCAGAAACTTATATGAATCTTTCAGGTGATAGCATTATTGAGCTTGCACATTTTTACAAAATTAAACCTGAAGAAATTTTAGTTGTTCACGATGAATTGGAACTTCCTGTTGGCACAATGAGTTTAAAATGGTCAGGTGGACTTGGAGGTCATAATGGACTTCGTTCCACAAAAGCAAATTTAGGAACTCCAGATTTTTGGCGACTTCGTTTTGGAATTGGTCGTCCAAATCATCCTGATATTTCTAGTTATGTTTTATCAGATTTTACAAAAGATGAAAGAATTATTTTGAGCCAAATTTTTGTTAAGGCCGAAGAATTATTGAATAAATTAAAATCAGAAGATCCAAACAAATTACTTGATAAATATAAAAAAGTGAGTGTATAATAATTTTTGTAAAAAAATTAAAAAAATTTTAAAAAAAACATTTAAAACTTAAATTCAAACCTATAATAATAGTGTTAAGAAAATTTGTGTTACAAAAATTTCTTAATGCAAAAGTTATGTAGCCTTTGCACTAATTTTGCTTTTTGTAAAATTATAAAGAGGAAAGTTTATGAAAGTTTTATTTGTTACATCCGAACATCCAAAAAGAAGTTGGGGTGGTTTAGGAACTTTTACAAGAGAGTTTACAAAAGTTTTAAGAAAGTATTGTTCAGTTGTTGTAGTTTATTTTCACTTTGATAATGATGAACCTCCGCTTCCTGATTCTACTGTTGATTATGTTCTTGTGCCAGAAAAAAAGTTTAAAGCCTTTGCACCAGAAGCTCAAATTTTAGAAGCAGCTGCATCTTTAAGATCACAAATTCAACCTATAATGAATATTTTTAATCCAGATGTAATTCATTGTAACGATAGACAAACTTATCTTCCATTTAGATTTGATAAAAATGTTTTGTATTCTTCACATCTTTTGTATTGTGATTTAATTTCTATGCAAGGTTTGGACGATGTGTATTTTCAAGAATTGAAAATTGAAAAAGCAGCGTTGCAAAATTCATGCTTGTCAGTTTTTTATTCTGATTTTGCATTGTCTCGAGCAAGTAAACTTGTTTCTGGAAAATTAAATCCAATCGTTTTGCCTTTAGGTTTTAATCCAGAAAAATTTAGAAATTCATTACTTAAAAAAGATAAATCAAAAATCAAAGTTGGATATTTTGGCCGATTTGAAAATATGCAAAAAGGTTATTTGGAATTTATCAAAGCAGTAAATTTTTTAGGGGAAGATTTTAAAAATCAAAATGATGTTGAATATTTTTTATATGGACGCGGCGAAATAAATTCTTATGTTGAATTATCTTTATTCAATAATCCAGAATTTTTGGAAGGCGAAGAATTATATAAAGCCTATTCACAAATGGATATTGTTGTAATGCCAAGTCGGTACGAACCATTTGGTTTAACAGGATTAGAAGCGATGGCAAGTGGAAATTTGTTACTTGCAACAAGTGGACTTGGCATGGATTCTTATATGAATCCTGGAAAAAATTGTTTAGCAATTCCGCAAGATTACAAAGGAATAAGTGAAGTTTTAAAAAATGCAATTTTGAATATTGATAATTATGAATCAGTTAGAAAAAATGCAATAGATAGTGTTCAAGATTTTACATGGGAAAAATGTGTTCGTTCTCATTTTTATTTTTACGCACAGATTACTCAAAAAAGAAATTTGAATTTGAAAAATGCTTATCGTTCTGAGTTGTATAATTTTCTTTCGAAAGTTAATTCTGAAAATTCAATAAAAGAATATAATGAAAAAACTGAATTTAATGTTTTAAAAAATATTTTATATAAATTGCGCGATGAGAATTTTTTTGAAAATCACAGATGTCTTGTTATAACAAATTTTTCAAACTCAAAAAAATTACTTGAAAATTTTATTGATTGTGATTTTGTCTCGTTGTTACAAAAATCTGAAAATGGAATTTTGTATCGTGGTGAATGTTTGCCTTTTGTAGAAAAATTTTATGATTGTGTAATTGCAGTAAATTATTTAGAAACTTGTTTAAATTTAGAATTAGCAATTAAAGAATTATTCAGAATTGTAAAAGAAAAAATATTTTTATTTGTTAATCGTAATGATAAAAATATTTTACAAACATATTTTATAAATGATGATAAGGAGGTTATAGAAGAAGTTGAAAAAAGAGTAGATTATATTTTTGACACAAATGTAAAATTATATAACGATGATTTTAATTTACTTTGTTTTGAAAATATAATTCCAAAAGAAGCTTACAATAACAAATGTATTGCTAATTGATAATGATAAATTAAAGGGCAAATAAAATTGCAAAAAATTATTCAAATTTGAAATAGCAAAATTATTTGAAAATGCAGTAGAGCAAAAATAAAGTTTAATAAGTTTTATTAAAGTTTGTTGGGTTTCTATCAAAAAGTAAATTGTACATTTGTTGGAGTATACACATGAAGTGTTTTATCGAAGATTTTAGAGAGTTGGACATTGACGAGCTTTTAGCTGTTAATGGTGGTTATGGAAGTGGTAGTGCAGGAAGTTACGGGAAAAATTCTGGCGGTGGAGGCGGTGGTTCTGGTAGCTATGGAAGTTCCTCTGGTAGTAATTCTTCTAGTGACACTAGCTGGGAAGTTTGGGTTAATAACAAAGATAGTCGAAATAAGGAAGGTGATATAACTCGATATCACGACCCAAATCGTGATTCACCAAGTAATTCTGGAAGTTACAAAGGAACTTCGTTTGTGCCAGAAGGTAACATAGGAAATAATTCTGGTAAAAAGGTACTTGACTTTGAATCTGTTTTGGAAGATCTTTTGAATGGTCAAGCACAAGATACAGGAGATGAACCTGCTGAAAATACAGGTGATGAAACTGCTATGAATTCAGGAGATGAAACTGCTGTGAATACAGGTGACGAAACTGCTGTGAATACAGGTGATGTAGAACCAAGTACTTTTGAGCAGCGTGATTTTACTGAAGAGTATGGAGAAAATTTTGGAAATAATGCTTGTGCAGCTACTTCCTTATTAAATGAAATCTCTGAAGAATATACAGAACAAACAGGTAAGCAACTTACTAAGGAACAAGCTGAAGATGCAATGGCAGCTGCTGTTGAAGGTGGCTATATAGATAGTAATGATGCTTTTGTAAATGACTGGGAAGGGGCCGCAGATGAAATGTGGGAATCAACTGGTCTAGATGGAGATTTTGTTTATAATGAATCAGAAGATGCAGACCATATAATTTATGCTCAAGACACGAAAGGTGGACCTGGTGTTGATCATTTTGTAAACTCAACTGAACCTGGTCAGTATTATGATCCTTGGACAGGTGAAACTTGTGATTTGGATACATCTATATTACAAGAGAATAGACCTATTAGAGGATTGGATTTTGTTGAATAATATAAAATTCAATAAAAAGTATTAAATTGATATAAGATACTAGAAATTTATTTTCTAGTATCTTTAAAAACCATAGGAGACTAAAAATGAAACAAAAATTTTTATTATTAACAATGTTGGTTGTTGTATTCTCAAGTTTTACAACAAATATTTTGGCACAAAATAAAACTTCGGTTATGAAAAATGATTCAAATTTTACAACTTATAAATTTGAAGAAATTGAATTTACATTACCCAATAGTTTTGTTGAACAAACAAAGGAAAATAGAAAAATCGTTAATCAATATTTTCGTGTTTCAAGTTTTACTATTGAAGAATATGTAAAGTTGCCTGGCTATTTGTTAAACAGAAAAATATTCAAAATGATTGAGAATGGCGAAACTGTTACGAAGCAAACTTTTATAAATTATTTTGAACAAAATGAAAAATTTATTTTATTAGATTATTCTCCAATGTCGGTATTTGTTGATAGCTATAATCTGGAGAATAAAAATGATATGTATATCGAAAGTGCACTTTATAATTCGGCAGATGGTATGTTACTTAGTGAATATCTTTCATATTCATTTGAGATTTTGAAAGGTGAAAAAATTTTTAGTATAAGTATTGTTTCGGAAATAAAAGATGATTTTGTAAATCAATATCCAGAATATTTTGATGTAGAGTCATCTAATAAGAAATGGAAATTTATAGATAGAAAAAATAATGGTTGGATTAGTTTTTATAACGATTTTATATCTGAAAATACAAAATTTCCTATGTATATGCGCGACTTACAAACAGCATATGAAATATTTATTAAAACCGTGAAATAAAATATTTAATTTTGTTGAAAATTTTATTTCGTAAATCTGACTATCCTTGTGTGCATTTACTAATTGTACTGGAGAAAACATGAAAAATAAATTTTTGGGATATATTCTTGTTGTGATGTTAATGCTTACAACAAATATTTTTGGAATGGCTTTTGCAAAAAATAATCCGGTGCTATTTATTTTTAATGAAAAGTATGGATTGTTAAAGGAAATTTATTTTTTTCGGAAGATTTAATCAATGGAAATAAAATTTCAAAATTACATTTGAAGTAAAAGTCGTAAAAAAAATCATTCTTAAATTCTGTTCAGCAAAAAATTTATTAGAGGAAATTTTTAGTGAAAGAAAAGTTAGTTATGCAGCATGATGAAACAGATTGTGCTGCAGCTTGCATCGCGTCTATTGCAAAATATTATGGAAAAAATATTTCTATTGCAAGGATTCGGCGATTAGCAGGTACAGATCAGATGGGAACTTCTGGATTAGGAATTGTTAATGCTGCAAATAAATTAGGATTTGTATGTAAAGGCGGAATTTCAAATACAAAAAAATTGTCTGATGAAATTACCTATCCAATAATTTTACATCTAAAAAAAGATTTGTTAGATCACTATGTTGTGTTGTATAAATCCGGTAACAAATTATTACTTGCAGATCCTGATGAAGGTTTTAAGAAAATACAATTTTGTGAATTAGAAAAAATCTGGAGCGGAATTTTCTTTGTGATTGTTCCTGAAGAAAAATTTGAAAAAGTACAAAATTCAGATTCGGTAATTTCCAAATTTTTATTTTTGTTGAAGCCTCATAAAAAGACAATCTTTCAATGTTTTCTAGCAGGAATTATTTTAGCAATACTTGGAGTTGTAACTTCATTTTATTTTAGATTTTTGATTGATGAAGTTTTGTACAGTGAACTAAAATCAACATTGACAGTTTTATCTGTAGGATATATTTTAGTGATTTTGCTTCAAGCATTGATTGGATTTTGCAGAAATCAAATAATAATGTTTATGAGTAATAAAATTGATATTGTAATGACAAAAGAATATCTAACTCATATTTTGAAATTGCCTTTAGATTTTTTTACCTCACGAAAAACTGGAGAAATTTTATCAAGATTAAATGATGCTACAACTATTCGTAATCTTCTTTCTTCAACTTTTGTTACTATTATAATTGATGTATTTATGTTTTTGTTTGGCGGAATATTTATGTTCAGTTGTGGCTCAAATTTAATTTTAGTTGCAATGCTTCCGGTATTGATTTCTGCAATTGTATCTTGGATTTTTATTAAGCCCTACAAAAAACGGTTGAAAGAAAAAGCAAGAATTGAAGCCGAAAAACATTCTCAAATTGTTGAAGGGATAAATAATATTACTGCTATAAAATCTTTATCAATAGAAAAAGAGATTTACGAAAAAGTAGAAACTAAACTTGTTGAATCAGTAAAGAAAGGTTTGAAATTAGGATTTATGTCAAATTTACAAAGAGCGATTCAGCAAGGCTTGTCACAATTCGGTACTCTTTCAATTTATTGGATTGGAAGTTTATCAATTATGAATAATGAGTTGTCGCTTGGTCAGTTAATTTCTTTTGTAACTTTGTCTGGATATTTTTTAGGACCATTTTCAAGAATGCTAAATTTACAACATACTTTACAAGAAAGTTTAATTTCTTCAGAACGGTTTTGTGAAGTTCTGGATGTTGATGAAGAAATTTCTGAAAACCAAAATCTGGTAAGCATAGAAAAAATTACCGAACCTATAAAAATTCAAAATGTAAGTTTTAGTTATACAGGAAGAAATAAAACTTTGGATAATGTTTCTTTAGAAATAAATCCTGGAGAAAAAGTTGCATTTGTTGGTTCGTCTGGTTCTGGAAAAACAACGATGATAAAACTCTTGATGAAATTTTATACATTTCAGTCTGGAGAAATTTTAATAAATAATTTTTCTTTGCCAGAAATTGATACAGCTTCGTATCGAAATCAAATTGGTTATGTTCCGCAAGAAGTTATGCTTTTTAGTGGAACGATTGCTGAAAATATCACAATCGGAAATAAAGAATCAACTTTGGAAGATGTTATAAAAGTTTCTAAGAAAACAAAATGTTATGATTTTATACAACGATTACCAAAAAAGTTTTTTACTTATGTTGGAGAACATGGGGCAACTTTGTCTGGAGGAGAACGCCAACGAATTTCTTTGGCAAGAGTTTTGATAAAAAATCCAAGCGTTTTAATTTTAGATGAAGCAACTGCAAGTTTAGATAGTTTTTCTGAACAAGAAATAATGAATACAGTAAACTTTGATTTAAAAGATGTAACAACAATTATTGTAGCGCATAGACTTTCTACAATAACTAACTGTGATAAAATTTTTGTTTTTGATAAAGGCAAAATTGTAGAAAGAGGAACTCATCAAGAATTGCTTGCGTTAAATGGATTTTACAAAAAGATGTGGGATGTTCAAAATAATTCTGGAGGAAAATTTATTGAAGAAAGTAATATTGCATAATGAAAAATATTTATCGATGCTTCCTGAAATTTTTTTGCAAGAAAAAAATAATTATGGACAAGTGATAATTTATTCAGTATTTATTTTAATTATATTCATTATACTTTCACTTCTTTTTATTGAAGTTGATGAAGTTGTAAAAGTACAAGGCATTGTAAAAACGCAAGAAAATATTTCTGTTGTAAAAAATATTGCTTCGGGAAAAGTTTTGCAAATAAATTATGAGTCTGGTTCAGTTGTGCAATCTGGAGATTTGCTTTATAAAATTGATGATTCAGTTTTGATGTCGCAACTAGAAACAGAAATGAGATTTTTAAAACAAAATGAAAATGAGTTGATGGTTTATGAAGGAATTTTGAATTTGTTAAACGGAAATGATTTTCAAAATAATAAAATTCCAGAAGAAGTCTTGCTAAAATATAATTCATATTTATCTTCAGTAAATAAAATTAAAAAAGAAATTGAAATAAATGAAAATTATTACAACGATGAAATTTTAAAACCAATAAATTTATCAAGTAAAATTTCTGTAAGAGATAAAAAAGCAAAATTGGATTATTTGAAATTGGGATTGATTGAATACAAAATAAATTTTAAAAATGAAATAATCGAAAAAATAAAAAGTTATAAAAAAATATGTTTGGATTCAAATACTAAAATTAACAACTTATTGTTAGAGATTGAAAAAACAAATATCTATGCGCCTGTTACAGGAATAGTACAGGAAATACAAAATTTTAATGTTGGTGATTATTTATTTTCATCACAAGAAATTTTAAAAATTATTCCAGCTACGAAAAACTTGTACAAAGTTCATTTGTATTTAAATCCTTCTGATGTTGCAAAAATTACGGAGGGACTTCAAGTTAAATTACGATTTCCTGCTTTCCCATTTTATGAATACAAAGGCTTGGCTGGGAAAATTGAAAAAATGGATTCTGATACAACAAATTTATCTAATAGAAGTTATTATAAATTGATTTGTAATTTTGACGAAACAAAGTTATTTGATAAAACAGGGAAAGCGTATGAATTGCGTTCTGGTTTGGAAGTTGATGGAAGAATAATTGTTGATAAAAAAACGATTATAAATTTTTTATTAAAGAAAATAGGATTTGCACAGTGAAAAAAGTTTTGTTAATAATATTTTTGATTTCTATGTTTTTCGAATTTATATTTTCGTCAAATTCAAAAAATATAGAAAATGAAATTACAACTTTTTTAGATTCACAGTTTGTAAATCTATACGAATATAATAATTTTATTTATCAAAAAGAAAATTTTTTCTTACAAATCAAACAACTTGAAAATAAATGGATGCCCAATGTAAGTTTCTCTGCTTCTTCAAGTTACGGATATAATCCATTGGAAAGTGAAAATTTAGTTCACGGTTTTAATTATAATTCTAGTTTAAATTTTTCTCAAAAGATACCTTTGGGAATTTTGTTTAATGCAGATTTATTTTCATTTTCTGGTAACTTGAAAGAGCAAGAAATTTTACATCAATATAATTATATCGGAAAATTAGAATTTTCAATTCCATTGATGAATTATTTGTTTGGTTTTGCAGAGTCTTTGATTTATGTTGATAAATGTGAAAAAAATAATTATAAAAATTATATTGATTTATATTTAAAATTGGATACATGGCCTGTAGTATTATCTGATGCTAGTTTTAGATGGGCTTTATATAAAAATGGTAATTATTTATCTTCTGGTTCTTTTTTGAATAATAAACAGGGTGAAACGATTAAACTTAATAATTATCCTCAAAAGATGAATTTAGAAAGTAATAAAGATATATATAAGATATATATATGGCTTGATGCATATGCTGCGAATAATATTAATATGATGAAGCAATCATTTTCAGTAAGTATATATGGCA
>JAZRJV010000055.1:0-85260 GCA_045645985.1 Treponemataceae bacterium
ATTTCGCAACGAAGTGAGAAATTGCAGTAAATCTAAAGTTTGCAAAGCAAACTTTAGCAGAAAAGCGCAGCACTATTTGTGCGAAGTTTTTCTGCACATCCCCTCATTAAAAGTCTGTGAGAAAATATCAATTTTCGAACAGAGTTTTAATATGCAATTTCGCAACGGAGTGAGAAATTGCAGTAAATGCAAAGTTTGCAAAGCAAACTTTAGCAGAAAAGCGCAGCACTATTTGTGCGAAGTTTTTCTGCACATCTCCTCATCAAGAAGATTGTGAGAAAACTAAATTTCTGCTTGTAACTATTTAAAGTTTACGATTATTTTGATTTAATCGCAAAACTAAAAATCAAATTATTCTTTCCAGTTTGCTAAGTATGGAATGTTTCTGTATTTCATTCTTAGCTCTTTCATTTTTTCTTCGGTGATTGGTTCTCCTGTTTTTCGTCCACAGCGAGGACAAACTTCACCGATAACTCCAACATAGCCACAAAGTGGGTCGCGGTCAACTGGGTGGTTGATAGAACCGTATCCAATTCCAGCGTCGTGCATACAACGAACGATAGCTTCAAAAGCTTCTACATTGTTTGCTGTATCTCCATCAAGTTCTACATAACTGATGTGTCCTGCATTTGTTAAAGCGTGATATGGTGCTTCTTTTTGAATTTTTTCAAATGCAGAAATTTTGTAATAAACTGGCACATGGAATGAGTTTGTGTAGTAATCCTTATCTGTAACACCTTTGATAACACCGTAGCGTTTTTTATCCATGCGAACAAATCGTCCAGAAAGACCTTCTGCTGGTGTTGCAAGAAGTGTAAAGTTAAGTTGTTTTTCGGCACTTAAATCGTCAAGGTACTTTCGCATAAATCCAACGATTTCAAGACCTTTTTCTTGCATTTGTTCACTTTCACCATGGTGATGTCCGTACAAAGCTGTAAGAGTTTCTGCAAGTCCGATAAATCCGATACTCAAAGTTCCGTGTTTTAGAACTTCGCCAACTGTATCATTGTAACCAAGTTTATCACTGTCAATCCAAACGCCTTGTCCCATCAAGAATGGGAAGTTGTAAACATGTTTTCGGCTTTGAATTGCAAATCTATCTAAAAGCTGACTAACAACCAAATCCATCATCTTTGTTAAGTCTGCATAGAATTTGTTGATATCACCTTTTGCTTCGATAGCAATTCTTGGCAAGTTAATTGATGTAAAAGATAAGTTTCCGCGTCCTGGTGAAACTGATTTTGTAGGATCAAAAACATTTGCCATAACACGAGTTCTACATCCCATGTAAGAAACTTCTGTTTCTGGATGACCTGGTTTGTAATATTGCAAATTGAAAGGACTGTCCAAAAAGCTAAAGTTAGGGAAAAGTCTTTTTGCAGAAACTTCGCAAGACTGAATAAACAAGTCGTAGTTTGGATCACCTTCGTTATAGTTGATTCCTTCTTTTACACGGAAAATCTGAATAGGGAAGATTGGAGTTTCGCCCATTCCAAGACCTGCTTCTGTTGCTTTCAAAATGTTTCGCATAACCATTCGTCCTTCTGGACTTGTATCAGTTCCGTAGTTGATAGAACTAAATGGTGTTTGTGCTCCAGCTCTTGAGTGCATTGTGTTCAAGTTGTGAATCAAAGCTTCCATTGCTTGATATGTTGCTTTTTCTGTTTCTCTATATGCTTCTTTTACAGCAAATTTTTGTGCTTTATCAATAATTTCTTCTGATAAACCTTTGCTTAAAAGAACTTTCTTTTCTTCTTCAAGATATTTTTCATCAGTTGTAATTTGTGGAAAACTTCCTGTTCGTTTTTCAATTTCGTAAGCGATTTCTTTCAAATCGAAAAGTGTAATTCCACCTTGAATACCGTTAGATTTATCTTCTGTTGTATCAGGTTCATCTGATGGAGCAATAATTTCTAAAGATTTATAAAGGTTTGTTGAGTAATATTTTTTGTAAGTTTTTGTTACACCTGGTGCTAAACCATAATCAAAGTCTACGATAGATTGTCCACCATGTTGGTCATTTTGGTTTGACTGAATTGCGATACATGCAAGGGCAGAGTAACTTTGAATATCGTTTGGTTCACGCAAAAATCCGTGTCCTGTTGAAAATCCACCTTTGAAAAGTTTTGAAAGTTGAATTTGACAACAAGTTGTTGTTAAAGAGTAAAAGTCAAAATCGTGGATATGGATATCACCGTTTCTGTGAGCATCTGCTTGTTCTTGTGTAAGAAGATATTTTTCGTAGTAATCTTTTGCAGCTTCGCTACCGTATTTTAACATTGTACCCATGGCTGTATCACCATCGATATTTGCGTTGTCGCGTTTTAGGTCGCTTTTTGTTGCATCAACATTTGTAAGTTCGTCAAAAACTTTCATCAAGCGAGTGTTCATTTCGCGTACACGAGTTCGTCCTGCACGATAGAGAATATATTTTTTTGCAGTTTCTTCAAAACCTGCGCTCATCAAGTCTTTTTCAACTTGGTCTTGGATTTGCTCGATTGTTGGAGGATTTGTACCACAGAGTTTTTCTAGCGATGCTTCTACTGAGTTTGCAACTCCAGCGGCATCGGATGCATCTCCTTCGCCTGATGCTTGCATTGCTTTTAAAATAGCTTGTGCGATTTTGTCTTCATTGTATAAAACGATACGACCATCACGCTTTTTAATGCTCTTAATCATGGTAAAATCCCTCTAAAATATTATTTTTATAAAAATGTAAGCAAAGTTACGAAATACGCTATATTTAAGTTATGTTTTGATTATAAACGCTATATATAGTGTTGTCAATCGCGTTTTTTGGTGGATAAGTTGTGGATAACTCGCCAAACCTTAGTGGCATAAGGCTTTGTTAAGGATTAAAATTTTTTTAATTTTTTTAACAATTTTTTTGATGAAAAAAAAGCACTTTTTTGTTAAAATATAAGTATGATAAATCAAGAATCTTATACAGAATTTTTGCGTTGTATTCAACCACAAACAATGCAAACTATGTCTTTAAGTTTTAATAGAACAGGTGATATTCCTCAAGGCGAAAATCAAATTCAGCTTTCTTGGAAATTTTTGTATGCCAATGACGACCCTCTTTTTCCGCAAACTGATTTATGCGTTTTTAGACCAAAATTTGAATTTGTGATGGTTCATAACGGAAAACCAGTTTACAATCAAACTTCGCTTATTGTAACAAAATTTACAATTACAAACCGCGATAAATTCGATGATTTTTGGATGACAGAAGAAGTTAGAAAATTTTTTAGAGATAAACAAATTCCAAGTCTTTTGTGGCCAATTGTTCGTCAGCAAGTTTTAGATGGATTTTCTCGATTAGGATTGCCACCAATAAGTCTTCCTTGGATGATAAATTAGTTTTTTTTAGAAATATCGCGATTCCAGAGCTTCGCTTAGGTTTTCGGAGCGTTTTATCGTTTGTAAAATTAACGGAATGATTATCGGCATAATTGCTTTTATTTTTCCCATAAAGCCTTTTGCAGATTTTATTCCTTCTCGGATAATTTGAGTTTTTACGATATGACTTGCAACTTCCGTTAAAATCGGGATAAATCGCATTACAATTAAAATCAAAACTGTGATAATTTTTGTGTTAAATTTAAGTTTTTCAAGTGGATAAAGAACGAATTTCATTCCATCAACAAGTTCTGTTTCTTCGATAGTGTAGGCGAACACGCTGATGCTTACCATGGCACCGATAAAATGAAGAAGCATTCTTATTCCAAGGAATAATTTAACTTGTGTAAGTTTGATAAAATTCCATTCCCACAAAATTTTATCTTCTGGTGCAACTTTGAAAAGCAACACTTGAAAAGCAAAAAACAGCAAAATCCAAGGTGTCATTTTTAAAATTCTTGCTAAAAGTTTGCCGATTGGATATTTTGCCAAAATTCCGTACAAAAATGAAATTCCACAGGCGAAAGTTAAAAGTTGAATATTTTGAAAAGCCAAAGTTGCAATCAAAACTGCAAGGAAAACTAAAATTTTTGCGCCTGGAAATAAATTGTGCATCAAAGATTTTTTTTTGCAATATTCACCAAGAGAAACATTTCTTAAATTATTTAAAAGCGAAGAATAATTTTTGTATCTATCATTTTCTGTAAAGTTTGATTTATCAATTGGAATTTTTACAGGATTTGAGTCAGAAGAAAGTTTGCCATCGTGTAATCTGATGATTCTGTCCGCTGCCATCGCTTCTTCCATTCTGTGTGTGGAAAAAATAATTGTTTTTCCTTGTTGGCTAAGTTTTTGCAAAAGCCCAAAAAACTGACCTCGACTTTTTGGGTCTAAAGCGGCACCTGGTTCGTCAAAGAAAATTATTGGAGAATCCATAGCGATAATTCCTGCTAACGCAAGTTTTCGTTTTTCGCCACCAGACATATTTTGAATGGGTCTATCTTTATATTTGTCAAATGGAATTGAGCAAACATCCATAGCTTGTTTTACTCGATTTTTAAGTTCTTCACCTTGCAAACCAATATTTTCTGGGCCATAGGCAACATCGTCGGCTGCAACACTTTCGAATAAGGCACTTTCTGCGTCTTGTAACGCCAAAGATGGTTTTGCAATAGAATAAATTTTTCCAGAAGATTGTTCTAAAAGTGAAGCGCCAACTTCAAATAAGGTTGATTTTCCTGAACCAGATTTTCCCATGACGGCAGTTATCGTTCCTTTTTCAAAAGCAAGAGAAATATTTTTTAGAACAGGCAAATCTTTTTTATATTCAAAATTGATATTTTCAAAAACTAAAGAAACTTCATTTTTTGTTTGACTTTGTTGATTTTTATGTACTTTTCTGTTGTAAACATTTAAGTCAAAGTCGTAAAAAATTTTGTTTAGGATATTTTGTTCGTTTCTAAATTCTTCTTTTCCACCATCAAAAATGATTTTTCCATCATCCATTGCAATAATTCTTTTTGCCATAAATGCTTCGTCTAAATCGTGGGAAATATGAATTATTGTTGTTCCATTTTTGTTGAGTTTTTCAAGAAGTTCAAGAATTTGTCGTCTTGTAATTGGGTCAATCATAGAAACTGCTTCGTCTAAAATAAGCAAATCTGGTTCAAGTGCCAAAATTCCAGAAAGAGCAAGTTTTTGAGTTTGTCCCAAAGAAAGAGAATTTGTTTTTTCTGTAGCTTTTTCTAAAAGTTCAACTTGTTTTAAGCAATTTTGAGTTCTAGTTTTTATTTCAACTTCTGGGATTCCTAGATTTTCTGGCCCAAAGGCTGTATCTTTTTCTACAGTTCCTGCAATAATTTGATATTTTGGGTTTTGCTGAACAAATCCAATTGGTTTTTCTGATTGAGCAATTTCGATAGTTCCTTCTGTGGCTTCAAGAAAACCAAAAATCAATCTTGCAAGAGTTGATTTTCCTGAGCCATTATTTCCAAGAATCGCAACATATTCACCTTTTTCGATGGACAAAGAAATATCATCGATGGCTTTTATGTTTGAGACGCTATATGAAAATTTAAGGTTTTTTATCGAAATAAAACTCATATTATTTTTTACAGCTTTCTACCAACTTAGCAATTCTTTCAAGTGCAATTTTGATTTTAGAAATATCTGTAGCGTAACAACATCGGATAAAACCTTCTCCGCCTTCGCCAAAAACTGAACCTGGAACGACTGCAACTTGATACTCGTTTAATAATCGAGTAAAAAATTCTTCGCTAGTTAATCCTGTTGGGCGAATGTCTGGGAACATGTAAAATGCTCCTTCTGGCTCTGTACAAGGAAGTCCCATTTCTGTAAATGCTTTGTACATCAAATTTCTGCGTTGTTGATAAGAAAGTCGCATTTTTTCAACTTGTTCAAATCCAGTTCGCAATCCTTCTGCGGCGCCATACTGACTCATAATCGGAGCACAAATTGTAGAATATTGGTGAAGTTTGTGAACTTGTTTCATTAAGTCTTCTGAACAACAAACATAGCCAACTCGCCAACCTGTCATTGCAAAGGCTTTTGAAAATCCGTTTAGCACGATTGTATATGGTTTCATTCCAGGGAAAGAACCGATAGAACAATGTTTGTGGTCGTCGTAAACTAATTCGCAATAAACTTCATCTGATAAAACCCAAAGTTGATGTTTTTTTACAACTTCAGCGATTTTTTCAAGTTCTTCTTTTGGAATCATTCTTCCTGTTGGATTGCTCGGTGAACAAATCATAATTGCTTTTGTTTTTGGTGTAACAACTTTTTCGATTTGTTCTGCAGTTGGATAAAATCCGTTTACAGAAGTATCAAGATGAATGAGTTTTGTATCACAAAGTGAAGCAAGTGGCTGATATGAAACATAGCAAGGTTCGCAAACGATAATTTCATCCCCTGGATTTAAAATTGCTCGTAAAACTGCATCAATAGCTTCTGAAACTCCGATTGTAACAAGAATTTCTTTTTTAGGATTGTAATCCAAATTGTATTTTGTTAGATATTTTGCAATTTCGTCACGAAGTTCTTGCAATCCCCAGTTTGAAGTGTAGGATGTGTGTCCTTGCTCCAAGTGATAATATGCCTCTTCGCGAATAGCCCAAGGTGTTGTAAAATCAGGCTCACCAACTCCAAGTGAAATTATATCGTCCCGCCCAATAAGCAAATCAAAAAATTTTCTGATTCCAGATGGCGGAGTTGCAACCATTTTTTCTGAAAATCTATCTTTTCGTGTATTTTCGCACATTTTATGCTGTTACTCCTTCGCGTCTATCTTTTTTTTCGTCCACATAAAGAACATCATTTTCTTTGTAAGTTTTTAATACAAAGTGAGTTTTTGTACTTTTTACGCCGTTTAATGTGGAAAGTTTTCGTGCAACAAAGAATGCAACTTCTTGAATTGTTTCGCCTTCAAGAATAACTTGCAAATCGTATCCGCCAGACATCAAATTTACAGTTTTTACTTCTGGAAAGCGATAAATTCTTTCTGCAATAGCGTCAAATCCGTGTTCTCGCTCTGGAGTAACTTGAATTTCGATAATTGCACGAACTTTTTCTTTATTTTCTGCTACTTTATCTGGATTGAGAATGGCTGAATATTTTAAAATTACGCCTTCGTCTTCAAATTTTTTGATGATTTGATTAACTTCCTCTACAGTTTTTTTTGTCATTGCGGCAATATCTTCTGTTGATAATCTTGCATTATCCTTAAGTAATTGTAAAATTTCTTCCATAATTCTAACCTCGATAAAATTTTTGTAAAAATATATAAATTTCCCTTTTAATTATAACAAAAATGAGTGATAATGAATAGTGATGAATAGAAAGATATTTTTTTTAGCAAATTTACTTGTTTTTTTTGTGATGATTTTTAGTTTTTCGGGATGTTTATCTTTAGGAAAATCTAAAACCGACGGATATGTTGGAACTTCCGAAGTTAGTTATTCTGTGGAAAAAGGCTCGGTTTCTGGCGAAGAATTTTCTGGAAATATTTTTTTCTACGACCCTTTTGGTACAATTTCTTCAGCACTAAAAGATGGAGCAGTTTGCGAACTTGAAATTTCTATGGGATATTACAATTCTGACAGAGATTTTTTGATTCAGTTTGCAAAAAAGCGAATGGAAGTTTTTAATTCTGTTGTAAAATATCTTTCAAAGCAAAGTTCAAAATATTTAGTAATGGAAAATGCTGATAATATTGAGCAAGATTTGCTTTCTGTAATAAATAAAGTTTGCAAAGATTCTTGCCCGATTGTTCAAGTTAGAATTATTCGTATGGATATTTTTAATTAAAAATTTTATTTTTTATCAGTTTTTCTTGTTGACATTTTATGTACCGAGTGGTATATAAATAAATATGAGTAATATCAATAACACTAAACAAGATTTTTCAAAAGAAAATAGTCGCTCAAGAATTTTAGAAAGTGCTTTGCAAATTTTTAGTGCCAAAGGATTTGAGGGCGCAAGTGTTAGTGATATTGTAAATCAGGCTGGAGTTACAAAACCTACTTTGTATTATTTTTTTACAAATAAAGAAGGTTTGTATAAGGCTGTTTGGCAAGAAAATTTTGATTCATTTCTTGAAGAATTAAAAATCGCTTCAAGTTACAAACCAAAGCAGGAAGAATATTACGAAGATGTTTATCCAGTTTTGTGTAATGTTGTAAAAGTTTTTTTTGATTTTGCAAAGTCTAATCAAGTTTTCTTTTTTCATACGCTTTCAGTTTTTTCTTCTCCCGATACAGTTGCTTGTGCTGATGTTGGTTTGGAGTATTACAAAAAATTGTACACTTTGCTTGATACAATGTTTTTGTCAATGGGAAAAGCTCACGGAGGAATTAAGGGAAGAAATTTTCAGCTTACAGTAAGTTTTATCGGTATGGTAAATTCTTACATCACTTGCTGGAAATTAAAAGGCGATAGTCTAACTAAAAAAACTGTAGATTCTATGGTTAGACAATTTATGCACGGAATTTTTAATTAGTTTATACAGTTTTTTAGATTGATTTATTTTTCAGTTTAAAAAATCAAACGCTAATTAAAATTTTTTTTATCTTTATTATATACCGAACGGTATGTATATAATTTATTTTGTAAGGAAGGTTATTTTTTATGTGGTTTGATGAAGCAGTTTTTTATCAATTTTATCCAATGGGATTGTGTGGTTGTGCTGATTATAATAATTTTAATTGGCAAAATTGGAATGGGGCAGAAAATCCAATAAATTCTGAAAATCCAAATAATATAAAAAAAGTTATTTCTTGGATTCCTCATTTACAAAATCTTGGTGTGAATGCAGTTTATTTTTCGCCAGTTTTTCAATCTGATAGACATGGTTACGATACTCGAGATTATTACACAATTGATAGCCGACTTGGTAGCAACGAAGATTTTGCTCAAGTTTGTGATGCACTTCATAACGCAAATATTCGAGTTGTGCTTGATGGAGTTTTTAATCATGTTGGTCGAGGATTTTGGGCTTTTATGGATGTTCAAAAAAATCGACAAAATTCAATTTATAAAGATTGGTTCATTATCGATTGGAACAGAAATTCAAATTACAATGATGGATTTTGGTATGAAGGTTGGGAAGGGCATTTTGATTTAGTAAAATTGAATTTGAAAAATCCCAATGTAAAAGAACATATTTTTAGCGCAGTAAAAAAATGGAAAGATTTATTTGATATTGATGGGCTTCGTTTAGATGTTGCATATTGTTTAGATGAAGAATTTTTATCAGACTTAAAAAATTTTTGTGCACAATTTACAGATTCAATTTCAAAAGAGCAAAATAGTTTTTTCATTCTTGGTGAAACAATTTACGCAAACGATATGACTAGAATTTGTCCTTCAAAAGTAAATAGTTGTACAAACTATGAAATTTATAAAGGTATGTATTCTAGTTTGAATAGCAAAAATCTTTTTGAAATTTCTTACTCACTTAATCGACAATTTGGAAATGGAGGAATTTGTAAAAATCAACACTTGTTATCTTTTGTTGATAATCATGATGTGGAAAGAATTGCAAGTTTACTTTCAAACAAAAATTTGCTTTCAATAATTTATGCAATGTTATTTACAATTCCGGGGCTTCCATGTGTTTACTACGGAAGTGAGTGGGCAGTTGAAGGAAAAAAATCTCAGGGCGATAAAGTTTTGCGTCCTTGTTTTGAAAATCCTCAATGGAATGATTTAACAACTTTGATTAGTAAATTATCTAACATAAGAAATAATAATGCAGTTTTAAATTATGGCGAATATGAAAATATTTTTATTATGAATGAACAATTGATTTTCAAACGGGTTTTACATTCAGATAATTATAAAAAAGAAATTTTAGTTGCAATAAATATTTCAGAAAATAATTATTATTTAAAACCAAATAATAATGGATATGGTGCCTTTGCAGGAATTTTTGGTAAATGGAAAAATTTAATTACTGAAAATATTGAAAATTATAATGGTGCAATAAATTTAGAACCAAATAGTTTTCAGATTTTAGAATCTATTTAAAATAAAAAATCCTTGCAAGATTCAAATTGATTTTGCAAGGATTTTTTTTTAGCAAATTATTTTAAACTGAAATATTTGCAACAGCCAATTCAATTGTTCTATCAAACTCTGATAAATCATTTTGGTCAAGAATTGCAAGTCTAAAAACAGCAGATTCAACTAAACTGTAAAAAAGTTCATTGGCAGCTTTTACATCAATTTTTTTAAATTCTCCAGCGTTTATTCCATCAATTAAAAGAGATGTTAATAAATGTCGTAAACGAATTATTCTTCTGCGGACTTTTTCTGCTGGATTTTTTCCTTTCTTTTGAACTTGAAGAAGATAAGTTAAAACTACATTAAATAATTTTTTGTGGTTCATACAACATTCTAAAATTCCAAAGAGAACCTCTTTTAATCTTTCTTTACAAGATAAATCTTTTTTTGCGATTGTTAACAAAACTTCTTCTAATTTTGAAGTAAGTTGTTTTATACTGCACATAAAAATTTCGCGTTTGTTTTTAAAATAAATGTACAATGTTGTACGAGTAATTCCACATCTATCAGCAATTTTTTGAAAGGTTACATCTTCATAACCTACTTCAATGAAAAGGTCTAAAGATTTGTCGAGAATTTTTTTTCTTCGTTTGTCATGTTCTACAACTACAGCCATTTTTATTCTCCAATATTATATTTTGTACATGTAAAAGCGTGTATCCAAATTTCCGCTTTTCAAATTTTTTATAGATGATGCTTTTTTACCTATTGATTCTTCAAATTTATCATGTGAAGTTATAAATCCCATTTCCCAATTTTCAAAATCTGTGAAAAGTGAATTCATGTTTTTGTAAAGTTGGATAGCTTCTTGTTCGTCGCCGATTCTTTCTCCGTAAGGTGGATTAGAAAGTAATAATCCTGTTTCATAAGGAGCTTTGATATCAGCAAAATCTGCAACTTCAAAATCTGGTCGTTGTATTCTTTGGTCGCTACCAATCATTTGTAATGCTCGTCCTGCTGTAACACATGCGTGTTCAGCATTTTTTTGTGAGCGCTTAACTGCTTCTGGGTCAATATCTGTTCCTGTGATTCTTGCTATTGTATCTGGACGAATTTTTGCAGCTTCTTGTTTTCTAATTTCAACTGCTTGTTCTTGATTATAAATTGGTAAATTTTCCAAAGCAAAATGACGACCAAATCCTGGTGCAACATTGTAAGCATAAAGCGCTGCTTCTGTGGCGATAGTTCCTGCTCCACAAAATGCATCGTGTAAAGGAGTTTTTCTTCTCCAACACATCATTTGTAAAAGTACACAAGCCAATGTTTCGCGAATTGGTGCAATTCCACCATCAGTTCTATATCCTCTTTTATGTAAAGGATCTCCTGATAAATCTAATAAAACATAAACTTTATTTTGTTCAAGATAAATTCTTACATCAGCTTTTGCACCACTTTCTGGCAAAATTGACATATGCCATACATCTTCAAGTTTTTTGTAAATTGCTTTATGAGTCATTCCTTGAATTGTATGTTCTGAATTTAATTTGCTTTTGTAAATTCGTACTTTATCAACAACAACTTTTGTATCTTTCTTTAAAAAATCTTGCCAATGGATAGAATGAACGCCATCAAAAAGATCATCAAAATTTTCTGCGTAAAAAGATGCTAATTGTAAATAAATTCTGTCCGCAGTTCTAAGACAAAGATTGGCTCTATAAAGTCCTTCGTCAGGTGCTGTAAAGAATACGCGTCCAGGTGCGTTGCTTATAGTTTTGTAACCTAGAAATTTAATTTCATTTGCAAGAATTTTTTCTGCCCCGATTGCACAGAGAGCTACAAGTGTATTCATAAAATCAGAATAACACTTTTTGAAACTTTGTTCAATTAAAATTTGTATTTATAGTAGAAAAGTGAATATTTTAGACATTTTATCCGTTCAAAATTGCACCACGAATTTTTTTTACAGAAATTGCACTGCCTAAAGAAAGTGATTTTTGTGTTTTTTCTGGTTCAATTAAAACATCTACAAAAGTATCCGTTGCTTCACGAGTGAGCATTAAAGGTGTGCAAATAATATTGTTTTTCCCTTCTGGAAGGTCGGTTGCTTCGTAAGTAACTTCGATTAGGCTTCTTGTAGAAATTGCATTTTCGATAACATGAATCTTTCCAGAAAAATCCATTCCGAAGGCTTCAGTTTTTTCAACCTTAACAGTTTCTTTTCGTAACTGTTCTTTTGAAATAATAATTTTTCGATTTATACGATTTAATAAATCTTCGTATTGGTCTTTTGTCAGTTCCATTGTTTCAAGATGATTTTTTAATTCATTTAGAAGTTCATCTTTTATTTTTGAATTTGGATTTTCTTCAACTTGTGATTTATCAAATAAATCTTTTTTGAAAATAATTTTTTGAAAAGGCAAAGTTGAAATTTCTTTTTCAGTATTTTTTACGCAGCCAATAAAATCCAATTGACTTTTTTCAATTACATTTTCAGCTTCTTCTTGTGAAGAAAAATCTAGCAAATAAATTCCTGGTGCTAAAATTAATTTTATGTGTTTTGAAATTTCTGGATTGTTTTCGATTAAAATTTGTTTTGCTTGTGAAACTTTTAAAACATATCCGTGATAAATTTGTGCAGACAAATAATTTTCGTGCCAGTCTTCAATAGACACAATTAAGTTTTGTGGAATTTCGTGGCTGGAATAATTATTTAATTTTTCGCAAATTGATTTTGGATTTTCTTTTGCGTCAAAAGATTTGATACAAGATTTTTTTGTAATTTCCATTTGTAAAATTGTATCGAATCTTGTAAGTTCCATAAATTCAATAATTTTTAAAATTGAATTTAAATTCATTCCTGGCAAAATTGTTGCAGAAAATCCTGCGTCGATATTCAATAAACCTTTTTGATTTATTTGTTCTTGTTCAAAAATAAAATTATTTGAAACTGTGTAAATTGCTTCGTCATAAATATCATTTGAAGTGTGAACTAAAATTCCAAAGTTTATTGCGTTATCAATTATTGAAAAAATATCATTTGAAAAATTTGCGCCAGTTGAATTTTTTTCGTTGTTTAAAATAAATGAAAGTCGTGAAGTTGACGAATAAGAAAAATTTTCGCTACTTAATTTTTCATTTATTAAATATGCGCATCTGTAAAGAATTTTTTTTGTAAAACCTTCTGTACCGATATTATCTAAAATTGCACAAAGTAAAGTTGCTCTTTTTTGCAAATCACTTTGAGTTAATTTTGAATTGTTGCTAATTGTTAAATAAATATATTGTTCTCTAAAACTAAGTTTTGAAAAACTTTCCCATTTAGATTTATTTATTTCAAGTGAATTTTCTGTTTGTGTGAACAAAGATAAATTTTTGCAAGAGTTTATAATTTGAATTACAAATTTTGAATCTGGAACAGAAGAAAAAATATTTGAAAAATTATTTTGGATTTTCTTTTTGAAAGTTCCATCGATTTTACATAAGTCAGGATTTAAATTTACTAAAGAATAAATTGCACCTAAAAGTAAAGGCGTAATTTGAAAATTATTTTTATTATTTATTTTTGTTTGTAAATTTTCAATTTGTGGATTTGGCAATAATGCAGAAAGTTTTAAAATCGATAAAAGTTTTTTTTCAAGAATTGGATTTATTTTGTAACAATGAGTTTTATTTTCTGAATCAATTTTTTTGTAAACTAATAATCGTTCTTCAAGATTGATTAAAGATTCATACAAACTTGCAAAATTAAAAGTGCCAGAAAAAAAAGTTGATAATTTTTCTTGTGTACAATTTTGAATAAAATAAATTGCGTTTAAAATTAAAATATCATTTTCAGAAAGCATATTAAAAATCAAATTTTGATTTTCTTCTTTCCGAATAAAACTGCTGAGTTGTTCAATTAAATTTTGTTTGTTGTATGGAGTTTTTACTTCGCCCAAATATAAATGAATCAAACTGAAAAATTGTTCGTTGTTCATTGATGAAAGAGTTTCGCGCCAATCAATTATTTTTTGTACTTGCGGATTTTCTTTTCGTTCTATCATTTTAAAATTCCTCAAGTTGTTCGATGTTGCGAATCAGTTTGTAAGAGTAACCTTGTTCTGCTAAAAATTTTTGTCGGTTTGCTCCAAAGTTTTCTTCAACTGTGTCTCGAGTAATCAAAGTAAAAAATCTTGAAGTTCTTTCTTTTGGTCGCAAAATTCTTCCCAAGCGTTGTGCTTCTTCTTGTCGACTTCCAAAAGTTCCCGAAATTTGAATTGCCATAGAAGCATCTGGTAAATCGATTGCAAAGTTTGCAACTTTAGAAACAACTAAAACTCTAATTTCACCTTCGCGAAATTTTTTGTATAAAACATCTCGTTCAGAGTTTGTAGTTTTTCCTGTGATAATTGGTGCGCCTAAAAGTTTTGCAACTTCATCTAGTTGGTCAAGATATTGCCCGATAACTAAAATTTTATCTTCCGTAAATTTTTCTACCAAAGTTTTTACAACCGGAAATTTATTGTGATTCACACTTGCAATTTTGTATTTTTCTCTTTGGTTTGCAACTGCGTAATCAACTTCTTTTGTTTTATCTAAATCAACGCGAACTTCGATACATTCTGCACTTGCAATAAATCCTGAAGTTTCTAATTCTTTCCAAGGAACATCGTAGCGTTTTGGACCAACGAGAGAAAAAACATAACCTTCGCATCCGTCTTCCCGAACGAGAGTTGCAGTTAATCCAACACGACGAACTGCTTGAAGTTCTGCAGTAACTCTAAAAACTGGAGCCGGAAGAAGATGAACTTCGTCGTAAATAATTAAGCCCCAAGAATTTTCTCTAAAAATTTGAAAGTGAGGATAATCGCTATCTTTGTCTGGTCTCCAAGTTAAAACTTGATAAGTTGCAACTGTAACTGGTTTGATATTTTTATTTTCGCCAGTGTATTCTCCGATTTGGTCTTCAGTTAATTCTGTTTTGTCTAAAAGTTCTGCAATCCATTGATGAACAGCAGAAATATTTGTTGTAAGAATCAAGGTGTTTGTTTGCAACATGGACATAATATTTATTCCAACAACAGTTTTTCCTGAACCGCATGGAAGCACGATTGTTCCAAATCCAGTTCCTGCACTTTTGTCACCAACAACAGAAAATCCTGCTTCTTTTTGATAATCCCGAACAACAAAATCTTTTCCAGAATTTTTGCAAGTTTTTCTAAGTTTGATTTCTAAAGGTTCTCCGTCTTTTAACGGAGCTTCGTCTTTTACAGGCCAAGATAATTTTAAAAGTTCTTGTTTAATTGTTCCTCGGTCAGTAAGCTGAATTAAAAAAGTATTTTCTTTTTGTGTAGGAAACAAATATTTTGATAAAGTTTTATTTGCGCTAAGTTCTTTGTAAATTAAACTTGTGGCAGTTTCCAAGTAAAGATAATTTTTGTATTCTTCACCGGAATCATTTTCAATTCCCTTAATGATGATTTTACCAAATTTGTTTGCAGTTGTTTCTATCCAATCTTTTACACTTTGAGGAACATCGTATTTTGCAAATTTTTCCAAAGATTCAATAATTTGTTCAGTTGAAATTCCTGCACTACTTGCATTCCAAAGTGAAAGTGGAGAAAGTCTGTAAGTGTGAAGATGTTCTGGAGAACGCTCCAATTCTGCAAATGCGATTAAAGCATTTCTGCATTCTTCTGCTAAAGGAGCATGAACATCAAGTAAAAGAGTTTTGTCGCTTTGTACGATTAAAGGATTTGAATATTGCACAATGTTCTATTTTACTACTATCAGAACAATGATTCAACTGCTTGAGTAATTTTTTTTGCAACAAATGGATTATTCATTGTGTAAAGATGGATTCCGTCAACGCCTTGGCTAACTAAATCTACAATTTGGTCGATAGCGTAGGCAATTCCAGCATCTCGGATTGCTTCTGCGTTGTCTCCGTATTTTTCCATCATTGCTGTATATTTTTTAGGAAGAACAACTCCACATCGGCTTACCATTCTTTCGATTTGCGCTTTATTCACAACAGGCATAATTCCCGCTTCAATTGGAACATTGATTCCTGCAAGTTTTGTTTTTTCGAGAAAATCATAAAAACAGTTGTTATCAAAAAATAACTGAGAAATTAAATGACTTGCTCCAGCATCAACTTTGATTTTCAAATTTTTAATATCATCCACAAGTGAAGATGAATCAGGATGTCCTTCTGGATAACATGCGCCGATTATATTAAAACTCTGTTCTGAACTATCTTGGTTCAAAACATCAAATTCTTTTATAAATTGAATTAAATCACTTGCGTGTAAAAAATCTTTGCAAGGTTCTTTCCCTTCAACTTTGTCACCTCGTAAAGCAAGGATGTTTTCAATTCCTGCGGCTCTAAAATCTGTGAGCAAAGAAGTTGCTTCTTCTTTTGTAAGATTGATACATGGAAGATGAACTACGCTTTCTACATTACAAACTGTTTTTATTCTGTTTGCAATAGAAAGAGTTGTTTCTGAATTTTCACTTCCACCAGCACCAAAAGTAACGCTGATAAAATCTGGTTTTAAATTTTTAAGTTCATCAAGTGTATTATAAATTGTTTCTATTGGACTTGTTTTTTTAGGTGGAAAAACTTCAAATGAAAATGTTGTTTTATTTTTGAAAATTTCACTTGTATTCATATTCTCTCCGCTAAAATTTCTATTTCATAAAAGGAATTTGAAATTTACTTTTATTTTCTGTTGATTGCCAAGTTACCGCATTTTTAGGATTTTTGTAAACTGGCAAATCTTCGTTCATTTTTGTTGCAATCCAAGAAATAATTTCTTCTTCAGAAATTTCAGAAGATGCTTCTAAAAGATAAACAAAATTCCCGTTTGGATTAAAATTAAAAGCAGCAACATTTTCTGCAAAAGATTTAAAGGCACTTTGAGCCATGCTTGTAATCAAACCTAAATTTTGTTGTGGAGATTGTTGTTTTTGTGGATTTTTCAAATTATCTGCAAGGGTATCTTGTTTTTGAATTACGAAAAAAAGTTTTCCAGGATTTTTATCTGAAAATCTGCGTAAAAGTTCTAAAGTAAGATAGTTGTAACCTAAAATAAGTTCATCTGTAGCACGAGTAAATTCATCAATTGTGTTGTGGGTAAAAATTTTATCAAAAGCAACTGAATCAAAAAACAAAACAGCGCCATCAATTTGACCAAAATAATTTTCTGCATTGATAACTACTGAATGTGCTGAAATCGGAGAACTTCTGTTCCAAGTTGTATTTGTAGAAATGATTTTTGTGTTTGCTTCTTCAAAAAATTGAGTTGTAACAAATGGATTTAATTCTAAAGTTTGTGCGATTTTTTCTAAATCAGAATTTTTGGAATATTCTTTCCCTGCTAAAATGATATTTTTACTCATATAATCATTATAGCAAGGAGAATATTTATTTTCAATATAAAAAATTGATAAGGTTCAATTAGAAAACTTGAACAACTTCAGTTACTTCTGGGATATTTTCTTTTAAGAAAACTTCAACTCCAGATTTTAAAGTCATTGTAGCCATTGGGCAACTTCCACAAGCGCCAGTTAATCTAACATGAACTTTTCCTTCTTCATCAAATTTTACAAATTCAATGTCACCACCATCAGCCTGTAATTGTGGACGGATATGTTCGATTGCGCGTTTAATTTTATCTTCCATTATAAAACCTCGATATTTAAAATATATTCTTAGTATATGTTACTTTCAAGTAATTTTGCAAGACAAATATCTTGTTCTAATAATTTTGCAATTTCTTCATAATTTGAATTTTCGTTTATTGAAGATGAATTTTTCTTTTTTACAGCGCGAATTAAAAGGTTTTTTGGGGTATGACTTACATCAATAAATTCCAAAAGCTGAGCAGAATATCCGTGTTTTTTTAGCAACTCACATCGCATCACATCAGTTGATAAAGACAAAAATCTTTCTTTTACAATTCCGTATTTTAACATTTGATTTATTGCCTGATTTGAACTTTGCTTATAATTTTGATTTAACTCATGTTGGCAACAAGGAACCGACAAAATCGCTTTTGAATTTTGCTTAATTGCCGAAGCGATTGCGTAATCTGTTGCTGTATCACAAGCGTGAAGTGTAATCACCAAATCGCATTTTTTATCTTCAATTTTTGCAAAATAATCTTGAACTGTTCCATTGTAAAAATGCAAATCTTTGTAGCCAAATTCTTTTGCTAAAAGATTGCACATTGTAATTACATCTTCTTTTAAATCAAGCCCGATAATTTCAACTGGGATTTTTTCAATTTCATGAAGAAAATGATAAACTGCAAATGTTAAATATGACTTTCCGCAACCAAAATCAATTATTTTTAGCGTTTCTCCATTATAGATTTCTGGCAAAATATCTTTGATGTATTCCAAATATCGATTTATTTGTTTGAATTTATCGTATTTTTGTGCAAGAACTTTTCCCTCCTTATTCATAACTCCTAAGTGAACTAAAAAGGGAACTGGTTTTCCGTCTTGAATTATGTAATTTTTGATTTTAGAATTATTTTGCGATAAATTTGTTTGTTTTGATGAATTTTTATCAATTCGATTTTCTAAAAGAGTGATTTTTCCTTTTTTGTTTGTTAAAAAAGTGAATTTTTTTTCAGTTGTTTCTATATAAACATGTTTAAAATTTGTTCCGATGTTTTCTTGCAAAAAATTTTGAAGTTCGAATTTATTTAAATTTTTATGAAATGCTTGTGTAGAAGTATATAATTGAACAAAAAATGTATCGTTATTTTTATTGATTTTGATTTTATTAAATTTTGAATCAACTGTGGGTTTTGCAAAAGTTGCAGAGAATAGATTTTGAGAAATTTCTGCGTATTTTTGTTTAAAATTTTGTTTTAAATCTTCCATAAAACTAATATATACTTTATTTAAAAAAAATGATATACTATATATATGGCAAAAATATATGTTTTTGTAAATCAAAAAGGTGGTGTAGGAAAGACCACTTCTGTTGTAAATTTGGGTGCTTATCTTGCTGAAGCAGGAAAAAAAGTACTATTAGTTGATTTTGACTCTCAAGGAAATATGTCTTCTGGTGTAGGGCTTTCAAAAGAAAAACCTACAATTTACGAATTGATGGCAGAACAAGCCACAGCCGAACAGACAATCAAAAAAACGCCTGTTGCAAACTTAGATGCAATTCCAGCTTCTATCGATTTGTCTGGTGCTGCAATCGAGTTGGTTGACCAAGAAGATAGAGAATTTTATCTAAAAAAAGTTTTAGAGCCTCTAAGAGATAAATACGATTACATTTTGATAGATTGTCCTCCGTCTTTGGGAATTTTAACATTGAACGGACTTGCCGCCGCAGATGCAGTTTTAGTTCCAATGCAATGTGAATATTTTGCCCTTGAAGGAATTTCTTTGCTTTTACAAACTGTAAAAAAAGTGCAAAAAACAATAAATCCAAATTTGGTGATTGGTGGCGTTTTCTTTACAATGTATGATTCAAGAACTCGCCTTACTCATGAAGTTGTAAGTCATGTAAAAGCATATTTTAAGGATTTAGTTTTTAACACAATCATTCCTCGAAATGTTCGCCTTTCAGAAGCACCTTCTCATGGACTTCCAATTTCAATGTATGATACATCTTGTCTTGGAGCAAGAAGTTATAAACAACTTGCAGCTGAGGTGATTGCTCGTGGCTAAAAATGCGTTAGGAAAAGGTGCTAATGCCGTATTTTCGTTAGATGATATTGAAATTGACGAATTAACAACTTCTGGTGGTTTATCCAAAAGTAAAAAAGTGGATGCTGATTCACTTTTTGAAGTAGAAATTTCTCAGTTAAAAGCAAATCCATATCAGCCAAGAAAAGAATTTGACGACGAAGCTTTGAAAGAACTTTCTGAGTCTATCAAAGAAGATGGCGTAATTGAACCAATTATTATTACAGAATGTGCTGATGGCGGATATTATATCGTTGGTGGTGAGCGCCGAACTCGTGCCGCAAAACTTGCTGGTTTAACAAAAATTCCTGCTTGTGTAAAAAAATATTCTCCAGAAAAAATGCTAGAAGTTGCGTTGATAGAAAATATCCAGCGTGAAAACTTAAATCCTTTGGAAGAAGCTTTGGCATATCAAAAATTGATGGAGATGTCAAATCTTTCTCAGGAAGAAGTTTCTAAGCGAGTTGGAAAAAATCGTTCAACAGTAGCAAATGCTTTACGACTTTTAAAACTTCCAGAAGATATGCAACGCTCACTTTCTGAAGGCGCAATTTCTGCAGGACACGCAAGAGCAATTTTATCAGTTGTAAATGGAACTGACCAAAGAATCTTGTTTGGCAAAATCACAGGTTCTGGACTTTCTGTTCGCGAAGCTGAACGCTTAGCTTCTGAAATGAACGGAACTTACAAACCTACAGAAAAATCTTCTAAAAAAGCATCATCTTCACCTGTAGAAAATCGTGATCCAGATTTAGTTTCTGTTGAACAAGAACTTATCGGAATTTTGGGAACAAAAGTTTCTATCAAAGGAAGTCTTGACCGAGGTTCAATTTCAATCGAATATTTTTCTGCAGACGACTTAGACCGGGTTTATTCATTGATAGCAAAAAAATAAGTTCTTTAAGGCTGTTTCAATTTATGGAATGGTCTTAAAAATTTTATATTACAAAATAATCTTTTCTTCATTTTTTATTTAGGTAGGATTTATGAATTTTGTTTTTTTCTTCAATAGTATTTTATTGGGCGTTGGTCTTGCTATGGACGCTTTTTCTGTTTCTTTAGCAAATGGATTAAATGAGCCAAAAATGCAACGAAAACGAATGTGTTTGATTGCTGGAGTTTTTGCTTTTTTTCAAGCGATGATGCCTCTTTTGGGTTGGTTTTTAGTTCATAATTTATGTAAATATTTTAGCAAAATTCAGTTTTTTATTCCTTGGATAGCTTTAATTCTTCTTTGCTTTATTGGAATAAAAATGATTATCGAAGGAAAAAATGAATCTTCTGATGAAGATGAATCATCAAGTGTAAAATTGGGATTTTCAGCCTTGTTAATTCAGGGAATTGCAACTTCAATTGACGCACTTTCAGTTGGCTGTACAATTTCAGAGTATGACTTTTTTATGGCTTTAGTTTGTGCTTTGATAATTGCTCTTGTAACATTTATTATTTGTATTTTAGGTTTAATTTTAGGTAAAAAATTTGGAACAAAACTTTCTGGTAAAGCTACAATTTTTGGCGGCTGTATTTTAGTTTTTATCGGAATTGAAATTTTTATAAAAGGATTCTTTTTCTAAAAAATTAATATTATGAATATTCAACTCAGTGACCATTTTACATACAAAAAACTTTTTAGGTATGTATTTCCGTCTGTTATGATGATGATTTTTACATCAATGTATAGCGTTGTAGACGGATTTTTTGTTTCTAACTTTGTGGGAAAAACTTCTTTTGCCGCAATAAATTTGATGATGCCACTTATTATGGGAGTTAGTACAGTTGGTTTTATGCTTGCAACAGGTGGAAGTGCTATTGTATCTGCAACTTTAGGTGAAGGAAAACCTGAACTTGCAAATCGATATTTTTCCATGATTGTCTATGTTGGAATTATTTTAGGTTTGATTTTTGCAGTTATCGGAATTTTTGTTGCTGAACCAGTTGCTAGGTTTTTAGGAGCCGAAGGTGAACTTTTAAAAAATTGTGTTATCTACGGAAGAATTTTATTTGCCTTTGTTCCTGCTTACATGATTCAAGTAATGTTTCAAAGTTTTTATGTTGTGGCAGAAAAACCTAACTACAGTTTACGAGTAACAATCGCTGCTGGTTGTACAAACATGATTTTGGATTATGTTTTTATCGCTTTGTTTGACTGGGGAATTGCTGGGGCTGGATTTGCTACTGTTATCGGATATTGTGTTGGCGGAATTATTCCAATTGTGTATTTTTGTAGAAAAAATAATTCTACACCTTTAAGACTTGGAAAAACACAATTTTATCCAAAAGTATTTTTGAAAACTTGCACAAATGGTTCTTCTGAAATGGTAAACAACTTATCTGCTTCTATCGTTGGAATTTTGTTTAATCTTCAGTTGATGAAATACGCAGGCGAAACTGGTGTTGCAGCCTATGGCGTTTTGATGTATTTAGGATTTATCTTTATTGCAATTTTCCTTGGATATTCTATGGGAAGTAGTCCTATCGTTAGTTATCATTACGGGGCAAAAAACTATGATGAACTTAAAAATATGTTCAAAAAAGGTTTAACCTTGATAACTTTAGGCGGACTTTTTCTTGTTGCCTTTGCCGAAGTTTTTGCTCGTCCTTTAGTTTCAATTTTTACAAGTTACGATAAAGACTTAATGGAAATGGCTGTTTCTGGCGCAAGAATTAGTATTCTTTCGTTTGTTTTTGCAGGAATAAATATTTTTGGAAGTGGTTTTTTTACAAGTTTAAATAACGGATTGATTTCTGCTCTAATTTCATTTTTAAGAACTTTAGTTTTTCAAATTGTAACGATTTTGGTTCTTCCCCTTATATTTGGCTTAAAAGGAATTTGGTTTTCTATGGTTATTGCCGATGTTTTAGCTTGTATCACAACAATTATCTTTTTAATCAAATTCCGCAAAAAATATAGATATTAGAATGAAATTTTTAGAAAGCATAAAAGTAAAATTTGCAATTTCTCGAATAATCAAAATGGAAAAATTTTTTGACGACCTTAGATTTTCTTTTGAAAAATCCAAAGAGGAATTTTATAAAAACAAAAATCTACAAAAAAAATTAAAATCTCTAACTAATTATTATGAAAGTGGCAAATGGCTAAAAGACTACCAACTTGATGAACAAAATCTTTTACCCAAAACTTTAAAACGCGGAATTTTGTCCCAAGACGGAATTTTCGATTTTTTGTGTGAAGTGGAAAATAGGGAAGTGTAAAAAAAAATTGCCCCGAAAGGAAAATTAATTTATAACTTCAATTTGTAAGTTTGGTATTCTTTGAAGATGGTTAGCATTATTTGTAATTAAAATTGCATTGTGTTCTAGAGCAGATACTCCAATAAATAAATCTGCATCTTCAATAATGTTTCCAGTTTGCTTTAATTGGGCATAAATTTGAGATGCCATATCAAAGGTTGATATATCTACATTTACGAGATTACAAACTTTTACAAAATTGTTAAATCTTTCAAACTTGGCAGTTGCTCCAACAGAAAGTAAACCTCTTTTTATTTCATAATAAGCGAATATAGGAATTGAAATATTATTATCCTGCAAAATAAGTTCTTCTATTCTATTTTTAACATTGATATTTCCATTTAGTATATAACTTATAATATTTGTATCTAAAAAATATGTCATAGTTGAATATCCTTGCAACTTATTCCTGCTGAAATTGATTCATTTATGGCATTGGATTCTTCTTGTGTTAAAATTCCAGAAATTGCATTTAGGGCATCAAGTTTTTTTTGTTTTTCTTGAGAAATTGAATTTGTTTTTGATTGTAAATTTTGTTTGTAAAGCAAGAAATCTACAAAATCAATAAGTTCTTGTTGAAATTCACTAGAAATTTGAGAAATTTTTTCTTCAACCAGCGTGTATGGCATTTCAATCCTCCTATGCTTAAATATACCACAGTTTATATCACTTGTGTAGAGAAAAAAACTTAAAACGAGGAATTTTATCTCAAGATGGGATTTATAATTTCTTGTGTGAAGTGGAAAATAGGGAAATGTAAAAAAAATTGCCCCGAAAGGAAAATTTTTACGGGGCAGGGTGGTTTTAGGAAAGATGTTTGTGGGTTATTTAATTTTTTTGAAGATGTATTTTTCTATGTCATAATCAATGTTTTCTGGATTAGTTTTGCTAACAGATTCGGTTTCTATTAAAAATAAATAAGCACTATTTTCTCTATTTGTTGTTACTGAATATTTATAGGTTTCAAAACTATATTCTGTTTCTTCGCTTGTGTCTTCATTGAAAAATTTTTCTATACGGTTGATAAAATCATCGTACGTTCTATTATATTTTTCTTCTACAGTATAAAAAAAATAAAAAGTTAAATTTTCATCATCAAATACTATTGTTTCATCTTCATCAGGTGGCATCATTCTTTCATATACAAATTCTTTCATCTCTTCATATAATTCAATGGAGTTACATGGGTATGTACCTGATTCACTTTTAACATAATCTTCAATAGCACCATCATTTTTAAATTTCATTATACCTATCTGCCTACATATTTCACTGTAACTATCTGTATCCTGACATAATAAGGCATCTTCCTCATAATACTCCCATTCACCTTCTGCAAAATCTAGAACATCAATAGAATTTACTTTTATAGTCAAAGTTTTTTCTAATTCTTCATAAGGATTTTGTATTATGTAATCTTCGTTCTCTGTATCAGTGTTGTTATCAGTATTTGTGTTGCTACCACCAGTTGTGCCTGGTTGTTGTGGTTCTTGGTTTTCATTTCCATTATCACAAGAAAAAACAACAAAAATCATAGCTAGTGCCATTAAAATAAAAATAATTTTCTTCATAGAAATTCCTCCTAAAATTAAGCATATCATAATACCCCCCCCCGTCAACTAGGTTTAGAAATTTTTCATTTTCTATAAAATTCCCCATCTTCCTTGACTACCTTGGATTAGCGATTTATAATTTTTACATGGAAGAAAATGATAATTGTTCTGTTTACGATTCTTACTGGACCGATGTTTTTACATATTTTATAGAATTTTTAATTGATGTTTACGGTGGTGGCTACATTGCAACTGAAGAAGAACTGGATTCTTTGGAGGATTTTCTTTACGAGCCCGATAGTGAATTTTGTTTTTCGTTTAATTTTTCGCCAAAATGGATTGATGCGGTTTGCTACAAAGGATATTTTCCTATGGCAAACGATATCGGTAATTTTATTGAAGATATAGAAAATTTTCCGCTAAAGGAACTTTTGCTTATCAAACATCACAAAGAACGGGCGGTGTTAAAACTTTCGGATGCGCATTTTTCAAAAAAGTTATCAAAGTATTGCGATAATCTTGAATTTTCTATCGACGAAGATTTTGAAGGTTGTGTACAAGGTCTTTTAGAAACTTACAAAGACACTTGGCTTTTCCCAAATTTAGTTGACGCTTTTAGACAAATTCATAACGGAGCAGAAACAAAATACGGAACAAAAATTCACAGTGTTGAAGTTTGGGATAAAACCACAAATGAATTAGTTGCAGGAGAAATTGGTTTTAGAAATGGTCATTTGTACAGTAGCCTTTCTGGTTTTAGAAAAAGAAATCATGTTGGAAATATTCAAATGTCAGCACTTTGCAAATTCTTGCAAGAAAAAAATTTAGAATACTGGGACTTTGGAATGTTTATTCCATACAAAGTTGATTTAGGATGCAAACTTTATTCAAGAGAAGATTTTTTTGCACTTCATAAAACTTTAAGAGACGGCAATGTAGATTTTTCTTGTAAAAGACGTCCACTTGTGTTGATGTAAGATATTTCAAAATAAAATATTTTTTTACTTCAAAATTTATTCATTTTTCATTTTTGAGACAATAATAATGATGTGTGGGAAAATATTTTTCTTACGGAAAAAATTGTATCGAGGTGAAAAATGTACTTCAAAAAATTTGATGATTTAACTTTTGCAGATCATTATATGTTTGAGAAAGTTTTACATGAAAATCAGGATGTGTGCCAAGAACTTTTAGAACGGTTGCTTAAAATTAATATTGACCATATTGAATATCCAGAAATTGAAAAAACTATCAGTCCTTATTACGAAACAAAAGGTGTTAGACTTGATGTTTATGTAAAAGACAGTGACAACGTTTTTGACATCGAACTTCAAAATATAAATGATGAAGATTTGTCATTACGTACTCGATTTTATCAGTCTATGTTGGATTCAGATAATTTGCTAAAGGGACAACATTATGCAGAACTACCAACAAGTTTTGTTATCTTCATTTGTAGATACGATCCGTTTAGTAATGATTTACCAATTTACACTTTTGAAAATCGATGTTTGGAAAATCTTGAAATTTCATTAAACGACAAAAGCATCAAAAAAATTTTTAATGCAACAGCTTACAACCAAGAAAAAGACCTAGAAATTTCAGCTTTTTTAGAGTATATTTATAATCAAGAAGCTGTTGATGATTTTACAAGCAAACTCACATCCATTGTTGAAAGAATAAAAAAACAAGAAGTCAACAGAAAGGAATACAATTCTATGAATTTACATGACCAAGACAACTTTCGACGCGGCAAGAAAGAAGGCTACTCTACTGGTCTTTCCGATGGAATTTCTCAAGGGGAACAACAAAAAGCTATTGAGACTGCTAAAAATATGTTATCTGCTTCTTTGGGTACTTTAGAACAAATTGCACAAATTACAAATCTTCCTTTAGATACTGTAAAAGATTTAGCAGAAAAATAATTTATTTATAATACTAAATTAAGTAATTTTTTTGTAAATAAAAAAGCTTTCCGATAAACAAAAGTGAATTACACATTTTAGATTTATCGAAAAGCATTTTTTTTGAATATATAATTTTTTAGTTTTTTACAAAATTTCGTCTGCAAGTTTTTCTAACGATAGGATTGTATCATCATTCATTGCAGTTTTGATAGTTACAACTGTTGGACAGAAAGTTATATTCTTGCTATTTTCAAACATCTTTGTCATAACTTTTGCAGCAAGTGGATTCCAAGTTCCATTTTCAATTAAGCCGATTTTTCGGTTTTGATAATTTCTGTCTGTTAGGTGATGAATAAATTCTTTCATGAATGGAAAAATATCATTTGTGTAAGTTGTTGTTGCTAAAACGATTTTTCCGTATTTAAAAGCGTCTTCTACACATTCAGCCATATCTTCACGGGCAAGGTCTGCTACAGCAACTTTTGGACAGCCTTTTTCTTTTAGAATTTCTGCAAATTTTTCAACTGCTTTTTTTGTGTTCCCATAAACTGAAGTATATGCAACAAAAACGCCTTCTGTTTCTGGCTTGTAAGATGACCAAGTGTCGTAAAGATTGATGTAGTATTCAAGATTTTCTGATAAAACTGGTCCATGCAAAGGGCAGATAATTTTTACATCAATTCCAGAAAGTTTTTTTAGCACAGACTGAACTGCATCTCCAAATTTTCCAACGATTCCAAAATAATATCGTCTAGCTTCACAAGCCCATTCTTCTTCAACATCTAACGCACCAAATTTTCCAAAACCGTCGGCGCTGAACAAAACTTTGTCTGTGCTTTCGTAAGACATTATAACTTCTGGCCAGTGCACATTTGGAGCAGTTACAAAATTCAATTTATGTTTGCCAAGTTCAAGTGTGCTTCCTTCTGATACAACAATTTGTCGTTCAGCAAAATCTGTGCCAAAATAATTTTTCATCATTACAAAAGCAAGTTTTGAAGAAACAATTTTTGCAGTTGGGAATGTTTCCATAAATTTTTTGATGTTAGCAGAATGATCCATTTCCATATGATGAACTACAAGATAATCTGGTGATTTTCCTGCAAGTTCATTTTTGATATTTGAAATCCATTGGTCGCCAAAGTTTGCATCAACTGAATCCATTACAGCAATTTTTTCGTCCAAAATTAAATATGAATTGTATGACATCCCGTTGGGAACGATAAATTGACCTTCGAATAAATCTATTTGGTGGTCATTTACGCCAACATATTTTATATCGTTTGTAACTTGCATCTTTCACTCCAGATATTTATTTCTTCTATAATAAGTATAATCAAAATTTATTTGTTCTTCTTTCGTTTTTTCAAAAAGAAAAGTAAAACTGAACTAATTAAAAGTACAATAAGAATTTGAATTATCACCCAATAGAAAACGCCGATTTTTCCATCGCCAAGTTGAAACCAAGAATTTGCTTTGTAGTCTAAAAAGAAATATGGAACAAATAGATTTCCGTTAAATCTAATTCCAACTTTTGTGCAGAACATTACAAAGACAAAGTAGAGAAGTGGAGTTATCAAGGCTAACAAAAAAGTTTTTTTAGTGATTTTTAATTTATAATCAAATGCAAAAAAATCTACCAAAGATAAAATTGGAACAAAAATGTGTGTGAAAAAATTGTAAATTGCAAATGGTTCCAAATCAAAATTGTATGCCAAGGCTTGTGGATACAAAATAAAATTAAAAACTAAACCTGTTAAAGTTATTGCTACAGTAAAAATGAATTTCAAAGCGTAAACAACTTGTGGAATTTGTCCATTTTTTCTGAGCAAGAAAAACAAACTAATTAAACTGATAATTCCAATTTCGATATTACTTTGAATTGTGTAATACAAAAAATGTGCTGGATTAAAAAATCCTTCTTGCATTAGTGAAGTATAAACTCCAATAATAACTCCAACTACAAGTAAAAGTTTTGAAATTATTGAAATTAAATTTTCTTTTTTATTCATAAAAACCTCTTTTAAAAATATAATTTTATTTTGTTTCCTTTGTCATTTTAGGTAAAGGAAGTAACATCCTTGTTTCTTTTTTGTATTGTTCAAAGCCTTCTTTTCTGGATTGATGTCCTTCTGCTAAAGGAATACTGATGAACAAAAACAAAAGTGTATTTGCAAAGGCACCAATTAACATTACAGGATTTTTATTCAATGCAAAAAATGATGATAATCCAATGCCCCACCACATTAAAATTTCTGCAAGATAATTTGGATGGCGAGAATATTTCCAAACGCCTTCTCTGATAAAACCGTAAGTTGAAGTATTTGAAGAATCTTTGCTTTTATTTTTTCTGAATTTGTGCATTTGAATATCAGCAGTTCCTTGTAAAATTACTGCAAAAATTGAAAGTGCAAAACACAAAATATTTATCCAAGAAAATGAGGCTTGTTCATTTTGAAAAACAAAAACTGCCGGAAGAATACAAGCGTAAACTATCAATGTTGGCACCATGTGAATTCCCACAAAATTTACTAAAGGATAAAAGAACTTTGTTTTTTCTTTTAACATTGTGTATCGCCAGTCTTGATGAGCTAATCCTTTGAAGGTGTATGCCCAGTTTGCAGTAAGTCTGATAGCCCAAATAAAAACTGCAATCAACAAAAGCAATCTTAAAGTTGTGATTTGTTTTCCGATTGTAAAAGCAAGTAAAATTACTGGTGGTTGTACACTCCAGTATGGGTCATAAACAGAAGCGTTTTTGAAAATTACGCTAAAAACAAAAGTGATAACAGTTGCAACAACATCAGCAATTAAAAGTCGCCAATAAAATGGAATTGTATCATTTAAAAATTGATAAGTATAAATTCCACCAAAAGTTGCAAGTACATAAACAATTAAAATAATTAAATAACTCAAAATTCTTTTTTCATTTGTTTTCATAATCAAAGTTTAATACAGATTTTCTTTTTTGCACAGATGTAAGATATGGTTATCGTAAACTTTTTTTATTTCTTGCTCTCTTGTATTTTCTTGTGTATAATTCTTTTTATGGCTGAAAATTTTACATCAAAAACAGATTTTACATCTTCATTTAATATTGATAAAAAATATTGTTTTAAAGTTTCTCTTGTTTATTTAGCAAGTGTTTTGTTTGCTAATTTTATGGCTCATCTGCTTCCAGTTACTGTAGATATTCCCGTTGCCTATACAGCGGATATGCTTGTATGGAAAAATTTTGTTGATTCAAATGAAATATTGATAACTTCTCTTACTATTATCGTGTTTCTTATTCCTTCAATAATTTGCATAAAAGACAGTTTATCAATTTTACATGCAAAGGAAGACATAATTGCAGCACAAAAAGTTGTTAATCTTCCTATTAAGTATTCTTTATTAGGAATTCTTGGCTGGATTTTATCCTTTATAGTAGAAGTAATTTTTTGTATATATGCAAAATTCACATTTAATATAAATCTTACATATATTCTGTTTAGCTCTTTGATTTTTATAGTTTTAGAATCAATTTTTAGTTTTGTTGTTTCTTATTTTGTTACAGAAACAGTAAACCGAAGTGCTGTTTTACCTCGGCTTTTTCCAGAAGGTAAGGTTTCAAAAATCCCAGGCGTGAAAAAGTTTTCTTTGAATTTTTTATTTATCTTCTTTTTTATTACAGTTTCACTTTTTCCGATAATTTTTATTTTATCATCCTTTGTGTCTGTGCAAATAAATAATCAAATTCCTATAAATTGGAATACCATTAAAATATCAATTATCCTTTTTGTCAGTTCTCTAACTTTAACAATCGTTTTTATGAGAATCTTTACAGTTCCTCTAACAAAGTTAATTGAAGGAACAGAAAAAATTACAAAAGGCGATTATTCTGTAAAAGTTAAAAATATTTCAAATGATGAATTGGGACTTTTATCTGACACTTTCAATGAAATGGCAGAATCATTAAAAGAAAAGGAATTTATCCGAGATACCTTTGGAAAAGTTGTTGACCCAGAAATTCGCGACCATCTTTTAAGTGGAAATATTTCTCTTGGTGGCGAAAATTGTGATGTTACTGTAATGTTTTGTGATATTCGAGGCTTTACTTCACTTTCCGAAAGTATGAAACCTGAAGCGGTCGTAAATCTTTTGAATCAATATTTTACCCAAATGGGAAAATGTATTTCAAAAAATCATGGTGTTATCAATAAATATATCGGGGATGCTGTGATGGCAATTTTTGGTGCTCCAGTAAAATCAGAAAATCATGCTTTTGATGCTTACAATGCCGCTTTGGAAATGAAAAAAACGCTTGAATTTCTTAATGAAAAATTTTCAAAAGAAGGATTAAATCAAATTTCTTTTGGAATTGGTTTACATTCTGGTTCAGTTCTTGCAGGAAACATTGGGGCAGAAAATCGAATGGAATACACAGTAATCGGTGATACAGTAAATACAGCAAGTAGAATTGAATCTCTTTGCAAAATTTACAATACAGATTTATTGATTTCTGAAACCACACTAAACAAAATTTGTTCATCAAAAGAAAACATCGATTTTAATTTTGTTGCCGATGCCGAAATCCGAGGAAAAACTGAAACTGTAAAACTTTATTCATGGTAAAAATTTATCATGAAACAAAAATGTTTCTATTGATAAAAATATTTCTTGCTCTATATAAAATCTATGATAAAATGATATGTACACATTGTTTAAAAGGAGCAAAATCTTATGACAAATGAAAAAGCATTAAAAGCACTTAAAGAAATTAAAACTTATTGTGCCGCATCACTTCTTGATGAGCTTGATTATGTTATCAAAGTAATGGAAAAACTTATCAAAGATGATGTAACTGAACCTCTAACAGCTGATTTTTCAAAATTAAAAGATTAATGATTTTTATAGGAGTTTTTTAGAAAATGGTAGGAACATTTTGGTCGCTAGTACCTGCAATCGTTGCTATTGCTCTAGCGTTGATTACAAAAGAAGTTTATTCTTCACTTTTTATCGGAATCCTTATCGGTGGAGCTTTTTATTCTGGGCTTTCATTCACAGGATTTTTTACACATGTTTTTCAAGATGGATTTATAGCACAACTTTCAGATAGCTATAATGTTGGTATTTTGCTTTTCCTTGTAGTTTTAGGAATCATGGTTGCTTTGATGAACAAAGCTGGTGGTTCTGCTGCTTTCGGAAACTGGGCAAAAAAACATATCAAGACAAAAGTTGGTGCTCAAATTGCAACAATCTGTCTTGGAATTATGATTTTTATTGACGACTATTTTAACTGTTTAACAGTTGGTAGTGTTATGCGCCCTGTAACTGATAAATACAAAGTTTCAAGAGAAAAATTAGCATATCTTATCGATGCAACAGCTGCTCCAGTTTGTATTATCGCTCCAATTTCTTCTTGGGCCGCTGCAGTTTCTGGTTTCGTTACAGAAGGCGAAAACGGTCTTGCACTTTTTATCAGCGCAATTCCTTACAACTTTTACGCACTTCTTACTCTTGTAATGATGTTTGTTATGGTTTTTATGAAAACTGAATTTGGTGCAATGTCAAAATACGAAAAAGCACTTCAAATAATGAATGATGTAGACGAATCTATCGAAAAACCAATCGGAAACGGAAAAGTTATCGACCTTGTTTTCCCAATTATCACTTTGATTGTAATGTGTACTCTCGGAATGATTTATTCAGGTGGATTCTTTACAGAAGGCGAAACTCAATGGGATTTTATCAATTCATTTGCAAATTCTGATGCTTCTGTTGGTCTTGTTTTAGGTTCATTTGCAACTTTGATTGTTACAATTTTTGTTTATGTAATTAGAAAAGTTCTTCCTTTCAAAGATTGTATGGCTTGTGTTCCAGACGGATTTAAAGCAATGGTTCCTGCAATTATTATTTTGTCACTTGCTTGGACACTTAAAGCAATGACAGACAGTCTTGGTGCAAAAGATTTTGTTGCAACTCTCGTTAGTGGAAGTGCCGCAGGATTTATGAATTTCTTACCAGCAATTATCTTTGTTATTGCTTGTGGATTGGCTTTTGCAACTGGAACTTCTTGGGGAACATTCGGTATTTTGATTCCAATTTGTATCGCAGTTTTCCCAGATTCATCAGACGCTTTACGAGTTATTTCAATTTCAGCTTGTATGGCAGGTGCTGTTTGTGGAGATCACTGTTCACCAATTTCGGACACAACAATTATGGCAAGTGCTGGAGCTCAATGTGACCATGTAAAACATGTTGAAACTCAGTTGCCTTATGCATTAACTGTTGCTGCAATTTCTTTTGTAACATATATCGTTGCAGGATTTACAAAATCTGCTGTAGTTTCCTTGATTTTTGGTATTGCAGTTACAATCGGATTTATTTATTTTATGAAAAAACGTAATGCAAAATAATTGCGTTACGAAAAAATATTATTAGGTTGCTTACTTTTTAAGTAACCTAAAATGGAGGATTTATAATGAAAAAATTATTTTTAGTTACATTGATTTTTGCAATGTTGACAGTTGGAGCTTTTGCTTTAGACAAAGGTGATTTCCCTACAGGTTCATGGATCGATGAAAACTGGAATGGTGAATGGTTTTTCAGCGTTGAAGAAATTCAATTAAAAGATTCTGTAACAGGTGAATTGATTTTTGCTTTTACAGATGATGTAATTTCAAACTTCAAACTTACACCTTCAACAAAAGGTCTTGAATTGAAATTTTCTTGTGATCAAACAAACAGAAATTACACATTTAGAAAACCATTAACTTTAAGCACAGATTTGGAACTTACAGTTGAACCAATGGGAAGTGATGTTGTTTACACAACAAACATCAAATTCAAAAAATAATTTTTAATTTACTTGCAATTTTTTAGCTAACTTTTTGCTTTTAATTTTGCAAGTGAATTTTGTAAATTATTTTTGCAATAAAAAAGCGACAGACTTGAACTGATATGTTTTCAAATCTGTCGCTTTTATTTTATCAAAAAGATTTATTTTCTTTTCTTAAAAACTAATCGAATTATTGAACTGTTCTTCTAATTGCTTCTTTATCGTAAATTGAAAGTACTAAAATAGAATTTCTTGGAACAACATAAGGAATTGTCAACAATCCACCTGGGTGCATAATTGAAGCAATTTGATATCTTTCATCTTCTGGAGTGATTGCTTCAAGTTTAATTTGAAGTGCGTAAGCATACTCAGGTAATTCTTCTGTAAAGATTCCGTAAACTTCTTCATCTGTAGAAGTTTCTGGATAAGCGATAACAGCACTCACTCTAGAATAAGTATCTACCCAAGAACCATCGTTTGGAAGTTGAGAAACTACAGTTCCAGCTTTTTCACCTTTTTCAACTGGACGAGAAGTAAATTCAAAAACGATTTTGCTTCTTGTCATTTGTAAAAGTGTATCGTTTATGGAAAGTCCAACAAGATTTGGAACTTTTGCTTTTTCGTGCTCTGGACCGCGACTTACAACTAATTTCAATTTAATTGGTTCAGAAATATTTGTGTCTGCAGCTGGTTCTTGTGCAATAATTGTTCCTGCTTCAGCTTTGTTATATTCGTACATTGGTTCATCAAGAACGATTAAAGCCTTTACTGAAGAAGTGAACAAAGATTGAAGATGCATTTTTACATCATCAAGTTTTTGCCCTACAAAGTTTTCAACTCTATCGATAACAACACCACGACTTACAACTAAGTCAATTCTTCTTCCAGCTTTTACGATTGTTCCTGGTTTTGGACTTTGTTCAAGAACTCTGCCTTTTTCATCTGGTGAGTTTGAATATCTAAGCTGAATACGAGGATAAAGTTCTTTTACTTCCATATCAAGACAAGCTGTTGTAAATTCCTTGCCAACTACATCTGGAACCATAACTTCTTCTGAACCTTTTACAGAAAGAAAGAAAACTCCAACAGTAATAATTCCCATTAAAACAATCAATCCAATAGAAAGAATCAACAAGGATTTTCCATTAGATTGGAGAGATTCTAAAAAGTCTTGAAAATCATTCCATAAATTTTTCATAACGACCTCATTTTATCATTTATTGACCACAGATACAACTACAAAATTGCTTTGAACCGTTCATAAAATCTTTCCAGTTCATTGCTTTTTTTGCTTGCCACTGTAAATTTTTTAGCACTAAAATTCCATTTCCAGTTTGAACTAAAATTCCACAAGATTTGTCTACGCCTAAAACTGTTCCCGGAATTTTTCCAGAAATTGAAGAAAGTTTTTGCACAGAACAATCTGCAACTGTGATATTTGTAGTTTCAAATTTTTCCATATCAAAAACTGAACAAGAATGAATTTTTAAGATATTTTCGCCAACCTTTGTGAATGCTCCAGGCCAAGGATAAAAAGCGCGAATTTTTGCGTCAATTTCATTTGCTGATTTTGACCAATCGATTTTGCCATCTTCCTTTTCTAACATTCTGCAATAAGTTGCTTGGTTTTCATCTTGTGGAACAGGTTTTTCAGCTTTGTTTTCAATTTGATTTAGAACTTCTAAAAATAACCTTCCACCTTGAGAACTTGCTTTGTTCAAAATTGTTTCAGAATTATCATCATCTTGGATAACAAGTTCTTTTTGCAAAAGAATATCACCAGCATCCATTTGTTGAACAAGGCGCTGAATTGTAATTCCTGTAATTTTATCTTGATTTAAGATTGCAGCTGGAACTGGCGCACATCCCCGATATTTTGGCAAAAGTGAAGGATGAAGATTTATCGCTCCCATTGGGAAAAGTTCCAAAAATTTTGGCCCAAAAATCTTTCCGTAGGCAAAGCAAACTAAGATATCAGGATTTAAACTAGAAATTTTTTCTCTAACTGAAGCGTCTAGTTTTTCTGGAGTGAGAATTTCTACATTTCTTCCTTGAGCTTGAAAATCCCGCGCAACCATTTCAACTGGAGTTGGAACTAAATCTCCCTTTCTTCCTTTCATACTTGGAGGATTTGTAAGAACTGCCACAATTTGATGAGTTTTATCTTCAAAAAGTTCTTTTAGAGGAAGGGCTGCAATTTCGGGGCTTCCGCAATAAACAATTTTTAGCACGATTTATCCTTGTTTAGCAGCAATTTTTGCAGCTTTCTTTGCTTTTAATCTTTCTTTTTCCGCTTTACGAGCTTGTCTTCGGTTAAAAGTTTCGATTATTCTTTGTTTTGTTTCTTCGTCGCCTCTATCGATATACAAAAATCCGTCTAAGTGGTCGTTTTCATGCTGAATGATACGAGCCAAAAAGCCATCTGCTTCTAAAGTGAAAGGTTTTCCGTTTTCGTTTAATGCTTGAACAGTAACTTTTGCAGGACGAATGATTTTTTCGTAGGCTTTAGGAATTGAAAGACAGCCTTCTTCGTATTCGCAAGTTTCTGCAGAGGTTGCAATAATTTGCGGATTGATAAAAACCCGTCGAACTCCGTCATCAGCTTGTAAAACAAAAAGTCGCAAAAGTTTTCCAACTTGTGGTGCGGCTAGTCCAACGCCTTCAGCTGCATCCATAGTTTCAAACATTTCGCTTATTAAGGTGCGTATTTCATCATTTACTTCTTTTACAGGTTCAGACACTTGTCTAAGAAGATCGTTATCTAATTTAATTATTTCTAGCATAGGTAAAATTTAACATACCTAGAGTTTAGTTTCAAGACATAGCATTTATATAAGAAAATACTTTTTAGAAATTTTCTCCAAAAAGACTTAAGGTTTGTTTTTATAAAATATTTAGCACACAAAATTGAAAATGCACTTTTCTGCTTGACGCAAGCTAGTCGCAAAAAAGCACATTTTCAATTTTGTGTGTAAGTATGTGTAAAAGATAATTCTTCAGTCTTTTTGTACTATTTTGAAAAAAGTGGGTTTCTTATGGCAAGTTGTGTGGAAATAAGTCTAGGTGTGTTAAAAAAGAATCGAAAAAAAAGCAGATGCCGAAGACGACATCTGCTTTGTAAATTGATTTTGAGTTTTGTTATTTACTTAAAGTTATATTTTTTATAAAGATTTTCTCTTGTATCACAAAAAATACAAAAAAATAATTAATACTATTATAAATAAATATACAATTTCAAAAAGGCGAGGAATGATTTTTTCCGTTTCTGTGAAAGATATATATTTTTTCTTGTTTAATCTATCGGATAAAGCTGCCCATTCAGCATCAAATAAAGAAAGTGGAAGTTTTTTTTCTATATTGGAAATTATTTTCATTTTTGAACTATTTAAATTGCCGTAACAAGATAAAATTTTAGACCAAGAAACTGAGATAATCATACCTATTAGACAAAAAAGAAAACATATGATTAATTCTGCTTCTTTTCCGAAATCAAAAGTACAAAAAACGCCCATGATGGCAATCAAAGCTGAACTTATTGAAATATAAAAACTGTTTACATTTTGTCTTCTATTAACTAAATCTTCAGAAGTTTGTAAAAATAATTTATATTGTTCAAGTAATATTTCATGATTTAATTCATTAGATGGAAAATTAAATAGTCCATAATCTCCCGTATTGTAACTTTTTATTATGTTAATTAATTCATTCCTTGTTACAATGTTACCATAATTCTGTTCTTCATTAGTAAAAGGTTCTTTTATAAATAAAGCTTTATGTAGTTTATTTTCGGAATTTAATTTCAAAATATAAATTGGTTTTTTTAATTTTATAGATTCTTTTATTTCCCAAGCAATGTAAGGACTTTTATGTGAATTTTCACCAATAACAAAAACTACCATTTGTGATTTCTTAATTTTCTTATGGGCTTCGATTTTCCAGAAACAAGAACTATTTTTTAGAATTAATGTATTTATTGAATACTCTTCTCTTTTTAGAGAATCTGTAATTTTCTCTGCTTCTGAAAAATCGGAACTAGAATGGATTACAAAAATATTCATTATTAAACTCCTCTAGAATACAATAACACTAAATAAAGATACATTCAATAAATTATTTTAGTTATCATTTATTAAGTTTTATTTGTATGTTAGTAGTATATTTAATTATGTTAAAAATAAAAATTTCTATTTCATGTTATTTTTTCAAAAATCCTTAGTAGTAGACAAAAATCGATAAAAATAGTATCAATAATATATGCAAAATACAAATAAAAGTAACGAAATTTATTCACAGTATATCGCTAAAGATCTTCTTGATGCTCTTGCAGTTTTTTTAGGTTCCTCAGAAAATGATGAAGTTGTAAAAAACGCAATGGTAATTGCTAAGGAATTTGGTGGTTCAAAAGATATTACTCTATTGATTTCAGGAAATGAAGATGAAAAATCTGAAACTGAATCAAAGTTGCTCATGCATTTTCATAATAACTTAAAACTTCTTGTTCAAAAAACTTGGGTTGAAAAAAGTGACGAAACAATAAAAGAACAACTTCTTTTAAAATTAGATTCAATTTGTGAAAGTTTATCCAAAAAAGATTATACTCAAGCATATATTCCTGTTTTGCAAACTTTGAATGAAGCAGTTTTATTGATGTTTGGTTCTGTTGCAAAAAGCGATGATTTTGCTGAATATGCATTAAGAATTGATCCGGGTTTTGGTACTTTCTGGTGGTTCTTACACAGTTTACCAAAAGAACAAACTTGGTCTACAGAAAAAATTCGAGTTGCATTAGTTTTAGGAATGTACTTTTTAGCAAATTATTAATTTTATTTACAGAGGCACAATATGGAGTTATCCCAAGTATTTGTTAGTTTAAGGGAGGGAGCAAAGCGACTTTCACAGCTAACTGCAAGTCAAAAAAACTTAGGATTGCTTGCAGCTGCCTCTTCAATAGACAAAAATCGAAAATCAATTCTTGAAGCAAACGCTATCGATGTTGAACTTTCTCGCCAAAAAGGTGTTCCAGAAAGTTTAGTTGATAGACTTTCCCTTGATGATAAACGCATCGACGGAATTATCGAAAGTATAAAAATCGTTGCACAATCAGAAGATCCAATCGGTTCAGAAATTGCAGGTTGGAAAACTCCAGAAGGTTTAACAATTAGACAAGTTAGAGTTCCTCTTGGAGTTGCCGCAATTATTTATGAATCTCGTCCCAATGTTACAGCTGATGCTTTTGCTCTTGCTTACAAAAGCGGAAATTCAATTTTACTTAGAGGTAGTTCTTCAGCTTTAAATTCAAATCGTGCTATTGTAAAAGCAATTAAAGAAGGCTTAGAAAATGCTTTTGATAAAAATAATGTAAATCAAGGTGTTCCAGAAGGAATTGCACTTGCAGATTCTGGGGAGCGAAGTGAAGTTGATGCAATTTTAACTGCAAAGGGTTTTATAGATGTAGTTCTTCCTAGAGGTGGCGCAAATCTTATCAAGATGGTTGTGGAAAAAGCAACAGTTCCAGTAATTGAAACAGGTAGTGGAGTTTGCCATACTTTTATTGATGAAACTGCTGATATTCAAAAGGCTGTTTTAATTGCAGAAAATGCAAAACTTCAACGACCTGGCGTTTGTAACGCAATGGAAACACTTTTGGTTCACAAAAATATTGCTTCAAGTTTCTTGCCAGAACTTGTAAAAAAATTTGATAATCGTGCAGAACTTCGCTGTTGTGCAGAATCTTACGAAATCATCAATGCTTTGAATTTAATGAAAGACGATAAATTAAAACTTGCAACAGAAGAAGATTTTGGTTTTGAATTTTTGGATAATATTTTAGCAATCAAAGTTGTAGAAAACATCGAACAAGCAATTTTGCATATCAATTCTCATAATACAAAACATTCAGAAGCAATTATTACACAAAATATCAGTAATGCAAAAAAATTCCAGTCAGAAATTGATGCTTCTAGTGTTTATGTAAATGCTTCAACTCGTTTTACAGATGGTGGAGTTTTTGGTTTTGGCGCAGAACTTGGAATTAGTACCCAAAAATTTCATGTGCGTGGTCCCATGGGTTTAACAGCGCTTACAACAACAAAATATCTTATTGATGGAGACGGACACACTCGTTAATTGAGGTTCAAAATAAATATGGAAAATTCAATAAAAGAAGTTTTTGAAAAAGCTAGAAAAATCGTTATCAAAATTGGTTCTAATACTCTTGCAAATCAAGATGGAAAAATCAACTTAGATTTTATGAATCAGTTGGCTAGTCAATGTGCAACTTTAATAGAAGCCGGAAAGCAAATCGTTCTTGTTTCTTCCGGGGCACAAGTTGCAGGAGTTTCTACTATTGATAGATGGGCAAGAAAAAAAGATATTCATTATCGTCAAGCGCTTTGTGCTATCGGCCAAGTTGAATTGATGGACCATTGGAGAAAAGCTTTTGCTCAATACGGTTATCACATTGGACAACTTTTGCTTACAAAAGAAGACTTTTTAGACCCTCATCGAACTTTAAATATGCGAAACACTTTATTCACTTTGGTTGATGAAGGTGTTGTTCCTATTATCAACGAAAATGACTCAGTTACTTTTGATGAAATTAGTATTGGTGATAACGATAACTTAAGTGCTTTAACAGCAATTTTGTGGAGTGCGGATTTACTTGTACTTTTTAGTGATATTGATGGAGTTTATACAGATAATCCAAAATCTAATCCAGATGCTAAACTTGTAGAATTAGTTGATGATGTAGAAAAACTAAAAGCAAATATCACTATTGGTGCTACTAATTCTTTTGGTACTGGCGGAATTGCAACAAAACTTGAAGCGGCTGTTCGTGCAACAGAGTACGGAATCCCAATGATTTTAGCAAATGGTTCTCATTCTCAGGTTTTGCAAAAACTTTCTGACGGAAGTGAAAAAGCAACTTTGTTTTTAGGAAAGTAAATTTAGTTTTATAAGGTTGAAAAAAATGAGCAAAGAAATAAAAATCGGTTGTATCGGTTGTGGAATGATGGGCGGTGCTTTAATTAAAGCAATCGCAAAAAAAGTTGGTGGCGAAAAAATTTTGCTTTCAGACGGTGATGTAGAAAAAGCAAAATCTCTTGCTTTGGAACTTGGTGCAAACTTTGTAACATCAAATGCTCAAATTATCGAAAATTGTAGCCATATTATTTTGGCTGTAAAACCTGCATTTTTTTCTTCAGTTTTAGAACAAATAAAAGATTCTTATAACGATAGACTATCTTCAAATGAAAAAAATCTTCCTGTAATTATTTCAATTATGGCTGGGTTAAGCATTGAAAAAATTGAGCAAATGTCTATTCAAGCAGGAATTTCTGGTGGTTTACAAAATATCCTTCGACTTATGCCAAATCTTCCTGCAACTGTAAACGAAGGAATGATTGCTCTTTGCACAAAAGAAAATGTTTCATCAGAAATTAGTAAAGAAGTGGAATTTGTAAAAGAAATTCTTTCTTGTGCTGGAAAAGTTGAACAAGTTTCTGAAAAATTGATGGATGTGGTTACTGCTGTAAGTGGTTCTGGTCCTGCTTATGGATTTATGTTTATCGAAGCCTTAGCAGATGCCGCAGTTCTTTTGGGAATGCCACGAAGTCAAGCCTATATTTATGCCGCCCAAACTTTGAAAGGAGCTGCACAAATGGTTTTAGAAACTTCAGAACATCCTGCAAAATTAAAGGATGCTGTTTGCTCTCCTGGTGGAACAACAATTCAAGCTGTAAAATCTTTAGAAGAAAAAGGTTTTAGAAGTGCTGTAATTTCTGCTGTAGAAAGTGCCTACAATAAATCCGTTGATTTAGGAAAATAGTTGCGTTATAATATAGTTATTATAAGTTAAAATTGTTAAAAAAATTAAAAATAGTTTTCCGATACTTAGATAAGTGGAAGTAGTAAAAATAGATGTTTTTAACTACTTCAATGGAGAGAGCTTATTTTATGAAGAAAACAAATTTTTTTTTAATTATTGCTAGTAGCATTTTGCTTTTAGCAGGATTTATTTTATTCTTCTTCAATTTTTACTCATTTTCTTTTTTCTCCGTGTTTATTAGTGGTATAATTATTCTTATCTCGTATATCAAGTCTATTATTTCTGTTAGAACTGTTACTGTCTCTGAACAAAAAATTGTTAGTGGCGATTTAACTACAAATCTTTTAGCTAAAGATGAAAAAACTGCTACAAGAGAAGTTTTGCAATCTACAGTAAGTAACTTTGAAAATATTGTTTCGTTGCAAAAATATGCATCAAAAGGTTTTAAATCGATTTCAGATGAGATGATTTTGAACATTGAAAATAGCCAAAATTCTTTAGATGAAATAAGACAAGATTCTAATTTAATTTTGGATAGTTTAAAAGATATTGATAATTCGATAAGCAGAACTAATATGCTTTCTGTTGGAATTAGTGGAGATATCGAAATGTTAGATGCTCAAATTTCAACTCAAGTTATGATGATAGAAAATTCTTCAGAAGCGCTAAACGAAATGACAACTGCAATTTCTCAACTAGACAGACTTTCTGTAGAAACCAATCAAAGCGCAGCACTTTTACTTTCTCTTTCCAACGAAGGAAAAGATGCTGTTGATAGTTCTGCAACTCAAATTGAAGAAATTGAACGCCAAGCAAACAAAATTGAAGAAATGGTTTTTACAATAAATAAAATTTCTAAACAAACAAGAATCCTTGCTATGAATGCAGAAATTGAAGCCGCGCATGCAGGTGAAGTTGGAAAAGGTTTTGCAGTTGTAGCCGATGAAGTTAGAAAACTTGCAGAGGATTCGGATATTAGTTCTAGAGAAATTAGGCATTTTGTAAAAGATATTATAGAACTGATAAAAAGTGCCAGTGAAGCAAGTTCTAAAACAATAGAAGCTTTTAGTCAAATTGATAAAAATATCAACGGTGTTTGTGTTGGTGTTGAAGAAATTACAAAAGCTTTAAATTTAACAAGCCAAAAAAGTAATGGCTTATTGCAAAATATACAACTTGTAAGAGAAATTTCTGATATTATCGGTACAAGTTCTCAAGATATTTTTCAGAATGCATCCCAGATTACAAATCATATGAATGAAATTCGGGAAAAAAATAATGAGATTGCAGAAGATGCAAATATAAATATACGCAATCTTGATGTTTTACAAGGTTTGTTTGAAACAACAGAATCAAAACTAAGTTCTATATCTGAAATTTCTAGTAGTTTAAGCAAAGGTTGTTCCGAATATATCACTTTTGAACATCCTGAATTTGAATAATTAAATAATTTACAAAATTATCGCTAATTATTGCATTTATCCGTCAGTCTTAGTATACTCAATTTTATGGCTGGATTTTATGATTCATTTGATATTGCTGTAGTTGGTGGCGGACACGCTGGAATTGAAGCTTCTCTTGCCGCAGCTCGTTTAGGACTAAAAACTCTTTTAATTACTCAAACAATCGACTCAATTGGAAGAATGTCTTGTAATCCTTCTATCGGAGGAATTGCAAAAGGAAATATCGTTAGAGAAATTGACGCACTTGGTGGCGAAATGGCTCACATTATCGATAAAACAATGATTCAATTTAGAATGTTGAATAAAAGCCGTGGACCTGCTGTTCAAGCGCCTCGTTCTCAGGCTGATAAACTTGCCTACGCTGAACTTGCTCGACAAACTATCGAAAAACAAGAAAATCTTGATACCTTGCAAGATACAGTTGTTGGTATCGAAGTTGAAGAAATCACAAATGAAGATAATTCTAGTCGAAAAAAACTTACTGCCTTAATTACAGAACGCGGAAGAAAAATTCCTGTAAAAGCTGCAATTCTTACTACAGGAACTTTCTTAGGCGGAAAAATTTTTATCGGTGAATACGATGCTCCTCACGGACGAATTGGTGAAATCGGTGCTTTCGGTTTAACTGAATCTTTAGAAAAAATCGGTTTTAAAATTGGTCGACTAAAAACAGGAACTCCACCAAGAATTTTGCGTTCTTCTATTGATTTTTCTCAACTTGAAGAACAATTTGGTGATGATGTTGTAGTTCCTTTTTCTTTTGATACAGAGAAAATTGAGCGCCCAATGGTAAGTTGTCATCTTGTTTATACAAACGAAAAAACTCATCAAATTATTCGTGAAAATATCGGTCGCTCTCCACTTTACAGCGGAAAAATTAGTGGGGTAGGGCCTCGATATTGTCCTTCTATCGAAGATAAGGTTATGCGTTTTGCAGAAAGGGAACGACATCAATTATTTTTGGAACCAGAAGGTCTTGCAACTGAAGAAATGTATTTGAACGGATTTTCTTCTTCTCTTCCTGAAGAAGTACAAGATAGATTTTTGAGAACTTTGCCTGGTTTTGAAAATGCTGTTGTTTCTCGTCCGGGCTATGCAGTTGAGTATGATTACATCGAGCCAACTCAGCTTTATCCATCTTTGGAAACAAAATTAGTTAGTGGGCTTTTTAACGCAGGACAAATCAACGGAACTTCTGGTTACGAAGAAGCAGCGGCTCAAGGCTTGATGGCAGGAATTAACGCAAGTCTTTTGGTAAAATCTCAAAAAAATGGAACAGAATACGAACCAATGATTCTTGCAAGAAACGAAGCTTATATCGGTGTTTTAATTGATGATTTGGTAACTTTGGGAACAAAAGAACCTTACCGAATGTTTACTGCTCGTGCTGAACATCGATTACAATTACGCCACGATACTGCCGATGAACGCCTTACAGAAAAAGCTTGGAAAATCGGGTTAAAATCTGATGAACAATATCAAAAAGTTCAGGACAAAATTGCAAAGAAAGCAGAGATTTTAGAATTTTTACAAAAAGGAAAGAAATTTGATGAATCTTTGTACGACCCAATAATTTTAGAATCAGCACAAATTGACTATAAATATTCTCATTACATCGAAAAGCAAGAAAGACGAGTTGCAAAATTGCAAAAAATGGAAAATTGCCACATTCCAGAAAATTTTGATTATTCAAAAATTCCGGGGCTTTCTGCTGAATCAAGACAAAAGCTAGAAAAAATTAGACCTGTAACTTTAGGTCAAGCAAACCGTATTTCTGGGATTCGTTCTTCAGATATTATGCTTTTGATGGTTTACTTACGATAGCCTAAAATGAAAAATCCTTGCAAGTTCAGTATTTTGCAAGGATTTTTTTATGTAATTTATAGTGCTAAAAAGAAACTCACCTTTTTATTTTTTATAACTTTCAACACCTTGTTTAAGAATTGATTTTACTTGTTCTTCAGTTAGAACATTTGCGTTGATTAAGTCTGCACATTGTTCACTTACTGAACGATTGAAGAAAAGTAAGTCGTCTGTACAAATTGTAACAGGAATGCCAAACTCAACAAGCTTTTTGATTGGATGTTCTTCTAAAGATTTTACAGCAGAAAGCATTATATTACTTGCAGGAGTTACATTACATCTGATATTTCTATCCTTGATGAATTGCAAAACGCTATCGTCGTTGGCAGCTCCAATTCCGTGTTGAACTTCATCAAGTTCAAAAAATTCAATAAAGCAACGAACAGATTTTGCATCAGAAAATTCTCCAACATGGGCTTTTTTCTTGATTCCAAGTTTTCCTGCTAAATCGTAAATATATTTGAATTGGTCAATTCCGTCTTCAACTTCTGGCCCATACAAATCGATACTTTTGAAAATTCCGCTTTCAAGTAGTGGCGGAACCCAAGCATCAATTTTTGATTTATCGAAAAGTTTTCCCATTCCTAATTCTGGGCGAAGTTCAATTTGACCTTCAAATTTTTTAACAATTCCGTCTATCAATTCAACATATTTATCTACGCTTCCGTTACAATGATTTACAAAACTGATATCGCAGCTTCCTTCAAGGATTGTAACTCCGTCAGCGATGGCATCTTTTACAGAAAGTGTTATCAAATCTTGAACATCTTTTGCTGTTGCACTTCTGTTTCTTGTGTATTGTCCGATAACTTCGTGCATTTCTCCAAGACCATTCATCTTGCGTGGAAAATTTGGAATATAAAATCCTGCCCAAGGAACATAAGATGCGTAACGCATTCCTAAATTTAAGTGATTGTGAGCATCTACTTTTTCAAGTGTTAAAAAATCTGACGCATTGGCCATTACTTTACTCCGTAAAATTTTTAAAGTTCTAGTTTACTGCTACAATTATCGGCACAAAACGACTAAAACTTTAGTTATACTCTTACAAATCCAAAGATTCAATTTGATTGATTAAATCAGCAAATTTATTTAGTGCTGATTGAATTGGCTCTGGCTTTGACATATCAACTCCAGCAAGTTTTAATGAATCAATTGGATAACGAGAACCGCCAGATTTTAGGAATTTGTAATAATCATCAAGTTCAGATTTCCCGCCATTGAGAACTCTGTCTGCAAGTGCAAGAGAAGCAGAAATTCCTGTTGAATATTTGTAAACATAGAATGAATTGTAAAAATGTGGGATTCGTAAACCTTCAAGGTCGCTTTCATTTTCAAAAATCATTTCTGGACCAAAATATGCTTCTAAGAGTTTTCGATATTCACTTCGTAAAACTTCTACAGAAAGTGGAGTTCCTGTTTCAACAAGTTCATGAGTTTTAAGTTCAAATTCTGCAAACATTGTTTGTCTGTGTAAAGTTGCCAAAATATCTGATGCTCTAGTGCAAAGTAAATATGCTTTCATTTTTTCGTCAGTTGTATTTTTTAACAAATAATTGAAAAGTAATTCTTCGTTAAAAGTTGACGCAACTTCTGCTTCAAAAATTGTGTAATCGTAGCACATAAACGGATTTGACTTTGAAGAAAAATATGAGTGCATTGAATGTCCGCCTTCGTGTGCCATTGTGAAAACATCCCGCAAAACATCTTTTTTGTAATTCAAAAGAATGTATGGATATCCTGTGTAAGCACCTGCAGAAAAAGCACCACTTCGTTTGCCTTTGTTTTCGTATCGGTCTACCCAACCGTTTAAAAGTCCATTACAAAGAATATCTGTGTAATCTTTTCCCAAAGGAGAAAGGGCGTTTCGTAACATTTCAACTGCATCTTCGTAAGGAGTTGTGCATTTTACTTCAGAAACTAAAGGTGTGTAAACATCGTAGTGACGAAGTTCGTCTAATTTTAAGATTTTTTTACGCAAAGAATAATATTTGTGCAAAGGTTCTAAGTTAGCTCTAACAGTTGAAATTAAATTTCTGTAAACTTCTTGAGGAACATTGTCTGGATAAAGTGCCATTTCTAGCGAAGATTTATATCCTCTTGCTCGTGCGTGATAAATATCTTGCTGAACATTTCCAGCGTACAAAGTTGCAATGGTATTTTTGTGAGCATCAAAAGTTTTATAGAATTTTGTGTATGCTTCTTTTCTGATATTTCTATCAGGATTTTCCATAAAAATTGAATAAGTTGTTTGTGTTAAAGGTTGCTCACCTTCTGGAGTTTTTACAGTTCCAAAATCCATATCTACATTTGTAAGCATAGAAAAAGCTTTTTTTGCAGTTCCACTTGATTCCGCTTGAAGAGCAAAAAGTCGTTCTTCTTTTTCGGAAAGAATATATGGTTTTTGATGAAGCAATTTTTCTAAAAAGATTTTGTAATCTGCATAATCTGGACGAGCCATTCTTGATTTTAGTTCGTCTTCTGGAATTTCTTGAATTTCAGTTATGATAAAGCAAGTTTTTGTTTGTGCTTCAGTTGCAACCATCATGTAGCGGCCTTGCTTATCTTGATAAGAAGAATCACTTGCATCACTTGCGGTAAGCAAAAACGCGTAAGAACCACAAGTTTCTGCGATTTTTTCCATTTCTTCATTTAATTTGAGAACTTCTAACATTTTTTCTGCAGAACCTTTCATTTCACCTTGAAATCCAGCAATTTTATCTGCAAGTTCTGAAATTTTTGAAAGAGAAGATTCCCATTCTTCATCTGTTTTAAAAAGGGAAGTTAAATCCCACTTATCTGATTGTTTTACATCTTTTCTTAAAGGTATCATAGAAAGAATTATAACGCAAAATAAAGAAGTTTGAAAGATAAAATAAACTTTCTGAAAATATTTTTCAAAAATTTGAAATCCATTTTTTCATAACCTACACTTAGAATAAACGATATAAAAAGGCGCCTAATATCGTTTAGACTAATTTAAAGGAAATTGAAAACGCTACTTTTGAAAGTTAGTTTTCAATATGGGAGAAACATGGCTTTACATACAATGAAATCATCAAATAATGATGATATTTTTGATAAAACTGGGGCAACAAAGCCCTTAAGCAAAACTAAAATGCCAGAAAAAGAATCTGATCCAAAAACAATGTATCAACTTATAAAAGATGAACTTATGTTGGATGGAAATTCTAGGCAAAACTTGGCAACTTTCTGTCAAACTTTTGTTGAAGATGAAATTCATCGCTTGATGGACGATTGTATCGACAAAAATATGATTGATAAGGACGAATATCCTCAAACTGCCGAAATTGAATCTCGTTGTGTAAACATCATTGCTGATATGTGGCACGCAAATCCGGAAGAAGCTACGGGAACATCTACAACTGGTTCATCCGAAGCTTGTATGCTGGGTGGAATGGCAATGAAATGGCGATGGCGAAATGCTCGTAAGGCACAAGGAAAATCCACAGATAAACCAAATCTAATTTGTGGACCTGTGCAAGTTTGTTGGCATAAATTTGCCCGTTATTGGGATGTTGAATTGCGTGAAATTCCAATGGAAAATAATCGCTACATTTCAAATGCTGAAGAAGTGATTAAGCGCTGTGACGAAAATACAATCGGAGTTGTAGTTACTTTGGGAATCACTTTTACTGGACAATTTGAACCTGTAAAAGAAATTGCTGATGCTTTGGATAAATTGCACAAAGAAAAAGGTTGGGATATTCCAATTCATGTTGACGGTGCAAGTGGCGGATTTTTAGCTCCATTCTGTGCTCCAGATTTACTTTGGGATTTTAGAATTCCGCGAGTAAAATCAATTAGTACTTCTGGGCATAAATTTGGACTTTCACCTTTAGGTTGTGGTTGGGTTGTTTGGGGAAACAAAAAGGATTTGCCAGAGGATTTAGTTTTCAATGTAAATTATCTTGGTGGAAATATGCCAACTTTTGCAATCAACTTTTCACGACCTGGAGGACAAATTGTTTGCCAATATTACAACTTGTTAAGACTTGGACGGGAAGGCTATAAAAAAGTTCAGCAAGGTTGTTACGATGTTGGAAAATTCTTTGCTCAAGGAATTGAAAAGATGGGAATTTTTGAAATGGTTTACGATTGCGATTCTAAAAAAGGAATTCCTGCGGTAACTTGGAAATTGAAACATGCAGACAACTGTAATGGAGAATCAAGCGAAAAAGTTCCTTTTGACTTATATCAACTTTCTGATGTTTTAAGAGAACGAGGTTGGTTACTTCCAGCTTATAGTTTACCAGCAAATTGCGAAAAAGTTGTAGTTCAGCGTGTTTTAATTCGTCATGGCTGTACTTTCGATTTAATGGAACTTTTACTTGAGGATATTGAACGCGCTGTAAAAAAGCTCATGGAAAATCCTCACGCAAAACATGGATGTAAAGTAGCTCATCCTAAGGGAAGTTTTAATCACGGAAGGTAAGATATGGAAACTAAGAAAAAGGGTTTTATAACAACCGGTGCAATGGCTTTTATGACCGCTGCTGCTGTTATCAGTTTGCGTGGTCTACCAATGATGGCTGCCGAAGAAATGACTATGTTTTTTTACATAGCATTTGCAACGATTTTCTTTTTGATTCCAGCGGCACTTGTTTCTGCAGAATTAGGAAGTGCTTTTTCAGGACAAGGCGGAGGTGTTTATCGTTGGGTAGGTGCTGCTTTTGGTAAAAAATGGGGATTTACAGCAATTTGGCTTCAATGGATTCAGAATGTTGTTTGGTATCCTACAGTTTTAGCTTTTGCTGCGGCTGCTATTGCATACGGAATTGGAAAGCCTGAACTTGCAAACAACGGTCGATATACAGGTCTTTTCATTATTATCTTCTATTGGATTGCAACTTTTATCGCTTTTGGAGGAACAAAACTTCTTTCAAAAGTAACAAGTTGGGGATTTATCGTAGGAACAGTTTTACCTGGTGTAATTGTTATCATCCTTGGAATTGTTTGGGTGATGATGAAAAAGCCTCTTGGCTTTGAAGAACTTACTGCGGCAGAAACTGCAGTTGCAACAGTTGTAGACGGGAAAGTTTCTCCAAGATGGTTTCCAAATTTGTCAAATCTAAATAATCTTTCGTATCTTTCAGGGATTATTTTGTTATTTGCTGGTGTTGAAGTTCAGGCAGTTCACGCTTCTGAAATGGAAAATCCAAAAAAACAATATCCAACTGCGATTTTTATTTCAGCAATAATCGTTTTTGCTTTGTTCACTTTTGGCTCTTTGGCTATTGCGGCGGTTGTTCCAAATTCACAACTTCAACTTGAATCTGGATTGATGCAAGCTCTTTCAACAATGTTAGCTTCTGTAAAAATGAAATGGGCTTTGTACATCTTGGCTTTCTGTGTTGCATTCGGTTCTTTGGGGGGAGTTTTATCTTGGATTTCTGGTCCAAGTAAAGGTTTGTTAAGCACAGCAAAAGATGGAATTTTACCAGAATCTTTGGCAGAAACAACAAAAGCTGGTGCTCCAAAAAATATGATGCTAATTCAAGGAATTATCGTAACAATTTTGGCATGTTTGTACTTTGTAATGAAAGATGTAAGCGTTGCATTCTTCTTGCTTTCAGCTTTGACAGTTGCAGTTTATATCATTATGTATTTGATGATGTATCTTGCTGCCATCGTTTTGCGCAAAACTCAACCTAATATGGAACGCCCTTACAAAGCACCTGCATTAAGTTTGTTGTGTGTGATAGGAATTTTAGCAGCTTTGTTTGCACTTGTTCTATCTTTTGTGCCACCTGCTCAACTTCCAATCGGAAATCCTGCTTCTTATGTTGCAATCGTTGCTATCGGAACTGTGGGATTTTTTGTAATCCCGCTTATTATCGCCGAGAAAAGAAAAAACAAAATCGTAAAAGATTGATTTTTTCTTCTTGATTAAAATTTACGACTTGTCATTTTTGAAATAAAATTCAATTTTGGCAAGTCGTTTTTATTTTATAAAAATAATTTCTTTTGACAAAAAAATATTAAAAATGCTAAACTGAATTTATGAATTATACCTATAACACAGAAAATGTTTGTGCAAGACAAATCAATTTTGATATTGATGGCGATGTAATTACAAACATCAGTTTTAATGGCGGATGTAACGGAAATTTAAAAGCAATTTCAAAGTTACTTGAAGGAAAAACCGTAGACTACATTGAATCAACTTTGAAAGGAAATTCTTGTGGTGGCCGTTCTACTTCTTGTGCTGACCAATTAGCAAAAGCTGTAAGAAAGGCTTATTCAGAAAATAACTAAGTTTATCTTTTGATATTGAAAAATACAGATTTTTAAAGTATTCTCAATTATATGTTGCGTTCAAAAGTTTGTTTGTGTCTTACAGGAAAGACAATTCAAGAAGATTTAGATTTAATTGAAACTTACAGAAGTTATATTGATATAGCGGAACTTCGTGTTGATTATCTTTTGCCAGACGAAAGACTTCATATTAGGAAGTTTCCAGAGCTTGCAGGTTTACCTTGTATTTTAACAATTCGCAGAATGAATGATGGCGGTTTGTACGATGCAGGTGAATCTTCAAGAACAACACTTTTTGCTCGTGCTTTAGCTTACGCCGAACAAGATAGCCGAAAAAACTTTGCATATATCGATATGGAATCTGATTATTTTGTTTCAAGTTTGCAAGATGCGGCTTTAGCTTTCGGTACAAAAATCATTCGTAGTTATCATAATATGACTGGCATGGTAACAAATATTGCAGATATGATGCAAAAAATGAGAACAACTGGATTTGAAATTCCTAAAATTGCTTGTATGCCACAATCTTTGTCTGATGTAACTCAAATGTTCAAACAAGCAAAATCAATTACAGATTTTGAACATATCCTTATTGCCATGGGGCCTTTAGGACAAGCAACAAGAATTTTAGCAAATAAAATGAATTCTTGTATCACTTATACTTCACCAAAACAAGAAGGTTCAATTTTATCTGAAATCGGGCAAATCGATCCTATCACTTTGAACGAAATTTATAATTTTAGAAATATTGATGATAGAACAACTCTCTACGGAATTACAGGATATCCATTAAATGCAACTGCAAGTCCAGAACTTCACAATTCTGGATACAAAAAACACGGGATGAATTCTTTGTATATTCCAGTTCGCGCAAAAAAAATTGAAGAAGCTTTAGAATTTGCACAAGAAGTTGGAATCCAAGGAATGTCTGTTACAGTTCCTCATAAAGAAGAAGTTTTACCACATTTAACAACAATTTCTGAATCAGTTGGCGATATTGGAGCTTCAAATACAATTATTCGTCATGGTGAAGATTGGTTAGGTTACAACACAGACGCAGAAGGTTTCCAGCGTTCACTTTTGGAATTTCTTGGTGTAAAAAATTTACGCCGATGCAAAGTTGCAATTATTGGCGCTGGTGGAGCTGCTAGAGCAATCGCGTATGTTATAAAAAAATTGAAAGGAAAGGCTTGTATTTTTAACAGAACTGTTTCTAAAGCAAAATCTCTTGCTCAAGAATACGGATTTGATTATGCGCCTTTAACTTCTGAATCTTTATCAAAATTGGAATTGTATTCTTCACTTATTATTCAAACAACTTCCATGGGATTAGCAGTAGGCGAAAAAGAAATTTCTGACGAAACAAACGATCCAATTTATTTTTACAATTTCAAAGGATACGAAAGCGTTTACGATATAATTTACCATCCGCAAGTTACGCCAATTTTGAATAGAGCGCAAATGGCTGGATGCAAAACTTCAAATGGATTTGATATGCTAAAATATCAAGGATATAAACAATTTGAATTATTTACTGGAGTAAAATATGAAGACACTAAATCAGAATGAACAAAAAGAAAAGGTTGGAAAAGTAGCAATCGATACTTTAATTGAAAAAGATTTGATTTTTTCTGGAATGAAAATCGGTCTTGGAACTGGTTCTACTGCAATGCACGCTGTAAAGCAAGTAGCACTTCGTATTCAAGACGGAACTTTGTCAAACATTAAGGCTGTTTCTACAAGTTTTCAAACAACTATCGCTTGTCAAGATTTAGGAATCCCAGTTTTTTCTATGAACTCTCCAGAAATCAAAGGTGAATTAGATTTATCAATTGATGGTGCAGATGAAATTGATGGTGATGCAAACCTTATAAAAGGTGGCGGAGCTGCACTTCTTTTAGAAAAAATCGTTGCGTATAATTCAAAAAAATATGTGATTATCGCTGATGAATCAAAAGCTGTTTGTGATTTAGGAACAAAATTTGCACTTCCTGTAGAAATTATCCCAGAAGCAAGAGTTTCTATCGTTAGAGAACTTGAAAGTCTTGGTGCAAAATGTACATTGCGTGAAGGCGTTAGAAAATGCGGTCCAGTTGTAACAGATAACGGAAATCAAATTTTAGATTGTCTTTGGCAAAATCCTGTAAAGCCTGTAGAAATGGAAGAAAAAATCAATTCGATTACAGGCGTTGTAGAAACTGGATTTTTTACAAAAAACAAGCCAATCGTTTTTGTTGCAAAATCTGATGATACAATGGAAATTCGCAACTTATCTTGCTAATTTTTCTAAAAAGGCTTTGTAAAGTAAATGTTTCCTCCGTTTTCCCAAGATGAAGCAAAAAAAGAATGTATTTTACTCATTGAACAACTTGAAAAATATGGCTGTATGGATTTTTGTGTAAATGAAGAATTTAGAAATCCAAAATTCAGTCTTGATTATGTTTTGAATGAATGTGGTTTGATGATGGGAGTTTTGGTTTGTAAAATTCCAGATACAAATAAAACTGTAGTTTTAAAAGCATTTTCGGGGCAGTACAACGGAAATTGGCAAATTCCAGGTTGGGTAAATCCTTGTTTTGAAGTAGAAAAATGGCAAAATGAAGTGAATCGTGCTGACCCAGAAATCAAAAAATTAACAAGTCAAATTGAAGAACTTACTTTGCAAAATAAAATTTATGGCGAAGACGGAAAAATCCTTCATAATTTACGAAAAAAACGAAAAGAACTTTCTCAAGAATCTTTGCAAAATATTTACGGATTCTACGAATTTACTTGTTTTGACGGTTCAGTAAAAACTTACAAAACTTTACAAAAAGAATTGGAATTAGAAAACGCCTTGTTCCCAAAAAATTTTAATTTTCCAACGGGAACAGGGGATTGTTGTGCTCCAAAATTGTTAAATCACGCATACAAAAAAGGATTGCAACCTATAAGTCTTGCAGAATTTTTTTACGGGAAAGAGCCATCTTCAGCCTTGAAAAAGCACAAAGAATTTTATCCTCCATGTGATGAAAAATGTGGTTATGTTTTACCCAAAATGCTGGGATTAGAAGTTTTATACAGAGATGAACAAATTATTGTTGTAAATAAACCTTCTGGAGTTTTGTCTGTTCCTGGGAAAGGCGAAGATAAATTTGACTGCATAAGCACGCGAGTTAGAAAATTGATTCCCGATTGCATTGAGCAACCTTCGGTTCATCGTTTGGATATGGATACTTCTGGGATTTTGGTTTTGGGATTAACAAAGGAATCTCATCGTAACCTTTCGATTCAGTTTCAAGATAGAAAAGTTGAAAAAAAATATCAGGCTTTGCTTAGAGGAAAACTCTCTGAGCGACTTGAAAATATCACTTGTGGAAAAATTGAATTTCCGATGCGAGTTGATTTAGATAATCGTCCATATCAAATTTACGATGAAGAATACGGAAGAATGGCAACTACAGAATGGAAGTTAATAGAAGAATTTTCTTTGGACGAAAGTTTTTTGCAAGGTGAACATCAACAAGATTCAATTTGGCGAACTCGTGTGGAATTTATGCCGATTACGGGGCGAACTCATCAGTTGCGTTTACATTCTGCTCACGAAAAAGGTTTGGGTTTTGCAATCGTTGGCGATAGACTTTACGGAAAAATTTTTTCTGATGAGAGACTTTGTTTACAAGCATTTTATTTAAAATTTACTCATCCTACTACAAACGAAATTATGGAATTTAGCGTTCCTTTTGAATTTTAAAAAAAATGCATCCAACTTATTAAAAAATTGGATGCACTCAAATTCAATTATCTAAATGAATTATAAACTCATATCTGTTTTTAGCCACTCAAGAACTTCTGGTACTGTTGCAAAGTGACCTTCGATAACGCCTGTGTCTGACATTTGTGTATTTTTCTTTGTTTGAACTTTTAGCATAAGAGAATCGCCTTCTGCAAATCCAAATGCTTTACATCCTGCTTCTACAAATGCTTTTGTCATTTCAACAAGTTGCCCAATTTCACCTGGTCCAACTGGTTCCATTTTTGTACAATCTGCGACATAAGCCCAACCTGAATCTTTCCATGCACCAACTTTTGAAAGTACAGTAGACATCAACCATTTTAGGTCATCTGCATTTGTTTTTCCAATTCCTGCTGAAACTACTACATTTCTTCCTGCAACAACTTCAACTTCTTGTGTTCCGTGTGTCTCTTTCATCTTGAAACTCTCCTAAAAAAAACAGTTTGAAATAGATATTTCTACTAATTATATTTTATTATGTTAAAATCTATCTGTCAAATTGTTTTTTATATAAATAATAACCAAATTACTTTGCTTACAATATGGCACAAGGCATGAGAAAGCATTGAATATTGCAACCCGTATTTTATGTAAAGCCATCCAAAAATATATCCCATTCCGCCGTTGTATAAAAAGCATCTGAATAAGATAAGCGGAGTTATTCCAAAGGTAACTTGTGTTGCAGGTAAATGTCCTGCTGCAAAAAGTAAACTTGCAACAATGTTTGCAATCAAAAATACTACAGGAGGAATTTGTGCTTGAGAATTATTTTCTGCTTGTAATTTTGCTGATTTTCTAAAAAATACTTTCCAGATAATAAAAGCAAAAAGTGAAAGCACAAAAAGTCTAAGCATAAGTTCTTCGCAAATTCCGCCGTAAAGAATACTTGCAACAAAAGATATTGGTGTTAGTCCAAGTCCGTCTGCTTGTTGAATTTGTGGAATTACTGCTCCAAATGTCCAATAATCTAAGCTGAATAAAATTCCGCAAATAACTGAAACAATGCAAGTTACCAAAACTGCTCTTTTTTCAAAAATTTTTATTTTTCCATCTTTTTTTATAGAACGAATAAGCCCAAGTTTTTCAGCAAGGATGTATCCAAAGAAAGTTGCAAAGGCAATTGTAGCAACATTCTGAATTGCAGTAACTAACATGAACATTGTTTTGCTTCCAACTGCTGCGATTGCTTCTTCTAACATTTCTGGTGGATATAAGGCAAATGAGTAAAGACCAGTGAAAATTGATGCAACTATGATGATTGGCAAAAATGCAAGTGTAAAGAAAAATGGCTTTTTAATTTTTTGCCAAAAAGTTTTTTTTGTTTGTTTTTCGTTGTTTAAGTTTTCCATAAAAATTTCCTTTGTTGTTTATTATTTGTTGAAAATTGATTTATTTACTTGATGTTGATTTTTATTCAGCATCAATTTCTCTTGTTGTTTCTACACAAAAACTTTTTATCTTACAATGAGGGCAAGTTAATTTTCGTGTAGTTGGTGTGTGATTTGCCCAAAAAACTTCATTAAAACTTGGTTTAAAAACCTTGTTACATTCAGGGCAGATATAATTTATTTTTGTAAAATAAAATTTACTGATAAAAATCGCACCGATGATTACAAGAACCATTCCGATTGCAAAAGGCCACCAAATTCCAGTTTTTAGCCCAAGAATAAAAGTTGCAATTTCAATAATTTCTAAAGGAATTCCAACTCCAATCATAATTCCTCTAATTTTTTGTAAAGCTTTTTTGTCTTTTGCGTTTTCCATTTCTTCCACCTTCTTGTTAACTCGTTCTATTAAATCTTCTGACAACGAATCTTCCAAACATTCTTCCAAGCCATTTAGGATTTTAAGTTTGTTTTCTTTTTCATTAATTTCATTTTGTAAAATTAATTTTTGTTCCTTTAGCAAAAGTGAAATAACTTTTTTAGAATTTTTTTCTTTTAAGATTTCTGAAACTGTTTTTATGGGGATATTTAAATCTCGCAAAAAACATACGATTTTCATTTTTGCTAAATCGTCGTTTGAATAAAGTCGTCTTCCTCCTTCCGAAATTCCACTTGGAACAACCAATTCACGATTATCGTAATATTGAACTGTTCTAATTGTAATTCCACAGATTTTTGCAACTTCTCCAGTTGAATACATATTTTGTGTTGGCATAAAATCACTCCTGCAAGAAAGTTTATCAAGTTTTCATCCTTGATACTGACATTCTACAATATTACGCAGCGTAATGAGCAAGAGAAAAATGAAATTTTTTTGAAAAATTTTTGTTTTATGTAAAGTTGAGAGAAAATTTCCTGTTGAAATCGCTAAAAAATATTTATATAATGGAAGAATCAAGTTACATTTTGGACTTTTGGAGGATATATGGCTAATTCAGTAAAAGATATCATGAAATTAATAGAAGAAAATGATATCAAAATGGTAGATTTTAAAATGGTGGATATCAACGGGCAATTCCGTCATGTTACAATTCCTGCAAAAAACTTTTCTGAAGATACAATGAAAAGTGGAATTGGGTTTGATGCTTCAAACTACGGATACGCAGTTGTTGAAAAAAGTGATATGGTTTTTATTCCAGATCCAGATACTGCTTGTATCGACCCTTTCTGCGAAATTCCAACTCTTTCTATGACTGGAAACGCAATGATTATCGATAAGGAAAATCGTCCTTTGGCTCAGTATCCTAGAAATATCGTTCTAGCTGCCGAAAAATATATGCAAGATTCTGGAATTGCTGATGAAATGTTGATTTTGCCAGAATTTGAATTTTATCTATTTGACAATGTGGGCTGGAAGGTTGCTCCAAATGCAATCGGAATGGAAATTGATGTAAATCAAGCTCATTGGAACAGCGATGTTGAAGGAATGGGATGTGTTATTCCAAAACAAAAAGCATATCATGTTGCAAAACCTTTTGATGCAAGTTATGAATGTCGTAGCGAAATGTGCTTGTTAATGGAAGAAATGGGAATCAATGTAAAATATCATCATCCTGAAGTTGGAGCTGCTGGTCAATTTGAAATTGAACCTCAACTTGGAAAAATGTCAAAAATGGCAGATGCTTCAATGATGATTAAATACATTATCAGAAATACTGCTGCAAAATATGGCAAAACTGCAACTTTTATGCCAAAACCTGTTATGGGCGAAGCTGGAAGTGGAATGCATGTTCACATGCTTTTATTGAAAGACGGCGAGCCAGTTTTCTCTGACGACAATGGATATTCAAATCTTAGCCAAACTGCTCATTATTTTATGGGTGGTCTTTTAAAACATATTGCTTCTTTATGTGCAATCACAAACCCAAGTACAAACTCTTTCAAACGACTTGTGCCTGGATTTGAAGCTCCTGTTACAGTTGGTTATGCAACTTCAAACAGAAGTGCTGTTATTCGTATTCCTGCTTACGCAAAATCACCAAAAATGCGCCGATTTGAAATTCGTAACCCTGATGCAACTTGTAATCCATATTTTGCTTATGCTGCAATTTTGATGGCAGGTATCGACGGAATTAAAAACAAAATTGATCCACACGCAAACGGGTGGGGCCCTTATGATATGAACTTGTACACTCTTTCTGATGAAGAAAAAGCAAAGTTGACAAGTCTTCCAACTTCTTTAGACCAAGCTTTAGATGCTTTGGAAAAAGATCACGATTATTTGACAGCTGGTGGGGTTTTCCCAGAAGAACTTTTAACAAAATTCATCGCAACAAAACGCGCTGAATGTCGCGAAATGAACGCAATTCCAACTCCTGCTGAGTTTGAAAAGTATTATAATCTTTAATAGTTATCACACGGATTCGAAATTGCTACGCAATTTCTGTTCTTGATATAAAATCTCACTTTCTTCTTGTTTGTGCGAGAGGGAGTGGGATTTTTTGTGCTTATTTCTCTTCGTATTTTTCTAAAGCGTCTTTTGTGGATTTTACAATATCTGTTATGAATGCTAGTTGATTTTCGTTACATTCTGAAAGTAGATTATTTATTGTATCAATCATAAATTGAGGCTTCTTTTCAAAAATTAAATCGTCTGTATTCACTTCTAAAACTTTTGCAACATCAACCAATACTTGTAAACTTAATTTTGTACTACCAGTTTCAATATGACTCATGTGAGTTGTAGATATATCTATTTTTTCTGCCAACTGTTCTTGAGATAGATTTTTGAGTTTTCTATATTTTCTTATTCGTTTACCAATTTCTTCGTAATTCATAGCCTATCTAGTTAAAATATACTTGAATTATATAGGCATTGGGTTTATAATAACATAAACTATATAGGTATAAATTGCTTAAAAAGTGTTTATACAGTTAAAATTATTTATTATAAGGAGAAAATCATTATGGATTTTAAAAAGATATTTACTTTTGTGTTTTTTTTCTACTTTTGTATTGTTATTGTATCATGTGGGGATTATAAACCTTCTGACACAGTTGCAAAATATTTAAAAGCTGAATCAAAATCCGATTATGATATAGCATATGAATTGCTTTCAGAAAGTGATAAAAAAATAAAATCTCTAGAAGAATTCAAAAATGAAGAAAATGCTGAATTTGGTCTGCTTTTCACAGATGCTGTGAGAAAAAGTACAGTTTTTAAAATTCTTGATACTGTTGAAAATGATGAAAGTGCAACTGTAAAAGTAGAAATAACTCACGATGATTATTCAACTGCAATTTCAGAAATGTTTAGCGCAGCTTTTTCAGGAGCAAGTCAAGATGAATTGAGTAAAAGATCCGATAAAATGAAAAATAATGTTTCAAGGAAAACTATAGAAAAATCCTATTTTCTTATAAAAGAGAATGGGCAATGGGTAATTTTTTTTAATTGGGAAAAAGAAAATAAAATAAAGCAACTGATAGACGAAGTAAAGAAAACAGAAGAAGAGGGTGATCTTGAACTTTTAGTATTAAAATATGATGAGATTTTAAATATTGATCCATCTAATGAAGAAATTCTTTTTAAGAAAAATATTGTTGTTGATAAAATAAATTATATCTCAAATATTATAGTATATGATTTTGTTTCAAAATACTATGAACAATATTTTGGAGGAAAGGATGCTGGTGTTGTTTTCAAATTAAAAAACAATGGAAATAAAGAACTAAAAAAAGTTCAACTTACTGTATATTTTAAAGACAATTTTGGAAATATAATTTCTGAAGATAAATTTACTCCTATAAGTGAATATAGTTGGAATGATAACGGTAAATCTCTAAAACCTAATCGTATTTGGGAAATGGAAAGAGGTAGTTATTATAAAGCAGATAATGTTCCAAGTGAATGGGAAGAAGGTTCTGCTGAAATAAAAATTACAGATATTGAATTCTAAAAAAAATATAGGTTGTAGGGGATTTTTTATGAAAAAAAATATATTAATATTGGTATTATGTTGTCTTATTTGTAGTGTTTTTGCAGGTGAATATACTTTGTATTCGGGAAAATGTAGTGAATATAATTCAATTTTTGAAAATCTGATAGATAAGGATTTTCAAATAAGATACGATGACGAAAATAATCAATTTTATTTTTATATTTCTGATTGGATTAATACTGCTTGGATTGTTCTTAGCAAAGAAGATTTGATTTTGATGTGCAAAAATTTTAATAAGTATTTTGAATGGGAAAAACTTGCAATAGAGAAATCTACTAAATTGGAAAAAGAACTTCCCGAATCAAAAATTAAGACAAAAGTAGTTTGGAAATTTGGAGACGAATGGTGTAATTCTGATGGATTTGACTTAAATTTTATGTTTTTTTCTCAAAATACAACAAGGCACCAATTAGTATTATACTCTAATAAAGTTTCTGCTAGTAGAAATCAGTTTATTACTTACAAAATTGATGGATTGTATTTTGATTTATATCAAGTAAAAGATTTTTATGAAGCACTTGATGAGTCAAAACTAGACATTCAAATTCAGAAAATCAAATCAGACAAAGAAATCGAAAATCTATTTAATTAAGTTAAAAATATATTTTAGTTATAATCTCCGTCTAGATGTCTTGTTTTATCAAATCTATGAACGGAGATTTTTAACAAAACCTTAACATTCATATTGTAAACTACTACAATGAAGAAATTTTCTTTTATAATTACATTTTTATTTGTTGTGATAAATTTTCCTCTTTTTTCAAAGACTCAAAATACAAAACAGATTTTTTCTCTTGATACAGGATATTTAGCTAAAGGTATAAAGAATAATGGGTGGGGAATTGGCTTTACCTACGAGAGAGAAATTTTTAGAGGAATTGCTGTAAAGGGCGGACTTTCTCATATGACCATATGGATGAAAAATCCTAAGATGGTTTTAACTTCGGTGGGGATTACAGGAGAAATTTTATATTATCCTTTTTTACGGGGCTTAGATTGGTTTTATTCTGGTCTTCAGTGTAAAACTGGATTTTTTATGTACAAAGGTTCTTCGATAACAGAAGAAAATAATCAAGATTGTGTAATTTCTCTTTATCCTCTAATTGGATGGAAGCAGTCTTTTTTTGATATTGTGATGATAGATATTTTTGGGGGATATCGATTTATTGTAAATCCACAAGATCAAAAAGGAATAATAAAAGATCAATTAACAAACAATTTTGAATACGGAATAAAAGTTAAATTTAGTTTAGGAAAGATAATTCAATTTTTTAAAGACAACAACACTAAAAAACAATAAAGAAAACTTGTCTAAATTTTACATAAATCCTTCAAAAAGTGCTATTATTATATTAGTTATTTGGAGGATTTATGAAAAAGAAAGTCTTTTTATCAATTTTAATGTTTGTTTTAATTTCATCATTGTTTGGATTTGAAAAATTAAATCACAAAGATTTTTTTGTTTTGTTTAATCACAAAATAAATGAAAGTTATAAAAAAATAAATTTGTTAAATAAAAAGCCTAATATTGCAAAACTTGGAAAAGAAGAAGTTGCAGGGAACATCAGCGGTAAAGTTTTTTATCATGCCAAAATAAGTGGTTTAGGTGGCTTGGTAACTATTCGTTACGAAAATTATTGTGATGAAGAAGGTTGGATTTTTAACGGTGAAATTATCACTCGTGGAAAAATTACTGGAAATGGAAATTTTGACGGAAAAGTTGATATAACAGGTTTGTACAATGCAACCGTTTATTTTGACAAAGCTATTTTAGGAAATAATCTTCCAAGTGAAGGAAGTTACGGTGTTTCATTTTCTGGTGAGCCTAGAATCGAAGTTCCATATCAGGCTTATTTTGAATAAAGTTGTTCTTCAAAAAATGTGTGAATTTACCTTACAAACATTCCATAAACCTTTTTGCGGCTTTTGAAATTGTGTGTTTGTCAAAGGCTAGGCTGATGGCTCTGGGCTCCAGTTTTTCTTCCAAATTGATGATTTTAAGTTCATTGTTTTCCAATTCTTTTGTGATGTATTGTTTTGAAACGCAAATTATTCCCATGTTTTTTTTTGCAAACTCAATTAGAAGGTCAAGGGATGCAAGTTCAAATTTTGGGCGAAGTTCCACATTGTATCGTAAAAGATTTGCGTCTAAGAATTTTCGGGAATGGCTGGATTTTTCTAGCAAAAGAGTACGATATTTTGTAAGGTCTGCAAGATGAGTGATTTTAGAACAATCAAAATCTTTGCTACAAACAAAAAAATCTTCTAAGGTTAAACAATGCTGAAAAGTAAAATGTTGATTTGCAACTGGTGTGTGAACAAAGGCAATATCTACATCATTATTTTTTAGTAAATTTAATGATTCTGTTGTGGTACAGTTTGTAACTCGATAGCGAATTTTTGGATAAAGTTCCTCAAAGTTTTTTAGTTTATCAATAAGATAATATTTACAAATTGTGTCGGAGGCTCCAATTCTTAAAGTTCCTGTGTCTAAAGAACTGATGTTTTCTAATGTATGATTTATTGATTCTACTTGGGCAAAAATTGTTTTACAGTAACTAAAAATTTCTTGGGCTTCGTTGGTGAGTTTTACGCCTTTTTTTGAACGAGAAAATAAGTTGAATCCCACTTGGTCTTCTAAAGTTTTAATGTGCTGACTTATAGCTGGTTGTGAAACATTTAGGATTTCGGCTGCTTTTGAGATTTGTTCGGTTTTGGCTACATAATAAAAAACTCTTAAAAGATTTAAATCTTGTATCATAAGTGATTTTTCCCTTTTCAGTTTGATTTTAATATAAGTATAAATTATGATTAGTATAATAAATATATATTTTACTTATATCAAGTATTTTGATAATATAATGAAGTAAAAATTCTTTTGGAAAATCTATTGGGTTCTTAGGGTGGAACCCTAAGCCGTGGCCGAGGAATGGTGGGGTTTTAGGGGAGGAAAACCAACGGCCTTCGGACTCTGAGTGGGTTTTCCTCCCCTAATAGTTTACCAGCTTTTCAAAGCTGAAAAGAGGTTTTATATGAAATATAGTGGAACAATTTCTAGAGGTGTTAGAACTCCGATTATCAAAATGGGCGATGATTTAGCTTCTATCGTTGTGGATTCTGTTGGAAAATGTGTTGAAGAAGCAAATATTCAACTTCAAGACAAAGATGTTATCGCAATTACAGAAGCTGTTGTAGGTATTTCTCAAGGTAACTACGCAACTGCTGACCAAATTGCAAAAGATGTTTCTTCAAAATTCGGTGATGAAACAGTTGGTTTGATTTTCCCAATCATGAGCCGTAACCGTTTTTCAATGCTTTTGAAAGGAATTTCTCGTGGCTGTAAAAAACTTGTTATCCAACTTTCTTATCCTGGTGATGAAGTTGGAAATCACTTAATTTCAGAAGACGCACTTTTTGATTCTGGCGTAAATCCTTATTCTGATGTTTTTACAGCTGATGAATTTCACAAAATTTTCCCTAATACAATTCACCAATTTACAGGTGTTGATTATATCGAATTTTACAAAGAAACTTGTGAATGTCCTTGCGAAATCATTTTGGCAAATGACCCAAAAGCAATTTTGAAATTTGCTGATAATGTAATCGTGGCTTCTATCCACAAGCGAAAAAGAGATAAAAAAAATTTGCAACAAGCAGGTGTAAAAAAAGTTTACTGCCTAGACGAATTGCTAACTGAATCAGTTGATGGTTCTGGTTACAACGAAAACTTTGGGCTTTTAGGTTCAAACCTTGCAACTGCAAATTCTGTAAAATTGTTCCCAAGAAACTGTCAGCCACTTGTTGATGATGTTCAAGCTCGTATCAAAGAAAAATACGGAAAAAATGTTGAAGTTATGGTTTACGGCGACGGTGCTTTCAAAGACCCACAAGGTCAAATTTGGGAATTGGCAGACCCTGTTGTTTCACCAGCTTTCACAAGTGGCTTGGTTGGAACTCCAAACGAATTGAAATTAAAATATCTTTCAGATAACGAATTTAAAGATTTATCTGGTGATGAACTAAAAGAAGCAATGATTAAGAGAATCAAGGAAAAAGATTCTAACTTGGTGGGAAGAATGGAAACTCAAGGAACAACTCCTCGTCAGTTAACAGACCTTCTTGGTTCATTGGCAGACTTAACTTCTGGTTCTGGAGACAAAGGAACTCCAGTTATCTTGATTCAAAACTATTTTACAAACTACGCAAACCAATAAAATTTGTGTTGTTAAAGAAAAGCTCCGCTACAGTTTTGTGGTGGGGCTTTTTTGTTTTAGGATTTTTGTTATTATTATTTTCTATACTTTTTGTACAAAAAATCTTTTTATATATTTATCCTTATGATATAATTAATTGAAGTTTACTTTATAAGAGGAAATTATGAAGAAGAATATTTTTTTATTATTTATTTTATGTTTAATTTCAGTTGGTGTATTTGCACAAACTACTGAAAAACCACAACCAGAAACATCTTTTTCTTTGGTAACAGATTTTGCTTATTATCCAAAATCTTCACCTGTTGTAATGGGTGGACCACAAAATGATATAAGTCGATTTGCTTTTATCGATGGATTTTATTCTGGAGTTGAAGCTCGAGTTACTGGAAAAATGGATTACAAAATTCCAACTCCTTTTGGAACAAATGGTTTAGTAAAAGGCAACAATGTTACAATCACACCAAGTTTGGAACTTTCACCTGTTACAATCATGCCACAATTATTTGTTTCATTTACTCCAATTGCATTTTTGAAATTTACAACAAGTGCAAAAATCGGAACAGGTTGGGATTTTATCGGAATTAAAGGAATGGGAATTCTTGATTCTGCAAAAACTGGATATGCAAGTTTAAATCCTTTTGAAAATTATTTTTATGAATTTAGATTTACAAATTTATTTCAGTTTGATTTAGGTGCAATCATACCTGGCGATTGGACTCATATTGTAACTCAGGCAACTTACGAAATTATGTACACTGGATTAACTGGCGTTGAAAAAGGAACTCCTTGGCTTTGGCAAGCAAGTGGCGAAAAAGCAAATGGCTGGAATTATTATTCACAAATAATTTTAGGATATCAAATGCCTCTTGTTTTACAAACTGTTGGTCTTCAATTTGAATTGAGTGGATATTATAACGAATCAAGTTTTGATGCAAAATATGTAGAATGGAATCCTGAATTTATGCGAGTAAATATCAATCCTATTTGTATTTTGAAATTTAACGAAAAACATTCTTTAACAATTCAAAGTAGATTTTCAAGTAGACGAGGATTTTCTTCAGACCGAGGAGACGATGCAACAAATTTCAACTTGAACTACAACGGACGAGAATGGTGGTTTGAAAGAATTGCTTTTAGTTATTCATATTCATTCTAAGGTGATGATGCTATGGCTATTGAAAAGGTACGAGAATATTTTTCATCTTTCGGAATTGAAAATCGCATTTTAGAATTTGAAGTTTCTAGTGCAACTGTGGAACTTGCATCAAAGGCGCTAAATTGTGAACCTTGTAGAATTGCAAAAACTCTTTCTTTTCATGTTGAAGATGATGTGATTTTGATTGTTACTGCAGGTGACACAAAAATCGATAACGCAAAATACAAATCATTTTTCAAAGCCAAAGCAAAAATGCTTTCTTTTGATGAAGCAGAATCTTTGATAGGACATGCAGTTGGTGGAGTTTGTCCTTTCGCTGTAAAGGAAGGCGTAAAAGTTTATCTTGATGAATCTTTAAAAAGATTTGAAACAGTTTTTCCAGCTTGTGGAAGTTCAAATTCAGCGATTGAATTTACAATGGAAGAACTTGAAAAATATTCAAACTTTATTCAATGGATAGATGTTTGCAAAATTGTTGAATAAAAAATAAGTTTGCAAAATAAAACCTCCATCACAGATAAAGTTTGTGTTGGAGGTTTTTTGTTTTTAAAATAAATTTTTAAACTACAAGTTTAATGACAAAAAAAATTTTTTGTTATAGATTATAAATACAAAAAGAATTTATCAAACTGACTTTAAAAGTCGTTTGTTCTCAAAGGCTTATTATCGAGAACAAAAATTCTTACGGTGCCGTTGGCATTTTTTATCTTAATTTTGGAGGACAGAGATGTTCAGAGGTAGTAATGGATTTACAAATTTGAATAAAACAAATTTTGTACAGATGCAAGTAGCTTTGCTAGATTTAAATGCGACAATTAGTTCTTTTTATAAACATTGTGAACAAAAATTTGTCCTTAAAAATGAAAAGATAAGTGATGCAAAATTTTGGCAAAGAACAGGATTATCGATTTTAAAACCGAAAATCCAAAGAATTTTTGGAAAGCGAGGAATAAACCAATGGAGAACAAAAAATCTATCTTAACACCAGCTATCGATTTAGAACAGACTGGTAACAAAATCAAAACTCTCAGAAAAGAAAACGGATTTTCCGTTCATGAATTGCAGGATTTATTTGGATTTGAATATCCACAGGCAATTTATGCTTGGGAAAGTGGCAAAAGTATTCCAACCGTTGATAATCTTCTTGTTCTTGCAAGATTATTTGATGTTACTTTGGATGATTTGATTTGCTATTCTCTAGTTGAAGTTTCAAGGAATTGTTCGGTTCATGTTGCAAATTGTATGAACAAAGATTTTGTAACATGTCAAAATTGCAAATTCAAAAAATCTGCATAAAGGAAAGGGAAAAACAAAAATGAAAATTGTTGAAGGAAAATATAATTCAGCAAAAATCTTTACTGATGTAGTTGATGAAAAATCATTAGAACAAGTAAAAGTTTTGTGTAATCAAGAATTTGTATCGGGACAAAAAATTCGTCTTATGCCAGATGTTCACGCAGGAGCAGGATGTACAATCGGAACTACAATGACCATTGGCGACAAAATCGTACCTAACCTTGTTGGCGTTGATATCGGTTGCGGAATGGAAACTTTAGTAATTCGTGCTGATAGTGAAGTTAGCAAAAATTTTGATCCTGCAAAACTTGATAAGATTATTCGAAAAAATATTCCTTGTGGACACGACATTCGAAAGTTTCCTCATAGGCTAGCTGAAGAAATTGATTTTGATAAGGTACGCGGAATTTACAACAAAAAAAGAGCTTATCTTAGCGTTGGAACTTTGGGCGGTGGAAATCACTTTATCGAAGCTGACCGAGATGATGAAGGAAATTTGTATATCGTTGTTCACTCTGGAAGTCGTCACGCTGGACTTGAAATTGCAAATTATTATCAAGAACAAGCATGGTTGCAATTAAATCAAAATTCAAAAAAGGATTGCGAAAAATTAATTGAAACTTTAAAAGCTGAAGGCAGAGAAACTGAAATTGAAGAAAAACTTGCAGAGTTAAAATCTCAAGTTATCACTTCTGTTCCAAAAGATTTGGCTTATGTTAGCGGTGAACTTTTTGAAGATTACATCAACGATATGAAAATTATGCAACACTTTGCCAAGGTTAATAGAAAGGCAATGATTGAATCAATTTCTATCGGGCTTCATATAAAGAAAGAAGATATAATTGAACAGTTTACAACGATTCACAATTATATCGATACCGAAACTGATGGCAAAATGATTTTGCGAAAAGGTGCTGTAAGTGCCAAAAAGGGAGAGAAGCTTTTAATTCCTATCAATATGAGAGACGGAAGTTTGGTATGTATTGGTAAGGGCAACGAAGATTGGAATTATTCCGCTCCCCATGGAGCAGGTCGTGTTATGAGCCGAATGAAAGCAAAACGGGAACTTGATTTAGAAGAGTTTAAATCCGAGATGTATGGCATTTGGTCAAGCACGGTGAACAAAGACACTTTGGACGAAGCTCCCATGGCTTACAAAACAATGGACGATATTGTTGCGAATATCGGTGAAACTGCTGAAATTGTAAAAATCATTAAACCGATTTACAACTTTAAGGCAGCCGAGTAAAAATTTTTTAAGAGATTTTTCATTACGAGAAATCTCTTTTTTATTTTAAAATTTTTTTAGTTATAAAAAAGTATTGATATCTCTTCTATATAATCATAAAATGTTTACATGAGTATTTTACGATTTGATAGCGACTACATGGAAACTTGCCATCCTTTAATTTTGGAACGATTCCAAAAAATCAATTTTGAAAAAATGTCAGGCTACGGCTGTGATGAAATTTGCGAAAGTGCAAAACAAAAAATTCGTCTTAGTTGTGATTGCCCAAATGCTGAAATTTATTTTTTAGTTGGTGGAACTCAAACTAACGCAACTGTAATCGATGTACTTCTTAAAAAATATGAAACTGTAATTTCTGCAAACACAGGACACATCACCGAACACGAAGCAGGTGCAATCGAAGCTAAAGGTCACAAAGTTACAATGCTTCCAAGTCACAACGGAAAAATTTCTTGTGATGATTTACTTAGCTATCTTAAAAATTATTTTGATGACGAAAATAATTCTCACATTGTTCGTCCTGGAGTTGTGTACATTTCTTTTCCAACTGAGTTTGGAACAATTTATTCTCTTGACGAATTAAAATCTCTACGAAAAATTTGCGATGATTATAATTTAAAACTTTATCTTGATGGTGCAAGATTAGGTTACGGAATTTCTGCAAGTAAAAATCAAAATGAAAATGTAACTTTAAAAGATATTGCAAAATATGCTCACGCGTTTTATATCGGTGGAACAAAAGTTGGCGCCATGTTTGGAGAAGCAGTTGTTTTTACGGAAGAAAATTTAGTTCCACATTTTTTTACTTTGATAAAACAAAGTGGCGCCTTACTTGCAAAAGGTTGGCTTTTAGGTTTACAATTTGATACACTTTTTACAGATGACTTGTATTTCAAAATTTCTGACAACGCAATTTTTATGGCAGATAAAATTGAAAAAAAATTTATCGAGAAAGGTTATCAAATTTTTATTGATTCCCCAACGAATCAAAAATTTATTGTGTTAGAAAATTCTAAAATGCAAGAACTTAAAAAATTTGTTTCGTTTAGTTATTGGCAAAAATTTGATGAAACTCATACAGTTGTTCGATTTGCAACAAGTTGGGCAACAACACAAAAACAAGTTGATGAACTTTTAAATTTATTATAGACAAGGATTTTTTTATGAACGCAATTACACAATTTGATTTTAAAATTATCAATTTTATTCAAGAAAATTTTAGATGCGCATTTCTTGATTCTGTGATGCCATTTATCACTTCACTTGGCGATGTAGGTGTTATTTGGATTTTGATAAGTGTGATTTTACTCTTTTTCAAAAAAACACGAAAACTTGGCATTCAACTTTTGTTTTCAATCGTATTCGCTTATGTTATTTATCAGTGGATTTTAAAACCTGTTGTTGCTCGTCCTCGACCATTTACACAAAATCCTCTTATTGAACTTTTAATAAAAGCCCCAAAAGATTTTTCATTTCCATCTGGACATACTGCTTGTGGATTTTCTTTTGTTATCATTTTATTTCTCAAAAAAAATAAATGGTGGATTCCATCCCTTGTGTTAGCAAGCTTAATTGGATTTTCCAGAATGTATCTTTATGTTCACTTTTTTACCGATGTTATTTGCGGTGCTTTGTGTGGAATTATTTTTGGCGCAATCAGTTTTTATTTATCAGAAAAATTTTTGAAGAAAATAAATGATTAAAAAAATAAAAAATGAATTATTGTTGATGCAAGATAAAACTTACAAAGATTTTCATAGTAAGTTGATGCCAACAATAAATCCTGATTCGATTATTGGAATTAGAGTTCCTATTTTACGAGATTACGCAAAAAAACTTTTCAAAGAAAATTCTATCGAAAGTTTAAATTCTTTTTTGAAAAATCTTCCGCATGAATTTTATGAAGAAAATAATATTCACGCTTTTATAATTGAAAAGATAAATAATTTTGATGAGTGTATTTTTTATCTGGAAGATTTTTTGCCTTACATTGATAACTGGGCAACTTGCGATATGTTAAATCCAAAAATTTTCAAAACCAATTACGAAAAACTTTTGGAAAAAATTTATCAATGGATAAATTCAGATTCAGTTTATACTGTTCGTTTTGCAATCGGAATGTTAATGCGATATTTCTTAGACGAAAAATTTGAAACAAAATATTTAGATTTAGTTGTTTCAATAAATTCTGAAGAATATTATATCAACATGATGAGAGCCTGGTTTTTTACAACTGCTCTTGCAAAACAATACGAACAAACTTTTCCTTACATAAAAAATTATTCGCTAGACAAATGGACTCACAACAAATCAATCCAAAAAGCAAAGGAAAGTTTTAGAATTTCAAAAGTGCAAAAAGAAGAATTGAAAAAGTTTCGTTTGTAAAATTTTTCTTTTATTACATAAATTTTAAAAATGTAAATTTTTAATTTACCACTTCCAAAATAAAATCTGATATATTTTTTATGTCATAAAATTTATTGGAGGTATTTAATGCAATTAAAAAACATTTTGTTTGTTGTTTGTGTTGCAATATGTTTGTTATTTTCAAGTTGTATTTCACAAGAAGTCGCACAGTATGGTTTTGAAGGAGAAGATACAATTGCTTTGAATTTAACAAACGACCCAAATGTAGGTCGCATTTTTGTTACTCATGTAAATGGTATTGCAACTGGGGCATATTACAAAAGTAGGTTGTTATTACCATTCCCTGATTTTAAATATATAAATCCTTTATATGTAAAATTAAATGGTAAACCAATTATTTTTACAATATCAGTTCCTGTTGTCGTTGGTTATAATTCTGATGGAAAGGCTTTAATACAGTATAGACGCACAGAATTGCGATTAACAAAATTAGCAGATATAAAAGCAGGAGATGTTTTAACTTTAAGATGGATGTATCAAACTCAAACTTTTGCTTTTATGGATGCAACAGGAAATATCATTCAGCAAACAATTCCACAATTTAATTTTTAATCACTAAAGATTTCCCCATTTTTTGTGGTATCAAAATATGAAGAAAAAAATATTTTTGTTTTCATTGATTATTTTTATTTTTCAAAATATTTATTCTGAATCTTACAATGACTTTAAAATGATGCTTCATATTTTATGTATCCGAGCCGCTTGTGTTGGAAATTATAATGCTGCAGAAATAGGGGAACTCGAAGACCCTCCTGATTATTATTGGCCTGAGGATTTATCTGAATTATTTGCAATGGAATCAGGGATTAGAACTAAAACTGATACTTTTTATGGCGTTTGTTTTGATTATGCAGAAGTTGTTTACAATCATATTAAATCTGTAAAAAATGAATTAGAACAAGCTGGCATGAAAAAAAATGAATTTTATATTGTTGGTTGTGATGATAATCCTAATTTAATGCAACTTTACGATTTAGCAAACGAAGAAAATGCAACTTTACGAATGAACGGAGTTTATGTAAAAGAAGTTACAGAAAAAAATGTTGTAGTTCACACAGACTCGAAAAGGGAACCTGCCTTAAATCATGCTTGGATTTGGATTCAACGACAAGATGGCGTTTGGTTTTGGATTGATCCAACCTGGACAGATAATCTTGGTTATGTTGTTTGGGGTTGTGTAGTAAATGGTAGAGAAATTCAACTTAAACCAGAAAAATTTTTATGTATTGAATGGTATGATTATTTAGATTATTTTCCAGAATATTCTTCTTCTATACCACCATATAAATTTGTTTATGAAGATGAAGTTCCTCAGTTTATTCCGCCTCGGCCAGCAGAAGTTCCTGCAACAGTAAATCCTCCTCTTCCTGTAGAACCTTCTGTGCCAGTTTCTCCAAAACCAGCTGTACCTAAAGAAGAATCTTATCCAATTTCCACAAATGATAATTACGAATCATTATTTTATTTTGATGGAATTCTTGCAAATTTAGTTTACGATTTTGATTATCAATCTAAATGTATGGGATTACAAAGAACTTTTGTATTTGATTATTTGATGTTATCTACTGGAGTTGAATTTTGTTTTGATAATTTCTTAGGATTTTTACTTGTATCTTCTTTGGGATTAAATTTTTTTAATACTGGTGTTGTTGCTTTAGGAGTTGATTTATATTTAGGAGCAGGAGTTATTATTGATGATAACTTAAATTTTCTTTTACGCGGCAAAATTGGCTACGGATTGTATTTGATGTTAGATACATTTTATATACAAGTTGATTACATTCCAGAGACATCTGTTTTTGGGCGTTCTTTATCAGTTGGAGTTGGATACTCATATTTTTATTGATTTATATTCGCAAAAGAATTTTTTGAGCAAATATTTTTCTAATTAAAATTTTACTCTTCACCAAACTCCAATAAAGTTTTAAGTTCACCTTGTTGATTGTAAATGCAAACTGTGTGTGTTGCGTTTTCGGAAACTGATTTTACACATAATTTTTCACCTGCAACAACTGCACTTTTGTAAGTAATTCTGATTTTTTTGAAGTTGTGATTTTTGTAAACTTCTTCACTTAAGGCGTCCATTGCGTAATCAACATAAACTAGATTGTGAACATGATGATTAAAGTCGATGTCGTTTCTGCGAGGTTGAATTTCAATTTCAGTTGTGAAAGTTTGTGGTTCTTGAATTTTAGCAAGTTTAGCTTCAAAATCGGATTTTTTTTCTGGCTCATATTTTGCTAAAAGTTCTTCGGAAATTTTTGTTGGACGACCAGAGTTCATATCAAAATAAACCCAGCGAGTTGTTCCTTTTGCACAAAGTTTATCGTTGCAGTAAAGTTCAAAATCTCTTGAAGTTCCAAAAAGTGAAGTTACACCTTGACTCCAAGTAATTGCGTGAATTTTATCACCGTACTTTGGATAAAAATCGATATTTACAAGCCAGTCTGTTAAAACCCAAGCAAATCCGTTGCTACTGCTTTGCAAAATATTGTCACCAGCGGTATCAGAATGGCGATTCCCTGAATTTTCCAAAATCTTTAAGATAGTTTCGATTTTCATTTCGCCATTGTTATAAAAATCTTCAATAAGAGGTTGATAGTCAAATTTAATAAACATAAATTCATAATAAACTAAATGACATATAGTGTAAATATGTAATTTACAAAGATGTGAAAATAAATATTCAATTTTGAAATAGAAATAGTCTATTGAAGAGAAATTATCAAAAAAAATTTATTTAACAAAAAAACTTTTCTACCAAAAATAGAATTTCTGTGTTAAAATATTTATAGTTAAGATTTGAGTTATAAACTATTTATTAGGAGAAAACTTTGCTTTCGTATTACATAATCACAGCCTTATTTGCATTGATAAATTTTGTAGTTTTTATTTTTCGTCTTGAAGGAAAAAGAATAAATTATTATTTTACAATACTTTTTTTATTGATGTTAATTTCTTGTCTTGGTTATTTGGCAGGAGCAACTTCATCATCTGTTTCGGAAGCAATTTTAGCAAATAAAATAATTTATGTTGGAGGATGTTTTGTTTCTCCAGTTTTGTTCTTTTTAATTTGTGCTGTTTGTAATTTAAAACTAAAAGGTTGGATAAAAAATTCATTGTATGCCTTCAGTCTTTTGGTTTACATCATGGTTTTATCGACTGGATTTAGCGAAATTTATTACAAAAAAGATTTTTTCTTGACTTCACTTTATGGCTGTTCAATTCTCAATTATGAATACGGAATAGGGCATTTTACTTTTTACATAATTATTTACGGCTATATCATTATGGGAATTTCAACCTTGCTTTATAGCTTTTTCAAAAAACAAAATGTTTCTAAAAAAAGTGTTTTAACTTTATTCATCGTAGAAATTGTAAATACTTTGTTGTTCATTATTTCTAGAGCCTTGAATTTTCCTTTTGAAATTATGGCGGCGATGTTTGTTTTAGACGGATGGTTCCTTTTGTACATTCACCGACGAACTGCAATGTACGACATAAAAGATTGCGTAAACAGTTCTTTGGAAAAACAAGAATCTTATGGTTACATCATTTTTGATAATAAAAATAATTATCTTGGATGTAATCCTGTTGCACAAAAAATTGTTCCAGCCTTAAAAGATTGTATTGTAGATTCTCAAGTTGATAATGTTCCAAAAATGAAAATCTTTTTAGATTGGATAAAAGAATATTCAAAGCGTTCTTCAAATGATTTTACTTTTGAAAATGACGAAAAGCATTATCAATGTATGATAGACCGAATTTGGTACAAAGAAAAAGCTTGTGGTTACATTATCGAACTTCACGAAGAAACTGAAAAATGGAAATATCTTGAAATGATGTCTTCTCATAATTTTAATTTGGAAGAAAGAATTAGAGATAAAATTCAGCACATTCAAAATATTCAATCACAAATTCTTTTGGGAATTGCAAGCGTTGTTGAAAACCGAGACGATAGCACTGGTGGACATGTTAAACGAACAAGTGATGTTATCAGAATTTTAATTGATGTAATTCGCGAAAAAAATATTTTGAAACTAAGCGATAATTTTTGCGACGACTTAATCAAAGCCGCTCCAATGCACGATTTAGGAAAAATCGGAATTGACGATAAAATTTTACGAAAACCTGGCCGTTTAACCGAAGAAGAATTTGCTACAATGCAATCTCATGTTGTAAAAAGTGCAAATCTTGTAGAACAAATCTTAAACGGAGTTGAAGAAGAGCATTTTGTAAAAGTTGCTTTCAATGTTGCAAGATATCACCATGAAAAATGGAACGGAATGGGATATCCAGACAAATTAAAAGGCGAAGAAATTCCACTTGAATCAAGAATTATGGCAATCGCCGATGTTTACGACGCCTTGGTAAGCAAACGCTGTTACAAAGAACCAATGAGTTTTGAACAAGCCTACAATGTTATGATTGAATCCATGGGAAGCCACTTTGACCCAAAACTAGAACAAGTTTTTATTCTAAGTAGAGAAAAACTAGAAGAGTATTACAGTAGCGAAGTGGATGCTGCTGGAAGATAAGGATTTTTTCTAATACTTAACTCGCATTCTGCCGTAGCCTTTTAGCATTTTTGAGTCAACAGAATATGTGTTGTAGTGAACTCCGTTTGAGCCTGAGGAACTGTCTAGGATATAAACTTTATCGTTTTCGTATTTTTCGAAAAATCCGATGTGAGTTATGTCTTTTGTGCTGTTGTTTGCACCGATAAAGACTAAATCGCCTTTTTGAGCAGAACTTACGGATTTTTTTGTAGAAGCATAATCGTGGATATCTTGTGCTGTCATATCTTCTTTGATTAACTTATAACTTGTGTCTACCATTGCGTATTTGTAACACATGATTACAAGTCCAGAACAGTCAATTCCGATGGTGTTGCGTAAAGGATCTTCGCCTCCCCATTCGTAAACTGTATCTTCTTTTTCATAAAGTTGTGCAAATTTAAAAGCACGAGTTATAATTTCAGTTGGACAGTCTATGGTTGTGTAACTTGCGGAAAGATATCTTATTCCTGTTAAAAATTCAAAACTGCAAGATGATAAAGTGAAGATTGTAAACAAGATGAATAAAAATTTTTTAAACACTAAAACCATAGAATGTCCTCCAAAAATTAGTTATTCGCTGCGTTTTTCATCAAATTCTTCTGCGTTTTCGTTTACCCATTTTTTGCCAGCTTTATAAACTTTTTCAGTTGTGTTTGCTAGGGCTTTTAGAATTTTTTCTCCAGCTTTACCAAGTTTAAGAACACCTTGTGCTCCTGGATTTTTTGCAAGATTTGCGGCTTTTTCTACAGCCATATCGTATTCATCGTCTTTAAGCTCTTTTGCTGCTTTGTCAATGTCAAGTTCACCAATCCAAGAGTAGCCAAGAGATGTAAAAGTATTTTTGAACGAAAATCTTGCGATAGATTTTTCTTCTTCTGTAAGTTTTTCTGTGATTTTTTCTACATCAGAAATAAATTTTTTTGAAGATTTTTCAACATCAATTTTTTCTGCTGCAAAAATAGAAGTTGTAAAAAAAACAGAAAGTAAAATAAATAAATTGATTTTAAGGTATAAATTTTTCACTATACACCCTCCTTATGTTATTTAATTATATCACAAAATTTAGTTTTTACAATATAAGAAAAACTTTGTAGGAATATAGTTACAAATTTTTAGAGATTTACTAATGATGATACAAAAATCCAGATAAAAATTCCACAAGCTATCATTTTCATTCCAGTGCCCAGTAAAAATCCTTTTAAAGAACCAAAGGCGGCTGTTAAAGCTCGTTTTGAATCAGAATTATCGTGAATCATTTCGCCAACCCAAGCACCAATAAATGGTCCTGCGATTATTCCGATTGGGCCGATAAAAAATCCTATAATCAAGCCGATTGTAGAGCCCCAAGTTCCCGCTTTGCTTCCGCCAGATTGTTTTGTAAAAATGATAGGGAAAATATTATCTAAAACGGAAACTAAAATTGCAATAACGGCAGTTATAATCAAAGTCGTTACAGAAATATCAGTGTAAACAGAAAAATATGCCAACAAAAGACCAAGCCATGCTAAAGGAGCACCAGGTAAAACAGGTACGATAGTTCCTGCAAATCCAATGAGCAAAAAAATTCCGCCAAAAATTACATATGCGATACTTCCGTCCATAGTATTTCCTTAAAATCAATTAAAAATAGTCAGAGAAATATGAAGTTTGCTGTTCGATAGCATCTTCAAGCATATCAACTGTGTTTTCGCTACAAACTAATCTTCCAATTTTATTGAGATAGTCTGGGCGCTTGTAACCTAAAAGCATTGTCGTCATTGTTTGAATATCAATTTTATCTTTATGCTTTTTACCAGTAGGTTCAACTTTTCCGTTTCCTTGCCTGTCGATAGTTAGGGTAAATCCGCCCTGATTCCAAGGAAGCATTGGATCTTCCAAAGTGAAAGACCAAACGCGCTTTCGAGTATCTGCCTTAAAAGGATATTGCTCAATAAATTTTTGAAAGTCAACAATTCGTGCCATAAAATAAGGCGAAATATTTTCTTGAATTTTTGCATCTTCCAAAAGGAAAGCCAAAGATTCATCAGTATAAGTACTACCAACAACCTTATTTATCATAGAAAAGTGCGCACTTACAAAGTTCCAAAGACCGATTCGAGCTTTTTCGTTTAAGAAAATCATGTCTTTAATATGGAAAACTTCGTCTGCAATCCAGTAAATCACATATCCGTCAAGTTCACCTTTTTCGTTATAGTAAACTGCAGAAGTGATATCATCATTATCCCAAAGCCAATATTCATTCCAAGCCAAATCGTCACGAATCAAAGCGCCGTGAGTTACAGACGCAAATCTATCGTAACATTCTCGGATAATCGGGCTTGTTACAGGCACACGACGAACTTCGCCTTCAACCTGACGACTTTTTGGCAACTGATAATCTTGAATTTCGTAAGTAATTTTGTCCGAGATAATTTCCCATCCCTTTCTGCGATAGTAGGGAATAGAATATGGATAAAGATAGGAGATGTACTGACCTTTATCACGCATTTCGTAAAGAGCTTTTTCTAAAAGTGCGTGCATAAGCCCATGATTCGAGTATTCTGGATAAGTTCCAACACCTGTAAGTCCACCCATATTATAGATTTTGCTAAAAATGCGTACTTTCATTGGGTAAACTACACATTGTGAAACTAAATTTTCTTTATCAAACCAACCAAGTACACTAGCTTTTTCAAAACTAGGTAACTTTGCTCTGATAAATTCTTTTTCTTCCCAACCAACTTGTTGCATTGTATGTTTTGTTACTTGAAAAACATACTTCAAAAGTTGATTATACTGATCCATGTGTTCAATATTTACTTTGTGAAGTTCTAAATTCTCTTTACTCATAGTTTAATTTTACAAAATAACTGTGCATAAGGCAAGATTTTTTTGCAAGCCTTATTACACAGAAAGTTAAAATTTTTAACTAGATTTAATCCTAGTTAGAAGCTACAGACCATTCATCAACTTCAAACTGATATTTTCCCATAAACAAAGGTGTTTTGTTTTCAGTAACTTTTCCATTAAGTTGCAAAAGAACACCTTGTTTATTTTGAATTTCTGACAAAACTTCTTTATCAGCTTTCAAAGTAAAAACAGTCCCGTCTTCTGTTTTTAATCCTAAGTAAGTATGAGGTTCATTTCCATAAACTTTTACATACCCAGTAATTGACTGATTTTTTGCCATAGCAAACAAAGCCCCACATGCAAAAATTTGCACAACTAAAAGAACTAAAATAAGTTTTCTACCAAAAAAGTTTTTTGCTTTCATAAGTTTAATTCCCTCCTTAGCGGAATGCTATCAACATATAAAGAATCTGTTGATAAATCAATTTTATTTGACCAATCAATTTCACTATCAATATTTGGATTTTTATCCCAAGATACATTAAGCTCCGAATCTAAATAAACCTTACTAAATATATCCCAATTTGAAAGATATTCAAAAACAGTTTTAGGTTGTATAATAGGCTTCATATCAAACAGACGCTTCTCATCATTGTCAAATGTAAGAATAAGTGTAAAATCAGAATTAGGAACAACGCCTATTATTTTACGCCTACCACTTGCAAAATATTCAGCCATTTTTTGAGAAAAACCTTTTTCTAAGTACCATTCAACAGTTTTTTTCATAAGTTAATTCAAAGGTGCTATCGGAAACAATTCCTGTTTAGCAGTTGCTAAATCCCAATCTTCCATCAGTTCTGTTTGATGAAATGCAGCCCAGCCCAAAACCATTTTTTGCTGTTTTGATGCAATTTGTCCTTCGATAATTTCTAAATCATTTATAGAAACAATAATTTCTTCTCCCGCATACGAAGCATGAAAGTGAGGTGGCATGTGGTCGTTCCAATTGATAAAAATTTTAATTCCTCTAAAGTAACTAATCGTTGGCACATTCACTCCTAATCAAAAAAAGTTTTTTGCTTTCATAAGTTTAATTTTAGCATAGTCTCCTATTTTACGCAAATATTAAAATAAACTTCCTTGTAAATCGTCCTGCATGGGAAATTCATGAAGATACGAAAACACATCATTTATATTGCACATAATTTTGTGCTTTTTGCAAACAGAATAAAAATACGACATCAACTCATCATTTTTAGAACTTGTAATTTCGTAACTATTTGCATATTCATAGATGTATCGATTTTTCAAATTTGGAAAATGTTTATCTAAGGCGGAATAAAAATATTCTCGATTGCCTTCTCGTAAGGTTAAGCCAATTCCAAAATTGATTATTCCTTTTACTTTTGTAGCAAGGCAATAATCCAAAAGTCCAGATAAATTTTCAAAAGAATCATTTATATATGGAAGAAATGGAGAAAACCAAACTACAGTTGGAATATTTCTGCGATTACACTCTTTTAAAACTTCAACTCGTTTAGAAGTTACACAAACATTTGGCTCGAGAATTTTGCAAAGTTCATCATCAAAAGTTGTTAAAGTCATTTGAACAACAGCCTTTGATTTTTTATTTATTTTTTCTATTAAATCAATATCACGCAAGATTAAATCGGATTTTGTTAAAATGGTTACGCCAAATCCGTATTTTTCAATTACTTCAAGACATTTTTTAGAAAGTTCAAGGGAATTTTCTAAAGGCATATAAGGGTCGCACATTGAGCCTGTGCCAATCATACATTTTTTTCGTTTTGTTTTAAATGAAGATTCTAAAAGCTCAACGCAATTTTCTTTTACTTCGATATTTTCAAAAGGAATTGGAGTGTGATAACAATTAGAACGAGAATCACAATAGATGCAACCGTGTGTACATCCTCTGTAAATATTCATTCCATTTTGAGAAGATAAAATTGACTTTACTTTTATAAAATACATATTTATAGTATACAATTTTTAAGTATTTTTGTAAAGCAAAATCAATTTTTTGTGGAAAATTATTCAGTATCTTTTGATTTATTCAATTTAAATATGATAAATAAAAGAATTAAGAGATAAATTGCAACTAAACCAAGAACAATTAAAGTCATCATTAATGATTTTGGAGCCATACCAATTAAAATAAGCATTGGAGCGGCAAAAATAATGGCAGTTCCACTTCCTGTAACAAGGTTGTTTGCAGCAGGAGTTCTATATTCTGGGTCAATTTCTCTTACCAAAAGAACACCAGAACTAATTGTTCCTGTTAACATACCAAACATTGAAAGGAAACCTTCATCTTCGTAACCTTTGTAAATTCGATTAGACATAAATTTAAGATACAAATAAGTTACGATAGTTCCTGCAACAACTGTGATAGCAAATGGAATCCACCATCTTGAAATATCACTAAAATCGATAGAAGCAATTCCTGCGATAATCATTACATCAAAAGCTGTTCCAGAAATTCTGTTTAGCAAGTAATTATTTTGATATTGTCGCTTCATTATTTGTTTTTTTCTTAAAACTGAAATAATTGCAGCAACACCAGAAGCAATAGCAGATGCAAAAATAAAATTGAATCCCCACAAAATTGGTCCTAAAGTGTTTGCCAATCCTGGTGAAATATTTGTTAGCAAAGTTGAAATTCCAGTTAAAAGTCCAAATGTAAGCAAATAAACAAAAACGATTAAAGCAGCTTGAATTGACAACTTATCGATTGATTGCGCGATAGGAATTTCATCTTTATCTTGAAAGATATTCAATTCTGAATCATTTGATGTTTCGTCAGTATATTTTACAACTTTTTGTTTTCTTCTATTTAAAAAGAAAACTCCGATAGTACAAGCAACCAAAAATCCTGTTGCAGCAATAGCCAATCCGTAAGATTGTCCACCGGCAAAGCCTAAAGATTCGTAAGTTGAACCAACATTATTCGCTTGTCCTGGACCTTGCCCAAATCCCATTGCTAATAAAATTCCAGAAGCTGGAAAGAAATCTGGCAAAAATGTAAATGTTACGATTAAAGCAATAACAATACCAACGATTGCTTGAACTAAATATGTACTTACAATTAAAGCTCCACTTTTGATTGCAACCCGATAAGAACCACTTGTTTTTTCAGATTTTACTCTCAAAGACATTGCAATAAAACCAATAGCAATTCCATGATATGTAATAAACTCTAAAAATTCTTGCTTAATATTTACGATATTCAAACTGCGCAAAAGCAAAAGAATAAATCCTGCCAAAACTGCTGTAGGAATATAAGTTTTTCTGATAAAAGGAATTTTTGAACGCAAAATGTTTGCTAAAAGTACAATCGCAGAAATAATTCCAATAACAATAATTGGTCGCCAAAGTTCAGTATTTAAGTTTGAATAATCCATAATTTACTCCTATGTTGTAGATTTCAAAAATTTAAAACAGAAAATGTATTTTCGCACATTCATAATTTCTTTGCTGGTTAGTTCGTAGTAATTTCCTTTGGTATCAGAAAAAACTAATCCTTGTTTTCCGTACATTGAAATATCAACTATTTCTTGATGAGGCAATTCTAAAATTTCTTCTTTTTCATCTTGAATTGTTGTAAAAGTAAATTTATCTGTAAACATAGCAAAAGTTCCACAACCTACAACTTCTTCTTGATGTTCAGCTTTTACTCGTTTTAAAGTTGCATTTTTATTTTCAAAAAGGGAATCAGAAATTTCTTTGTTTTTGCTTTCAACAAATGATTTTAATTCTTCTTGCTGAAAATCCTCCCATTGTGCAACTGTTTTGAATTTGCAACTTTCATCAAAATAGCCAAATTTATCAATGGTTGCAGAAAAATCACAAGAGGTACAGAAAACTTTATTTTTAATAGAAGAAATTGTATCAATCTTTTTACATTTAGGACAAACACAAAAAGCGTGTTCTAATCCTTTTGCTAAATTTTTTCCTTTGTAAGCGATAGGATTTTCACTTTGTCTTTGATAAGCATCTTCCCACAAATCTTTTTTGATTAAATCTGTAATTTCTTCTGGAGAAAGTTTATCTAAATCTTCTTTTGTGTAAATATTTACGATAGAACCGTACATCTTTCCTTTTCGGATTCCGTAGCCCCAACGAGGAGTTGTAAAATATCCACCTTCAAGTTTGTAAGTGATTAAACTTGCTTTTGAAGCTTTTACCAATTTTCCAGTTGCAATATTGATTTGTCCTGTTCGTCCATCAAAAGATTTTTGACCTTCTGGAAAAAGACAAACATTTTTTCCTTCTCGTAATGCACGAATTGTTTTCATTACAGTAACTGTATCTGCTGTTCCTTTTCGTTTTGCGATTGGTTCAAAAGCATAACGCAAAACTTTAGAAGCAAATCCAGCCCGATAAACATGTTCACTTGCAACAAAATACATTTGCTGTGGAAAACTTAATGCAACTAAGCCTGGATCTAAATCTGTATTATGATTTGAAAGAACTAGATATGGAGATTCCAACTTAGGTGCAAGTTGGCAAGAATATTTGTAAATAGGTCTTAAAATTGGAGAAGCAATAAATCGAATAATTTTCCAAAGTATTTTATGTCGTTTATATTTATCCATTCCATAATTATAGATGAGATTTTATTAAAACACAATAAAAAGTTTGTTATATGGTGAAGTAGAAAATTAAATAATTTAAATTTTCAATACTATTCTTTACAAGAAAATAAATTTCATTTAAAATTCACTTTATGAAAACATTAATTATTTACAGTTCACAAACTGGCTTTACAGAAAGATACGCTTCTTGGCTTAAAGAAACTTTGGACGCAGAATGTATTTCTATCAAAAATGCAAAATCTGTAGATTTATCTTCTTACGATAAAATCGTTTATGGCGGATGGTGTTGCGCCGGAAGCATAAATGGATTAAATTCATTTATTGGTAAATTGGCAAAAGCAAAAGATGATATTGTTGCAAACAATAAAAAAGTCGCAATTTTTGCAGTTGGTTCAAGTCCTATAGAAAATCCTGATGTTTCAAAAGTATTAGATAAAATCAATTCTGATGTTGAAAAAAAACTTGGTTCTAAAATTGAAACTATGAAAGCTTTTTATTGTCCAGGTGGATTAAATTACGAAAAAATGAATACTCCATCAAAACTTGCAATGAAAATGTTTGTTAGCATTCTTAAATCAAACAAGAACAAAACTGAAAAAGACGAAATTCAAATTAAAATGATTTCTAGTTCTTTTGATATTGCTGATAAACGCCATATCGAACCAATCCTGGAATTTGTTAAATAAAATCCTTGTAAAAGTTGCCTAAAAGATGTAATATCATTTAGGCAACTTTTTTTAATGCGCAGTTTATGAATCTCAAAAACTCCTGCGCTATATAAATTAAAATCCTTAAGGAGAGAAAACATAATGTCTAATTTTACTTCCTTTGTAAAAAGGGAACTTACCGACTACAAAATTCTTTTACGAAACATTCCTTCACCTACAATTTTATTTTTTACACTTTCTGTAGTTTGTGCAAATTTAATGGCAAATAAAGAACTTTTCAATTTTGAATATCTCGCCCTAGATTGTGGATTTGTATTTAGTTGGATAATGTTTTTATGTATGGATATAATCTGCAAAAGATGGGGTGCAAAAGCTTCTGTAAAAATTTCAATTTTTGCTTTAATGATAAACTTGTGCGTTTGTTTTTCATTCTTTTTGCTTTCTAAAACTTCAGGAAACTGGGGAGAATTTTATACCTACAAAAATGAAATTATAAATAATTCACTAAACAAAACTTTTGGTGGCGCTTGGTATGTGGTTTTAGGTTCTGCTTCTGCATTTTTAATTTCTTCTATTATAAATGCACTTTTGAACAAAACTATCGGAAGACTTTCAGAAGAAAAATTACAAAAAGATAATTTTACAACTTTTGCTTTGCGCTCTTATATTTCAACTTTTGTTGCGCAATTTGCTGATAATTTTATTTTTGCTTTTGTGGTTTCAAAAACTTTTTTTGGCTGGACTTGGAAACAAATATTATTTTGTTCAGTTTTAGGTGCAAGTTGTGAATTACTTTGTGAAGTTTTATTTTCAGGATTAGGATTTAAAATTCTTCAAAAATGGGAAGAAGAAAATATTGGAACAGAATATATTTCTTATAGAAAAAATTGTAAATCAAAAAAATAAATCATAAGGTGAAAAAATGAAAATATTGATAACAGGAACAAGTCAAGGAATTGGAAAAGCGTGTGCAGAACTTTTTTTACAAAATGAACATGTCGTTATTGGATTTGATATAAAGCCTTCTTCTATTCAGCATAAAAATTATCAGCATTATCAAGTAGATATTTTTCAAAAAGAAAATCTTCCAGAAATAAATGATTTTGAAATAATTATTAACAATGCAGGAATACAAACTGGAACAGAAGATGATATAAAAACAAATTTGCTTGGAACAATGTATGTTACAGAAAAATACGCCTTTCAAAAAAATATAAAATCAGTTTTGTTTAATAGTTCGGTTTCCAGTCTTACAGGAAATGAATTTTCAACTTATGTTGCTTCAAAAGCGGGAGTTACAGGCTACATGAAAAATTGTGCAATTCGTCTTGCAAATGAATTTAAAGCAACCTGCAATGCTTTGTGCTTTGGCGGAGTTTTAACTGAATTAAATAAGCCAGTAATTGAAAATCCAGAACTTTGGAAAAAAATTATGGATGTAACTCCATTAAAAAAATGGGCAACTGTAGAAGAAGCGGCACAATGGTGTTATTTTATGACTGTTGTAAATTCCTTTTGCACAGGACAAGCCATTGATATTTCTGGAGGCGAAAGAAACTGTGCCGATTTATTTGTGTGGGGAGAATAAAAATGAACATTCGACAAATTCAAGCAAAAGACGATGAATTTATTTTTAACTTAATTCGTTCTTGTTTAGAAGATGCTGAACTCAATATTCCCGGAACAGCTTACTTTGATGAATCAATAAAAAAAATGAGTGAGTTTTATATCAATAAAGATGGCAGAAATTATTTTGTAATCACAGACCAAGATGACAAGGCTTTAGGTGGATGTGGCTTTGCCGAATTTGGAACTTACGACAAATCCCTTTCTCAAAAAGGCAACGATATCAAAGTTTGCGAACTTCAAAAATTATATATTTCAAAGGAAGCACGAGGCAAAGGTTTAAGTTATAAACTAATTTCTCTAGTTGAGCAAGAAGCAAAAAAATCTGGATATGACAAAATTTATTTAGAAACTCATCATAATTTGCCTGTTGCAAAACAACTTTATGAGAAACTGAATTATACACTTTTACAAACAGCTTTGCCCGGTTCTGAACACTCTACAATGGATTATTTTTTTATAAAAGATTTGTAGATATATCATTTAGAATAATATTCTTCATCTTTTAATAACTCTTCCTTGATTACTATTTTACCGTCATCTATTGTTCTTCGTCGCATGGTTAACCGTTTTTCTCTGTTTTTTAGTTCTGCAACTTCTTTCCTTAATTGTTCTAATTCAGCAAGTTCTTTTTTACGATATTTTGCTTCATTATTCATTGATTCATCATGACACTCTTGTATTGCAAGAATAATTAATAAAACACACAAAAAACTAAACATAAACTACCTCCAAAAAAGTAAATTAGATAATTTTATCATATCTAGTGTCTCAAATAACGACACATCGAAAATTTTTTTTAATATGTTTTATAAAAAATCATTTTCTTTCTTAGTATTTCATAGATTTTATTTTGAAAAAATATTACATACTTGAC
>JAZRJV010000056.1:0-10327 GCA_045645985.1 Treponemataceae bacterium
TTTTGAATCAGCTTTGAAATATACACTTTCCATCCAAGGATGAAATTCTGTTAATATTCCTTTTTCCACATCATGATAGGCAACTTCTGTGGAAATTACAGTGTCAAAAATATTAAGATTAGAATCTATTCCTCCAGCAACACCTGAATTGATAATAATATTTACATTAAAACTATCAATTAAAATTTGTGTTGCAATGGCAGCATTTACTTTACACACTCCAGAAAATAGGGTAACAACTTCAATTCCATTAATTGTTCCTTCGTAAAACTTAAGCATTGCTTTTTCTGTTATTTTACAATTTTCGATTATTGGTAAAAAAGGCTCTAATTCCTCATCACCAGCACAAATAATTCCAATTTTCATAAAAACCTCCTGTTGATAAAAAAGTTTTAAACGCAAACTTTAAGGTAAAAATTTTTTAATAAATAAATTAAACAGCTATCATCATTTTGGGTTCAATTTTATGCACAATACCATCTATCCCAAACCACAAAGTTTGTTCGCTATTGTTGATGATATGACTTTCAGTAATTTCAACTTGTTCCATGGCTTTTAGATAATCGACAATTTCAATCGTGGTCATTGGAAGAATATCATTTTGCAAAGAAATTTTTTTTAATATGGTTTCGATTTTATCCCACATATTTTCTGTATCAAAATCGTAACTGTGCCCTGCAATTTGAAATAAAGCAAGTTCTTCATCTGTTTTGATAAAATCTTCTGTTAATTTTTCAAGTGAAGCATCAAGATGAAAAATTGTTGACTTCCATCTGTGATAATTTTTCTGTGGTACAAAAGATAAACTTTCTTCGGAAATTCTGGCATATTCAAAGGCACATTTTTTTACGCAAGATTCAATTAAATCGCTGTAATAATCAAAGGGAACTGCAAATCCTTTTATTTGTTTGCCAAAGAGTTTTTCAAGATTTTTTTTATCTGTTTCCAATTCCTTCATAATTTCATTTTCTGTTTTTTCTTGCATAAAAGGATGAGTTAGCGTGTGACTTGCAACTTCGTGTCCGTCATACAAAGATAAAACATTTTCTTTTGACAAGCGTTTTACAATGCAACCTGTTTCGTGAATCCATTCAAACTCATTTTCCATAAGTCCGGAATTAAGATTAAAAGTTCCTTTTAGACCGTATTGATTCAACAAGTTTACAAAACGAACATCCTGCAAAACTCCGTCATCGTAGGAAACACTGAAAGCCTTTGCTTTTCCTTGGGGATATAGTTTTTTTATCATAAATTTTTCTCCAAGAAAAAAATTATATTATTTTCAAAAAATCATTTGCTTCACTTCTGTTTTTGAAAACATAAATTTTTTTATCTGAATATCTATCTAATAATTCTATCACTTGTGGTCTGTTTTTTAAATGATAATTTTTTACAAAATCTAAAAATTCAAAATCTTTTTCTTATTTGTGATTACTTGAAGCAAAGTTGATATACAATTACTTCAAGCGAAACCGAAGTTTGTTGTTAAGCGTAGTCGAAGCACTAATTTTTTTCGTAATAAACGATGTCCATGCGGTCGTTGATTTTTTCTGAAACGCCGTTTTTTTTGTAGCCCAGTTTTTCGTACAAATAGCAGTTTCCTGTTTCTTGCAAAATTGTATCAAGACACCAATTGTCGCTGCCGTGGATTTTTTCTATTTCTTCAAAAGTTTTTTGAGCAAGACCTTTACCGCGAAATTCTTTCATTATAAAAATTGGTGCGATTCGTTTTCTTGAACCGTCGTTTCTGTGAACAACTCGCACAGCCCCGACTAAAGCGTCATCATCATAGATAAAATAAAAATATGTGAAGCTGTCTAAAAGTTTTGCTTTGATTTTTTCTACTGGTTCATTTGCGGGGCTGGTTTCATAATCTTGGTATTTTTCCAGCAAATCAGCAAAGGCTTCTTTTTGCATTTTCCATATTTTTTCACAGTCGTTTATGTTTGCACGAATAAGTTTCATAAATGATTATCCTTTGATTTAAAAGTTTCTATATATCAATATCCTCTTCATCAGAATTTTAATAGCATGGTATTTTAGTTCGTGGTTTTAATATTTTTATCTTTAATATACATTTGCTTACTGCTTTTGGCAAGGGCGTTTTTTTGTTACTTGTAGTTACTTGAAGTGAAGTTGAAACAACTCATTTTTTTCATTTCTTGCAAAATTAGTAAAATCCGTATACAATAGAAGAAAATGCTAAAAGACTGTTATAAGAGGATAAAATATGCTATTTAAAAAAAAGTTGCAACAACAAATTGCAGAAAATACTTCTAACAAATATGTTATTCACTGTATGAAAATCATGCTTTTTCTTATGATTGGAATTTGGATATTGAACATTTTAAATGTTTTTCCTATCAATAAAAAAGTTGTTTCTTCATGTATGGTTTCAAGTTTGATTTTTTTTGCTTTAGGAATGATTTTATGGCATTTCATGGATTTAAATAAGAAGTATGTAAAATATTTGATTATTTTATGGACTGTAATAATTACAACAATTATGGAAACAGGCCTTACTTTCCATGCGATTTTAGCAAGTGTACTTCCAATTCTTTTTTGTAGTTTGTATTCCTCAAGGAAGTTAATGATATTCACTTCTGTTTTAACAATTATAAGCACATTTATTTCTGTTCTTGTGGGATATCACTATGGAATTTGTGATGCAAATATGACCTTGCTTCCCGGAGAACCACTTTCTGTTTATATTAACGAAGCAGGAGAATTTACTCGAACTCAGATGAATAACGATATATTATTTAATCTGATTTTGTTTTTTATTTTTCCGAGATGTATTATTTACACAATGTGTATTATTGTATGCTTCAATGTTGGTAAATTAAATCGTAGTAATGTAGAATACGCAAGACACATGGAAGTTTTAGCCGAAATTGATGGCATGACTGGATTGTATAACAAAAGTAAGTATTTAAGCATTCTAAAAAATGAATATGATGAAATTCCGCAAGTGTCTGTTATCTTTTGGGATATCAATAATTTAAAAGTAATCAACGATACAAACGGACACGAAGAAGGCGATTTACTAATTAGAACAGTTGCAACAAATATTCTGAATTTAGCAAATGAAAACAAAAAAGCCTTCCGTATTGGTGGGGATGAATTTATCATGATTCTAAAAGATGCTGATGAAGCAGAAACTTTAAAAACAATCGACCTCTGGAAAAAGAATATCGATTCAATAAAGGATGAATATACATTTGAAATTTCTGCTTCTATAGGTTACGCTTTTGGTCATGGCAAAGATTTACAAGAATTAATAAAACAAGCCGACGAAAATATGTACATCGACAAAAAGCAATATCACGAAAGTGTAAAAAACTAAAGTTAATGATTCTTCATTCTGCCGTAAGAATTTCTAATCACGCCACCTGACAAAAGATATTTTTTCATGTTGATTTGTAGAGATGTGTTTTCTGGTAAAGTAGCAAAATCTTTTGTCTTTGTGTTAAAAAGCCATTCGATAAATTCTGTGTCTACTTCGCCTTGGTCAAAAATTTCAAATCTATTTTGAAAACTGACGATGTTAGAATTTGCACTCAGCATATTTTTTAGTTGTTCATCCAAAAGCCAAGAATGACAACGATATTCTGCATTTTCTAATTTAGGAAAATAGTTTTCAAAAAACTTTTGAGCTTCTTTCAATGATTTATCAACAGCATGTGGTGAAAAATCTGCATCCGACGGAATGTGCAAACTTATAAAGTCGCCTTTTTCACTTGGAACAATTTCGTATTCCAATTCACCGATTCTGAACAAATGATAGCCAACTTGTCGAGTCGTCCACCACCAACGATCAAAACAAAATTCACCTATCATTTTATAAGTTTCATTTATAAAGCGAGTAAAACATTTCATTGTTGCAAAAAATATTTCATCGGGAATTTTCTTTTCTTGATAAACTTTGTAAGTATACAATGATTCTTTTAACATACAAGAAAGAATTTTTATTCCGTTTGTATCCTCTGTAAGTAATTCCCTAACTTGATTTAAAGCAGTTTTCATATTTGCAAATGAAAAATAATTTTTTTGCAACTCATCAATTTTTTGAAAATCAAAATTTTCTGTAAACGATAAAACTTTTTCTTTTACGCAAGATTGTAATTCTATTTTATCGCATAATGTTGTTATGTTCATTTTAAAACCTTATTTTAACATAAACTATTCCAACACCATTTCACCAATAGATTTTTCTTTGGTTACATTTTCGCCACATTTGTTTGCCCAGCTTTCTGTAAAAAATGCACAGTATGGAATTTGATTTTGTCGGCGCTTTTTTGCAAATAAAAATCCCCTCTTTGAAATTTTTGTTTTCAATTTATTCTGGTTTGTAAAATTGAGTTTCGTAAAGTTCGGCATAAGTTCCGCCTGCTTTTACAAGGTCTGCATGAACACCACGCTCTGCAATAACTCCATCTTTGATTACCAAAATTTCATCCGCTGCAAGAATTGTTGATAGACGATGTGCAATCAAAATACTTGTTCTTGAATCAATAATCGGATTGATAGCATCTTGAATTTTCTTTTCAGAAATTGAATCGAGAGAAGCAGTTGCTTCGTCAAAAATTAAAAGAGCTGGATCTTTTAATAAAACACGAGCAATAGAAAGTCTTTGTTTTTCGCCACCAGATAATTTAAGGCCACGATTTCCAACAACGGCATCTAAACCTTTTTCTTGATTTAAAATAAAATCTGCAATATTTGCTTTTTCACAAGCTTCCATCAATTCTTCATCTGTTGCATCTGGTTTTGCATAGAGAAGATTTTCTCGAATAGTTCCATTGAACAAATATGTTTCTTGGCTAACAATTCCAATTTGTTCGCGCAACCAAGTTAAATCAATATCACGAACATCTTCACCGTCAAAAGTAATTGTTCCGTTACAAACATCATACAAACGAGGAATCAAATTTGCGATTGTACTTTTTCCTGAACCAGACGGACCAACTAAAGCAATACAATCTCCACTTTTCAATTCAAAATTGATGTCTTTTAAAATCTTTCTTTCTTCGTTGTAAGAAAATTCAACATTTTTGAATTTGATATTTCCTTCAACTTTTTTTGGAATGATTGGATTTTCTTTATTTTTAATTTCGATTGGCATGTCAAAATATTCAAAAATTCTTGTGAACAATGCCATTGCACGAATCCATTCAACTTGAATATTTAAAAGTGAATTTACAGGTCCATACATTTTTCCAAGAAGAGCAACAAGAACTGTAATATCACCAACAGTAAGAGATGAATTATATTTCATCATCAAAATTCCACCAACTAAATAAAGCAACATTGGACCAACGCTAGAAAATGTATTTATGATAACCATAAACCAGCGTCCTGCCATACTTTCTTTGATGTTGAGCTTTATCATTTTGTTATTTACATTTTTGTAACGATTATATTCGTATTCTTCTTTTCCAAATAATTTTACAAGAAGTTGACCACTAACTGATAAAGTTTCATTTAAGATTCCGTTAATTTCATCATTACATTCTTGCGCATCTTGAGTAAGTTCCCAACGAGTTTTTCCAGCCCATCTTGTTGGAATGGTAAAAAGCGGAATAACCAAAACACCAACACCTGCTAAAATCCAGTTTTCTTTGAACATGATTACAATAGCAATAATCAATGTAATTGTATTTGATAAAATAGAAGTGAATGTACTTGTAACAACTCTCTCAACCCCAGAAATATCACTTGTCATTCTAGTAATGATATCACCTTGATTATTTGAAGTAAAAAATTTCTGTGACATTCGCTGTAAATGTGAATACATTTTGTTTCGCATATCAAAAGTGATATGTTGTGCAATCCAGTTATTCAAAAAACTTTCGCCAACACGAATTAAATTTGCTCCAAGGGTTACTCCAAGTGAAACAAGAATCAGAGTAATCAACATTTTCATATCACGATTGATTAAACCTTCATCAATAATTCGTCCAGTCAAAACTGAAGGTAACAATCCCATAATTGAAGAAAGAATGATAAATACGAAAATCAATATCATCTGTTTCCAATAAGGAATTAAATACGAAAAAATTCTTTTTAATAAAGCAAAAGTTACCTTGGGACGATTTGCTTTTTCTTCTTCAGTGAGGAAGCCTCTATTCATTCCTCTCATTCCCATTGCCATAAAAAACTCCTTCCATTTCTTGTTTATTGTTATATGAATTTAATGCCATCAAAAAGAAAAACATCTGTGAAGATTTTTCAAAATCAGGCATTGGCTGATAAGTTTCATATCCAGATTTAAAACTATCCCAATCTTTAATTTGTGTTTTCAAAAAACTTAATTCCCATTCTACAGGTCCGATTACATATCCGTCTAAATCAATACAGGTTGTAACATTTTCGTTTTCAAATAAAAATTGGTCTGCACATATATCTACCATAATAAATGAATTTTTACTACTTGTAAAATAATTTTCTGTTAGGCTTTTAAAATAATCTCTAACTTTTTTATCAAGAGAAGAATCTGTATTCCAAAATTGATTTATACATTCTTCAGCATGTAAAAGAACTCTTGAATAAAAATCTTCAACATCTTCAATTCCGATTATTCCACAATTTTTATGAGCAACCTGATGATTGTATCCAATATATTGTCCAAGCGTATATGCATTATTTTTACCACAAGGAAATTCATCTTCAGACCAAGAAGTGCCTTCAACAAATTCATAAATCATGGCGTATTCATCAGAAGCAACAAAGGGAACAACTTTTATGTGAGGATTATTTTTTAGTACATCATATAAATTTTTTAAATGCAAACTTTGTTTTTCAAAAGTGAAAGAAAAAATATTTTTCATCATCAACCAAAAAGGTGATAAATTATTTTTTATCATCAAGGGAATTTTCAAAATATATTTTTTATCTTGAAAATTAAAAAGATAAATTTCATTTGATGAAACTGAAATTTTTTCAAATGAAGAAATGTTTTCTTTTGCGTAGGCTAAAAGTGTAACATAATTATTTATTTTCAATGATTTAACCTTCTATTCTAAGATTAAGTTTTGAATTGAATTTTCTTTTGTTACATATTCACCACATTTGTTTGCCCAGCTTTCTGTAAAGAATGCACAATATGGTATTTGATTTTCGCGACGCTTCTTAGCCATTAAAACTCCCCACAAAGTTGACGGGATTCCAATTACAATTAAATACAAAGGACCAAGTATTAGAGACTGAATTGTGTGTCCGTATTCGTGAACTAAAAGTCTTTTTGATAATTCCTCTTGTGTAAATTCATTTTTGTATTTTTCTGTAAAAAATGGTTTATCAGTTACAAAAACAAATAACCCCAAAGATATGCTAGTGGTGTTATTCCACTCAGTAATAATTGCTCCATGATAAATATAATGCTTGCATTTGTAATTTTTTAAAAATAACATAAATCCCAAAACGGTTTGAAAGATTCCCCAAGTACATTGCCAAAATCTGTAAAAAAATGTTTTCATAAAATTCTTTCCTCCTAAACTAAAAATTGTAATCCGATAACAAATTGCAATATTAAAATTTCAATTAAAAAATTAATAACATCATTATAAATCATCTGTCTCTTTCTTCTATTATGTGAAGAATGTTTTTACCATTGATGATTTCATCAATTTTTTCTGGAATGAAAGAGGGCTTGAAAAAAGAATTTTTTATTTCTTCAATAGGAATCCAAACTAATTCTTCGCCGTCATCAGTTTTTGAAAAAACATTAGTTGCATCAATTACTTTGACTAAATAATAAAACTCAATTGTGTGGCAATCTAAACCTTCAAGAATTCCATTTTCACCTTTGAAAAAATTTTCGGTTACAACTGCAAGTCTTTCAACTTTTGCATTGATTCCTGTTTCCTCCAAAATTTCTCGTTCTATACAATCAACGGAAGTTTCGCCAAGACTAACTCCTCCGCCAATCATATAAAAATATCCGCCGAATTTAGATTTTACAAAAAGCATTTTGTCATCTTTTAAAATGAACGCTCCTGTGCGATATCTAAACCAAGAATTTTCTTTTGTAAAACAAATATCTTTCGTTTTCATTTTTACCTTCTACTCCACTATAAATTCTGTCCATTCGATATGATTGTATTTCATAAATATTCTTCTATTTAAAATCGTGACATCAAAATTATGATTTTACTTTTTGATTTCTTTTAATTTCATCCATTTCGCGAATTAATTCTTCTAAAGGATGATATTCTCCGCCCCAGTATTCAAAAACATGCATTCCTTCATCTTCTAAAACTGGTCCAATCATTTTTACACAAACATCTATTTTGCTCAAAATTTTTTCGTAATCTGGAATTTCCCTTTCTGTTGGACACAACTTCTGAAAATTTTTGTAGGAAACTCCATACACAATTGTTTTTACACCTAAAGACGCGATTGCCATAAGACAGCGAACGCAAGGCGCACAACTTGTATAAAACACAGCTTCTTCAAAAATTTTATCTGAAAACTGATTTGCGCATTTGTGAACAAGATTAAATTCTGCGTGACCAAAAATTCCTTTTTCATAATCAGAAGTGTTTTCGGCTTCTGCAATAATTTTGTCGTTACTAACCAAAACTGCTCCAAAAGTATCATAGCCTTTTTTTCCAGCAGAAATTGCAAGTTCATAACATCGTTTAATGTATTTTTCGTGATTCTTCATTGTTTGTAAATTTTATCATTTAAAAGCGATTTTTACAAATTGATTATTTATTTTCCTACTCTCTGTCCAATCCATCTATAAACATTTTTGCACTTGCCCATGCCCAATGTAAATTATATCCTCCAAGCATTCCAGTTACATCAAGAGCTTCTCCGATAAAATAAAGTCCTGGGCATTTTCTTGCTTCCATAGTTTTGGGAAAAATTTCATCTACTGAAATTCCACCTCGGGTAACTTCGGCTTTGTCAAAGCCATCAAGTTTTTCAACTTCAATTACAAAGTGATTAAATGTTTTTGCAATTTCTTCAATTTCTGATTTTTTTATTTGCGATAAATTATAATCTTTTTCTTTTAACAAAACTTTTACAAAAGATTTTGGTGAGTATTCACTTAAAATATTTGCTAAAGATTTTTTACTTGTTTTTTCTTTTTGAATTAAATTTTCAACATCAACTTCTGGAAGAAAATTAAAAATGATTTGAGTTTTACCATTTACAAAAAGTGATAGATTCAAAGCAAGAGGTCCGCTAAATCCACGATGAGTAAAAAGTAGTTGGTCTGTAAATTGTCGTTTTTCAATTTGTGCTTTTGCTGTAATAGCAATTCCACTTAAGGATGAAAAATCAAATTCAAAATTTTCTGGATAACGAATTCCTGCTAAGGCTGGAACCAATGGAAAAGTTTTTATTCCAAAATTTTTTGCAATTTTAGAAGCGATATTTGTGGCTCCCATTTGTGGATAAGAAATTCCTCCACTTGCAACAATAACTTTTTTTGCAAAAATTGATTCTGTGTTTGTTTCGATTGTAAAAATATCATTTTCTTTTAAAACATTTTGAACAAGGCATTCTGTTTTAAAAATATGATTTTCACTTTTTCCATCTTCTAATAAAGATTCTAAAATTGATTTTGCCCCGCTTAGTGTAAAAAGTTTTCCGTTATCTCGTTCTTCGTATGGAATTTTGTGTTTTTCAATTATATCTAAAAAATCGTAAGTTCCAAATTTTGCCAAAAATGATTTTATAAAATGAGGATTTGAACAAATAAAATTTTCTGGCGCAAGATAAAGATTTGTAAAATTACATTTTCCGCCACCAGTTGATAAAAGTTTTAAACCTAATTTTTTATTTCCCTCAAGGATACAAACTTTTTTGTCTTTTAATCCTCGTAAAGCAAAAAGCCCAGATGCGCCACCACCAATTATTGCAAAATCAAAAATTTCTTCCATAACAAATAGAATATATTATTAGAAGAAATTTGAAAAGATGTGAGTAATATTAGTTTACATAAAAATATATTTTTAAATATAACAAAATGTTATTGTAACAAATTCTTTTTACGATAGTTAAATATATAGTTATATCAAGAATAAAAATGAAAAGCGTGATAAAAAATTTTGCTTTTCATTAAAATTTGTTTTTACAGGAAAATTGATAAAAACTTCTCCTAATATTGCGTCGAAGTTTTTATCTAAAGTTTGCGTTGCAAACTTCCAAAAATTTAATTGCTGTTTCTCACGGTGTTACGAAACAGCATAAAAAATCAAATCGGAAATCGAAATTTCCTCATTGATTTTTTATAGGAGAATTGATAAAAACTTCTCCTAATATTGCGTCGAAGTTTTTATCTAAAGTTTGCGTTGCAAACTTTCTTATCAAC
>JAZRJV010000057.1:0-15623 GCA_045645985.1 Treponemataceae bacterium
GATGCAACTTATTAAAATCAAAATTGGAATAAAAACTGTTACAAAAATTACAAATTTTGATAAATATTGCAACTGAGTTATATCTTGTATTTTTGAAAATGAATAATCATCTGTGTTTTTATTTTTAAGTTTTATTAAAAAATCTTTTTCGGTTAAATTTAATAATTCATTTGCAACTAGATTAAAATTTTCGATGTTGTTTGTGTAATTTATCATTTTTGAAGCAAAATATTGGTCGCTTATAAGAACAAGTTTATTATCAACACTTTTTGTGTTAAAAAGTCCTGTAAAAGTTCCAGAAAATTCACAAGCAAGATTATATTCATTTTGAGTTTTTAAGTTTGGCTGTAGATTTTTTTCGTTCAATGGACTTGTGTTTATAAAATTTCCGTCTGTGTTATAAATTTCTGTTAGCCAACTTTCCTTAGAGCTTTTTTGTAATTGTCTTACAGAGATTTTGTCAGAATTTTTATAAAAAATTGCACTTGGCCAATAAAAAATTCCAGAATTTGTTTCTATCCAAAATGGATATTCTATAGATTTATATTCATTTGAATATTCAGAAGTCATCAAAGTAATTTTGTAACAAGATTTATCCAAAACAAAATTATCTTGAATATAAATTCCCCAAGAATTTAGCATTTCGATAAAATAATCTGGAGTTGTGGCTTGTTCAATTTGCCAATCTGTATTTATGTTTATTGAATTTGGGGAAGTTGTAACAAAAAATTTTCTTCCCTTAAAAAATTCATTTTCAAGTTCTCGGCAATTTTCAACTGATAAATTTGAAGAGCCTAACAATAAAAGCGGAATTTCAACATTTGTATTTTTTAGATTTTCAATTTTTATATCTGTAAAAACTGTAAAGCCAGAAAATTTTAGCCATTCAATTATATCCAAATATTCATTTTCAAGTGAAAGATTATTTCCTGCACAAACTATCACGCTTTGAGTTTTGTTTGTTTCTAATGCCAAAATATTTGATGTAAGTAAATATTCTAAAAGATTTGTTGAGTAAGCAAATGGAATTACCTTGTAATTATTTTCAGTTTCTAAAATTATGGCAGAATAAACTGTTGTGTAATTTTGATTCAAGGAATTTTCAGTTTCAATTTGTAAAGGTTCAATTTGTAAATTTTCTAATTTTGAAACAATAGAACTATCTTTGGTAACTTTTTCAAAATAAAGATTGATGTTATTTGAAAGATTACTGTAAAGTTGCAAAAAATCTTGAATTTCGTTTACTTGAGAATTCATATTTGCAAGTTCTGGAGAATAAGCGTAAGTAATATTTATCGGTTTTGAAAGTTCTTTGATAATTTTTTCTGTTTCTTGTGTTACAGAATATTTTTTGTTTTTTGTTAAATCAATTTTTTTGTAAAATAAAGAAGTATCAAAAAGTAAAAAAAGCAAAATTAAAATAATTATCTTATTTTGAAAATTAAATTTGTATCCTTTTGTTTTTTTGTAAAAACAACTTGATAGATATAAAAATAAAATTCCAACAAAAAAATAAAATGCAAAATCTTTTGTGTTCAAAATTCCTTTTGATGCAGAATCGTAATGCCAAGCAAAAGAAAAATTTTCTAAAAATGCAACAACTGAATTATTTATCTTTATGTGATTTGGAATTATGTGAATGCTATTAAAAATAAATAAAATCAAAATTGTGATTATCAAACTTGCAATTTTATTTTTGAAAATTATCTGAATAAAAATTGAAAGTGAAATTATTGAAGCACCGTAAAATAAAATGCTCAAATATCCTGTAAGAATTTGTGCAACTTCAATATTTCCAAATTGATTTACAAGAATCGGAGTTGTAATTCCTGCAAAAATTGAAAGTGCAAAAATGATAAAACAACTTAGCCACTTTACAAAAATTTTTGTAAAATCATTTACTGCTATTGAATTAAAAATTCCTTCATCTTTAAAAATATTAAAAGATAAACAAGGAAGCGCAACAATGCTAATGTATGGAAAAATTGAAAAATAATATTTTAAATCAACTGTTTGATTTATAAAAAATCCGTTAAAAATAAAAAAGTAAATTCCAGTAATTATTGTAAGCAAAAAAAATGAAATGTATGTACTACTCTGTTTTAATAAAATTGATAATTCTCGTTTTAATAAAACTGAAAAACGATTTGCAAAAGAACTATTGTACATTTTGCACTCCTTCAGCTTTTACAAGTTTTAAAAACGCTTGTTCAATATTTTGACATGAATGTAATTTGCAAATTTCTTCTTCTGTTCCTTGTGCAAGAATTTTTCCTTTGTTCAAAATAATTATTTTATCGCAAAGAGCATCGATTTCTTGCATTAAATGTGTTGATAAAATTATTGTTTTATCTTTTTTCAAATTTAAAATTAAATTTCTAATTTCGTTTATTTGAATTGGATCTAAACCAGAAACTGGTTCGTCTAAAAGTAAAATTTCTGGATTGTTTGATAATGCAACTGCAAAAGATAATCGCTGTTTGTATCCTTTTGAAAGTGTTTTGATTTTTTTATTTAAAACTTCAGTTAAGTTGCATTGTTTTACGATTTTATCAAAATTATTTTTTGTTTCAATTTTGTTTTGATTACAAATATTTATTGCAAAAGTTAAAACTTCTTTTACAGTTTCTTCTTCATAAAAAAAAGGTTGTTCATATACAAAACCAATTTTTTCTTTTAAAAGTGAAGTGTTGTCTTTCAAAGAATTGTCGTATAAATCAACTGAATCGATTAAAATTTTGCTATTTGAATTTTCGGTTACAGACGGAACTAAATTTCCAGAAAGCATTTTTAGTAAAGTTGATTTTCCAGCTCCGTTTACACCAAGTAAGCCAGTAATTTCGCCAGAATTAAATTTACAAGAAATATTATTTATAGCGATTGTTTCTTTTTCATTTTTAGAATTTTTTACTTTGTATATCTTAGAAACATTATCAACTTGTATCATTTTTTGTAAATACTAATCCTCATTAGGAATTTCAAAAGTCATTCTATCTTTTGATAAAACTGTTTCTGGAAAAACACTTTGAGCTTCTGTAAGTAAGTCTTTTAGTTCGTAGTCATTGTATCTAGGACTGTAATGAATTAAAGCCATTTTTTTTACATTTGCATCTTTTGCAATTTGAGCCGCTTGTGTTGAAGTCATATGTTTTTTTTCTTTTGCTTGGTCTTCAAAATCTTTTGCAAACATTCCTTCGCAAAATAATAAATCTGAACCTTGAACTTCTTTAGCGATAGAATCTAAATAAAGCGTATCAGTAACATAACTGATTTTTCTTCCGCTTCTTTGTGGGCCTAAAACTTGTTCTGGTTTTACGATTGTTCCGTCTTCTGCTTCAACTTCAAATCCTGCTTGAAGTTTTGCCCAAAGTGGTCCGCAAGGAACTTTGAGTTCCCTAGCCTTTTCTGGATGAAATTCCCCAGGTCGAGGTAATTCTTCTAAAGTATATCCTACGCAAGTTTTTGTGTGTTCAAGTGGAAATGCTCTGATGTAAAATCCGTCTCCTTCGTGACAAATACATGGGGCTGTAATTTCTTTTACGATAATTGGATAATTGATGTACATATCCAAAACTTTGCGACTTGATTCAATATATTCAGCAATTTTTGGTGGACCATAGATGTACAAAGGTTCGTCCCTATCAACTTGGGAAGATAACATTAAAATTCCCGGAAGTCCTGTTACATGGTCAGCGTGAGTGTGTGAAACAAAAATAGCATTTATCTTTTTCCATTTAAGATTTAATCGTCTTAAAGAAACTTGTGTGCCTTCTCCCCCATCAAATAAAAATAAATCCCCTTCTCGTCTAACTAAAACTGATGTTAAATGACGATAAGGTAAGGGCATCATTCCGCCACAACCTAAAACAAATGCTTCTAAATTCATAATGAAAATATAGCATAAATATTGATAATGGTAAAGATAAGTATTAGAATATTTGTATATGGAAGAACTTAACAAATTGAAAGACTACGCAACTGAAAATTCTGTGCCGATTATGTTTGATGAAGGCATCGAATTTATCGTTAATTATATAAAAGAAAATGATGTGAGTTTTATCTTAGAAATTGGAACTGCCATAGGATATTCTGCAATAAAGTTTGCACAAATTCATCCAGAAATTAGGATTTTTACCATTGAGTATGATATAGACCGATATCAACAAGCGGTAAAAAATGTAAATAAATTTAATTTAGACGACCAAATTACAGTTTTTTTAGGTGATGCCCTGAAGTTCAATTTTACAGAAAAATTTGATTTAATCTTTATTGACGGTGCAAAATCCCAATATATCAATTTTTTTGAAAAATACAAAAATAATTTAAAAAAAGATGGCGTTTTTATAAGTGATAATTTATTTTTTCATGGAATGGTGGAAAATCCTGAATTGACACAAAATTATAGTACTATAAAATTAATACGCAAACTAAAACGCTACATAGATTTTTTAAAAGCAAATACAGAATTTGAAACAACTTTTTACGAAATTGGCGATGGCGTGGCTGTATCGAGAAGAAATCCCCCTACAAATTAGATGTAAGGGGGGAATTAAAGTTTGTAAAAAAAAGCTTATCTTCCTGCCAATCGTTTTTTTACAGTTTTGTACCAAAAACTTCGTAAGTTTTCGGCAATTTTGTAAGGTGTATAAATCCAAGAAATAGGAACATCAAGACTTCCTACCCTATGAACATTTTTTCCTCCAAAACCGGTTTTAAATCTGTAAAGTCCGTGCATTGGATGATTTTCGTCATCAGTTGGTGGCATTCCGTAAAAATCGTAAATTTGTGAGCCAAAATTTTTTGCATCTTTAATTGCATTCCATTGTAACAAATAGGCAGGCATTAAATTTCGTTTGATATTACAAGACGCTCCATAAACATAAACTGCTTGATATGGCATAAACAAAGTGATAATACTTGCAAGAACATCATTTTCATGTTTTGCAATATAGATACTCACTAAAGGAGATTTTTTACCTTCATTTTTTTCTGACAATTCTAGTAAATCTTGATAATATTTTTTACTGTGAATTGCAATTCCATCTCGTTTGGCAGTTTCTAAATATAAATCGTAAAAAGTATCAATTTCTTTGCTAGTGGCTTTTTCAATTATAACACCTTTTTTACTTGCTAAATTGATGTTATATCGCCACTTACTTTTCATATTTGATAAAATTTCGTCTTCAGACTTTGATAAATCCAAAGTTGTTGTATCTGGTGGTTGAATATCAACTTTGTTTTTTTGAATTGAACCAAATGGAAACTTGTTTTTTACAAATTTATCTCGTTTACTTGGTGTTTCAAAATCAATTGGAGAATCAAATCTGATACAAATTGTGTTTTTAGGAAGAAATTTTTTTATTTTTTTTGAAAATTCGTCAAGTAAAGTTAAATATTCATCACTTTTATAATCTTGAATAATTGAATTTTCTTTTTGTAAAGTAATTCCCATGGGAATATAAGCCAAGTGGAAAATCTTTGCAAATTTTCTGACCAAAATAGAAACAGTAAAATTATTTTCTTTTTGATTTTCAGTTTTTAAACTGAATTTAACATCAAAGCGATATGGTTTCCATCCGTGTAAAGATTTAAATTCAGCCCAAAACTTAGATTGAAGATAAGGCTCATTTTTGTACCAATCAGCCCTATCTTCTTTTGAAAATTCAATTTCAAAATTATACATCTTAACCTACTTCACCATTTTCAGTTAAAACAGTTGTAATTTCTTTTCCGTCAACAGTCAAAGGAATATTATTTACGCAAACAACTTTGTTTACAACTCTAATTGGAACTGAAAAGAAAGTATCTGCGTCAATTTCTGCTTCTTTTTGTGCGTTAGGGTCTGTATCTTTTAATACAACTGGAGTTCCTGGTTTTGCCCAAGCACAATCAAGAACTTCTACACATTCTTTTCCATCTGCGTCTTTGTAATCTGCAGCAAGTAACATTCCTCTACTTTCAATGCCACGCATTTTTCGAGGTTTTAAGTTATCTGCAATTACAACAGTTTTTCCAAGTAAATCTTCTTCTTTTAAGTAAGGCACAAGTCCAGAAAGAATTACTCTGTCTGTTCCTGTTCCGTCATCCAAAGTTTCGATGTAAAGTTTATCTGCTTCTGGATGTTTTTCAACCTTCATAATTTTTGCAGTTTTAAGAGCAATTTTTGTGTTGAAAGTTTCTATTGGGTCTACAGGTGCTTTTTCTTGTGGCTTAGCTTCTGTTTTTTCACCTTTTTTTGCTTTTTTATCAGCTTTCTTTTCATCAGTTCTGTCTGCTTGACTTCCTGCATAGCGCTGACGATAAGCTTCTGTTGCTTTATCATCTAAAGGTTTGAAATAAATTTCGTTTCCAGCAACTGTTGAAAGACCTTCTTTTACACCAAGATTATCCCAGTTTAAGCAATCTTTATCTGCTAGTTTTCCAACAAGACTATTGTGAGGTTTTTTACCAAAGAATGATAAAACTTTTGCTGTGTATTGTGGCATATAAGGATGAGCCATAATCATCAAGTCTTTAATTACATAACAAAGGTTCATGATAAGACTTGCAGCTTTTTCTGGGTCTGTATTTCTTGTTTTCCAAGGTTCACCGTCTTGGAATGCTTTATTTGCAATTGATGAAATAACAAAAATTTCTTTGAAAGCGTCTTTTAAGTTTGCCCATTCAAGATTTTCTGTAATTTTTTGTTCAGACTTTTCAATTTCTGCCCAAAGATTTTGGTCAATTTGTCCTTGTGGAATTACTCCATCATAGTAGCGAGAAACGAAAGTTAAAGTTCTGTTTACAAGGTTTCCTAAGTTTCCGATAAGTTCGCTATTAACTTTTTCTTGAAAGTCTTTCCATGTAAATTGTGTGTCTGATTTTTCTGGGCGATTGTAAAATTCGTAAAATCTCCAAGCGTCTGCTGGGATTCCTGATTCTTTTGCATCGCTTCCAAAAACACCGATTCCCTTTGATTTACTAAATTTTCCAGATTCGTAGTTCAAATATTCGGTACTACTCATGTGATAAAGTTTTGTCCAATCTTTTCCAGAACCAATCAATGTTGATGGGAAAATTACTGTGTGGAATGGAATATTGTCTTTTCCGATAAACTGGAATAAATCAACAGGATTTTTTGCATTACTTGCTTTTGATTCAGATGGAAGCCACCAAGATTTCCAATCGATTTCAGGATTATTTAATTTATCAGTAAGTTCTTTTGTGATTGAAATATATCCAATTGGAGCATCAAACCAAACATAGAATACTTTGTTTTCGTATCCTTCTTTTGGAACTGGGATTCCCCATTTTAAGTCACGAGTAATTGCTCTTTCTTGAAGTCCGTCACGAATCCAAGCTTGTGTCATTTGAATTGAGTTTTTTGACCATTGCCCTTTTTCTGCTGTTTCTTCCATCCAAGGTCCGTATTCAGCTTGAATTGCAGGAAGATTGATATATAAATGTTTTGTTTCACGAGGTTCTGGTGTTGTACCACAAGTTGAACAACGAGGATTTTGTAATTCTGTTGGGTCAAGAAGTTTTCCGCAATGTTCACATTGGTCACCACGAGCATCTTCATATCCACAAGATGGACAAGTTCCTTGAACAAATCTATCTGCTAAAAAGCGTTCACATTTTGGACAATAAAGTTGAGTTGAAGTTTTTTCTGTGATAAATCCCCTTTCATCAAGCATTTTGAAAAGAGATTGTACAATTTCTGTTTGTTGTTCAGTTGAAGTTCGTCCAAAATTATCAAAAGAAATATCAAACCATTCATAAATATCTTTGTGAATTGCGTGATAATAATCGCAAAGTTCTCTAGGTGATTTTCCTTCTTGCAAAGCACGAGTTTCTGTGGCAGTTCCGTATTCGTCTGTTCCACAAATATACATTGTGTCATAACCTTTGCTACGACAAAATCGTGCAAAAACATCTGCAGAAAGCACTTGCAAAAGATTTCCTAAGTGTGGAATGTTGTTTACATAAGGTAAAGCTGATGTGATAAGTCTTCGATTCATATTTTCATCCTAATTTATATAATTTTTGCCAAGAATTTCTAAACTTGAACAACTTGTAAATTTGATTTTTACAATTTAATCATTCTATTATAAAATTTTATAGTTTTTTTGTAAATTACTATGAAATTATTTAATCTTCTTTTTTTCGTTTTCGAGAATTAGAGGATTTTTTTGCTGGACAAATTCCTAAGAACAATGTTTTTTCAAGTTCGTAACTCGGTGGAATATCGATTTTCCAAAAGAAAGAACTTGTTGTTGCTTGATAGCGTTTTTCTGTTTTTTGTTTTACAGGTCGTGAAATATATAATGGCTGAATACAAATTCCTGCTTCTTCATTTGGTTGAAAAACAAAAACATTTTTGCTTGGAATATCTGTAAATTGAACTAAAGAAACTCCGTCTTGTCGAATATAAATTTGATCTGGACAACTTTGGTTTTTACTATCTGCTGAAATAATTTCTATTAGTTGCTCATCGTTTGAAATTCCAGATAAACATAAATTTGATTCAACTGCAAAATAACATTTTAACGGAAGTGGACTATCATTTTTTAAGATATATTGAACTTGAATTCCGTTTGGTGTAAACAAAAATTTCTTTTTTAATGTTACAGGTTGTTGAAGAATACCGAATAAAGCATTTGCTGTTAATTGTAATTCTTTTCTAACTCGGTCAAAATTGTGTTCTGTATAAACAATCTGAGAAAAAACTGCACTTGAATTTGAAAAATCTTGCGTAAAATTGTCAAAGTGTTCAAAATCAATTAAATGGTCTACAAATAATTTTTTTGGATAGGCATCTGTAACTTCATCAAATGCTGAAATTCTACGCATTGTGTCGCAATAGTTTTTTGTGTTAGCTAAGATGTCTAATTCAAAAATCATTCCGCCACATTGAGAGACAAAAGCATTGTAATCATTTTGATGAATAATATATTCTTTTCTGCCGTCCATATCGTAGTCAAAACTTAATGCAGAATTAACTAAGGCTTGATTTGTTTCTCTAACATATTTTTCTGCAGTTAATAGGTTTTTATATGCGTTACTTCGTATTTCATTACAACCAATACCAGAGTCGCCTAAAAACCAATAAGAGTCTTGAGTTTGAGCTTGCCACAAAAATTCTCTTGCTGTTTTCTTTCGGATTTTATCACCTCTGCTTTGAGAAACAACAAGACTTACATACATCATTCTTGAATACAAATATTGAACTTCTTGATATGTATACAAAAAGTTTTTGATGTTTGTGTTAGTTGAATTATGATTTGCAGCCTTAAAAGGCATTGACGCCCATTTGTGAATTTCAGGTGGACATCCTGCTGGGATATATGATTTTATGCAATCTGTATTATTTTTTAAGTACAATGACGGATAAGAAAAATCGAATAATGGTGATTTTTCAATCAAATTACAGAAATTTTCAAACCAATCATTTTCTAACAATATAGATAATTCGTTTACAGAAAAAGATGTAAAATACAAATGATTATCACTTAAGTACAAGGCATTATTTTGAGATTCTGAAAGTATTTTTATCTTTTCAAGAATTTTTTGAGCATCAGGTAGGTCTTTTGTGTAATCAAGAATTGGTTGATGGTATGGAATTATTGTAATAGTTTTTCCCATATCTTCAACGATTAGATTTTTTCCTTCTGGTTCATTTGATGGTATTAAAGAATTATGAAGGATAGCAAATTCCATTCCACAAGTTTTAAAACTTGAAATTAAAGATGGATCCCAAACTGTATCCCCTAAAAAAATTCCACGGGGTTTTTTGCCTATTTGTTTTCTGATATTTGTGGTGTTCATTTCAATTTGACCTACTCTATCTATAGGCATAATTAATGGGAAATTTGGTTCGTAATATCCACCACCAAGAACTTCAACTTGTTTACGATTTACCAATTCTGACAATAAAGTTATAAATTCAGCATGATTTTTTTCAAGCCATTCAAATACAAAACCTGGAAAGTAAAAAGTAAAACATACTTTAGGATGATTATAGAGAAATGAGATAATTTTCTTTAATGTCTTGTTATATGTGATTTCAAAGTCCTGATTTTCCATATCAGAAATGTGACAATGCAAACCACAACTAATTGATACTATTCCCATATGTCCTGTTCACCAGCATCTTTTTCTTTGTGAAAGATATTATAACATAATTTCCAGAAAGTAAAAGATTTTTCTTCTGGTAATGTAACTTTTTTTATACATTTTGTTGGACATCTTGAAGCTGCTAATGCTCTATCGTGATTTATTGAATAATCTGTTACTGCAAGATTATTTTTTACGCTAAATCCAGTTGGAGCATAAGGTGATGTACATTTTGCACAAGCAGTACATGCTCTAGAACATGTTGTTTCTGTCTTATCATGTGAAGAACATTGAACAACAAAGTCAGTTCTAGTTGGAATCATTTTAATAATGTTGTTTGGACAGTATGAAAGGCATTTTCCACAACCATTACATGCTTCTGTAACAACTGCTGTATTATTTTTTATAACGATTGCGTCTTGTGGACAATGAGAAACACAAGTTCCAAAACCGATACATCCCCAGGTACAACCATTTTCAGTTTCGTAAAGTAATTTAAATAAATTACAATCTTTTTGCCCTTTATAATTAAATCTTTTTGCAGAGAAAGTTCTATCGGGTGCGCAAAATACTACTGCTCTTTGTTTTGTATTTAGTGATGATTCTTGTTCTGTTTCAATAACATCTAAATCATCATCATAAACTAAGTCATTATTAGAAATACTTTGTTTTTTCACTCTAAAACCATAATGTAAAAAAACGAGTAAAACTGTACTAAGAATAAAAAATAAACATGCAAACAATATTGATAGAATCATATTTTATCTCCAAAGATTTATCCAAGAAATATTTATTGCAAAAAAGGCACACATAATGATTGCAATACTTATAAAAATTAAAGCACCAGTTTTAAATTCTTTTAATGGATGTGAAGTTTTAATTCGTTCTCTGATTGCAAATATAATAGGAATCATCAAATAGTATGCAGTACAACAACTCAAAACGATACATAAACATTGTAAAATTGAAACACTTTCTGTTACTGCAAGTAAAACACAAGGGAAAGATATAGAAATATCTAAAAGCGAGATTCTTTCACATTTAGAAAAAATAAACGAAACAACCAAAGAAATAAGCAAATGAATTAAAATACAAGTCATTGGAGTTAATTCAATAAGTTGAACTGGTGCTAAAATATACACTACAACCAACCAAGAACCTACAGATGACAAAGCACAAACAATGCTAGATTCAAGATAGTTCATCCAGTGACTTTTCCAAGTTTTAGATGTGATGATAAGTTTTTTTAGACCTATTCCGTAAATTAAAATTCCAGAACAGCAAAATATATAATAAAAAATTGAGTTTAAAATCATTTTAGTATAACTTTCTCCTTACAATATCAAATCGTCTGCTTATGAATGTTATTAAAGCCAAACCTAAGGCTAAAAGAACGATTGCACATGGAATTGAGCCCCAGAAAAATGATTTATAATACTGATGAAATGAAGGTAATACATATTCTATAAATCCATCTTTTCCAGGAAGTGTGAAAGTGCTATATCCGATATAATCTCTTAATAAAAAGAAGAATAAAGTTAACAAACAAAATTTTAATGTGTTTATCATATTATGAGATAAAACATCAGAAAAATCTTTTTGAATATCAGAAGTAAAAAATCCAATTATCATTGATGAAAATGCTGCAAGATATATAGTAAATCCCATATAAATATACAAAACTGGAGAATATAGCGTTATAAGTTGATTAAAAATCGTACACAAAAGAATTGAAATTGCAAACTGATAAAAAACAGCTGAATCTTTAGAAACTAAATTTCTGATTATTCTGTTAAAAATTGTTCCAAAGAATGTGATAAACAACATTGCAATACAAATAATTATTCCTACTGCAAATCTTCCAGTTGCGGGTAATAAAATCGAAATTGCTGCTGCTATATATACTAAATGAGATTTCTTTTTCATTTTTTAATACCTCTTTTATAGGCTTCAGTTAAAACTTGTTTCCAGTGATGAATCATGGTATCAGTTAATCCGTATTCTAAAGGGTTTGCTTGTGTATTTGTTATTCCTGCGATTCCTGCAAATTCCATAGAATTATCGTTTCCTATAAATACAACTGCCATTGGACCATTCATTCCGGTAATTCTTGTTATTAGAACAAAATTTTCTTGGCTTCGGTTTTGATAATCAGTTAATTCAAAGAAAGATGTTGATACGCTAACTGGTAATTGAACATTTATTGGATTTCCAACTTGGTATCTGTCAGCTTCTTTTTGGTTAAGAATATATTGAATATTTGTTGCTAATCTAGTTTCTTTTATCGGTTTTATAAAAATAATCAAAACTGAGAGTAAGATTAAAAATAAAAAAATTACTGATAAAAGAATTGCAGTTCTTTTTGCCTTTGCACTATTTATTTCAAGCATAATTATTGTTCCTTATAGTTTTACTTACCCAAACTGAATAAATTTTATCTTCAAGTAATTGAATTATTGGTGAAACAACATTTGCAAATAAAACAGTAAACATTGAACCAATAGGAGAAGTTCCACAACCTGTTATGAAAAAAGCAATTATTCCAACTACAATACCGTACAATAACTTTCCTAAATTTGTAATTGGTGTTGTTCCATAAAAATCAACGATAAAAAATGCTGTAAATAAAGTACCACTTGTTAAAAGTGCTAAAAGTAAATCGCCTTGCCCTACTATACCAGTGAATAATGTTTGCGAAAATAATCTTACTAAAATTCCATAAACTGCTAAAAATGCAGTAGGTACAATCCAATTTATAATTCCAACTGAAATTAAAAACATTGATGAGAATAAAGTTAAAAGATTAAATCTAAATGCTGGAATTACAGATTGTGTGTCCCAAAACATACTTAAATATCCTGTTGGAATTTCAATTCCAAGGTGTGAGAAAAAGTGAGTATTCAACCAAAATGTAATAGATGAATCAAATTTTAAAACTGGAATATCGCCATTTTGAATTAACTGCAAACCAGGATTTCCAGATTCAAGATAATTTTTAGTAATCAATAATTCAGGAAAGAATGAAATTCCTAAAAAATAAATAATGATAACAGTATATGCTGTAGGATTTATCCATGATTCAGCATTTCCACCAAAAATATATTTTATCATTAAGAGTGATAAATATACTATAAAAAATACAGGAATAATTGGATATGTTTGAGGTATAAACATCCCAATAAATAATCCTTGTACAATGGCTGTTAAATCAAATAATGTGTTTGTGTGTCGTATTTTATTACTTGTAAATTCTGCTAAAACAGAAGATATTATCGATACAGCAATTAAAATTATCGAAGTAAAAGATTTTGTAAGTATCAATAATAAAACTTGAGGAACTAACAAAATCAACATTGCTGTAGAAATATTTGTTATTGATGGTGTTAAAAATGAAAAAGGTGCTATTGTTAAATCTCTATAATTTTTATTCATTACTAAAATCCTTTATAAGTTGTATTGTTTGATACAATGGGATTCTTGAAGGACAAACAGCATTACATAATCCACATTCTGTGCAAAGTTTAATTGTATCAAGTATGTATTGTTTTACAGGTGTATCAGAATAATAATTCGAATAAATTTTTTCTGGATGTATATTTTCAGGACAGATATTATGGCATCTTCCGCATCTTACACAAGTTGTTTGTCTTTGGTCAGGAAATCCTCTTGAAGAAAGAACAAAAATTGATTTTACATATCTTGTAATTGGAGTATCTAAATCTGATACAGCCATTCCACCAATTAAACCATTGATAATAATTTTTGCTGGTTCTTTAAAAAATCCACCACATTCTTCAAAAATATTTCTAAGTGTAGAACCAATTCTTATTTTAAAAATTCCATTTGTTGCAATATCATCCCCTTCAATTTGAACAAATCTGTCTATTGCAGGATATGATTTAGCAATAGCATTGTAAACATCAAGACATGTTGTGCTATCAACTGGGAAAATTTCTTTATAACAATCAATACCTTTTGTGGATAAGTATTGTAAAGTATTTTGTTTTATATATTTGTATTGTCCTCTTGGATATACATTTATGTCAGTTTCTAAAATGTGAACTTGAATATTTTTGAAAATTTTTTTTGTTTCTTCTTCTGGTAGATTCCATGCATCTTTTTCTGTAACAAAAACAACATCTTTTGTATTTAATGTTTCTGCAAGAATTGCTGTACCTTCAAAAACTTCTTTTGCAAAATTTTCTGTTATGTATTGGTCAACTACAGTATCTGGATCGCTATCAAAAAGCCTTACTACAAGAGGAGGAATTTGTTCAGCGAGATTTTTTTCTTTATTTTTCAATACTGTGTCTATTTGTTGTGCAAGAGATGTAGGTTTTTCAAAAGTATTTATAATTCCCATTTGGGATATTGTTTTTATTCTTGTGTTACCTTGAGAATATGCCCAATTTAATACTTCTCTTTTTTTACCAGAAAAAGAAAAATTCCCTTCCATTTTGATTAAAACTGCAGGAAGTTTTTTTCCGTTTGGATTTATCACATTATAGATATCTAGAACTTTTCCAGGAACTGGAGAATGAATAAAAGCTGGATAACTATAATTTTTCTTATTTTCAGAATTGTTTTGAACTATATTTTTTGCAATTATTTGGCCTTCTTGAACATAATCACCTTTTTGAACAGTTGTTTCCATTAGTGTTTTTGAGTCTTGAGTTAAAGATACAACTGCAAGTGATGGAAGAAATGCTATTGAGTGTGTTGTATATTTTTTATCTTGAATTTTTGAAATTTCTTTTACGGAAATCATTTTATCGTCCTATTTTGTAAAATTTGAAAAAAAATAAAATTTGTAAACCACAAAATAACATAGCTATTACAAAAACAACATATGTTAATGGAGTTGTTCTTTTTACATTTCCAAAATCAGCGGCACAAAAACTTTCTTGATCCATTAAAACTTTTTCAATAATCGGAGTATTAAAAGTTTGAATACGGTGTAAAGTTGTGTCAATAAACTGTTTGGTAAATGTAGCAACTTCTACTGATTTTGTTTCAATTTTACCATTTTCTTCAAAATATTCTGTTGTATTTACAGAGGTTCCTGGAGTTACATTTTCAACATATCCTTTGTTATTTTGCAAAGCTATGCAAGGAAATACGGTTGAATTCCAAACTTGAGAAACAAAATCACCTAAATCAGGAAATTCGGTAGAAGATTTTTTTGTTTGTAAGTTTGAATAACTTTTTAAAGTAAAACCTCTCGTTCCATTATACTCTAATGGCGTAGGTATCGACAAGGGGGTATTATTAGTTGTTTTGCTACTAAATGAAGGAATTAAAAAATATAATAAAGCACCAATAATTATAAATATTCCAATGCTATAAAATAAATAAAGTGTTTTTTTGTTTAAGAAATTTAGTTTTGATGCACTTACGATATTTATATATTCAAAAGAATTTTTTTTGGTAATTTTTGTAGTTATAAGATGTGCTATTATTGCATATAATTTATATGATGTAAAAATTGTTATGAGAAAGAAGCATATCCCTCTAAAGCCACTAAAACA
>JAZRJV010000058.1:0-37049 GCA_045645985.1 Treponemataceae bacterium
TCACAGAACGACATGGCTACGATCCGACTTACCAAAAAGTTGAACAGCATAAACATCCTCATTTGGAGCACGAAGCATAATATCGTGAGTTTTATCAGAACCACGAGTTAATGCTTCGGAACTAACCATTTCTGTATAACACAAGGATGCTCCAGAATCTCTACAAATTGCTCTAAAAGCAGCATCTGAATAACCAGCAACTGGTGCTAAAAATAAATTCCCAGAAATTTTTACATTTCCTATATCAACAGAATGATACAAAGTTTGAGAGTCTATTTGTGTGGAACTTGTAGAGATTTTTTCCATAAATATGTTAGAGAAAATTCCTATTCTGGTAATCTAAAGAATTTACAGCTGTTTTTCCAAAGTTGATCAGCAAGTTCTTCTAAATCCATATCCAACATTTCTGCAAGGAATTTTGCTGTTGATGGAACATAAGCAGGCATGTTTCTTTTGTTTCTAAATTCTGCAGGAACCATAAATGGACTTTCTGATTCAATGAGAATTCTATCAACTGGAACATTTAAAACTGTATCGTGCAAGTTACGAGCATTTCTGTATGTTAAATTTCCCGCAAAAGAAAAATATACATTTAAATCCAATGCTTTTTTTGCGTATTCAGCATCTTCTGAGTAACAATGTAAAACAGCCCCAGTATCAGGGATTCTTTCTGAAAGAATATCTAAAATATCTTTTCCTGCATCTCTGTTATGAATGATAACTGGAACATTTGCTTTTTGTGCAATTTCAAGTTGTGTGATAAAAAGTTCAATTTGTGAACGCTTATCCCCAAACTTTCTGTAGTAATCAAGACCTGTTTCGCCAAGTGCAACTACATTAGGAAGTTTTAGGCTGTTTTCAACTGTTTGCATCCAGTCTTTTCCTGGAGTTGTAACTTCAGAAGGAGAAACTCCAACTGCGTGATAAATTCCTGGAACAGATTTTAAATTTGCATATACGCGTGTAAAATCATGAAGACTATTACAAATACTTACAATACGAGTAACATTAGCTTGTTTAGCTTCCTGTATAACACGAAGCTGCTCAATAGGGTCATCATAAATAAGCCCTATGTGGGCGTGAGTATCAAAAAACTGCATGGCTTTCTCTTTAAAAGGTGATAAGAAGTAAAAATACTTCTGTAGGAACAAATTTATGTATTATTTTAAACTGCTCCTACCGATAAGAATAACATAGGAATTGTTAATCGTCAACAAATTAAGTAAAATTATTGTATTTGTTTATATTGATTTCTTGTATAGTAAGAAATTAACAATATTTGACACATAATATTTGCTTATGATATAATAAAATTTGAATCGTAATATGGAGAGTAGAAGGTGGCAAAAACACGCCGTTATAAACGCGCAGAAAAAGATTTAGTTTCCTCAATACTTTATAAGATAGCGTCTTTCTTTAAAATGATTGGTCGTGGTATTAAGAATTTTATAGAAGCTGGATGCAGAAAAATAACTATAATGATAGTGCCTCATTCAGAAAAGAAAGTGCTTAATTTTCAAACTTCGCTTTTTGCTCTTTCAACAGGTGCTATTGTTTTTGTTGCTTTAGTTGTTGCCTTTTTATACTTTAATACAAATGTAATTTCATCTAGTGCAGAAATTGCTCGTTTAACAGAAGAAAATCGTAGAATACAAGCAAGTTTAGATGAATTACGAGATGAAAATAACAATCTTTTGCAAGCTGCAAAGAGATTTCAATCTTCGTTATCAAAATCTTTATCTTTGGTTGGAATTAAGCAAAACATAAATACAAAACAAAATTCTTCAGTTGGTGGAGATTTGTCTTCTCTTTTTGATATGCAAGAACTTTCACAAGGTTCTGTAAGAGAAGCTTCTGATATTAAACAACTTACTTCCTATTTGGATGGAAGTGTTCAGCCTTTGGAACAAATTGCAAAAATGCTTGAATCTCAAGGAACCTTATTCTCTGATATTCCTAGTGTTTGGCCTCTAAAAGGTGGAATTGGGCATATTTCTATGGCTTTTGGTCAGAATGCTCACCCGATTACAAAACAATGGTATATTCACAAGGGATTGGACTTTTCAACTTGGCGTTCTGGCGACCCAATTATTGCAACTGCAAATGGTCAGGTTGTAACAGTAACTTTTGATAATGCTTTTGGTAACTATGTTATCATTAAACATAAACATGGATTTTACACACGATATGCTCACATGAATTCAGTTCGTGTAAATAAAGGTCAATATGTTTCTCAAGGTGATGTAATTGGAACTTTGGGAAATACAGGTTTATCAACAGGACCACACCTTCACTATGAAGTTCACATTGGTTCTGATGTTGTTGACCCTGCAAAATACATAAATGTAAAACTTTCCAAATAGGAAAAATTATGGCTTCTTTTACTGATGATATTTCTTTTAACACAATGGTAGGTCCTGGCGCTTTTGTAACAGGAGATTTAAAACTTGAAGGTTTTACTCGAGTTGATGGAGATATTTACGGAAATCTTGAAACAACAGGAAAATTGATAATCGGAGAAAATGCTCGTATTCGTGGAAGTGTTACTGCAAAATCTGCGATTGTTATTGGTATTGTAGAAGGTGACATTCTTGCTCCAGAAAGTGTGCATTTGTTTTCTAGTGCAGTAGTTCTTGGTGATGTAATTTCGCGTAGAATAAAAGCCGAAGAAAAAGTTGTTATTGAAGGCTATTGTGTTTCTGTAGAAAACCAAGAAGCTTTTGAAGATGCAAAACGACAATGGCTTGATAGAAGGGCGATTTCTAACAAAAATTATTTTGGTAAATTAAGATGAGTACAATAGATTCTTTAAATAGTTCTCTATATTTTAATGCTGCCGCAGTTGCTTCAAAAAACATTCAAAAAAAAGAAGAAGATACTAAAACTCAAAAATCACAAAAAACAAAATCCTTTGACAAAATGCTTGACTCTGCAACCCAAAATTTAGAATTTGACGATTTTATTCCTGAAATCAAAGGAATGACGATTGAGCAAGCAAAAGAATTTTTAATAGATTCCGTATATTCTGAAGGAGATCTTTTAAAACAAAAACCTACAGAAGAAAATATTATTCGCTTTAGAAAAGCTGTTTCAAATTTTTTAAAATTTGTGGAAAAACAATGTTATGATGTAGAAGGGGATGTTGGGATTCGAAAGATGGTAAGAAAAGGAAATGTAAAAGTTCCCATACAAAACTCCTATACTCTTTTAAAATTAGTAGATGAAAAATTGGATGGACTTGCAGCAGACATTCTTTCAAATCACAGAGAACAAATTCAAATTGCTGCAAAAGTAAATGAAATATATGGCCTTTTGGTCAATATTTTAATGTAAGGGGATTTTATGAGTGAAGTTTTTGAAAAAGATATAGATCAGTTGGATGAAAAAGAACTTTTATCTCTAGAAGACGACAACAATGAATATCATGATTCTGCTTTTGATGGAAAGTTTGTTTATCCAAGCCCACTTTTCAAAGTAAAACTTGAATATTCTAGCGAAGGTGTTTATGTAACTGCAAAGCCAGAATTTAATTTACAATCTGGCGATTATGTTATTATTCCAACTCGTTATGGAAAAGACTTAGCAAAAGTTCTTGGAATTAGCAAAGAGCCTGTAGGAATTAAACCTTCTGAAATTGTTGATGTGGAAAGAAAAGCAAATCAAGATGATTTGATTAAATATGAATCTTTCAAAGAAAAAGAAGAAAAAGCATTTAAGATTTTTCAAGAAAAAGTGGAAGCTCATCATCTTGATATGAAATTGATTGCAACTCATTATCTTTTAGAAGAGCAAAAAGTAATTTTCTTCTTTAGTGCTGATAATCGTGTTGACTTTAGAGAACTTGTTAAAGATTTAGTTTCTGTTTTCAAAATGCGTATCGAACTTAGACAAATTGGTGTGCGTGATGAATCTAGAATTACTGGAGGTTTAGGTGTTTGTGGCCGACCTTATTGTTGTCATTCGGTTTCTGACAGATTGCGCCCTGTTTCAATTAGAATGGCAAAAGACCAAAATCTTTCGTTAAATTCAATGAAGATTTCGGGGCAATGTGGTCGCCTTTTGTGTTGTCTTTCTTATGAATTTGAATGTTATACAGAAGCTCGCAAAAAATTGCCAACTGAAGGAATTAGACTTTATTACGACGGAACAAATTTTAGAGTTATGGAAATAAATCCTCTTGCTGCCATGGTAAAAATGCAAGGTGACGACGGAAGGGTATTAGAAGTTGCTGCATCTCGATTTGTAAATAGAGATGGAAAATGGCGTATTTCTGAATAAAAAATAATTTAAAACAAGGCTGAGTTTAACAATAATTATTAAAATCAGCCTTATTTTAGAATTGAAGTTATCAATTTAAGAAATTAAGCAAACTACAGTTTTTGATTCTGGTGTAAATGGTTTCTTAGAATAATCTTCGTAAAATTCAATTTTTGTAAAACCTGCTTCTTTTGCAAATTTCTCTATTTGTTCAGGAACAATAGGAAATACTTTTTGTCTTTGTAAAAGAGGAATTATTTTTTCTGAACTATTTTCTAAGAATTGATTGATTACAAATCCATCACTTTCTGTTTTTACAATTTGTTCCATTATTTTAGAACGAATACTTTCTCTTACAGGAAGTTTTACAACTTTTTCATTATTTAACATATTATAATTATATAATTGTAAAACTAGAGAACCTTTGTTGCTTAATAAAAGTTTACAATCTGTAAAAAACTTTTTCATTAAATTTTCATCGTAAAGATAGATTAATTTATCGTTAAGACAAGCAATTACATTGTAAAAATTTTTACCGAGAAAATTAGTCATTTCGATTGTAGACATTTGAAAAAAACGAATTGCCATATTTGGAAATCGGCGACGCAAATTTGCACTTTCAAGAATCTCTTTGTTTGTATCTAGACCAGTAACATCAATTCCATTTTTTGCTAAAAAACTTTCAAGGTTTCCTGTTCCACAGCCAATTCTTAAGAATTTAGATGGAACTTGATAACAAGATAGTAAATCCATAAAAAATTTTCTTTGGCTTTCGTCTGATGGATACAATTCATCGTAATATTCAATTAAATTCTTCATATTATTCATACTATTAGTATAAAGCAACTATTTTTCATTGACAACCTTTTTTTTCTAATGTAATGTTTAAACAACAAAATTTTATTTTTATAAGGGTGGTGGTTTTTATGAGTAAAGGTGTAAAAACTCTTGTAATCATTTTAGTTATTGTGGTTGCAATTTTTGGTGTTGTAAAATTCTTTGCAGGAACTTATAACACAATGGTAGGTATGGAAGAAGGCGTTTTAAGTCAATGGGCACAAGTTGAAAATCAATATCAACGACGACTTGATTTAGTTCCAAATTTGGTTGCAACAGTAAAAGGTTATGCATCACATGAATCAGAAGTATTTACTGAAGTTGCAGAAGCTCGTAGTCAAGCTGGTGGAGTAATGGAATTATCTTCTGATGTTCTTGATGACCCAGAAGCACTTGCTAGATTTCAACAGGCTCAAAATTCTTTAGGTGGAGCATTGCAAAGACTTCTTTCTGTAACAGAAAATTATCCTCAGTTGCAAGCAAATCAAAACTTTATGGCATTACAAGATGAACTTGAAGGAACTGAAAATAGAATTGCAACAGAAAGAATGCGTTTTAACGAAACAGTACAAGAATATAACAAATATATCAGAACTTTCCCAAATAATATTATTGCAAATATGAATGGGTTTGAAAAGAAAGCTTATTTTACAGCAACTGATGAAGCTAAAACTGCTCCAAAAGTTGAATTTTAATTTTTTGGATTTATGAGAATAGAAAAATTAAAGAAAAAATATTCTTTTACAGATGAAAACTTAAAAAAAATTCAAGAAGCTGTAGCAAATGCAGAAAAAAATACGGATGGAGAAATTGCTCTTGCTGTAACTCCATCTAGTAATAGTTATGCTTTTTGGGAATTGCTTTTTGCTGTAGTTATGGGTTTGATAACATCTGCATGTTTGATTCCGTTTTCCTCTAAAATAAAATCATTTTTAGATTGGCTTTATTGGGATACAAACGATTATCACTTTAGTTTTTGGTTGTTATTCACAGTTTTTGTTGCTATTTTGATTTTTTATCTTTTGGCAAACATTCCATTTATTGATAGATTGATTGTGCCAAAAAAGGTAAGAAATCGCTCTGTTTACAATAAAGCTATAAGAATATTTGTTCACAGTGGAGTTTACAAAACAAAATCTAACACAGGAATTTTGTTGTTCTTTTCAATTTTTGAACGAAAAATTCAGATTATTGCAGATGATGGGATTGCAAGTAAGATTCCTCATGAAACTTGGAAAAATTTAGCAAATTCTTTGGCAGAAGGTTTTAAATCAAAAAATCCTACGGAAACAATTATTAAAGCTGTTGAAGAATGTGGCGAAATTTTAGCAAAAGAATTTCCTTGTCAAAAAGAAAATCCAAATGAACTTCCAGATGGACTTGTTATCCTTGGTGGTGGCGAATGAAAAAGTTAAAATTTTTATCAATCATTTTACTTTTTTTTGTATTGGTTTCATCTGCTTTTGGGCTAGAAGTTCCAGAATTGACAAATCCGATTGTTGATAATGCAAGTTTGATTTCTGACGGAGTTGAAACTAACATAAACAATAAATTGGAAGAATTGAGTAATTCCACTGGGATTCAATTAGGGATTTTAACAATTCCAACTTTGGAAGGCGAAGTTTTAGAATCTTATTCAATGAAGGTTGTAGAAAATTGGAAATTAGGTTCTGCTGAAAAAGATACTGGCGTTTTGCTTTTAATTGCTTTAGAAGAACGCTCTATCAGAATTGAAGTTGGATATGGTCTTGAAGGCATTTTAACAGATACAAAATGTGGTTTGATTATCAGAAATGTTATTGCACCTGAATTTAGAAACGGAAATTATCAAGCTGGAATTGTAAATGCTATCGATAATATTGTTGGGCTAGTAAAAAATGATGAAAGCTTGGTTTCTAAAAAAGTTCTTTCAGAAGATTCGGGGATGGATCCAGGAGGATTTATTTTTGCAGGAATTGCTCTTTTGTACGGATTTATTTTTGTAATGGCAGTTTTGTCTTCAAGAAAAAAAGGTCCAAGAACAAGAACTGGAACTCGAGTAACACCTTATGTCCATCATGTTCCTAGAAGCTTTGGCGGTGGCGGAGGTGGATTCTCTGGTGGTGGCGGAAGTTTTGGCGGTGGCGGAGCTTCTGGCGGTTGGTAATAAACTAAAAATCGTAAAATATTTTTGAAAAGGCAGTTTCAGAGTTTATATAATTTTGAAACTGCTTTTTTATTTGCCTTTTATTATGCTTGAAAAAATCAAATAAAGATGAGAAAAGTCTATTAAAAAAATTATTGTGCGTAGTAATCTGTTCTTAAAGCGATGTCTAATTTTTCAATCAATTCTGATTTTTCTTTAGCAGAATTAAATTGAGTAGAAGGAATTAAGCAAGAACTTACTTGTCTTGCTTGTTTTCGGATATAGTCTGTGTAAATACTTCTTGATACTGTGTTTATGTGAGCTGGCATCCATGCTCGTGCATTTGCTGTGGAATAAAGTAATTCTGTGTTTAATAAATATTGTTTTGCTTTTTCTACAGCAAGTTTTGCATCTTCTGATTTTCTGTTTGCAAAAACTGCAACTGTTGCATCTGCGATTAAACTTGTTTCAAGAGGTTGTATTGAAAGTTCGAGCCTTTGTGCAACAGAAAGTTCATTAAAAAAGAAAATTGGTAAAATAGTTTTTTCTACTTTATCATTTTCTAAAACGGAATAAGCATCTTTATTTGTATAAGTTGTTACATTTGTGATAAAAGTTTTGTCATTTGACATTTTATGTAAATCGGAAAGCCCTTGTTCGATGGATAAAGGATTTTTGCTTGAATTATTCATTTTTCTTGCAAATGAAAGAGTTGCAAAAGCACCATCTGTATAATAAGCTCCCACAGAATATTTAAATTCAGTTGATTGAGAAGGCTTGCTCTTTTTTACAATAATCCAAGGATTATAACTTAAAGGCAAAAATCTTATATCAGATTTTCCAGAAAAAGATTTGATTGCTTTATAAAGTGCTGGAGGAAAATAATCAGTAGTTTTTTTGTCTACAAGAGATGTTGGAACTTCATCTAGTAACTTTGAAAGATTGTATTCTCCAGATACAGGAATTTCTGCCCATAAAAGATTGTATTTTTCTGATGATGTGAAATAAGATTTTAGTTTTTCAAAAGTATCGTATGTTAAAATTGTAACTTCTGGAATGCCTACATTTCGTGCTATTTGAGGAAGGTGTTGAGTCCATGCTTCAACATATCCTCCTTCGCTTGGTAAAACTATACTTGCAGTTCTTTTTGATAGTGTTCCAGTTTGTAACATAATTACAAGAACTGAGACTAAAACAAGAGTCGCTGCGAGAAAAGAAGAAAGAAGCACTATTACAGACATTTTATACTTCATAAAAGTAATTATAAACCGAAATATGTTAAAAGTTCAATAAAAAAAGATATACAGATTTAAAAAAAAACGATATAATGTAAATAAGTATAATATAATGTACTGAAGAAGAGATGGAGATATGGTAGTGAAATCTTTAAAGAATGTAGTTTTGTTTGTTTTATTTATATGTGTGATTAACTTCTCACTTTTTTCACAAACATCTATGGTAATTAGGCAAATTGACGAGGCGATAACTCAAAAAAATTCAGGACTGGTTTCTGAAATTTTGATAAAAAATAAAAATTCTAAATCTTACAAAGATTATGAATCACATATTTTGAAAAAAGCACGAGAACTTTTGATTACAAATGAATTAGACCTTGCTGCAGAAATTTCTCTTGCTGTAATTGATAACAATCTTGATAATTTTGATGCAGTTGCTTTGTATACTTCGATTGATACTGCAATAAAAGAGCGTGATGCAAAATTAAAAGCAGAGGAAGAACGCCGTCAAATTGAAGAAATGCGTGTAATGGCAAATAACGCAAAAGAACAAAAACAGATTAAGAAAGAATATCAGACAATTAGCAATACTTCATCAGGAGAAACAGTTTATCTCGATACCGATTATAACACACATTATCTTCCTGTTTCTTGGGGTGTAAATATTGGTATGGCAGACCTTTCTTTATACATTGATACTCGTGAAGTTGTAGGTAAGTTTGGTCTTTCATCATTTGGAAATTTATTTTATCACACTGACAAAATGATTATTGGTGGTGATTATTTTGTTGATACAATGCTTTTTAACTTTGGTAGTGATGCAGAAGAAGAACAACATCTTGATTCTACATTGAAACTATCATTTGCAATGAGTCATGAAGCATTTATTCGTAATTTCTATTTTAGACTTGGATTTTTAGGTTATCTTTCAAATTATTCTGAATTAAGTTATGTTCCTACACCTTTCCTTTCTCCAACTTTAGGAATTGCGTATAGAGACATTGAAATTGGTAATGTTTTAGCTGAACTTTCTGCAGATTATTTTGTTGGTCATTTATTTTACGATAAAATGAAGTTTGCAATGGATTTTTCGCTAAACTTTTCCCTAATACTTGCCGATTTAGATAAAGCAGACATTGGAATAAATTTTGGAGTTCGAGACGCACTTTTCTCAATGGAAGAAGGGCTCCAAAACCAATTAAAGCTTATCATAAGTATTGGGGTTATCAATAATGACTAAAAAAATAGGTATTATTTTTTCTCTTTTATTATTAGTAATTTTCTTAGGTTTCTCACAGAGTTCGCTTGTTGAGCGATATTTGACTGCAGCAAATAATAGTTATTCTCAAAAAGATTATGCCAAAGCTTTTGATTATATAAACTATGTTTATGGTCAATATACATCAGAAAATGTTCCTCAGAATGTAGAAATTTTGGCAGAAACAATTTATTACGATTATCTTCAAGAAATTAAAGAAAAAAAAGATACTGATGCCTTTGCAAAAGTAAAAGAAAAATTGCTTGAATATCCTACTTTGTCATCAGAAAGAGTAAATCGTTTGGTTCGTACTTTGAATACAATGGAAACTCAAGATCAACAGTGGGGACCTTCAATTTCTGTTGCTTCAAATTTTACATCAAAGGAAGCTGCTGAGTATCAAGTAAAATTAGCAAAAGCACAAGCTCAGTTAGAAGCTGTTGAAAAAGCACTTGCAGAAGCAAAACAGAATAATCAAAAAGAAAAAGCAGAAGCGCTTTTAAAAGAACAAGAACTTTTAGAAAAAGAAAGAAATATTTATTCTGATGCTATCATAAAAAGCAATCAAACAATGAAATCTAACACGATTATGATTGCACTTATCGCTCTTTGTCTTGTTGGAATTATCATTGGTGGTATTGTTGTAATTGTTTCTGTTACAAAAAAATCTGAAGAAGCTGTACAAAGACAGCAAGAACAATTTGAAGCAACTTTGCAAATGGTAGCTCAACTTACTCGCAACCAAAAAGAAGCTGTTCATATTGCACAGATTGCAGATGTATACAATTCTGAATTTGGAGAATCTTCTCCGAGAGTTACTGCATCTTTGCCTGATGTAGAACTTACAGAAGATGAACATCAAGAACTTAAAAAACTTGCTGCAAAATGCAAAGAAGTTGGTGCAAAAATTGATTTATATACTTCAAGAAAAAACAATTCAAAGAATGTTTCTGAAATGGTATTCAAAATTGCAAACAGTTTGGAATTAAATTCTTATGAATCAATGTTGTATTTCTGTGCCGCAATGGTTTATGATATTGGATTTTTGTCTGTTAATTCAGCATTGCTTACAAGTGAACATCTTACAGATGAAGAAAAATATGAGATTCGAAATCATGTTCAGCTTGGTGTAAACAAGTTAGATTTCGTGCCAGAAAAATACAAGAGTGTTTTCTTGGATGCAATTTTGATGCATCACGAAAATATGGATGGAACTGGATATCCTGCAGGTATTCAAGGAGATAAAATTCCTCTTATTGCAAGAATCATTCATGTTGTTGAAAGTTTTATAGCTTTGATTTCAAGAAGAAATTATCATGGAATTTTTGATAAAGAAGCTGCAATCAAAGAATTACGAAAACGAACAAATTTTTATGATCAAAAAATTGTTGATGTGTTGGATTCTTTAGTTTAATTGAAATTTTCAAGGTCAGATTTTCTTGTTAGAATCTGACCTTTTTTTTGTTTTAAATTTGTTTCAAATTGAAGGTCGTTTTATAATGATTTTAAAAGTTCTGGAATTTCAAAAATCGAACGAATTGTTTTTACGCTTCCAGTTTTGGGAAATACATAATCTTGAAATTCTAAATTTTTATCAACAAGAATTGCATTTCCGCCAATGTTCATAAATCCTGCTACATATTTTGGATGGTCGTCAAAAAATAAGGTTTCTTCTAAAGTAAAATTTTCTTTTTCTAAAATTGAAAAATATGCTTGAGAATGAGGTTTGCCTTTTAAGTTGTTTTCTAAAATTCCGTAGATATTTGTAAAACAGTCTTGTATGTTATAAAACTCTAAAACTCTTTGTGCATGGAATTTTGGTCCATTTGTTAAAATTGCTTTGGGTAAATCTATCGAAGTTAAAAGTTCTCGCAAACCTGAAATTTGAGGAAGTTCATTCGCTTCTTCTTCTGGATGAACGAAAGAAAGAAAATCGTTGTAGTTTATAAGATTGTGTTCTGTTGAAAGCCATTCTAAAGTACTTCCATAGTGAGGAAGGCGTTGAGAACGCAAAACTTTTGCTTCTTCAAAAGATAAATTCAAAAATTTTGAAACAAAGCCAATCATTCTTTGTGGAATTTGCTGATTGATTAAGGCTGTATTTGGATAAATTGTGTTATCAAGGTCAAAAATTAAGTATTTAATCATAATTTATAATGACATAGTATAAGAATTTCTGCAACAAGGAAAATTAGACATTTATTTTACGGAAAAACTTTTATCGAAAAAATTACTACTAGAAAAATTGTAAATTTTATCGTATTATATGAACAAAGAACTTAAATTAGAAATTTATAAATAATAAAGATTTAGGTCCTAATAGAAGTGTATTTTATAGGAGAGAAACATGAAAACTTCTTCATTAAAAGAAAAATATGGTTACATGTTTGCGGATCTTGCAAAATTTGGGAAAGCTGCAAGTGTAATTGATGAAACAAATGTTTATCAAGAGGCAAATGAATTTACAAGACCTTTGTTAAATAAAATGTTAGAAGAAAATCTTTTGCCAGGTTCACAAATTAAAGGTTTAGAAAATTTTAAGGATTTTCTTGCTCAAATTAAATCTGGTAAACGAGGTTTGATTTTGATGGAACATTACAGCAATATGGATCTTCCTGCAATTATTTATCTTTTAGACCGTGATGGTGGCGAAGAAGGAAAGGAACTTTCTAAAAAAATCGTTGCTATCGCAGGAATGAAATTAAATGAAGAAAATCCTATGGTTCGTTCTTGGGCAGAAGCTTTTACTCGTGTTGTAATTTATCCAAGTCGTTCTTTGGCAAGTCTTTCTGAAGAAGAAAGAGAAGCAGAAGAAGCAAAAAGTCGCAAAATCAATATGGCTTCTATGCGTGCGATGGATAAATGTAAGCGAGAAGGAAAGCCGATTTTAGTTTTCCCAGCAGGAACAAGATATCGTCCTGGAAACCCAGAAACAAAAAAGGGTGTGCGCGAAATTGATTCTTACCTACGAATGTTTGATATTATGGTTTTTGTTTCTGTAAATGGAAGTTGTTTAAGAATTAGTACTGATAATCCAAATGATATGCTTGCAGACCAAGTTCATCCAGATACAGTAATTTTATCAGCAAGTCCTGTTGTGGAATGTAAAAAATTCCGTAACGATATTTTAGCAACTCTTGAAGATTATGAAGGCGATAAAAAATTAGTAGTTGTTGATAAAGTAATGGAAGAATTGAATAAACTTCATGAACAATATCGCCCAGAATACGAAAGAGTTTACAAAGAAACAACTGGCGAAGAAGTAGACATCGATCAGGGCTAAAACATCTTAGAAATTTTCTAGAAAAGATATTTGCATATAAAAAAAACAAACCACAATTTTCAGCTTGACGCTACGCTAGTCGCTAAAAATTGTGGTTTGTTTTTTTATACAAATGATTTTTTTGTAGAATATTTCTAAGCGCTCTAGCCATAGGGTAAAAGGGCTTGACGCTACGCTAGACGCACTGAATGGCGTTTTTGTTTTTATATAAGAATAAATTTGTTGTAAAAGTTTCTAAGCGTTTTGGGCTTAGGGTAAAAAGGGTTGATATTAAATTAATTTGCAAACTTCATCTATATCCTTCAAAATTCTTTTTGATAATTCTTCTTTTAAGGAATTTCCGTAGATTTTTACAAATGTGTTTTGTGTTGTTTCTGGGCTTCCGCGTTCATTAAAAAGTGTTGAAACTGGGATTTCTAATGCACCTGCAATTTTATCAATTGTTTCTGCCGACGGAAATCTTTCTCTTGCTTCCATGTCTCCAATGTATGATGTACTCATGCCGATAATTTCAGCTAACTTTTCTTGTGTTAGTCCTGCTTGTTTTCTGTAATACTTTAAGTTTTGTATAAAAATATGACGAATTCCCATAAAATTATTTTGTATCATTTTGATAAAAAATATTATTAACTTAAAAACAAATTAAATTAAAATACTTGTAAATAATGAGTTTTAGAATATAATAAATATGACTAAAACACAGAAAGTATGATTATTTTGCTGAGATATGTGTTTTATCGTAAGTTTTGTAATGCAAAGAGAGGTGTTAAATGAAAAGAATTTCATTTTTGATTTGTGTATTGTTTTATTCATTTTCTTGTTTTGCAAAACAAGATTTAGATAGTACTTTGATAAATATTTCAAATGATATTATTTTTCCACTAGAAAAAGGTTCGATTATTTGTGTTTTGAATTTTGATTCTCCTTCTTCTGAAATGTCAGCTTATATACAAGATGAATTGACATCTTTAGTTGCTTCTTCTGGCAGATTGAAAATCGTAACACGGGCTCACATGGATAAAGTTGAAAAAGAATTAAATTTTCAACTTACTGGTTATGTAAGTGATGAAACCGCTTTGGATATTTGTCAGAGGTTGGGTGCTCAATCCATTGTTTTTGGTCAATTAAAAGAATTGAATAACAAATATATTTTACAAGTAAAAATAATTGACGTAGAAAGTGCAGCATATCTTCTATTTAAAAGTTATCAAATTGACAAATCTTCAAAATCTGAGCAGTTGCTTGGAAGAGCAGCAATTTATAATAAGGCTGCTTTAGGATTTGGATTAGATGTAAACAAAAATTCTCTAGCAAGTATTGGACTTGGTGGTGGTTTGTTATTTGATTATGCTTTGTTTAGAAATTTTGCTATTGGATTAAAAATTCTTGTTAGTGGTGATTTTTTTGAAAAACAAAATGAAATATTTACGATAGAACCTCTTTTTTCAACAAGATTTTATGTAGTATCTCCTTCTGGAGAATCTGTAACTGGATTGTTTATAGAAGGTGATATTGGAGCATCGTTGATATTTGCAAATTCAAATTTAAACTACAGTTTAAATGCTGGAATAGAATTAGGTTTTAGACAAGGAATTGATTACTTTTATTTTGAACCATTTATTCGTGGTGGATATCCATATTTATTTGGTGCAGGAGTAAGTTGTGGAGTTAGATTTTAAATTTGGAGGAGTTATAATGAAAAAAAAATTAAATTTTGTTTTGGTAATTCTTATTAGTGTAATATTCCTATCTTGTGAAAACCCTTTGTTTGTAAAAATTACAAATTTGTATAATGTTGACTTTATTACAAATGGTGGAAGTGAAGTAGCTTCAATGAGAACTTCAGAAATAACTCAAAATCCTATAACAGAAAAGCAAGATGCTGTTTTTGAAGGATGGTATACAACTTCAACTTTTGTTGGTACTGCTATTGTTATTCCTTATGAGGTTACAGAAAATATTTGTTTATATGCAAAATGGAAGGAAAAATATACTGTATATTTTGAAACAAATTGTAATCAGCAAATACAAAGTTATAAAACCTTTATTGTAGATTCAATCCCTGTTATTGAAAGAGATGGATATTATTTTGATGGTTGGTATACAAATCAAAATTTTACAGGAGAAAAAGTTTCTTTTCCTTATTCACTAAGTCAAAATACAACTTTTTATGCAAAATGGATACAAAAACATAATGTGAGTTTTGAAAGTAATGGAGGTACAAAATTTGATTCAATAAAAACTCATGAATTAACTTCTTTACCTCAGCCTATAAAAGATGATTGTGTTTTTAATAGTTGGCATTTGACTCCTGATTTTTCTGATTCTGCTATAACAGTTCCTTATCAAGTTACAAAGCCAATTACACTTTACGCAAACTATAAACAAAAATATACAGTATCATTTAATACCAATGGTGGTTCTGAAATTGACTCAATTAGAGCGGTTGTAATTCCTGAAAGCCCAAATACAACATTGCAAAATCATTATTTTGTTGGTTGGTATGAAAAACCAGAACTTACAGGATTAAAAGTAGAATTTCCTTATTCAGTTACAAAAGATATTACTCTTAATGCAAAGTGGCAACCAACTTATGCTGTTAATTTTGAAACAAATGGAGGAACTTCAATTCCTTCATTTAGAACTATAGAATTAACTGAACTTTCTGAACCAACAAAAACAAAACATACTTTTGCTGGTTGGTATACAGATTCTGAACTAACTAAAAAATTGACTCTTCCTTTAGTGCTTGATGATGATATTACTTTGTATGCAAAATGGATAGAAAATTATACTGTTATTTTTGATTCTCAAGGAGGAAGTGAAATTCCGTCTGCTACTTCTGCCTATATTGAATCAGAACCAATTCCTACAAAGGCAGACAAAACTTTTATGGGTTGGTATACAGTTCCAGAATGTAATGATGAATACAAAGTTGAGTTTCCTTATACAGTTACAAGTGATGTAATTTTGTATGCAAAATGGGTTGCTCAAATGTGGACAATTACATACAACTCAAACGGAGCAACAAGCGGAACTGTTCCAGAACAAATTTTTGTGGAAAAGGGAAAAAGTTTTACAGTAAGTGCAAATACAGGAAAATTAACAAAACCAGGCTATGCATTTACAAAATGGAGTACAAGTTCTGATGGCCAAAGTGGTTCAAGTTATTCTGTAGGACAAACAGTATTTCCTTCAAAAAATTTAACTTTGTATGCACAATGGGGAAAAGATTATGCTGAGATGGTAGATGTTGCTGGAGGAACATTTTATTTTGGTGATAACACTTCTGATGGTACAACTGATGTAAAAGTTACGCTTGATTCATTTAGAATTGCAAAATATGAATTGACTTATGAACTTTGGCTAGAAGTTTATACTTGGGCAAAAGAAAATGGATATGTTCTTTCATCTGCAAAAAAAGGCTATGCTGAAAATGATAAATATAAAAGTTTTGTACCAGCAACAAATATTAGTTGGAAAGAAGCTTGTGTTTGGTTAAATGCTTACAGCGAATATAAAGGCTTTGAACCAGTATATTACATAGGAAATTCTGTATTTAGAGATGTAAATCTTTCTACTACACCAACTTGGAATAGAACAAAAAATGGTTTTAGACTTCCAACAGAATGTGAGTGGGAATATGCTGCAAAGGGTGGTCCTGAGCAAAAAAATTATATGTATGCAGGAAGTAATGTCTTAGATGATGTAGCTTGGTATTATTGGGAAAGTTATGGTAATAGCAAAGGGGAAGCACAACCTGTAGGTACTAAAAAAGCAAATACACTAGGTATTTATGATATGACGGGTCTTTCATCTGAAATTTGTTATGATGATGTTAGTTTGTCTAGTGGAGAATATTGTAATCCAATCGGGATTTCATTAGACAGCACAAGAGGGGGTACATGTTATTATAATTACAACAAAAGTTCTTTTTATGTTTTTGGTGAATTAGGCTCAACCTATTCTAAGATATGTACAATTCGTGTAGCGCAAAATGCACAATAAAAATATATTTTTTGGAGGATTTTATGGAAAGAGAAGAAACACAAAGAGAAAAAATAACAAAACTTATTGAAGATTATGTTCTTAATTACATAAAAGATGAAGTTGTTTTGTCTGTTTCTGATATAAGAACTTGGCCTGCTGTGGATAAATTATGTCAAAACCATAATTCTGCAAATATTTGTAAAGCAATGAAACAGTCAAATGTAAAAAAAGAATTTATAGCAGGAAAAGAAGATAGCACAACATATACAATGAGATTCTTTAATTGAGGTTACCTTTTATGTCTGTTTGAAACGAAGCATTTTTATAAAAATCAATAAGTTTTTAAGTTTTTAACCGAAAAACTTATTGATTTTGCAAAGTTTTTAAGTTAAAATATAAAATATGTTAGATGATGTAAAACTTTTTAGGTCGATTTTTATAGAAAATCTCAAAAAATTCAAAGATGAACAAATTATAAAAATTTTATGTGGCGTTCGTAGATGTGGAAAATCCACAATTTTAAAAACTTATAAAGATGAGTTAATTTCTTTAGGTGTAAAAAAACAAAATATCATTGAACAACTTTATTCTTCCATGGAGTTTAATGAAGATTTTGACTATAAAAATATGCATAAAGAATTATTGTCTCTTATAGAAAATGCAGATAAAAATCAAAAAGTTTATCTTTTGCTGGATGAAGTTCAAGAAGTTGAAAATTGGGAAAAATGTGTAAATTCGCTTTTTGAAACTCAAAATGTTGATATTTATGTTACAGGTTCAAATTCAAAATTACTTTCTAGCGAAATTTCAACTTATCTAACTGGTCGTTTTGTACAAATCCCAATTTTTACACTTTCTTTTTCAGAATTTATTGATTTTAAAAAACATTATTTTCCAACAAATACAGAAATCAGTTTAGAAAAATATTTTGAACAATATCTAAAATCTGGTGGATTTCCTTTTATTGCCAAAACAAATCACAATCAAGAAGAAAACTATCAAATTATAGATGGAATTTACTCTACTGTTGTAACGCGTGATATTTCAAAGCGTCATAATATTTCAAATCTTGAAATGTTTAATCGAGTTGTGCGTTTTATTTTGGAAAACCTTGGAAAAAATTTTAGTGCAAAAACAATTTTTGACTTTTTCAAAAGTCAGCAACGCTCAATTTCAATAGAGACAATTTATAATTATTTGGCTTGGTTAGAAGAGGCATTTATTATTTATCGTTGTAACAGATTTGATATTCAAGGAAAAAATGTTCTAAAAACTCAAGAAAAATATTATTTATCAGATATTGGATTTAAATATTCACAATTTGGCTTTTCTCCAAAATCAATTGCTTCAGTTTTGGAAAATATTGTTTATTTGGAACTTCGTCGTCGTGGATTTACAGTTTATATTGGGAAATTTGCAGATAAGGAAATTGATTTTATTGCTACAAAACAAAATGAAAAACTTTATGTTCAAGTTTGTAGAACTTTACCAGATGATTCAGACAGAGAAATTGATAACTTAAAATTAATAAAAGATAATTATCCAAAATATGTTGTTACAATGGATTCTTTAGTTTGTGGAAATGTTGATGGAATAGAAATTGTTCATATAAAGGATTTTTTGCTTATGAAATTTTTGTAAAAAATTCTAATTTTATGGGTTTAGAATAAACTCCTTCTAGCCCTCTCTAATTTCTGCGGCACGGGCGTGGGCAGTCAGTCCTTCTGTGTGACCAAGAATAGATGCGGTTTGTACAGAATGTTTTACGCCTTCTTTTAGTGAGCCGTCGGAGTTTTGTTCGGTGCGTAGGGTTGTAACTGTTTTTAAGAACATACGAACAGAAAGTCCGCCTGTAAATTTTGCGGCACCACTTGTTGGAAGAATGTGGTCTAAGCCTCCTGCGTAGTCGCCTAAAACTTCGGCTGCTTGATGGCCGATAAATAATGTTCCGTAGTTGTGTGTTAATTCTATAAGTTTATTTCTGGATTCGCCTTCGTCCATTGCAATTTCAAGGTGTTCTGGGGCTTTTCCGTTTGCAATTTTACTTGCAGTTTCTAAACTATCAGCAAGGATGATTAAACCGTTTTTGTCGATACTTTGTCGTGCAGTTTTTGCAGTTGGTAAAACTTCAAGTTGTTTTTCAATTTCTTCAGAAACTTTATTTGCCATTTCTTTTGAGAATGTTACTAAAACTGCCTGTGCGTCCACATCGTGTTCTGCTTGTGCTAACATATCTGCTGCAACCCAACTTGGATTTGCGCTATCATCAGCGATGATGAATGCTTCAGTAGGTCCTGCGATAATATCGATTCCAACATCACCGTAAACTAAGCGTTTTGCTTCTGTAACAAATTTGTTTCCTGGACCTGCAATTACATCGGCTTGTGGGATTGATTCAGTTCCGTAAGCCATGGCTGCAACTGCTTGAGCGCCACCGAGGGCGTAAACTTTATCGATTCCACAGATGTAGGCTGTTGCCATAATTCCTTCGTTGGCGTAAGGTTGAGTTTTATCAACTGGATGAAGGGCAGGTGGTGTACATAAAATTGTTTCGTTACATCCACTTGCTTTTGCAGGGGCTGCACACATCACAAGGGAAGAAAATAGAGGAAATCTTCCTGCGGGAACATAAAGTCCTGCTCGTTCAACTGGAATGATTTTTTGACCTGTAAAAAGTCCTGGCTCAAGTTCGGTTTCAAAATCGTAAAAGCATTCTCGTTGTTTTTTTGCGAATTTTAAGGCTAATTCGTAAGAATGAGATATGGCATCATAAAGTTTTGGATTTTCTTTTTGCATTTTTTCTGCACTTGCTTTCAAAACTTCTTTTGGAATTTCAAAAGTTTGTGGAGATGCTTTATCAAATCCTGCATTAAAAAGTTCGTCGTTAATTTGATGAAGAGCTTTGTCGCCATCAGCTTTTACTTTTGCAATAAAAGATTGCACTTTTTCTGTAACTGATGAACCTAAAGTTCTTGGTTTGTAAAAATCGTTAGAAACTTCGTTTGCATTTATAATTTTGATAGCCATAATCTTATCCTTAATTTGTTTTTGTAAAAAACTATTTTTTGTGTCGGCGGTCAAGTTCTTGTAGAACTTCTTTCCATGTAACGCCTTCTTTGTACATAAGAACATTTAAGAAATATAGAAGGTCGGCACATTCCCAAACAACTTCGTCGTGGTTTTCGGCTTCGCAAACTTCTTCTGCTTCTTCTTCAACTTTTTCCCGGACAAGTTCATCGTCCAAAGTTGCTGTGTAAGAACCTGGTTTTGGATTTGCAAATCGTTGTGCGATAACATTGTAAAGTCTATCCATTGTAGATTCTTCGTCTGCTTCGGAAGTAAAACATGTCCAGCTTCCTGTGTGGCAACTTGGCCCATGAGGAATTACTGTTGCTAAAACTGTATCTCTGTCGCAATCGGCTCTAAGTTTTACAACTTCTAAGAAATTGCCTGAAGTTTCGCCTTTTGTCCAAAGAACATTTCGGCTTCGGCTCCAGAAAGTGAGTTTTCCACAAGCGAAAGTTTTTTCAAAAGCTTCTTTGTTAGCGTAACCCATCATCAAAACTTGACCCGCTGGACTTTGTGCAATAACAGGAATTAATCCGGCTGTTTGTTCAGCTGCTTTTTTCCAATTTAAACATTCGATAAAACAATCTTTTAAGTAAACTTTTTCTGTGTAAAGTGCCATTCCCATTTGAACATCGCAACCTAAGCTTTCAAGTTCGATAACTTCTTCAAGGCTAGAAACTCCACCTGCAACAACAAGTCGGCAAGAAACAGCTTTTCGTAATTCTTTTACAAGATTCATATCTGTTCCTTGCAAACAACCTTCTTTTTCTACGCAAGTGAATAAAAGTTCTGAAGCATATTTTTCGGCTTCTTTTGCACCTTCAATTAAAGGGATTCCAACAGTTTCTGTCCAACCTTTTACAGCGATGTCGCCATTGATTGCATCAACTGAAATGATGATTCTTTGCTTTCCGATTGCTTGAGTAAGTTCGTCTAAAAATTCTGTGTTTAAGATTTTTCCGTTTTTTCTATCTTCGGAAGATGCCCAAGCGTAAGAACCGATAATTACTTTTTCGGCACCTAAAGAAATCAATTCTTTTGCTTGTTTTACAGATTTTATTCCGCCACCAACACGAACATTGCTTTTATGCAAAAGAGATTTTAAAATTTGAGTATTGGCTGTTGTAACTTTGCCTTTTTCGTCAGTTTGGATGTTTCCAAGTGCTGCATCTAAATCGATAACGGCTGTTTCACCGTATTTGTCAAAATCTTTAATCAATTCGTCAGCGTTGTCTCGTTCAAGAACTTTGTCTTTTCCGTTTTTTAGCTGAACAACTTTTCCGTCTTTTAAATCTATTGATGATATAACCATAAATCAATTTTACCAAAATTGACCAATGTTTTCAATATTGTATAAAACCCTTTGCCATAACTAGCACTTTTGGTGTATAATAGAACGGATGGAAACTATAGATATAAGTTACGAACGAACTCTTAAAGATGCTCCTGAAAAACTTGTAAAAAATGGCAAGGTTCAATTTGGTTCTTTCTCTAAGCCTCCAAAATCTTTAGACATAAATGGAATGAAATATCCTTTTGGAGTTTTACCACTTCCTACTTTTATAACAAATTTAAGGATTCGTTCTAATCTTTCTTTTTCATTTTCTACTTCTGAATATTATGGAACTATAGATATTCTTGATGCAAAACTTTTTGGATTGTGTGAAGTAAATATTTGGAATAAAAAAACTTTACAACGATATTCCTATAAAAATATAATGCTCTTAATTCGTCGCTTGATAAAAAAAGATTTAGAAAAAGGCTTTTGTTATACATATTCAAAACGACGAGACATAAAAATATCATGGAATAAAGAAAAAAAATATTTTTATGTATATCTAGATTTAAAAGGTGATAGTGTTCGTCCAAATTTTATGGGCTCATTTTCTGCTCCTTACACAAATGATATTCCTTCCTTGACTTCTGTGTTGCCAGCTCCTACAAAAAGGCGATGTTATGTTTCTTTTCAGCAACCAGTGAGCCTAGAAGGAGGGATTTGTCCTACTCGTGGAAAAATGAATCCTTTTTATTTAATACAAAAAACGCAGACTTTGTTTGTTTTGACAAAAGCATATTATAAAACAAGAGTTTTGAATAATTTTATCAGCGGAATAGGGAAGGTTGGCGAAGATGAAATCTGTTTTAGAATTGCTGATACTTCAATTTTACCTACTGATAAAGATACTTATAATGAAAATGTTTTGTTTGTAAACAACGAAATCACTCCTTTACCTCCAGCTACTGTAGCGCATCCTTTTGGAAGGATGAAAAAATGGTCAATTCAAGATACGGAAAGTATGATTGATTTAGTTTTCACTCCTGCTTCTGCAAGTCAGCGATTGATTAGCGTGTTTTTACTTCATGCTCAATATTTTACAGTTTTTGGAACATTTGATGGAGTTTTGGTTACAAAAGACGGTAAATCAATTACTCTAAAGGATTTTCCTGGAATTATAAATAATCAGAGAATAAGACTATGATTGACACAAAAAAAGAGAAAAAACCAAAGCCAAAGGCAATTTACGAGCCTGGTGAGTTAGACAAGGTAAGACAGAATTTAGGCGACATTTCTCCTGAAGAAGCAATGCGAGTTGCGAATGTTCTTGGTGGAGAAATTGGTGTTGAAAAAACTCCTCAGTTTGATAGTTTTAATAAGAGCAGAGGCGTTTATATTAAGTCAAGACAAGATAAGTTTGTTCCTGTAAGAACGCAAACTGTTCAATCAACAATTCCTCCAAAAGAAGTTATCCAAAAAGCATTAACTTTGCCTAATATTTCATCAAAAGATAAAGCTTTGCTAGATAAGATGATGGCTAGTTCTGAATATAAAATAAAACGACCACAAACTTTTTTGACTTTTTTATTTTCTATTGGAAAAATGCCAGATAGAGTTTCTGAAGGATTTATTTCTGTAAAATTGCTAAATTATATTGGTCATGTACAAAAATTTACTTCTTGTGTAAAACGATTGATGTCAGCTGGGTCAGAACTTTATAAAGAAAAAATCAAAGCAATTTTCACTGCTAAGTATAAGATGTTAAATTATATTACTAAAATTGATTTAACTCCAACACAAGAATTATATAAGCAATTAGCAAAAACTCCTAATCAAATAACAGTAACAAGGTTGATTACTTTAGTAAAATCGATTTATAAACCTTTGATTACAATTTATTTTTTAGGTGAAGAAAGAATTACATCTTACATAAAAGCTGTTTACGCAGAAATTTCGCCTGATTCAAAAGTTCCAGATGAAACTTTGTTGCAGTATACAAAAGAAGCTTGTAATGAATGGATTTATATAAGCGGACAAGTTATGAAAGGACTGTATCCACTTCTTATTAGAATGTGTGGAACAGAAATCGTACCATTCCCAAAGTTTTTTAGTGCAAAAATTTCTAAAATCCTTGCTTTCCTTGACATGACAAAGTTTGATTTGATTCTTCCTGATGAAAAAACAAAAGAAAAAGAAACTCTTTCTGATTTAAAAGATGCTCAAGAAGAACAACAGAAAAAAGATAGTTCGCCAAAAGAAACAGAAGTAGTTGCAGAAAAACAAAATGCAGAAAATCTTTCTGAAAATTCTGAAGTTTTAGATAAAAATGAAGATGCTAAAGGTTTTGAATTTGGCTCTATTGTAAATCAAGGTCTTGATGTATTGGAAAAGATTTTCCCTTTTGCAGGTTGGCAAAATCTTGGAAAAGAAGACATGTTTCCTTATTTTCAGCCTTTGTATCAGTTTAGTGATGGATTTAACTTGCTAGCGATAGAAAATCCTATGCAGGTTACGATAATTCTTGTTCGTATTCTTGAAGATTTTTTTCAGGCATGTCGTCATATCAATTTTACTTTGGATAAAGACCCTGAGTTTGAAAGCTATCAAGATTCTTTGACAGATGTTTTTTCCGATTGGTCTCTTTACCGCGAAGTTCTTTTTGATAAGGATTATTTGTCTGAGTTAAAAGAATATGTAAATCAAGTTTACACAGAAAGTAGTTTTAAAAAACTTCCTTATGCAAAAAAGAAGTTGTCAAATATGCAATGGCAAATAAAAAATATGTTTTTGCCTCATCTTTCTTTTGACCTTGTTTTTATGGAACGACCAAATAAGGATGGAACTTATAGACCTTTGCAACTTCGTGTAGAATATTTGAAAGCAATTTTTTCTACTTTGATAAGTCGTGTAGAAGGAAATCCAAAAGATATTAGTGGAGCAACAAATATTTTAGAAAAATATCATTTTGATATTCCAAATGTTGTTTCTAAACGAATCGATGTCTTGCTTGGTGGAAAAAAATCAAAAGGTGCTACAAACTTAAATCTTTTGAAATATACGCTAAGTGTAATTTGCGTTTTAGATTGGTGGGTAAATGATGAATCCAGCCCAGGTTATGAATATGACAATACTCTTCCGTATAGAATTTCAGAAGAAGATGGTTCTCCAATTTTCTCTGTTCCTTTGCGTTCTGACCAAAACAATTTGTTTATCAAATCTGTGAAAAGTAGAGCAAATGCTGGAAAGTAAAAAATAACTTTGTTGAATACATAAAAAAAAGCAGTTTACCAAAAATTTCTGGCAAACTGCTTTTTTGTTTTTATGAATTATTTTAGCTTTTGTTAATTTAATTAAATTGCAGCTAATCCTCTATCAATGTCAGCGAGGATATCTTCTACATTTTCAAGACCACAACTAAAGCGAACCATTCCACCGTCGATTCCGGCTGCAACAAGTTGTTCATCAGTTAATTGTCGATGTGTTGCACTTGCTGGGTGTAAAACACAAGTACGAATATCTGCAACATGAACTTCATCACTTGCAAGTTTGAGTGCGTCCATAAAGCGAACTGCAGCTTCTCTTCCGCCTTTGATACTGATAGAAATTACACCGCTACAACCTAATGGAAGATATTTTTTTCCAAGTTCATAGTATTTGTCGCCTTCGATTCCTGGGTAAGAAACACTTGCGATTTTGTCGCTTTTCTTAAAATAATCTGCTACAACTTTTGCGTTTTCACAGTATTGTTTCATTCTGATAGGCAAAGTTTCAAGTCCAAGGTTAAGTAAGAAAGCGGAATTTGCTGCTGGATAACAACCAAAGTCTCTCATCCATTGAGTTCTTGCTTTTACGATGTAAGCGGCTTTTCCAAATTCTTTGATGTAGCAAAGTCCGTGGTAACTTTCGTCTGGTTCTACCATATCTGCAAAAAATCCTGTTGCTTTGTATGCTTTTTCCCAGTCGAAATTTCCGCTATCAACAATTGCGCCACCACCTTGAACAGCGTGTCCGTCCATATATTTTGTTGTAGAGTGAATTACAATGTCTGCTCCCCATTCAAAAGGACGACAAAGAATTGGTGTTGCAAAAGTATTATCAACAATTAAAGGAACATTTTTTGAGTGAGCAACTTTTGCCCATTTTTCAAAATCAAAAACTGTTAAAGCTGGGTTTGCGATTGTTTCGCCAAAAACACATTTTGTGTTTGGTTTAAATGCTTTTAAAATTTCTTCTTCTGAAGCATCAACATCAACCCAAATACATTCGATTCCAAGTTTTTTTAAAGTTACAGAAAATAGATTTACAGTTCCACCATAAATTGAAGAACTTGAAATAAAACTATCACCTGCAGAACATAAATTCAAAATTGAAAGCAAACTTGCAGCTTGTCCACTTGATGTGAGCATACATCCAACGCCACCTTCTAAGTCTGCAATCTTTTTTTCTACTACTTCACAAGTTGGATTTGCAAAACGAGAATACATAAATTCAGTTGGTTTATCAAAAAGTTCTGCAACATGGTCGCAAGAATCAAATCTGTAAGTTGTACTTTGTACGATTGGAACAACCCGAGGTTCACCGTTTTTTGGTGTGTAACCAGAATGTAAACATTTAGTTTCGATTTTCATGTATTTTTCCTAAATTAAAAATTTCGACTTAAAAACAAAAGTCTTCTATAAATTTATTACACAAATAGATGATTTTTACAAGCAAAAAATGTATAATTGTTTGGTAAATTTATTTAAAAGGATGTGATTTCAGTATGCAAGAATTTAAACAATGGCATGATGAAGAAAATTATTTTTACCGAGAAATAAAATTATATTTTAGTCAATGTAATGTAAATCAAGATATTATGTTGTCTGAAATTTTAGCTTTAACTTCAGATACTGCAGTTGAGGATTTTCATCAACGAGGCTTAACTTTTGATATTTTAAAAGAAAATGGAATTGCGATTTTGACTTCTAGAGTTGCTTTTAGATTTCATAAAATGCCAAAGTGCAATCAAATTATCACTCTAAAAACATGGGAAGAAGCTGCGAAAGGTTTGCAACTTACTCGTTCTTATGAATTAACAGATGAAAATGATGAAGTTTTGATAAATGGATTTAGTACTTGGCTTTTAGTAAATCTTGAAAACCGAAGAATAATGAAACCTTCTGCATTTACTTTGCGTGAAGAACCAACTTTGACTTTGCCATTAAAAAGTTTAGATTGTGGAAAAATTCAAATTCCAGAAGAAATGCAACTTTTAGATGAAAGAAAAATCCGTTTTTCTGATATTGATGCAAACGGACATATGAATAATTCTCGTTACGGTGGATACATAATTGATAGCTTGCCAGAAGAATTTCAAAATAAAACTTTTACAGATTTTAGATTGAATTATGCACATGAAGCGATGCTTGGCGATAATCTAGAAATCTATGGAAATTTAAACGCAGGCGAAAATAGAATTGTAGTTGTTGGAAAGCAAAACGGAAATGTCTGTTTTGAATCAGAATTATTTTACAAATAATTTTTGTAAAATAAGGGAATAAAATGAATAAATGGCTTAAAAATCTTTTAGTAGTTTTGGCAATATTTTCTTTTGCATATTATCTACTACTTGCAATTTTAGATACCTATTTTTTAGGAATAACTTTGTTATGGGTTGTAATTGGATTAGTTTGTACTTTTTTAGTTGTTCTTGATAACAAGGGAAAATTTCCTAAGGTAAATAAAGTTGTTGCAATCATTTTAGGAATTTTAGTTTTTCTTTTTGCAGGATATGCTTGTTTTAATTTAGCTTTTATTTTATCACCAAAAAAAAAAATTAACGCAGATGAAGTTGATTACATTATTTTGCTTGGTGGCGGATTAAAAGTAAATGGAACTCCGTCCAATTCTGTAGAAAAAAGAATTTCAGTTTGCGCTGATTTATGGAATGGTTTAGAGCAAGATTGTAAAATCGTTGTAACTGGCGGGCATATAAAACCTGCGCCTTTTGCTGAATCAATTATGCTTGAGAGAGAATTAGAAAAACGCGGAGTTTCAAAAGAATTTATTATTCAAGATGATAAAGCTTTGGACACAATTCAGAATTTGAAAAATTCAGTAATTTTATTAAGTGAAAATGAAAATAAATCTTTGGAAGAAATTTTAAATTCAAACATTGTGATTGTTTCTAGCGATTATCATTTATCAAGAAGTTTGTGGATTGCAAATAGGTTAGGGTACAAAAATGTTTTTGGTCTAAGTTCTGGAACTGCAAAGTATGCTGTTTTAAATAGTTACTTGCGTGAAATTCTTGCAGTTGCAAAATTGCATTTAAGAATTTTGTTTACAGGTGAACCTTCTGCTCTAAATGTGCAATATTAAATTTTCAGAAATTATCTTGAAAATGATTTAGTAGCACTGCAAAACTGTAAGTGCTACATCGCTAAAATTTTCACCCCTTGACACCTAGACTTTTCTTTTATAAACTATCTTTAGTGGTACTAAATAGAACTACTAATTTATTAAATGCAATCTACGGAGATATTTATGACATCATTTATACAAAATTCAATTTTTTTTGAAGGTAACAATCCAGAAGAAATCGCTGGTGTTTATGGCACACCAGTTTATGTTTATAACGAAAAAATCTTGCGAGACAGAATGTCAAAAGTTGCAAAGGTAATTACAAAATATCCATACACAGCAAATTATTCTGTAAAGGCAAACACAAATATTCACATTTTGAAATTGGCTTTGGAAGAAGGATTGAACTGCGACGCAATGAGTGTGGGAGAAATCACACTTTTGATGAAAGCAGGATTTCCAGTTGAAAGAATTTTCTTTGTGCCAAACAATGTTGCACCTTACGAACTCGCTTTTGCTTTGAAAAATGGCGTTATGACAAGTTTGGATTCATTAAGTCAGCTTGAACTTTTTGGCGAAGTTTGTAACGAATTGAATATTCCAGCAAACGAAAGAAAATGTGCAGTTCGTATAAATCCAGGAGTTGGCGCTGGGCATTGTGAAAAAGTTGTTACAGGTGGAAAAAAGACAAAGTTCGGAATTGCAGAATACGATATTCCAAAAATTTTTGAAATTGCAAAAAAATACAGCGTGAGAATTGCTGGAATCAATCAGCATATTGGTTCACTTTTTATGGATCCACAACCTTACTTGGATGCAGTTACAAATCTATTGCGAATTGCGCATCAGTTTGAAAATCTTGATTTCATTGATTTTGGTGGCGGTTACGGAATCCCTTATCACAAACTTGATGACGAAAAAGACTTTCCAATGGAAGATTTTAAATCACGCCTTGAACCAATTTTGGATGAATTTGTTGCAAGTTACGGGAAAGCTCCACTTTTCAAAAGTGAACCTGGGCGATTTTGCGTTGCAGAAGGTAGCGTGATTTTAGGTCGAGTTCATGCAACAAAAGAAAATTCTGGAATCCAATTTGCAGGAACAGATGTGGGAATGAATGTTTTAGTTCGCCCAAGTATGTACGATTCTCATCACGATATTGAAATTTTGCGTGACGGAAAAATTGTTTCTCGGGATGCAGGCAATTTAATAGAACAAACTGTTACAGGAAACATTTGTGAATCTGGAGATATTCTTGCAAAAAATAGAATGCTTCCAAAAATCGAAGAAGGGGATTTAATCTGCGTTCTTGATACAGGCGCTTACGGTTGGAGTATGTGTTCAACTTACAACAGTCGCCCTCGCCCAGCAGAAGTGATGATTTGTGCCGACGGAAAAGTAAAACAAATCCGCAGAAAAGAAACAATCGAAGATTTGATGAAGTTGTTTTAAGTCTTTGCAAAATAATTAAAATTCAATAAAAAAACTGTAAAAAAATAAAATGCTATGTTATAATTCTTTGTAGAAAATCTATTTTATAAGGATTGTAACATAGCATGAAAAAATTTATAACTTTTCTATTTCTCATTTTATCTTTTTCTTTTTTTGGGTGTGATTTATTTTTTGATTCTATAAAAGATGATTATGATGATTATTATGACTACGATGATGATAGTGTTGAACAAATTGAAGTTGATGTAGATTTTACTGTTCAATTTTTTAATGAAGAAAGCGTAGTTTTACAATGGTCGGCAGATTTATCAAATGTAAGATATAATATTTATATAAAAGACAAAGATGGACTAATTAACTGCGTAGAAGAAAATTACGGAAAGAAAAATTATTTTGCAGTTTGCGACAATAAATCAGCTTATGCTATCGGAATCCTTTTAGACGAACAAGAAATTTATACAACAAACTTTATTTATCCAGAACTTGAAAATGAAAAAGGCTTTCCTGTTTACGCAGAAATTTCTGACGATGGTTATTTAGGTGTTGAATGTTTGTATCCAAGTAATGTAGATAAGTTTTCTTTGAAAGGTGAAAAAGAAAATAAAGAGACTTATCATACAAAGAAATATCCAGCAGAAGAATTAAATCACTTTTTGCTTCCAATTCGATATGAAGAAAATAGTCATAATAATTATTTTACGCTTGTCTTTACAATAGATGAAACTGAATATATTTCTGCAAAATATTATTTTGATTATGCTCATCACGAAGAAGCATTAAAATTAACTGAAGATGAATTTTTAACTTTGTATCCAAGTTTGTAAGAATAATTTATGAAACTGCAAAAACTTTATAGTTATACACGACAAGCAATAAATGATTTTAACTTGATTCAAGATGGAGATAAAATTGCAATCGGAGTTTCTGGTGGAAAAGATTCTCTTACTTTGCTTTATGCTTTAAGTGGATTGCAAAAATTTATTTCTGAAAAAATTGAACTTGTTGCAATTACTGTTGATTTAGGATTTGGAAATTTTGAAATTGAAAGTGTAAACGAACTTTGTCAAAATCTTGGAATTGAATATCATATTGTAAAAACACAAATTGCAGATATTTTAAAAGCAAAAATTAAAGAAGGAAGTTTTTGTTCCCTTTGTGCAAAAATGCGAAAAGGTGCTTTGAATAATTTTGCAAAAGAATTAGGCTGTAACAAAATTGCCTACGCTCATCATAAAGATGATTTTATAGAAACAATGTTACTTTCACTTTTTTATGAAGGGCAATTTTTTTCTTTTCCTCCGATAAAATATTTTGAAGATGTTGATATAACTGTAATTCGTCCCATGATTTATATTCCCGAAAAAGATATAATTGGATTTCAAAATAAAATGAAATTTGATTCTGTAAAAAATCCATGCCCATTTGATAAAAACACAAAACGAGAATCAGTAAAAAAACTTTTACATCAAATTCAAAAAGAAAATCCAAATGTAAAAGAAAAAATGTTCAATGCAATTTTAAAAGGGAAGATTTATCAGTGGTGAAATTTATGACACAAAATTATTTTGATAACAATACTTTTTTTAATCCATTCGGTTTAATTTTTATGATCTTAATTATGATTCCGAATATTATCTACGCTATAAAGTGTAAAGAAAATTTTGTTAAACTTCCACAAACTAAGTTTTGGAAAATCATAGAAACTTTTGAGCAAATCGGTCGTTACAGTTGTTTCGCTTGTATGATTTTTAATATACCAGGAACTTATTTTGGATTTACATCTAAGTTAAGTTTTGTAATTTATCTTATTGTAAATTTTGTTCTTGTTTTTGCTTATTGTATTATTTGGATTTTTTGTTTTAACAAAAATAATTTATTCAAAGCAATTTCTCTATCTGTACTTCCTTCAGTTGTATTTTTTTTAAGTGGGATTTTAAGTCATTCAGTTTTGTTGACAATAGGTGCAATAATTTTTGCACCTTGTCATATTTTAATTTCTGTAAAGAGTTGTAAAATGAACTGATAAATGTTTATTAGTTTTCATTTTTACTTGATGATAGTAAAATGCTAAAAATAATTGTTACTATGCCAACAATTAAATATGTTAAATGAGGATTTTTGTCCATTAACATTCCAGACAATGGATAAAAAATTGCAACGATTATTCTGTTAAACATTGAAACTCCAGAAAGAACTGTTGCTCTATTTTCATCCTGGATTTTTAAATTCATTTGTGTAATAAGAATTGGATTTCTAAAAAGTCTTAACATTGTAATTCCAAAAATTGCAATTAGTATTACATAAATATTTTTGTAGAAAAAGAAAACTAAAATATATAAAACTCCTGGAATAAATGCTGACAAAAATCTTGTTCTTGATGTTCCAATTTTTTTCTGAATAAATCCACTTGCAAAAAGTAAAATACTTGCTGCTAAATTAAATCCAGAAGCAACAAATCCATTTAGTGCGATGTTTATATTATTTTCTAAAAGCAAAGATTGATAAAACCAAAACATCAAAAAAGTAAATGCAGAAATTACTGAATAATCTAAACTTAATTTTCTTAATTCAGGATTTTTAAAAGCGTATAAACAACCTTTTGCATTTTCTAATAATAATTTTTTATGTTCAATTTTTTTATTCTCTGTTGAAGTTTCTAAATTATTTTTTTCATTAGATAAAATATTTTTTGGTTCTTTAATAAATAAAATTATTATTGATGCGAAAACTGCTGATATTCCTGTTGCAATAAAAACTAATCCTAAACTTCTTGTGTAATTAAAAATTCCACTTGCAACAAAAATACTTCCTAATGGAAATGCGATTAACATACCCACTGTTCCAAATCCGTCAAAGCGACTTGCAATAGCAGAAATTTCTTGCGGTGTTTTATTTTGATATTTTGCATTTTCGTAAATCAAAGCTTTGTCTGCACCGCTTTCTAAACTTAATCCTATTGCACCGATTATCTGACCAAAAATGAATATACCAATGTTTAATGTTGTACCAGAAATTAAATGTGAAATTCCAAAGAGTAATGTTCCTAAAAATAAAGAAATTTTTCTTCCAAACTTATCTGCAATAATTCCAGTTGGAATTTCAAAGAGAAAAATACAAATAGAAAAAATAGTTTCTATAGTAAACATTAAAGCATAGGATATTCCTAATCTATTTAAATAAAATGGAACACAAAGAGAACCAAAAAAATGAAGTTTACTTAAAAATGCATAAAGATATAAAATATAATTATTTGTTTTTAATTTTGTCTGCATAAAATCCTTTGGTAAAAAATAAATTATCCTAACTTAAAAATTTCTTCTGTGGCAATTCTTGTTTTTGCAACAACATCATTATCAGTTTTTGGAAAACAATAATACAAAGTTTTCATATCGCCAATACAAATTACATCACCAATTTCGTACCAATAATAATCTGAATACAAACTGTAAGATGATTTTGGTTTTTGTTCATAATGAAGTTTTCCATCACATCCATCTAAAACAAATCCATTTTTAGAATGTTGCAAAACTCCTTCGCCTACTTTATAAATTGCTTTTGTATTTACCATCATAAAAATTTCAACTGGAACATTTAGTGAATAAGTATTTTCTAAAATTTCTTTTTTAACTTCTTCTCGTTGCCAATTAAACCAATCTGGAATGTGAGAAAATTCTGTATCACCATTTTTTGCTTTCATAAAACCGTATTCAGTAAGTTCATATTCTTTGTTACAATGAGTACAAATTAAAGTTGTTCCTTTACCAAAAGTTTTACCTTCAGTTTTACATGCAGGACATTTAAATAAAACTCGATTCAAATTATCTGCTCTAAAATCATCATCAATTTTTATTTTGTTTTCTTGTTGCCATTTAAAATTATCAAAACTAAATTCATTTTTTATAACAGATGCAATTTCTGGAACACTCATTCTTTCAATATCATCTTTTGAAAATAAGTAAGTTACATCAGCTGATATTGTAACTTTTTTTCTTACTTGCAAATTATTGTACAAAGGATTTCTTGAAAAGGCTCCGTAAGTTTTTATCATCACAACTGGAACACCTAAAAATTTTATACATTTAAAAAGTGATTCAGGAAGAACAGTTGCAGTTCCATCAAAACTATAACTTGCTTCTGGATACATCAAAATATTTGATTTTAATTCTGTCAAAGTGTATTTCATTTTTCTGATAAGAGAAACATCATTTACAAATTTATTTGTAGGAATACAACCGATAAGTCGCATCAATAAATTTTTTCCAACAAAACCATCAGATGTACAAACAATATTTAAAGGATTTGGAAACATGATAGTTTGCGCAATTTGTAAATCTAAAAAACAAGAATGATTCATTAAAATTAAACATGGTTCTTTTTTATTAAACTTTTCCATATTGATTTTTTTGTAAGTAAATTTTGCTGCCATCAATCCAGGAATTGAAATGAGTCGAATTAAACAACGCCAAAACATTGATGGTTTTATAGGATTATAACTTTTTTGTTTTTTCATTTTTAAAACTTTTTCATAGGTTGAATTTCGAATAATTGTTTTCATAGTAACTCTCTTAAAAAATCAATGAGTAAAACATCAGTTTTATGAATTGATATTTTTGTTGTTTCGTAATGAAATTAGAAACAACAGTAAATACTAAAGTTTGCAACGCAAACTTTAGATAAAAACTTCGACGCAATTTTAGGAGAAGTTTTTATCTAAACTCTCTGTAAAAAATGATTTATTACATTATACAATGAAATTTTTATTTTTGTAAAAGATTTTTTTATGATTTTGTGATAAAATTATCAATAACTTTAATAATAAAAGGTGGAACATGAAAAAAACTAATGCAATGCGAATTTTAGATAACTTACAAATAATATATGAAGTTAGAGAATACGAAGACAACACTGACCACGAACTTGCAAAAGGAGCTGCAACTAGAACAGCAGAAAAACTTGAACTTTCATTAGAACAAGTTTACAAAACAATTGTAATGCGAAATGATAAAAAAGAAATTTTTATATTTTGTCAAAGTGCAGACAATGAAATAAATTTGAAAAAAGCAAGAACGGTAACCAACTCAAAAGAAATTTCACCAATTAAACCAGAAGAACTTTTAAATCTTACAGGATACATTCGTGGAGGATGTTCTCCACTTGGAATGAAAAAACAATATCAAACTTTTATTGATGAACTTGCAACTTTACAAGAAAAAATTTGTATTAGTGCAGGAATTAGAGGAATGCAAATAATTATCAATCCAGAAGATTTAGCAAAAGCTTGCAACGCAGAATTTGTAGATTTATGTTTATAAAAAAAGAAGTTGTATTTTTACACAACTTCTTTTTTTTATTTAATTAAAATTTATTTCGCAATAATTCTGTTTTGACTTTCGGAATATTCACTTCCGATTTTACCATGCAAAAATTCTGTAATGTAAATTTCTAACATTTCAACATCAAGCATTCCATTGTTTACAATAATTTTTGAATCATCAAACATTGTTGCTCCACTTCCATTATCTAACAATAAATAATTGTGTGAAGCAATTGTATATTTTTTTTCTGGATTTAATTTTTCATAAACTCCTTCATCATTTAAAATTTCAACTTCTAAAACTCTTCGTTTCCCTTCTATCGCAACAAAATTTTCGTGTTCATCAAGTTTTACAGAAGATGGAATTGATGAATCAAAAGAAAATCGCATTCCAGAAATGTGTTGAAAACTTCCATACTCATTTGGATAATACATTACAGAAAGCTCTAAGAAATCTAAAATATCTTGACCAGAAACTTCCGAAACACAAACTGTATTATTAAATGGAAAAATTTTTAGAATTGAATTTAAAGTAATTTTACCTTGTGGATGTTCAGAGCGCATTCCTCCACCATTAATAAAACCGATATCAGCACCTGTTACAAGACGAAAAGCATCTGCACAAAAATCTCCGATATTGGTTTCTGTATTTCTAATTAAACGCTTTCCATTTTCATCATGTGTGATAAGTTTTACTTCACAAGTACCGATACTAACTTCACCTAATATATCATTCTCTTGACGAATTTTAGAAATGTATTCCAAAACTTTTTCATCAACAGAAGTTAAATCTTTTGTTGCAATAAGTTCAGTTTTGATTTTACCTTCACAATCAATTGTTAACTTTCCGATATTTTCAAACTTTGTTCCAGTTGAAGATAAAACAACATCGTTTCCGTTTTTATCTTTTACAATTTCATTTTCAAGTACACTGTGTGAATGACCATCAAGAACTACATCAATTCCAGAAGTATTTTTTATAAGTTCCCATGAAGACCATTTTTCTAAAACATTTTCAGAACCTAAATGAGAAAGCACAACAATATAATCAACTTTTTTTCGTTTTAAAATATCAATATTTTTTTGTACTACTTCAAAAAAATCTTCATCAGAAAAATTATATAGTAAATTATTATTTTCATCAAAAAATTGTTTTGGAGAAGAAATTGCAATTGTGCTTGGAGTTGTAATTCCTATGTAACCAATTTTTTTATTTCCATATTTTACGATTTTATATGCATCAAAAAGTTGTTTATTATTCTTTACCTTTTTAAAATTTGCTGAAATTGGTTTTGTTTTCATCATCTTTGTTAATTCTAATAGTCTTGGAATTTTATAATCAAACTCGTGATTTCCTAATGCAATAGCATCATACACAACAAGATTCATAATGTTTATAATATATTCACCTTTTGAAATTGTACACAAAGAATCCCCTTGAATAAAATCTCCAACAGAAACAATTCCAACTTTTGTATTTTCATTTAATGACAATTCATTTTTCAATCCAGAAATTTTTGGATAACCATCAACTTGGCTATGAACATCATTTTCATAAAGAATAATAATTTCATTTGAATTTACTTTTCTTTCACAACTGTAAAAAGCAAAACATAAAAAAATAATTGAAGCAAAAAATAAAATTTTCTTTTTCATAAAAACCTCAAAAATAAATAGATTGATAAATCATTATATCATAAAACAAAAAAGGATGCTATGTAAAATTTTACACAACATCCTTCGTTTTCAAACTATATGAATTTTATTTTTCGATAATACCAATTACATTGAAAATTGTTTTATCAGAATTATACTTACCAACCAAAGTTACCTTCTTTCCTTTTAGCTTTATTAAACTTTCTTGGTAAGAAGATTTATGTGGCATTTCAAAATTTCCTTTTTCAAAATCTTGTTTGAATTTTTCAAATCTGTCTTTATCAAATCCTTCTGGAAATTTTGGATATTTTTCATTGTTAAATTCTTTTGGAAAATCTGAACCCTTATCTTTGTAAAAATCTTTTGAAAATTCTGAATGCTTGTCTTTATCAAATCTACCTGAAGATTCTTTATGATTACCTTTGTCAAACCCTTTTGAATTTTCACCTTTCTTGTTTTTATCAAAATCTTTTGAATCAGTTTTCTTTCCTTTTTCAAAATCTTTCTTTTCTATAAAAGGTCTTTGTTCAAAAGCAAATCTTGGACCACCTGCAACTTCAACAAGAACTTTTGTTTTTTTATCAGTAAGGATATAAACCTTTTGATTTTCACCTTTACCTTCAACACTGATAGTTCCTGTAACTTCATCAAATTCAGGTAATTGACCAGGAATAAATTTTTCATAAGATGTTTTTTTGTCTTTCATATCTTCTTTTTTTGAAGGTTGTGCAAAAGATGTTGAAACAAAAACTAATCCAACAATAGTCAAAATTGTGATTTTAAATAAATTCTTTTTCATGTTTACTCCTAAAAAAGTCAATGAACAAAACTTCAGTTTTGGAATTGACTTTTTACGCTGTTTTGCAACGAAGTGAAAAACAGCAGTTGATAAGAAAGTTTGCAACGCAAACTTTAGATAAAAACTTCGACGCTATTTTAGGAGAAGTTTTTATCA
>JAZRJV010000059.1:0-22808 GCA_045645985.1 Treponemataceae bacterium
GTCAACTATCTACAACAGTAGAAATTTAATAAGAAGTTCAAACTATTTATATGTTAAAGGCTTACTCGCATCTACAACAGTAGAAATTTAATAAGAAGTTCAAACTTCAGCTTGTTCATCAGTAACAGAATCATCTACAACAGTAGAAATTTAATAAGAAGTTCAAACGATATGTTGCCGATTACTCTTTTTCATCTACAACAGTAGAAATTTAATAAGAAGTTCAAACGGCATACTTCTGGTAGCCATAATCTATCTACAACAGTAGAAATTTAATAAGAAGTTCAAACAACGCGGCGAACCCAACTTTAATTAATCTACAACAGTAGAAATTTAATAAGAAGTTCAAACATTATTGCCATTGTTGGAAATGTGGTGATCTACAACAGTAGAAATTTAATAAGAAGTTCAAACATTTTTTGCATTTTCTTGCCTCCTGTATCTACAACAGTAGAAATTTAATAAGAAGTTCAAACTTAGGAGGCGGCGGCTTTGAGTTTCCAATCTACAACAGTAGAAATTTAATAAGAAGTTCAAACCCCTATATATGTACAACGGTACTGTGTGTTACTGTATTTCGCATTTATTGCTATAAAATTAAACAAAAAAGCGTGTTTTTTCATAAAAAACTCCAGTAAGACATAGGGTTTGCAACTAGCCAATGAGAAAGAAATCTTTTTCTTCATTTTTGGCATATCCGTAACAAGTTTTTTTACAAGTTGCTGATAAATTAAATATAATGATTGAATCTTCTTCTGTAAAGTACTTAACATAAGAATTTTCAATTTCTGTTGTAATATTTTTAAGAACTGTTTCACTATTTGTGATTTCAAATACCGAATATTGAAGCCTAAATCCAAATTTAGATAAGAATTTTGAAAATCTAGTTCTTATTTTGTCGTTGCTTATATCGTAACTTACTAATAACATTAACTATCCTCCATATAAAATTTTGGAAACTCTTCAATTCGTTTTTCACGCATAAAAGCTCGATAATAAGACTGAAGATAAATAAAAATTTCGTTTTTATATTCTAATAGTGCTTCTAAAATTATACCTACATATTTTTTTGAATTTTTCCAAGGTAAAATATATTGATTTTGGTTTTTCCAAAAATCTTTTTCATTTATTTGTCCTAAATTTAATGCTTTCAAAATTGCAGCATCAATAATCGGTCTAAAAGGTTCTTCTAAGTCGCAGACTAAGGATTTTCTGTGAAAAAATTGAGTATGCAAGATTCCAACATAAACATCAAATCCATACATTTCAAGTAAAGCGTTCACAATATTAAATAAAATTGTATAGCCAATATCCATTAATGTATTGGTAATGTCATTTTTTACACGAGGAAGGCGAGATTGCCAGTTGTAATCTGCAAAAAGAGTTTTGAAATATAACTTTGCACTTATTCCTTCAATTCCCATAATTTCTTGAACAGAAAGATTTGGTTTTAAAACATCTTTCTCGTATTGTTCCAGTTTTGCAATTACTTCTTTTTCTTCTGCTGTCTTTTTTCTTTTCTTTTTTAATAAATAAGTTTGATTATGAATTTTATTTGCAATTACATGGGATGCAATTTCTGTTTTATCGTAAGCATATTGTTTTTTACGAAGAAGTACATTCCCTTCTGCTTTTGATGGCATTATAGAAGTAACTCGTAAATTTGGACTCATAAATACGATTGTAAAACCAAACTTTTTAGAACGATCCAAAACTCCACTTGTTAAACAAAAATCACCACAAATAAACAAAGCAAAAAGTCTATAACAAGTTGATTGATGTTTAATTTTTCCATCTTTATCTGTTACTACTAGATTATCATTTTTGAAACTGATTTTTTCACCATCAGTTGTAAAAACAAATGCAATTTGCTTATGTTCAAAATCTCTTGTACTCATCATCTAAAAGCCTCCGTTATATGATTTTGGAGCTAATGGACGATCACAAAAATCATTATAAATACAGTTTTTACACTTATCTTCGTTCTGTGGAATAAAAGCATTCATATCAAAATCTTGCATAGCTTTATTCGTTGCTTTGAACTTTTCAAACATTTGTTCATCATCTTCAGGAAGAGGAATAGGATATACTTTGTTGTCATCGCTAGAATAAAATCTAAGTTGTTTAACTTTATATCCCATTTCCCGAAGACAAAGACATTGAGCATACAGTTGAAAAACATAGCCGTCATAAATTGTTTCTATATGCTTTTTTCGTTCTGTAAGCAAACCTTTTTCTGTGTCAAAAATATCGATTTTACCGCACAATTTATATTCATCAGAATAGATATCCAAACTCTGCAAAATATTTTTATGGGTAGAATATCGCTTTTCATCTATCGCTTCATGAACAGCCTTTCCGTCTAATTGAGGAGCACCATAATAAAGTCTCTCGGAAAGGCTACCATAAAGCTGATGATAATAAATTGAAAGAGGACAGAAAATAAAATCGTTCAGATAACTAATCTTTAGGTAAAGTTCCATTTTCTACTTTATCTCTATATAAAGAGGACAATGATCGCTTAGTTCTTTTTTATTAGTTTGTGGAATTGGTAGAATCTTAAAATCTACGAATAACTCTAAATTACCATATGAATAATCAATATGATACGGTTTTGATTTATTACGTTGCATATAGAAAGTAGGAGTTTTTTCTTCTCCAAAATTTTCTTTTGTAAAGTAATGATAAAAACTATAAAGTTTTTCTTCATTAAAGATTTTATTTACTGTAGAAAAATTCCACCAACCATGTTGATAATCCCAAATTTTATTAGCATTAAAATCACCAATAAACAAAGTTTTTGAATCAATATGACTTTTATTTAGTAACAAATATTTCCATAGTTGACCGATATAGCTAAACATATGGTCATTTCCCGTATGGCACCAACATCCAACAATTGTATAATTATCAATTTTTATTGGAAGAAAATATTTTAATTCATGAGCTGAATCCCCATATTTACAAAATTCTGTACTCAATTTCAAATATCTTTCGTCCAAATTGATTTTTTTATCTCGGCTAAATATGCCTAATCCTTTATTTTTGTTATCCCCTATCCATATTCTTTCTTTAAATAAAGAATGATATTTTTGATTATTTATAATTTCGGGGTTTTCACACTCTTGTATTATTAGTATATCCCATTCAAGATTAGTTAAAAAGTCATATTTATTTCTAAAAGCTCCATTACAATTCCATGAAATAATTTTCATAAAGACTCCTTCTGATATATTCATACATTGAGTTGTCTACAAAGTGTTGGCAACTCAATATAAAGTACGAATTATCTATTTCTTATACAGAATCATTTTGCATATTCTTTCTTCTGAACAAACTTGAACCAGTCCGCATTAGAAATTTTCATATCAAATTTCTTCAATTCTTTTTCTTCTGCTTTATCAAAACGCTTAAGCAAACTTACCCCCTTCAATGCAATATGATAAGCTCCATTTGCGTCAGCATCTTTTGGAAGTTTAGCATTATCACCTTTTTTTGCTTCTTCTCTAGAATCAAAGAATGTTCCATCATCAGTTTTTACTGGTGAAATTATATAATCCTCTTCTGTTCGTGCATTAGAATTTCGCATTTGAAGAATAAGTTTGAAGTTATAAAGTAATGCATCCCAGAAATCTGCAACATCCTTAGATGGTTTTTCACCTTCTTTTAAATCTGCACCAATTTCCATAAGAGAATCTAAAATATTATTTCCGTTTGTATAATTTATATTCACTTTTTGGAAAGCTAACTTTAATTTTCCTGTAATCAAAACATCTTCGTAAGATTTTGTTTTTGGATAATACACAATCCTTTTTTCTCTTGAATAAACAGACCATTTGCTTATAAACATTTCTTCTTTTGCTTTTCCGTCAAAGTCTTTGTAATCAAAAGTAAACACGAAAGAATCTGTATCATTATCAAAATAAATGCTTTCAAACCTACTAAAGAAATCACGCTTTTTGTGAACATTTGTTAAATCCTTAAAATTAAACATATTCACAAAACCAGTTTTTGGATCAATTTTTGAAGTGTATCCAGCAGGAATATAAAACAACATTCCAGATTGCTTTCCTAATTTTTGGAAACTTTCAAACTGACTTGCAAGTTGATACCCATTCAAAACTCCACCGGCTTCAGTAAGTCCTTTATCCTTAAAAACAAGATAATTTAATTTATCAATAAGCATATGCTCAAATTTTTGATAAACTTGTTTTTCAACATGGAATCGACCTCGTTTAAATCCAAAGTTCAAATCTTCCATTACAATTATTGCGTTGTGCTTAATCATTAACTGTGCAAGTTTATAAATTACTGCAGAAAGATAGCCTTCTTTTAGTTCAGCAATTTTTCCAATTGATTGCCAACTTTTTCTCGCTTCATCTCGTTCTTTTTCTCGTTGATTTAGTTTTTCATGATAATCAGTTTTTCTTGTTTTACCATCTTCACGGACATGTTCAACTGTATTAAAACTAAACTGATTTAGGATTTCTCCTTTTTGATTTATTAATGAAAGATAAATCAAATGTCGTTCACCTCTATCAAGCCCAATAATATTTACATCAGGATTGTTTTTAAGAAATTTTCTTACATTTTCATTTAATGAATATGAATTTCCAGATGCCTTAAAATTGATTGTAATTGGAACATGGAACAAAAATTTTGACTCTGTATAATGTTTGTCTTTTACAATATCATGTTTTGCAATTTTTATGACAACATTATGAGTGTTTTTATATTCTTCAGCTTCTCCTGAAATCTTGTTCAATTTACCATTTGCATTTTTATAAATTTCTTCATAAATATTTTCAGGAATTGTTTCTCCATCTTCTGTAGTTTTGTTTACAAGATAAGAATCTTTTTTATGTATGATAGGATTTTTGATTCCAACAGGACGGTAAAAAAGTTCTGCTTCTCCATTGAGTTTTAGACACACATCTTTAAGATTTTCTTCACTAAAAAGATTTATCCAATAAAGTGTGTGCATATTTGGAGTACCTTTTGATTCAGGAGAGAAATCTTTGTTGTAGATTTGGAACAAATAAAGTTTTCCGTCATTTACCATTTTTTCAATTTCTGAAGCAGGAATATTTGTAAATGAAAGTTTGTAACCTTGCTCAGTTACTTCGCGATAAAAATCACTTATGTCTTTATAATTTTTTGTATCTGAAAATTTAAAATCAAATTTTTTCCAATCTTCATGTTGATTTATTGCATTTTTAAACCAGTCAATTAATTGATGACAGAAATCAATATCAAAGGAATCTCCTTTTTTATGTTTACCTTTTTCATATCCACTTAATATTTCTTTTGGTGGATAAAATGTTTCTTTTCCTTTTGCTGAAAAGAAAACTTTTGGTAACATTTTGTTTGGACCTGGCAATAATTTATAAATCATTTTTTCATAACAATCTTCGTTTGTCACTTCATATTTTTCTGCAAACTTAGGCTTATCTTTTGGATTCATTATTCCAAGATAAAACATTCCATCTTTGCGAAATAAAACAGAAGTATTTGCTTGTTCTTTGTTTAAATCCCATCCATCAGCCAAAGTTGGATTATCAAAATTTAATTTATATTTTTCTGGGGAGGCTACTTTTTTTGTAAGATAATTTCTTGTTTTATTGTAAACAGAAATTACTTCTTTTAATGCGTTGAAAATTGTGTCAAAACTTGCATAAAATGAAGATTCTCCAACACCATTTACTTTTAACGGTTTTATACGATGAAGCAGCTCTTGCAAGGAATCAAGATAATCCTTTATTTTTGAAACAGTTTCTGAATCTTCTTGTAATTTTTCTTTTTCAGAAGTTTTAAATGCTTCATCCATAGTTTTTCGTTTTTCAAGAATATCTTCACACTTTTCCTTTACTGAAAGAGCAATAAGTTCTTCACTTGGAATAAAACATCCAGTTTCTTTTTCGTAAAAATATCTATTTCTTTGTCCAAAATAATCTGTAATTCTAATACTTGTTTCTGGAACTTTCTCACTTGAATATTCTAAAACATCATTCAATTCTGCAAGTGTATAAAATCCTTTTGATTTATTTTCACCTTCATCTTCTAAAGATTTTATCCAACGAGATTTTTCTGTTTTTGTTGTAAATTTTTCTTCTGCATAATAATTCATTCTTGATTGAAGCCAAGCCCAGTCTCCAGTAAGAATAAGTGAAAAATTATTTATATCTTTTCTATTTATGTAGATTTCATTTAAATCTTGCTCATTTATAGATTCAAATAATTCACAACATTTTTCAAAAATTGATTTATCATCTTCTTTTGATTTTTCTTCTAATTTATTGGCACAATCTAGAATAGCAAGTTTTAATTCTTCATCAGAATCTATAGATTCAATTTTGAATGAAAGACTTGTTCTATCACTTAAAATCTGTTTAAAAAGTGGCACCATTTTTATTCTTTTATTATTTTTGGCAAATTCTGGATGTTGTTGCCAATAAAGATTTAAGAATTGATTTATTCCTCGTAAATTTTGATTTTTATCTTTTTCAACAATGCCACCAATTATTTGATTATAAAAATCTATTCCTCTTTGATTTTCTGCACCACTTTGACAAAGATATTTATTAAATGATTGAACTGTAAAAATATCTGAAAGTTTTTCATTACCTAAATAATCCTTTAATTCATTCTCAACATCTGCGATTACTTCAGGACATTTTTTTTGAATTGTTTCAAAAACTGAAATGTTTGATAAAAATCTTGGGAAGTTATCATTTACAATTCTATATGGAACTGCTGTTGGAATTTCTTCTGCTTTGTAAACATTTTTTCTGTTATCTTGAAATCCAGTAAAATATGATGTGAACTTTTTAAATGTTTCTATGGTTTCTTTTTTTAATTCAAAAGAATTTTCTTTTTCAAACCATTCGGGTAAAAGATTATTGAATAATTCTTTTGGAGTTGAAGCAGTTAAAGACTTAAATCGTTTATCTGCAGTAAATATTTTTAATATTTCATCTCGTTGTTTTTGCTGAGCAGAAAGTAAGTTTGTATCATCATTTTTTGTTTTACTATATTCATTTATTTCTTTTGCTAAATATTCCCAATTAAATGATGCTAATTTTAAGATATCATCAATAAAATAGCGATGATAATTATCTATTATTTTTTTTACATCTTTGTAATCATCTGATTTTTTCTTATCAGATTCCAAAAATTTTCCTTTAGAAATATTTTCTAAAGTTTTTCCCATAGGTTTTAGTTCAAAACGCAAAGTTTTTGAAACTGAATACCCATTCCCTTGTCCACAAAATTCATCAATTTTTCTAGCCATAAAAATCCTCCTTACTTGGCTTCCATTATATAACACCCTACAACAGTAGTTATTAAACCATTAGTATAAAAACTTATTTTTTTTATATTCCCTCTCCCACCTTGCTACTCAATCTCCCAAACCATGTTGATAGTTTTCTCTACAACCTTATCTTCTGGTGTCATTTCTGGAACTCTGGCATTTGCAAAACATTTATCAGTTCGTAAATGATTGTATTCTAGACCAAAGTTTACATTTAAAGGTTGTGTAGAATAATTTATATTTACAATTTGTTTTAATTTTACATTTGAATTTTTTGCAATAAATTCTGCTTTTTGTTTTGCATCTTTGATTGCAAGTTGAATAAGTTTTTTGTCGTGCTTTTCTAGTTGACTGCAAGAATAAGAAATCGTAATTGATACGCATGGAACTTTTTCTGTGATTGCATCAATAATATCATTTATTTTTGTGTTATCGATTTTAAATTCCACATAAAGTTGATGTTCACCTTCGTAACCTAGATTTAGTTCTTGTCCATTTTGATATCTTGTCCAACGATGAATTGAATATCGTGTGGTTTTAATTTCATCTTTCTTAAATCCGTTTGAAGTTAAAACTTCAATTAAAGAATTTGCGTTGTCTGATAAAAAATCTAATGCTTGAGAATAAGCGGTTTCTTGAGTTAGAATTTTAAATGATAATCTTACCATGTCAGGTGAGATACTTAATTGTGATTTTCCTGTGATAATCATTGTTCTTTCTGTTACCATAATTTGCTCCCAAATTAAAAAATGATAAAAACATTATACTACAGTTTTCATTTCATCGCTTAAAGAAATTTTAAAATTAAAACTAATCCAATTAAAAATTGAAATTCCATATTTGTTACATAAGTTTACTTTTTTTTGCTTTGAAAATATTTGTTTTATTTTTTTTGAAAATAAATTTTCTTTTTTAGGCATATTTGATTTTGAATAATCATCAGTTATTGGAGTTGTGTCTTTGGGTTTGTCTAAATGATATTTTTCTAAAAGTTCATTGCTCATAAAAGATGCAAAACTATTTGTGTAATAATCATTTGATTCAGTTTTATTTTTTACAATCAAATCATTTTCAGGGTTTTCTGTGTTGTATAAAAATTCAAATTGTGGTTTTAGTAATTTATTTTTACAAATTTTATGAAGTATGCAAGCTGTATTATATGCATCTGCAAGAGCTGTATGCACAGTTCCTATAAATTTGCTATTTGATAATTCTATTGCAGATTGAAGTGAAATTGTTGTTTTGGCGCAAATTAAATTTGAAAATGTTTTTTGTAAGTCAACGAATGTTTTTAAATTATCTTGTAAATCAGTTCTGTGTTTTGCTTTTATATGAAGTTCATTCCATAGTTGTTTGTAATCACTAGAACTCCAGCAATATGTGGTTATTTCGTTATCTCCAATCCAATAATTGTACTTATCAAGAACAGTTATAAAATCATCTGCATTTTCTATCATAGATTGATTTATACCTGTTAAATTTTCTATCGTAGGAGTTATGTTGCTAAAACTAGGTTTTACAAATGATGAAAATTCGCTAATAAAATTGTAATTTTCATCAAGCATTACAGCACCAATTTGTATTACTTCGTTTCGTAATCCTTTACAAAGATTTCTTTGCTTTTTTGATAATTCACTCATTTCTAAATCAACGCATACAAATCTTTTCATTTTTCACACCTTTAAATTTATTGCTATAAATATTTCTCCAAAAGATATACATGTTTGTATCCCATCTAAATTTAAGCATCATCTGAATAATGTATGTTTTGTCCAAAGAAGAATATAAATTCTGCATTTTGCCCTCCCTATAATAACATTTTACTATAAGGTGTGTGTCATCTAACGACACACCCGCAAAAAAAAGTGAAAAAAAAGATATTTTTTGTATGCGACATTTTAATCTTTGAAAAATCCAAATTTAAAAAGTGTTTCTTTGTATAAGTGAATGTTATAAATTTTTCGTATAAAAAAATATTCTGCAATTAAATCTTGTTTGCTACTTTTTGATAATGCAAATCCTGCTCGTGTTAATAAATCTTTTGCTTCTTCATAGGATAGTTGCATAGAAAGACAAAGTAAAATTACAGTATCTTTTGTTGGCCGATAATCTTTGTTGCTACGGATTTTTGAAAAATGCCTTCTGTCGATATTTGCTTTTTTGTAAACTTCAACTTCGCTTAAATTTTTTGTTCGGATGATTTCTAGCAGTTTGTCTGAAAATGATGAATCTACATTTTTTAAAATTTCAGAAAGTTCTTCTTCTTCACTTGATGAAAAATTTTGTATTGGAAAATAATCTGTTTGAAATAAAATTTTTCCTTCGGATGAATTTTCATTTTCATTTTTTTGAGGTTCGAAATTTTTATATTCTTTTTCGAGTTTTTGTTTTTCTTCTTGTGTTGGTTCTTTGTAAAATCTTGTTAAAAAATCATCAATGCCAGAAAATAAAAGATTTTTTACATATGTTAATTCTTCTTGTATTTGAGATAATTTATTTTCTAAATTTGCAATTTGATTTTCTTTTTGTTCAATTTTTTTCTTTGCTGAAAAAAACATAATGCCTCGCTTTTAAGTGTTGTTAGAAAATGAAATTATTTTTTCAATAAAATCCTTTTCAATATTTTTCATTTTATCACAAAAGTCAGAATAATTGGAAATATTATTTTTGGGAATTTTTATTCCGTAGGTTGAAATTGTTCCACCAAGGTTTGCAAGTTTATATGTGCTTATTTCGACTTCGCTCAATAGCCTTGTTTCATTTTCAGTCGACTTGTCAGTAAGCACAGTCTGTCGGTCAGTGAGCGTAGTCGAACTGAACGGAAAAATAAATCCACCTCGGGAAATTTTCATTGTGTGCATGTACGAAATTATTTGATATAAATCATCTCGGTAAAAACCGTTTTCAAGATGTTTGTATTTTGCATCAAGAATAATTCCGTCATCATTTTGTTTATCATCGTTATTTGATTTTGAATTTTCACGATAAAAATCTGGATAGATTCTGCGATAGCAATTTGAAAATGAATTTGTTTCATCATCATCTTTTGAATTATCAAAAAGTCTGATTCCACCTTTACGGTCTTTGTTTGTTGGATGAATAAATTTATTTTGAAAATTTTTTGAATCACATAAAATTGTAGCAAGATATTCTTCCCAAAGCCACGCACCATCAAAAAGGATTCCGTAAACAGGAGAATTGCTTTGTGAATATTGCATTTTACAATGTGTCAAAATCATCATGCAAAGTTTTTGTAATGGTTTATAATCATTGTAGTAAGGATGAGTTTCTGGTTTCAAATTTTTGTGAATAATTTTTTCTCTTGCATGAACTGAATATGTTTCTTGAGTTGCTTCTGTAATTTGTCTTACTGCAAGAATTGTATCTGAATCAGTTGATAAAATATTTTTTCCAAGATTTTTTTGTTTTATAAATTCAATGGTATGACGAATAAGTTGTGTTATGTAATTATCCCTTGAATATTCTCGTGAATTATATGCAACCTTTCCGTTAAATGGTGTGTTGTATTTTATGTGCCGATTTATATCAATTACGCCTTTGACATTTGAATCATTTTTTTTGTAAGTTCGATATTTTCTAAGTAAGCCTTGCTTCAATGCTTTTTTTAACAAATGAGGAAAAATTAAATATATAAAATCAAAACCATCATTTTTGCTATGAGTATAATTTAAATTAAAAAGATTTATATTAAAAACTTTTTCTAACATATAGTGAAGAAAATTATCTTGTTTATTTTTCTCTACATTTTCTGTAAATCGAGAACGAATTTCAACTTGTGTTCCATGATTTTGTTTTCCGTTAAAACCAATAAATCCCATCAAGTTACCAGTTTTAATTTTTACATTGTCTACATTTTCAATTTTATTATCCTGAGAATATTTTGGACTTCCAACTAAATCTAAAATTGTAAGTTCTTCAATTCTATCATTATTTGTATTTAAACAATCTGGAAAAACAAGCAAACTTGATTCTTTTGTACAAAGTTCTTTTAAAGTTTTTCCAGATACAGTTTGTAAATCTTCGTAAACATGAATTTGAGATTGCAAAAAAAATTCTTCAGATGTATTGGTCGCATTTTGAAAAAGACTTGCAAGAGTAGGTGAGCTTGAACTATTATTGTCGGTTAAAGTGATGTGTCGTGGCATGATTTGTCCTCTATTTTCCCTCTATTCCTTTAACATCTTTTACATCAAGCAAAGTTTTATCTTCTGCATTTAAAGGTGAAATTACAGATTTCCCAATCCGTTCTTCAATATCAACACGGGCATTCTTTGCGACAGTACCACCTTCTTTTGCAACTTGTAGATTTTCTGAAAAAGTTTCTGGTTCTTTTGATTTTGAAATTGCTGTTGTTGTAACTTCGGCAAGCATATTCAATACAAGTTCGATATTTGTCATATTATCGCGTAAGTTTTCTTTTTTTAGACCTTTTAGTTCTTTATAATCTTTTACAGATAAACCACTCCAAGCCTTTGTCATCTCATTTGTTAAGATTGCATAATCTTTTTCTTTATCAATTCCCCGTGCCTTCCATTCGTCTGTAAGTTCTTTTCGCATTTCAATTGTTTGCAATCGCTGATTTATCCAATTTTCTGTGTATCCTTTTGCACGATAAAAATCAGCACCACGCAAAATTGCTTTTTCAGGGTCAGCAATTTCATCAAGACGCTCCGAGCCAACTTGCGCTAACCACAATTTAAAAGGCTCTGCTTTTGAAGAAGGAATTGATTGAATAAGACGAAGAATGCCTGCGGTATTCGCTGCTTGAATTTCTCTGAGTTTTCCATCTTTTCCTACCATTTTAACTAGGGTACAAATTGTACCCCAGTTGGAATTTAATTCCAAATCCCGAGAACGCATTTTTTTTAGATACTGTTTTGCATCTTTACTTTCAGTCAAAACTTCAATTACATCAACAACAGAAAAATACCATTCTTCTTGTTCTGCATCCCAATGAGAACGAACAACTTTATTTTCAAATAATTTTATTTTATTTTCCATAGATTACTCTCCGTCTTTCATTTCATATTCCTCATCATACACCTTTTTCAACTCGGTAATCTTTGATTCGTTTCCGCTTCCTCGCAAATATTCAGTCAAAATGCCTTTGATGTGATATTCCCAAAGTTTGCCAAAAACCCCATCGTAATTGTTTAACTTCAAGAAATAACTTCCTCCGATGTGATATGCTTCGTTTAAGCCGTCAATTTCAGATATTGCATTGTTTAAGTTTTTCATTCGGCATTTTGCCTTATCTGCAAGTTCTGCTGAAAGTTCACTATCAAGCATATCTACAGTATCAGACGCTTTTACTTCTATCCAAGAAAAACGACGACGGAATGCAAAATCCATTGATTCAACGCTTCGGTCAATATCGTTCATTGTACCGATGATGTACACATTTTCTGGGATGAAAAATCCTTTTTGAAATTCTCCACTTGTTACAAGATTTTGATATTGAGTTGCTATTCGTCCCTTTTCACCACGATAACCTGGATCTATACAATAAAAAAGTTCACCAAAGATTTTTGCAACTTCTCCACGATTGATTTCGTCGATGATGAATACGAAGTTTTTAAGTGGGATTTTTTCAGCAGTTTCTGACTTTAATATTTGTTTTTGTCTAATTTCTTTACATAAAACAAAAAGATAAGAATCTTCTTGTCTGTGATTTTTGCGTTTAAATATTGAAATCAAGTCTTTTACTTTTTCTAATTTTACATCAGATAATAAAATTTGATGAATATCTGATATAGATAATTTTAACTCACTTGTTTTTTCATTTGAAGGGATACTAATTGTAATAAAATTTTCATCAATAGATTTTATTTTAAATTCATTTTCTGTTGATGAAGTTTTAAATTTTGTTTCATTTTCATAAATCTCATTTAAAAATGAATTTACTAAATTTTGAACATCATTTTCTTTTGTTATCTCCTCCACACTCTTTCTACTATCCACCAAATTTTTCAACGCCTTTTCACAAAACGCCTTAAACACGCCGTCTTTTCTTTTAAAACCGATTTGGTCAGAACCATCAACCTGCTTTGGACGCAAACCTTCAACAAAATCAGTGTAATCATAAGACGGATGAAACTGCACAAATCCGATATTATCATCTTCACAGCCTAATTCTTTCGCAATCTGCTTTGCCATAAAAGTTTTTCCAGTTCCTGGCGCACCGGTGAGAATTACATTTTTAGTTGCTAAAAGAGTATCTTTTATTTCATTGAGTTTTTCTTCGTATTTTGTCATTTGTGAGTCTCCTTGAATATAATTTTTACCTTTCTCTTTATACTCTGGCTGAGGTATATTCTGTCCAAATTGTTCATTTATTAGATTTATGACACCTGTTGAATGGGCTTGTTGCATTTGTGTCATTATTGACGAATATTCTATACAATCTTTGCAAAAATCAAGAATACTTGGCATTAATTTTTCAGAATATTTTTCTGCCCACAATTTTGGATTGATATTGAATTGTAATGAATTATGCCATAATATTTCTGTTGGTATTTTTTCTAATTCTTCATAAGTTTTGGGATTATAATTAGATGCCATCAATTCTTTTGAATCTTCTTTATGAAAAAAAACATTTTCTAAAAATTCATCTATAAATTCTTTGCCTAACTTTAAAAAAGTTTCTCTCCAACACATTACACGAAGTCTTTCATTTCGTATGTTAAGAATGTATCTTGCACCACAATTTACTCTGATAAAATCATTACTTAAATTTACATTCCAGTTTGTATTGTTCATTTTTGATGCAAATTTTGCACATTCTGCAATAGAATTTAGATAACTATTTCTAATATTTTCATCAGGAAATAATTTTTCTATGTGTTCTTTTGTTTTTTCTAAATTAAATCTAAAATCTTTTCCCATAATCAACTCCTATTATTTTACGCTAAAAATTCGTATAAGTACAAAATCTGATACAACTTTCCTCATTCTACCACACTACCTGTCGCAAATAACGACACACTAATAAAACTTCTTCATCAATTTTATTTCTTCTTTTAGTTTTTGTTTTAGTTCTGGTGGGTTTAGAACTTTTACATGGCTTCCAAAAGAAAGTAGCCAATGGAAAGTTTCTTCAATTTGATTTGACATAAAGCTTAAGTAAACGCTGTCATCTTTTTGTTGATAGCATTCTTGATTTACATGCCAAGTGCGTTCCAAAATGTAAGTGTTTACAGATGAATCAAAAACTAATTCAATTTTTACTGGCTCTTTATCAGAATTCCAAATTCCAAAATCTGTATCGATGTGATGGTTAATATCAAAATCATCTTTTACAGAAAATTTATTTTTTAAAATAATTAAATCTTTCATTCTTGAAAGACAGTAAACATTAAATCGATTATGAAGATGACAAAATCCAATTACATACCAATTTCCTTTTTGACACAAAACTTTGTATGGATCAAATTTTCGTTTGGTGTATTCTTTTTTGCTAATTGAACGATATCCAAATTCTATTGATTTATTTTGACGAATTGCTTTGAACACAGAATTAAAAATTTTTTCAGAAATTTCTGGTAATGGATCTTTGATAAAGTAAACATCATTTGTGTTCATGGGGGAATCAATTTCAACTTTGCTAGGAAGTAAATCCATCATTTTTGAAATTATAGATTTAAAAGTTGATTCAAGTGGCGTGTTCTTGTATTGCTCCATCAAAGGAACAATTGTGTGAACTGCAAAAAGTTCGCCCTCGGTTAGCAACATGCTGTTTATCATAAAAGTTGGATCCGAAAGATACCAGCCTTTATGTTCTTGGGAATATTCAATTGGAGCATTGTATCTGTCTTTTAAAAATTCAATGTCTCGCATAATTGTACTTCGGGAAATTTCAAATTGCTTTTGTAATTTTGGTGCGTTAGGATAATTTCCGTTTCTGATAATTTCTAAAATTTGAAAAAGTCTTTGTGTCTTTACTTTGTCTTCTCGACCGCGTTTATTGTTTGCCATAAATTTATTATAACACACAATATGTGATTTTCAAAAGTTAATAATTTAATTTGATTTAATCCCTTGTTAAAAATTTTTTTTCTTCTTCTGTTAGTTCTCTAAAATTTCCTTTTGCAAGTGAATTATCTAAATTTAATTTTCCGATTGAAATTCGTTTTAAAAAAATAACTTTGTTTTGCATTGCAAAAAACATTCTTCTCACTTGATGAAATTTTCCTTCTTGAATTGTAAGGTTGCAAGAATTTTCTGAAAGCCAATTTAATTTTGCAGGTAGGGTAGTAAAACATTTTGCTTTTTTTTCATCTGGAAGATAAATTCCATTTGAAAATTTTTCTTTGTACAAAAGTTGTTCTGCTTTAGAAAGTTTTTTTTCTAATTCAACGAAATATGTTTTTTCAATTTGATTTTCTTTTCTTGTAATATAATTTGAAAAATTTCCGTCGGTTGTAAAAAGTAAAAGTCCTTCTGTGTCTTTGTCTAATCTTCCAACTGAATGAAGTTTTGAAAATTCATTTGGCTTTGCAATTTTTATTTTTTCTAAAAGTTCATAAACAGTTTTGCTTCTATCACTTACAGAAGAACAAACAAATCCACTTGGCTTATTCATCATCAAATAAAGATGATTTTGTTTTTCAATTTTTTTTTCGTTTACAAAAATTTCATCAATTTCTGGATTGATATTTGCTTTGTGATTTTCTTGTCTAATTCCATTTACGCAAACTTGATTTTTTAGCACAAAATTTTTAGCGCCTCGTTTTGAGCAAAATCCATTTTGAATCAAAAAATTATCAAGTCGTTGTTGAATCATATTTTCTATTATTACTCTAAAATTTATCTTGTCAAGTAAAGTTTTTTTCGTTTATACTAAAAGCATGAAACATTCACTTGGAAATAAACCTCTTATTTATCCTCAACCAGTTTTGATTATTGCAACTTATAATGATGATGGAACAGCTAATGCAATGAATGCGGCTTGGGGTGGGGTATGTGATTATTCAAAAGTTTCTATTATAATAGATAGAAATCATCATACTACCAAAAATTTACTTAGCAAAAAGGCATTTACAGTTAGTATTGCTGATGTAGAACATCTTAAAGAATCTGATTATTTTGGCTTAGTTTCTGGAAAAGATGTTTTGGATAAAGTGAAATCTTCAGGGCTTTCTTACTCAAAAAGTGAAAATGTTGATGCTCCTGTTATAAATGAATATCCTCTCACTTTAGAATGTAAACTTGTAAGCTACGATGATAAAACAGAGCGAGTTATTGGAGAAGTTGTAAATACGATTGCAGATGATTCAATTCTTACAGATGGAAAAATCGATTTAGCAAAATTTCATCCGATAACTTACGATAGCGTGAATCATCATTATCTAACCTTAGGCGAAAAGGTTGGAAATGCCTTTAAAGACGGAAATTCTTTAAAGTAAGTTTTTTTAATTAGAGATTTTTAACATATTTATTTACGCTTTTTCAATTTAATGATATAATTTTTTTATGAAACATTATATCAACGATGAAGAATTTTTTAAGGCGAATCTTATTCATATAAACAAAATTACAGGAAAGATTCTCGCTTACGGTAATTTAGCGCCTGTTCTTTTGGCTGGTGGAATTTTCTTAAAATTGTATGAAATGCCTCTTATATGGCTTGTTATTTTTTCGGCTTTTTTAATTCCATTTACAATTGTCCAAAACATACTTACAAGAAAATGTAGTAATCAAAAGCTTGTTGCCTATGTTACTCTTTTTGGGCTTGAAGTTCTTATTGCATTTTTAGGTTCAAATGCTAGAGTTAATACTTATATAAGTTGTGCGTTGGTTCCTTTTATAAGTTGTTTGTATTTTAATCCTCGATTAACTTTTTCTGTTAATATATTTAGTTACATATGTTTAATTGTTTCTTTATGGTTTAAAAGTCAGTCTGCTTATGTTTTGCAACAACCAGTTGTAAGTCCTATGTACTATTGGATTGCTTATGGAACAGGTTTTACAATTGAATATATCTTTGTTTTTATTATTTCTCAGTTTATTACCAAACGATGTCATGATACATTAAAAGAAGTTTATGCTTCAAATTCACATGTTAAGAGAATGCAAAGTAAAATTATTACTTCTTTTGCAAACCTTGTTGAAAGTCGGGATAGTTTTACAGGTGAACACATTAAGAGAACTGCAATTTATGTAGAACTTATTTCTCGTGAACTTGTAAAGCAAGGATATTATGTTGATGAACTTACAGAAGAAAATATTCAGCTTTATGTAAATACAGCGCCTCTTCACGATTTAGGAAAAATTCGTGTTCCTGACCAAATTTTATGTAAGCCTTCCCGTTTTACTCCTGAAGAATTTGAAAAAATGAAGATTCACTCTGAAGAAGGTTACAATTTGATTAACGAAAATTTAACTGGAGTTGAAAGCGACGAATTCTTAGAAGTTGCAAAAGTAATGGCACTTTATCATCATGAAAAATGGAATGGAACAGGTTATCCAAATCAAGTAAAAGGAACTGATATTCCTTTGTGTGCAAGAATTATGGCGGCAGCAGATGTTTTGGATGCTTTGCTTAGTAAAAGACAGTACAAAGATGCAATGTCAATGGAAAAGGCAATGGAGATTTTCAAAGAATCAAGTGGAAGTCACTTTGAACCTTGCATTGTAGATGCTGTTTTAGCTTGTCAAGATTCTATAGAAAAAGTTGCTTACGCAGGATAACAAGAAACGGTGCATTAAATTGTGAAGTGCACCGTTTTTTTTATATTTCGACTTACTGGGGATTTATAGTTACATTTTCACCGTAAATTGTTGTCCAGTCATTTGCCATTGAGATTGTTTCCCAGTCTTTTTCGGCACAAATATCAGCAATTTTTTGTGCCTTTGATTTGTTTCCCTGTTCTCTTTGTGTATCATCACAAAGTAGGAAAAATACTTGAGTAAGATAAGGATTTTCTTCTTGTGCATAAACTGCCATTGGAACATCGCCGGTGCTGTTTCCAAATACGAGAACTGGTTTTTGACCTAGTTCTTGTTCAAGTTGGGCAACTTTGCTCATTTTAACATTTTTGGTGATGACTTTATCTCCCATCAAAAGTTCGTCTTCTTCTACATAATTGTAGTGCATGTCTAGTTCTTCGCCTTGTCCACTTGCTAGAATCGTAAAGTCAGTACCGATTACTTGTCGTGGTGGAATATCAATTACTCCATCGATTAAAGCACGAACTGTAAATCGATTTGTTCCACTACAGATGTAAACTATAAATTCATTTTTTAATAGATATTCAACAACTTCAAGCATAGGAAGATAGAAGGCTTCGCCTCGTGTCATTCCATTAAAGCCTTCTGCATTTGTTGCTTTGAAATCATTTACAACATCTATGTATTTTTCAATAGTCATACCTGCAAAAGCTTTAGCATGGGCGTGAATGTGAGTTTGTTCCATGTGTCCCGGAATATCACTGGCTTTTTTGATTTGTGAAAGTTCCTGTGCAACTGACAAAATTTCTTTTGGTGCATTATAATCAGGTGAATTTAATACATAGTCGGAAAAAAGAATCCATTCCCCGTAAATAGGGAAAGTTTCGCAATAGAGTGTTCCGTCTAAATCAAAAACAGCAAGACGGTCTTCTTTTGGGATGAAATTTTTAGATTTTTCATCTGTAACTGTTTTAACATACTCTTTGAGTGCTGTAATTGGTTTTGAGTTTTCAACCCAGTTTGTAAAAATATCCTCAGTTACGGCTTTTTTTGCACAACCTGTGAATCCTCCAAAAATAACCATACATAAAGTTAAAAAAAACAATTACTTTCTTTGTCATAAGTTTCTCTCCATTTTCATTTTTTGCTGAAAAAATATTTAACCTTTATGTAGTATTATATCCATATAAAAAATTGTGCAAGTATAAAAAAAGGAGGCACGGATGCCTCCTATAAATATTTTACATACAGATTTATCTGCAAGTTTTTTTCTTTATTTCTTGATTTTTTCTAACTGCATCTTTGCGCTGTCATAGGCGAAAAATGCGAACATGAAAATCATGGCGAGAAGGTACAAATCATGGAAAGTTGCAAGCAGAAATTCAGCATTTGTACCCGCAATTACATCATAAACGATACATCTGCTAATTCAATAAGTCAAGTAATAAAAAAGAACAGTTGCTTGTAAAAAGCAACTGTTCGACAAATTGGAATTTGTCACGCCAACAAATCGAAAGTTTCTCTTGTCTATTCTCCAATAAGTTTCTTCATATCATCTTCAGGAGTAGAAATTGAAGCAATATTATAATTCTTCACTAGGAAATCAAGCACATTAGGTGAAATAAATGCAGGTAATGATGGGCCAAGTAAAATGTTCTTAATTCCAAGATGTAACAATGTTAATAAGATACATACTGCTTTCTGCTCATACCATGAAAGAACCATAGAAAGCGGCAAATCATTTACTCCACATTCAAAGGCTTCTGCAAGTGCTACAGCAACTTTAATTGCACTGTATGCATCATTGCACTGCCCCATATCCATAATACGAGGTAATCTACCAATAGTACCTAAATCAAGGTCATTAAATCTATATTTTCCGCAAGCAAGGGTAAGCACAATGCTATCTTCTGGTGTCTGCTTTACAAACTCGGTATAATAATTTCTTCCTGGTCTTGCTCCATCACATCCTCCCACAAGGAAGAAATGTTTAATTGCCCCTGTCTTCACAGCTTCGACAACTGTTCCTGCATTTGCTAATACTGCATTATGTCCAAATCCAGTCATAACCATTGAACCACCATTGATGCCTGTAAATAACATGTTTTCTTCATAACCACCAAGTTCCAATGCTTTTTCTATTACTGATGTAAAATCTTTATCCTCTCCAACATGAACTATCTCTGGATAAGAAACAACCTCTGTTGTAAACACACGATCTGAATAACTTTCTTTTGGCGGCATCAAACAGTTGGTTGTAAAAAGAATTGGAGCAGGAATATTTGCAAATTCTTTTTGCTGATTCTGCCATGCCGTACCAAAATTGCCTTTCAGATGTGTGTATTTCTTTAATTCAGGATATGCATGTGCAGGGAGCATTTCTCCATGCGTGTAAACATTAATACCTCTATCCTTTGTCTGCTCTAATAATTGTTTCAAATCATAAAGGTCATGTCCTGAAATAACGATAAATGGTCCTTTTTCTACTGTTAGTGGTACACTTGTTGGTTCAGGATTGCCGTAAGTTTCTGTATTTGCTTTATCCAGCAATGCCATACATTTTAAATTAATTTCTCCCACCTGTAATACGATAGGTAACAGTTCTTCCATTCCCCAATCTCTCATACCGATTGCAAATAATGCCTTGTAAAAGAAATTATTAACCTCTTTATCTGCATAGCCTAAAACTTCAGCATGGTATGCATAAGCCACAACACCACGTATACCAAATAAAATCAAAGATTTCAAGGAACGAATATCTTCATCTGCCTGCCATAAAGACTGCATATCAAAATTATCATTTCTGCCACAGGCACTTGCACATTCGAAACATTTTGGCACTAAACGCTCTTTTTCCAATTCTACTCTATCAATCAATGTCATCAATGTTTCATTGTTAAAATTAACATTCGTAATTGTTGAAAAAAGACCTTCCAATATCAGTTTATCTGTAGTCTCATTCACAAGATGTTCATTTCCTTCAGTTGCTCTTGCCAATCCAATTAACGCACCAGTTAGTTCATCCTGCAATTTTGCTGTATCTGCTTTTTTACCGCATACTCCTTGTGCTCCTGTACAAGCTTGATATCCTGCTGTCTGCTCGCACTGAAAACAAAACATTTTATTATCCATTTCATTATCCTCCATTAATCTAAAATTTTTCCATCTGTAGAAATTGTAACAACTTGCCATGGAATAAACTTACCACTGAATTGCAACGCTCTTTGTGCTGCATATTCAATTCCTCCACAACAAGGCACTTCCATTCGAACAATAGTCACACTCTTAATGTTATTATTCTTAATAATCTCTGTCAGCTTTTCCGTATACTCACCTTCATCCAGCTTTGGACAGCCGATTAATGTAATTCGATTACGAATAAATTCATTATGAAAATTTCCATAGGCATATGCTGTACAATCTGCTGCTATTAAGAGGTTTGCTCCTTCAAAATATGGTGCACGGACCGGTACAAGTTTGATTTGTACTGGCCACTGTGAAAGCTGAGAGCTTACACTATGACTTTGTGTAGTACACTCACAGCGCTCTCTCTTAATTTCTTTTGATTGTGTTCCTGGGCATCCACAAGGCAGACTTTCGTGTTCCTTTTGCTGTTTTGAAGCTAATACTGCTGCTTCATTGTATGCAGGAGCTTCTCTTTCTTCAAAAGTAATTGCATTTGTTGGACAAGCAGGTAAACAATCTCCTAAACCATCGCAATAATCTTCTCGAGTAAGTTTTGCTTTTCCATTAATCATTTCAATAGCGCCTTCATGACAAGCACTTGCACAAGCCCCACAACCGTTACATTTTTCTTCATCAATTTTAATAATTTTTCGTATCATCTAAATCCTCCTTTTAATTTCAAATACATCATGTCTTATCTTAAAATCTCTTTGACATTACATACGCAGTATAATACAATAAATAGAACAAGTCGGTTGTTTTTACAACACAGGAGAATTATTTTGAACAAATATATCGGAACCCTAAAACGCACTCAACTTTTTTCTGGTGTAAGTGAAGACGAAATCTCTGCAATGTTAAATTGTTTACAAGCAAAAAAGCTTACCTTTCAAAAAGGAGAATATGTCTTTAAGCAAGGAGAACATATAGACAAAATTACTGTATTAGTAGAAGGAAAACTTCTTGTTCAAAGAGATGATTATTGGGGAAACAGAAATATTGTTAATGTAATAAGAGTTGGAGAAATGTTTGGAGAAGCTTATATTGCCCCAGAAAGCGGAGTCCTTCTAAATGATGTTATTGCAGAAGAAGAAAGTACCATCTTTTTCTTTGATGTTCAAAGAATCCTTACCGTATGTCCTTCCGCTTGTAGATTTCACTCCATGGTAATACAAAACCTGTTCTTTGCAATCTCTGAAAAGAATCGCAAACTGGTACAAAAAATAGGATATATGTCAAATCGAACCACTCGCACAAAGTTATTATCTTACTTATCAGAGGAAGCAAAGAGACAAACCAGTAATCATTTTACTATCCCATTCAACAGACAACAGCTGGCTGATTTCCTCTGTGTTGACCGAAGTGCCATGTCCAATGAGTTATGTAAAATGCGTGACGAGGGACTTATAGAATTTGATAAAAATGAATTCACGTTAATGTAAAAATAGCCATCTCTTGGATACTAAGAGATGGCTGTTTTCGTTTTGTTTAATTTAAAAAATTCAAATTAGCTAACAGTTTGATATATTCAAGTTTGTCTAACTGTTTTACATATCGGAATTTACTTCCTTGCCTTTATTATATTGAGCATATCTTTATAAGAAATACCATTTATTGCAAG
>JAZRJV010000060.1:0-42820 GCA_045645985.1 Treponemataceae bacterium
AAAATATATTTCAGATATCACATCATCTAATGACCTAAATCCAAAATTAAAATAGTTTATATTATTAAGTATAATTTCAAACCTTTTTTTCAATAACCTACAGATAAGAATTTTATCTTCTACGGTCAGCATCTTTTCATAGTAAAGCATTTTTATGTAATTTACTATAGGATACTTTCTAGAATCAAACGATAATACACTATCCTCCTCTATCATCGAAAAAATTGTAACTTTAACGGTCTCTGATTTAAAATTACGAATAAAATAAGGATCTATAAAGACAGTATAATTATTTTCAAAAAACTCTTGTGTTTTTATTTTTAGTTTTTCTGGTAAATATTCATATCCATACAAACATAACTGTTTTTCATAAGAAAAATCTTCTTCTAATAATTGAATAATTTCAGACTTCATAAAAACTTGTTTTATCAACTCTGGATAAGTATTAAGTTGTGTTAAAACATAATAGTAAGAAAAAAATTCCGATAAACTATATCTTTGCTTTTTTACCAATTCTCTTTCATCTAAAATATACTCTTTTATTATCCATTCAAATATAAACTTATATTCATCTTCATCTTTTATTTGTTTTAAATATTCCTCAAAAGGTGTTTTTGCTCCCCAAATTTTACCTCGTTGTATCATATTCATTACTTGTTTATTTATATCTTTAGGATCCTTTATCTCTGAATAAATAAACTCGTTAAGTTTTTTTGTTATAGTATTATCCAAATACTTAGAAATTTCACTAGTAAGAAAAAAATAAGATCTTGCATTTTTTTGATTATAAACTTTATAAATAAATATATTTAGAAACGAATTAAATAAAACTTGAATTTCTTTTGAATTCAAATATCGCATAATTTTATCTACAACTAATTTTAAAAAATCTTCATCACTATCATTACCAAAATAAGAAATAGAACAGATTATTATTTTCTGTAAATAAAAACTAAAGTCTTTCATTCTTCCAATCAATGGAATTATTTTTTCTTCTGACATAAATAATTCCATTGAAAGTCCTGTATATTCAAAAAAATTTAAAAGTCGAATTGAGTTTATTAATTCATCATTAGATTCTTCTCCAGATAATTTCCATGAAATACTATATCTTTTTGCCTGATTTGATTTTGAAGAATCTTTAGTTGATGCATCAACATTAAAAAAATCCAAATACTTATATGGCTCTGAAAATTCTCTTATTTTTAATAAATCGACAAGATGTTTATTAGAATTTTTATATTGATATGTAAGAATATTTAAATATTGACCTTGATACAAAGCTATAAAAAATTTTAATTGATCCTCTTTGCAATTATCCAATGCAATTTGCATTAAATTTAATATTTCTTCTTTTTTATCCGTGTTAAAATGAACATTTTCAAAAATATGCATTAATGAAATCTTTCGGACAATAAAAAGGCTGTCTGGATTTGCACTGTCTTCGGGATGCCAGTTATTCAACAAGTTTTTTAGTTCATCATATTGAAATTTTAAAATATACATCCAAGCTTTAGAAAACATAATAATATTATGTAATTTGGGATACTCTGAGAGTCTTTTATGATAATAATCTAATTTTTCAACATCATCGTGTTCTCTATAATATTTTAGAATTAATTCCATAAAAATATAAGCATCTGTTTCTATGTAATTTAATTTATCAAACATCTCAATAATTTCTTTAATCTTATCTTCTTCAAAAAGATTACTTAAAGAATAGTAATTTCCTAAGCACCATCTATATAAAAAGATAAAATGATTTTCTGTCCATTCTGGTATAGCTAATGCTAACTTTTGAACTGGATATATAAAATTCCGAGAATAAGTTAAATTCTGAAAGGAAAATAGATTTACTGTATTATACTGATTAAAATCATCAACAGTCAAAAGTTTTGAATTCGATGCTACAATATTACGAATTATGCCATATTCTTTATCTTTTATCGATTCAATTTGATTTATCTCTTTCAAATTTTCGCTATCATTTTTATCACTTCCTTTATTTTCTTTTAAGCATCCAAAAACAAAATTATTTAAATCTGAATAAGATAACTCATTTGGCTGTTTTGGGGAACAGTCTTCGATAGCAAGGTTGAGCTTTGACTTGGATTCTGAAGAGGAATACAAATCTAACATTTTTATTCGAATTATATAATTATTATGATAAAATAAATCTAATGCTTTCTCATATTCTTTATCTTCGTCAGTAGTTGGCTTCGGATTCACATCAAATAAAAAAATTGGATTTGGTTTTTCTGTATTTCCACCTTTTTGCATTGTTCTTTTGAGTTCTTTTATCCAATATCTAAAATTTGAGTCTCTTCCAGAAAATCCCATTAAGCAAAATGGATTTTCCAAAATTTTTACTTTCATGAAATTTGAAAAATCTTCATGATCTGTACTATATCTTTCGAAATCAGTTGTTGTAATTAAATATAAATAATTATATGTATTGTCAAAATTATATTCATTTTCTTTTATTTGTTTATCTGTCCTGATAGATCCATGTAATTTAACTATTCTATCATTATTTCTACACCTCAATTCTTTTGCTGATAATATAGTAGTATATTTTTCATCTTTCGCATTAGCTCTTTCTAACAAATCATCCCAATTGGTAGTAATAATATCACACCAGTTCAAATCCAAAAGTTTATAATGAAATGATAAATCATCTGTTGATTTATCAATACTATTTATTTTATTTTCAATATATAAATCAAGAAATTCACGAGAACCTTTATATTTTTCGTATTTTTCTGCAAATTCAGATTCCCCCATTGCTTGTATTTTTTTTCTTATTTTGTCGGTTTCATTATTTTTACATTCTAAATTATCTGGAAACATTTCCATGTATGCAGGAACCAATAACGCTAACCAATCTTCATATTGAGAATCATTTTCATTTTTATATGTATTTGCATTTTTACTAAAACCAGCCCCCACCATTACAGAAATAGACTTTGTATTTAATTTACTTTTGATGTAATTAAGACACATAGAAATTCTCTTAATTTCATCAGTCTCTTTTTCATATTTCTCATAATCAAATAATTGAGGATGTTTTATTAGTTGGGTTTTCATCTACTTACACCTCTTCGAAATGCCCTATTTTTCCGTATTTTTCTGCAGAAAATTTTAAAAGCTCATAAAAATCGGAAGTAAGAATGTATTTTACATAGTGACCATCAGTATCATAGCCTTCTTGTCTTTTTACATAAGTCGAAGTAAATAATCTATTACCACAAAAATATAAATTACCTTTTATTACAATAGGAGTATTATTGTTTCTTAAAAATGTTTTTAGAAAATTTATATCATCTCTACATAAGCTATCAACGAAATCCCAAAGAGATTCTTGACTTATTTGCATTCTCTTTTGTTTATATATTTCATCTATTTCTTGTAATTCTTTTTTTCTCTTGTTATTATTGATTATCCACATTAAAAACTGAATTAATATAAACAAAACACCAAAACAAAAAAAATAATACCCTAACTTAGAAAATCTTTCGATTAACCAAAACGCATCAGGAGTAAAAGCAAAAATGCTTGCAGATATAACAAGACTTATAACAGTAGACATAAAGTGTTTCTCTAAAAAAATCTTAAATATTTCGCTAATCTTTTCCATATTTTCCTCCTACACAATCCTCCTCCCTGTTACTACTTCATAAATCAGCTATTTTTTTTTGTATTATCAACATCTTTCAAACAAAACTCATCATTTATTTTTATTATTAATAATACCATTAACCGTAATAAAACTATATAGTTAGAATAGTGTGAATCTTCGTTTTGCACAATCAATTCTTCTTTCGTCATCCATTCTTATATTTCCATTTTTTAATAATTTGGTAATCCCAATTTATCAAAAAAAGCTTTATTTCTTTCTAACGCACCTTGATAAAGTTGATCAAATGAAATTACTTCAATATATGTTTTTAAATTTTTCTTATATCCAAAATATCCCATTTTATCAAATGTCTCCGTAAGATCTTCATCAATGCACTGATCTTTTAAAGAAGTTGTTAAATCTGCAACTATGTATATAAAACCAGGTAAGTCTTCTGAAGCAGGAATAAGTCTTCCAGTTTTGGTTTTACATTTCCCACGTCTTATTTCTTTTAAATATTCTAAAGTCTGCCGAATTGGGTTTTCTTCAACAGTCATGTCATCACGCATTGGACGTTTAAGTTCTACAATTGTAATTGACCCAATTGGTAATGTACTTTTGTCTGAAAAAAGAAGAGGCTCATCATATACATTCAAACTTAATATATCAGGTCTTCTTTTATCACTTGAAGAAAAAACAGGCATTTCTTTCAACGGCTTATCAGATGATAGATAATTATGGAATGCTAAACGTTCATTTATAAGCCATAGATTATTTATATCAGTATCAACTTCATCAGATTCTTTTTTCATTGGCATAATTAGATTATGAATAATTGATTCTTTTTCATATTTTCCTTCATCATTTATTTGTAATGCTTTGGAAAGCAAATCTAATATTACGCGCCTATGAGATACATAACTTGCAAGATCTGATTGTTTTAATTCTGAAGCTGTTATCAAATATTTATCCAATAATTCCTTATATTGAGTAATTTTTTCTTCTGTAAGATTTTGAGATAAATCAGTTTCTTGTAATTGATGTCCGTTTTCAATTACTTGTTCTTCGATTTTTGCTAGTTCCTTATGAAGATGAATATCTAATTCTTTATCAGAAATATTTGGATCAATAATTTGATCTTCATTAGGAAGTTTTTTTAACAAAGCTTTATAGCGAGGAGCTTTATTATCTACAAAATTATTAATTCTTTCTTTTCCTTTTTCAATATTCTTTTCCAAAACATCTTTTAAAAAGTCATTTATAGAACTAATTATTGTATATACTATTTCTCTTTTACTTAATTCATCAAAAAGATTTTCTTCATCTAAATCAAACTCGTCCCGTTCTGCTAATACATGTTCATCTAGATATTTTGAAGAAACAAATGTTTGCAAATATACTTCTTCATTCTTTTCAATAATAGAACCATACAATCCGGGTACTTTTCCTTTTAATGGAATCTTTTCAACAACTCGATTTGCAGCACATAAAACAATATTATGATTTTTTTCCACATTTGCATTGATTTTTACATGAGAAATTTCAAAAGGAATATCTTTTACATTGATTTGAATAGGTTTACTTTTTGACAACATTAATTCATCAAAAAGTACGTTCAAAGAAATAATAGACTTTTCTTTTTTGTCTATTATTTCAATTTGAGGAGCTCCGCCCTCCCTCAAGAAAAACCATATGCAGTGCTGCAATAACAAATTAGCAAGAGAAGATATACCATTAGGAAAAGTTTTTATATATTTTTCTTTTAAATTATTCAGAGTAATAACTGTTTTAACATCCTCATTAACAACTTCTTCTCTTAAATCAGTAATTCCTGCTATAGAAAAATTGAAACTTCTTTTAGTTATTGTCGATTCTTTTTCAAAATTGCTTCGGATTTGTATGTCATCAAAGACTTTTAACCAAAGAAGTCTCCCCATACCATGACATCCTTTATCTTTTTTGTAATCACTATCTAAAGTTAAAAACGATTTAAAGTTTTCCTCGTTAAAACCAACTCCATTATCTGTAATTTCAAAACCAATAATATTTAAATTTTCATCTTCGAATAAAGGAGTCTCTTCTCGTAAAATAGAGATAGAAATTTTACCATTTTCAGGATTTTTTAATTCATCAATTGCTTGTATAGAATTTACTAAAGCTTCAGCTAAAACCATTATTGTTTTTGTTTTTGGAAGATGTGTATTACGAACACGTCCTGATAAATTTGTATTTAATAAATCCATAAATTATATTTCCTTCTTCCCAGTAACTACTTCATAAATCAACGACTTCTTGTATGCCTCTAATTCTACCACAAGTTGTTCTTTTTTTGTAATAAGTGCGTCGATTTCGGAACATTTTTGGTCGAGGTAATCAGCTATTTGTTGTTGTTCTGAAAGAGGTGGAAGAGCTACAAAAATATTTGCAATTTCAGTTGCAGAAATATGAACTACTTTTAATTTTGTTTTCCCTAAACTTTTTTGTGTTTGACCATAACTATTATAAACATAATTAAGAAATCGAGGTTCTTGAGAATGACTCAAAACAATTATATCACCACCAGCTAAACATTTTTCATTTCCAAGATAGACAATATTCTTTCCTATTTCTTCTGGTAATTCTCCTGTACATGCAAATAAAATATCTCCAAAAGAAAAATACTGCAAAACATTATAAAACGATTTATTAGTTCTTGTCATACAGTCATAAAAAGCATTATCGTATTTTGAATAAATCTCTCCATAACGAACACAAGATGAATCACCATCTTGAACAATTTGCTCCTTCGTTATTCCATTACCTTTACGCATATTATTTGCAATAAATTTCGTCCTTATTACTTCCCAACTCTCCGGTATGTCCCCAATCCATTCAATTCCGCTGTTTTTCATTTTTGCATTAGGATTTAACCCTTTTGTAACAGCTTCGGTGATAATAGCTTGTTTAAGTTTTTTGTATTCTTCAATACTTTCACGAGTCTTTGAAATAGTCGAATCGATTTCACTTACTTTTTTATCTAAATAATCAGCAATTTGCTGTTGTTCAGCAAGAGGTGGGACAATACTATAAATTGCTCCAAAATCAGATTCTGTCAAGGAACTTCTAAGATTTTTGGATAAATGCACAAATATCTTTTCATCATCTATCCAACGCAATAAATAGTCATAATACCTATTTAGAAAACCTGAGTACATTTTAAATCGACTATAAGCAGGACTTGTCAATCCATCATTTCTTACAACACCAACACATCGAGGAGTTACATCGATATCAAACAAACATAATAATAAATCATCAACTTCAACATATTGATAACCATCCCATGTTGTTGGCATTTTTCCACTTGGATTTTCTAAATTTCTTTTTATTACACCATTCATAGTAAGAGAAATAATATCTTGTCCATTATAATGTTCACAAATATTTTTCTCTTTATACATTATGTTTTTATATCTACAAACTTCCCAATCCTCAGGAATCTCTCCAATCCATTCAATTCCGCTGTCTTTCATTTTTCGCATTTTGTTTTCTCTTCCCTAATCAAAATTCCTTTTTCCCCTAGATTTTGCGTAGCAAAATCGAATCCGTGTGGCAATTATCCTATTTTTCACCCAAAATCGCTTTCAAAGATTCCCCTATCTCACTTTCAAGTTTAGTTATCCGAGCAAAAATATCTTCTGATTTTTCAGGAGCTTGATATTCATAAAAATATCTAGTCATAGGAATTTCATAACCAACTTTTGTTTTTTTAGGGTCATACCAAGCATCTGGAGCATAAGGCAAAACTTCACGATTAAAATAGGAATCAATATCTTCGTTCATTGGAATATTTTCTGTATCTTGCAAATCTTTGTTGGGAACAGGATTTCCTTTTTTATCTTTTACAATATTTCCGTTTTCATCTTTTTGCGGACGTTCCACAGTGATTTTGTTATAGCCAAATTCAGTAGTATCAAAAAGTTTGCTTTCACAATAAATTCCGTCTTTATCTCCATAAACTTTTTCATTTTGATATTCACTGTATGCTTGAACAATTAACTCTCTACATTTATCTGTAATATCATTTCGTTTTGTACCGATTGATTTTCTTCTTGGTTCATAACATTTTGAAGCATCTATAAGCAAAACTTTTCCAGTTTTCTTTTCGCTTCTGTCTTTATTCAACACCCAAATATATGTACTAATTCCTGTATTCATAAACATATCTGTTCCAAGTTGAATAATACAATCAAGCCAATCGTTTTCTAAAATATATCTGCGAATTTCACTTGGTCCACTTTCTGCATCACCACTGAACAATGGAGAACCATTTTGGATAATTGCCATTTTTCCATGTTCTGAAAGTTTTGAAAGTCCGTTTAATACAAAAAGTTGCTGACCATCACTGATTTTTGGAAGTCCTGGAGCAAATCTTCCGGCATCACCTAGTTTATGTTCTTTTTCTACTGCGTCTTTTTCCTTTTTCCAATCGATACCAAAAGGTGGATTTGAAATAATATAATCAAAAGTAAATCCTTTAAATTGGTCATTGCTCAAAGTATTGCCAAATCGCATATTGTTTGGGTCGCCACCTCGAATCATCATATCAGCTTTTGCAATTCCAAAGGTAGAAGGATTTATTTCTTGCCCAAAAGTAATAACATCAGTTTCTGCATTTAATTTTGCAATTCTCTCTTGCATACAAGAAAGCATCTGACTTGTTCCCATTGCCATATCGTATACAGTGCAAGTTTTTGTGTTTGCAATATCACTATCTGCAAGAAGAATATCTGTCATAAGATAAATAATATCTCGGCTTGTAAAGTGAGCTCCGGCTTGGTCATCATAACTTTCAGAAAAACGCCGAACCAAATCTTCAAAAATATAACCACAATCTACAGCACTTATTTTATCCGGTCCAAGATAGCCTTTTTCAGAATTAAATTCTTTTATAACAAGATAAAGAGCTTCTGCTTCTACAAGTCGTTTTATAATGTTATCAAATTCAAATTTTGCAAGAATATCCTGCACATTTTCCGAAAATCCATGAATGTAATCTCTAAAATTTTCTTCAATATTTGCAGGGTCATTCAACAAACTTGTAAAATTAAATTTTGAAATATTATAAAACTGATAGTCTGAGGCTTTTCGTAAAAATCCGTCTTTGATAACCATAGTTTTTACTTTTTCATATTGTTCAAGAACTGCATTTTGTGTTGGTAATAAACAATCGTGGAATCGTTTTATTACTGTAAATGGCAAAATTACAAGTCCATATTCGTGAGGCTTGAATGGACCTGCAAGTACATTTGCAACATTCCACATCATTGCAGATTTTTCTTGTATATTTATTCCTACATTTGAAATTAAATTATCGTTTGCTGTCATATAAAACACCCTATTGTACTATTATACCACAAAACCCCATTTTTTCATACCTCCATTCTACCACACCCCCTGTCTCAAAAAACGATACACCTAGTAAAATTTTTGCAAATTTGCTGTAAACAAAAAAAAGACTGTCTGTAGCGTAAAATTTTACACTTACTAGACAGTCTTTTGTTTTTAGTAAAGCACTAATTATTCAGCAGCGGCGGCTTTTTGGCGTTTGCTTTCTTCTAATGCTTTGAAAGCTTCTTGTGCTTTGAAATCTGCAAATGCAGCTGATTCGTTTCTTACAAATGGAGTTTCAACTGATTCCATTTGTTTTGCAAGATTTTCTGCAGCTTTGTCGATGTCGTAACCCATCAAAACATAGATTCCGCCTTCAACATCTTCCCACTTGCCTTTAATTTCTGCACCAGAAATTGTTGTGTTTGCAGTTTGGATAGAAACTTGTTCGATATATTCAATCATCTGTGTTTCATTTCCAACACCTGCATCTTGCATATAAGTTTTAAGAACTGTTTCTACATCAGTTTTTACCCAGAAAGCAATTTTGTTTCTTGCATCTGATTCTGCTCTTGCCATTGAAGAAGCACGATTTGTTCCTTTTCCAAATCCAATTTCATAATGAAGTACAGGATCTGCTAAAGCCATATCAGCAACCCATTGTGGTCTAGGAATACCTTCTGCACCAAGAACTTCTTTTGGTTTTGAAGCACAACTAAATGATACAAGCACTAATGCTACTACAAACAAAATACCTAAAATTTTCTTCATTTTGTTCCTCCGTTACATTTATTATAACACCCTTTCTTAAAAAAAGTGTTACTAAAAATATAATTTTTTTTACAAATTAAATTCCTACAAATTTTGAGTCTACTTTGTCTTTAATGTAAGCAATAAACTCATCAATTTTCATAATTTGTTGAGGGCGTCCATCTCTAAAGCGAACTGCTACAGCACCATCTGCTTTTTCTTTTTCACCAACAACCAACATATATGGAATTTTCTTAAGCTGTGCTGTTTTGATTTTTCCGTTCATACGGTCGTTACCAAGATTTGCTTCAACTCTTACACCACAAGCTTTTAGTTTTTCTGTAATTTCTACAGCGTAATCATCTAGAGATGGAGCAACAGGAATTACAACTGCTTGTTGATATTGTAACCAAGCTGGTAAAGCACCTGCAAAGTTTTCTAAAAGGATACCGATAAATCTTTCAAGAGAACCTAAAACTGCACGGTGAAGCATTACAGGATGATGTTTTGTATTATCTGAACCAACATATTCAGCATTTAATCTTTGTGCACTTGGTAATTGATAGTCAACTTGGATTGTTCCACATTGCCATTCACGACCTAAAGCGTCAATCAAAGTAAATTCAAGTTTTGGTCCATAGAAAGCACCTTCACCTGGTTGAATTTCGTATTCAAGTCCTGCTTGTTTACATGCTTCTGCCAAAGCACCTTCTGCTCTGTCCCAGTCTTCATCTGTTCCAACTCTTAATTCTGGACGAGTAGAGAATTTTACTAAAATCTTGTCTTCTGTAAATCCGAAGTCTTTGTACATATCTTTTAAAAGATTACAGAATTTTGTTACTTCAGAAGGAATTTGATCTTCTGTACAGAAAATGTGTCCATCATCCTGCACGAATCCACGAACACGCATAATTCCATGTAAAGCCCCACTTGCTTCGTTTCTTGTACAAGAACCAAATTCTGCCATACGCAAAGGCAAATCTTTGTAAGAGCGAAGTCTGTTTCTAAAGATTTCAACATGGCCTGGACAGTTCATTGGTTTTAGAGCAAAAAGTCGTTTTTCACTTTCTGTGATAAACATATTTGCTTTGTATTTTGCCCAGTGACCACTTCGTTCCCAAAGTGAACGAGGCATAACAAATGGAGTATTTACTTCAACATAACCATCTGCTCTAATTTTATCTCTAACATAATCTTTAATAATAGAATAGATTGTCCAACCGTTTGGATGCCAGAAAATTTCACCTGGGTTTTCTTCATCGATATGGAATAAATCTAAATCTGTTCCGATTTTTCTGTGGTCGCGTTTTTCTGCTTCTTCAAGCATGAACAAATATTCTTTTAAGTCGTTTGGTTTTTCCCAAGCTGTTCCGTAGATACGAGTAAGCATTGGGCGTTTAACATCCCCTCTCCAATATGCTCCCGCTGTTTTCATCAATTTGAATGCTTGAGGATTAAGTTGTTTTGTATTTTCAACATGAGGACCACGACACAAATCTGTAAAAGTATCTTGTGTGTAAATTGAGATAACTTCATCTTCTGGAAGTTCATCAATCAATTCCAATTTGTAAGGTTGGTCAGCAAAAATTTGTTTTGCTTCTTCTCTTGAAACTTCCTTACGAACAAAATCGTGATTCCCGCTTACAATGCGGCGCATCTCTTTTTCGATTTCTGCAAGGTCATCTTGTGTTATGGGACGAGTAAGTTCAAAGTCGTAGTAAAATCCTGTGTCGATTGAAGGCCCAATCGCAATTTTTGAACCTGGAAACAATTTGAAAACTGCTTCTGCCATAACATGTGCCATACTATGTCTAACTTTTGATAGTTGGCTGTCTTTTTCTGGTTTTAGTTGAATCATATAAGTTCCTTTTCTTCACGGCTACATCCCGTGGTTTATTACTAAATAGTATATAAATTTTAACATTTTACATCAATATAAAAATTTAACCTTGCCCAAATTAGTTTTTTATCCGATAATGTTTATATGGAAAATTACGAGAATTTTACAAAAGAACTATTTGAAGTTTTTGATGAAAAAGTACGCTGGTACGATACTGAAGAACTTCCAAGAATGCTAGAAGAATATAGAAGACTTCTTGCCCATGTTGGAAATGTTTATACAACTCTTTTAAAGAAAAGTACAATTTCAGCAGATCCATACAAACTTGAAAAGAAAATTTCTGAAATTAAGCCAATTTCTGATAAACCTTTTAATGAATCCGAACGCAATCTTGTTATTGGAACTCGTCTTTCTGATTATGAATCGATGTTGGATTTTATCTGTAACTTTTTTACTTTTTCCGTTTCAAATATCAAAGCAGATAGAATAAAAAAATTAGTTGACTTTAACAACGGATTTCAATGGCATTCTGTAATTGCAACTTCTGCAAGTCCTAACACAAAAGGTCTTTCCGATTGTTTAGTTCCAATTAGACAAGGAACTGATGCACTCGCCACAAGTGTTTTAAATGATAGTTTAAGTAACGCAGCAAAAACAGTTGAAATCATCAACGGAATTTTGAAAGAATTTGCAGATTTTCAACGCGAAGTTTACAAGGTTGAAATTCGCCGAGAAGTTATGGCTCATCCATCTTTCTTAATTGATAAAGTTTTTGAATCAAAAGAAAGTATGCTTGCACAAATAAAAAAAGTGTTTCAGGCAGTTGCAACTAAGAAAGCTTTTTACAATGAACTTATTGACGAAATTATTGAAGAAACAATCGGCGATAATGCTAAAGAAAAACAACAATCTTTAATTTCAAAGTTAGTTGTAAAAAAATCTTCAAAGCAAGCAAAAGAAAAACAAATTGATACTCGGCAAATCTTGATGGATTCTGTTCGTTCACTAGGTGGCGTTGTTCCTCAGTTAGAATCCATAATTACTAAATTTCAAGCTAACAGCGAAGTGCTAGAAAACGAAAAAACATCTTTTTGGGCAAAACTAATTGAAATTATCCAAAAAGCTTTTAACCTTGATAAAAAAACTCTTGTTTACAAAATAGTTCTTGTGGATAGCATGACTCAATCCAAACATTACGAGCATATCGATTTTAATGAGTTTATTTTAAGTTTGCAAAAACGATGTAAATATTATTTGTCATTTTCAACAAGAAAAACTCCAGGTTATGAAAAAATTGAAGCTATGTCAGATGAAAAGGTTGTTGAATTTATTTCAAAAAATCTTTCTGAATGTCAAAGATTACTTGGAACTCTTTCTGCCCTTGATGATTTTTTCAAAGAAACTGTTACTCCGTTGGATAGAAGTAAGATAAAAGGAATAAAGATGGAAATTTCATCTTTAAAAAATACAATAATAAAAACAAATCAACGCAAAGCTGAATATTCTTCTATTATAGAAGAACAAAAACAAATGAAAAAATTAGGATTGATTTAATGAATTTTTTTAATAAAAATAAATTTATTTTGTTGATTTTATTTATTTGCTTTCAGCCAGTTTTTTCTCAATTTAATCCAGAAAATCAGCGAGAATTTGTAATTTTATCTGCTCATCCTAATCCAGATTTAAATCCTCATACAGCATCTTATAATTCAGAAATTCAAATTATAAATGGATTATACGAAGGGCTTTTTAGTTACGACCCATTAACTTTGCAGCCTGTTCCTGCAATTTGTGATACATACAAACTTTCTCGCGACAAAAAAACTTGGACATTTACGCTAAAAGAAAATGTTATGTTTAGCGATGGAACTAAAATCACTGCACAAAATGTTTTGGATTCATGGATTAAACTTCTAAAAAATCCAAATGCGCCTTTTGCATCTTTGTTTGATATTGTTTGCGGTGCAACAGATTTTAAAAATGGAAAAATTACAGAAGAAGAACTTGGAATAAAAGTAAAAGACGAAAAAACAATTTCAGTAAAACTTTTAAATCCAGCAGAACATTTTATAAACATTTTATGCACACAAGCATTTTCTGTTGTAAATAACGACGAAAATTGTTTTTCTGGTGCATTTGTTCTAAAAGAATATCAACAAGATTATATCATTTTAGAAAAAAATCAAAATTATTGGGATGCACAAAATGTTGCACTTCCTTCAATAAAGATTTTAATTAGTAACAATGAAGAAGAAAATACTTTTTTGTACAATACAGGAAAAGTTGATTGGGCGATGGATATGCTTACAATCAAAAAAGTATTAAAGCCACAAACCATTTTTTTATCAACTCAGTTTGGAACAGAATACTTTTTCTTCAAACCTTTACAAGAACCTTGGAATAATCCAACTTTACGAATGGCACTTCTAAGCGCAATTCCATGGAATGAATTTCAAGAAAAATCTTTGGTAAAGGCAACAAATTTTATCGTTCCAGTTGCTGATTATCCACAGATTTTTGGAGTACCTGAATACGATTTAGATTCAGCCTTAGAATTAAAAAAACAGGCCGGTTTTGAAAATCAAACTTTATCTTTAATTTGTGCAATTCAAGATAGTGAATACAGCATGGAACTTGCAAAAAAATTGAAATCTTATTGGGAAAAAATCGGTGTAGAATTGATTATACAAAAAACTCCTGCAAACAGATATTTAAAAAGCATTCCAGGATGGAACGCACAACTTTTCACATACTCTTGGGTAGGAGACTTTGCAGATCCAGTTGCTTTTTTAGAACTTTTTAGAGGCGACTCATCTTTGAATGTTAGTGGTTGGAAAGATGAAACTTTTGATAATTTGTTATTGCAATCGGCTACACTTTCTGGACAAGACCGTTTTAAAAAATTATCTGAAGCAGAACAATATTTGCTTGACCAAGGAATGATTATTCCAATTTCCCATAGTGTTTCATTAAATGTAATTGATACAAGTTATGTAAAAGGTTGGTTTGAAAATGCATTGAATTTTCATCCATTAAAATATATTTATTTGGAAAAAGAAATGTCTTTCCCAAATATTGTAAAAATCAATTAGTTTAATTGCTAAATATATTTTTTCAGTTTTGAAAGTTATATAAATAAACTAGAATTTATTTAAATTTTATGATATAATGGAATTTATATGAGTGACAAAAATACTGCCTATAAAGTTGACCAAAAGATTGTTTATCCTAGCCAAGGCGTAGGAACAATCAAAGAAATCAAAGAAAAAAAATTTAAAGATCAGATGATTCTTTACTATGTAATTTATCTTGATGTTTCTGACATGACAGTAATGATTCCAGTTGAAAAATGTGACGAACTAGGAATTAGAGCAATCGTTTCAAAAGAAGAAGCTTTAAACGCAATCGAAATGATTGGTCAAGAATTTGAACCTATCACTTCTGACTGGAAACTAAGATATCAGATGAATCTTGATTTGCTAAAAAAAGGTAGCATCAACGATATCGCTTCTATTGTTCGCTGTCTTTATCACAGAAGTAAAGTAAAAGAATTGCCTATTTTAGAGCGCAAACTTTATGATTCTGCAAAAAAACTTTTAGAAGATGAAATTTCTTATTCACTAGAAAAAACATCCAAAGAAGTTGAAGCAATGATTCATGCTAAACTTGAACCTCTTGGACTAATGCACGCAAAACAACAGTCATCTATAAGCAAAGATTATCTTGATGGTGATGATGAAGACTTCCTTGATGATGAAGATTCACCAGTAGAAGACGAAGAAGAAGATGACGATGACGACATGATGGATGACGACGACGAATGATAGTTTCTGTGGTTATTCCCGCAGCTGGTTCATCTACAAGAATGGGAGTTGGTAAGAAAAAAGAATTTTTGCCACTCCCTTCTGTTTTATTTCCAAAAGAAAAAAAGACTACGGTTTTGGCTTGTGTAATACAAGCTTTTTTAGTTTCATTTGAAAACTCCCCTGAATTTACATTAAAATCAATTATAATTGCAATTCCTCAAACACAAAACGCAGAAAAAGAAGCTCGTGATGCAATTTTTTCGTCAAAAAAAATAAAAGAACTTTTACAAAAAATGAATGTTGAACTTTGCTTTGTTACAGGCGATGATACAAGACAAAAATCCATTTTTAATTGCCTTGAATTTCTAAAATCAAATCATTCTCCAGAACAAGTTACAATTCATGATGGCGCTCGTCCATGGATAAAACCTGAACTAATTTACGAAATTTCTAAACTAGCAAAAGAAAAAGGTGCTGCAGCCCCGATTATTCCTTGTGTTGATACTTTAAAAGAAATTGATGCTACCGATAATTCCATAAAACAACATCTTGATAGAAGCAAACTTGGTGCAATTCAAACTCCGCAGGCATTTGATTTTGAAACATTGTATCAAGCAAATTTAAAAGCCCTTGAAAATGACTTTTTTTCTACCGATGATACTGAAATTTGGAGCGTTTTTTCTGGCAAAAAAGTTTTTTACTGCGAAGGCGATGTTCAAAACAAAAAAATAACTTATAAATCTGATATTTAGAAAGGAAAAAATATGATTAGAGTTGGCTTAGGCTACGATTTACACACTTTAGTTCCAAATAGAAAATTGATGTTGGGCGGAATTGAAATTCCTTTTGAACTTGGCGAAGCAGGTCATTCTGATGGAGATGTTTTATTGCACGCAATTACAGATGCACTTTTAGGCGCCAGTGGATTAGGCGACATTGGAGAATTTTTTCCGCCATCAGATGAAAAATGGAAAGACGCTGATTCTAAAATGTTACTAAAAACTGCTTGGAAAGAAGTTACAAAAGCTGGCTGGAAATTAGAAAATCTAGATTGCGTAATAAATATCGAAAAACCAAAAGTTTTGCCTTTCAGAAATCAAATTATAAAATCAGTTTGTGAAATTCTAGAATGTGAAGAAAGTCAAGTTTTTGTAAAAGCAAAAACTGGTGAAAAAATTGGCGAAATCGGCAAAAGCCAAGCAGTTGCAGCCTGGACAGTTTGCCTTCTTTCTAAATAACTTTGTTAAAATTATTGAGTTCCTAAAATAAGTTCTACTTCACCAATAGTAAGCCCAAGTCTATTTGCTATAGTTTCTGGTGTCCAACCTTGATGTGCCAATGTAATTACAGATTCTCGTGTACCAGGTGCTGTTGCAGAATTTTTAGTTCCAGGTAATCTTGTTGTTGATGATTTAGAAACTTCTCCTAAAGTTCTAAGTTTGCCAGTTACATCTTTGTTTAATTGATCCAACCGCTTTTCAGTTTTAGCAAGCCATTCTTCATCATCTTTTAAAATTTCAAATCGTCTTTCTGAAGAACTTAAAATTCCATCCAAAGAATCAAGTTTATCAATAGCATCTTTTACTCGTGGAATATTCTCTAAAATTTTATCAACATCACTTTTTAATCCAGTAATTTTAGTTGGGAAATCAGCTGTAGAACGATTACAATTTTCAAGTCTGCGTTCTATATCTTTAAGATTGTCAAACGCTTTATCAACATCAGCGACTGTTTTTTCGATTATCTCATTTTTCTTTTCGAGAATATCGTATCTATTAGAAATGTCGCCCAATGTTTCCTTGAAACGCTTTACATCAAACTGCAAATTTTGCATATCTGTATTTGTATTTTCTAAATCTCTTATTTTTGAATCAATAGATGAAGACAAATTTATCAAAGTATTGAAATCTTCTTCTATTGAGTCAATTCGTGAGCGTTCAGAGTTTATATGCTTGAGATGTTGAGATATTTCTTCTTCTACCTTCTTTACTTTTTCAAAATCATTGTGAATGCTATCAACTGATTTACTGAAAGTTGAGAGTTTGGCAATTTCATTGTTAAGCTCAGCGATATCTGATTTTAATGTTGCTTTTAATTCATCGGCTTTTGTGAAAACCTTAGATTGTTCAATAAAATCTGATAATCGTTTATCAATACTATCCATTGATTTATTCAAGCTTGTTGCATCGGTTTGTAATTTAAACACCATCTCTTGAATTGTAGATTTTTCTTTTGTTAATGAGTTTTCAATATCTGTATTTTGCTTATTGATTCTTTGTTGTGTTTCTTCCAACATTTCTTGATACGAAGAATGAAGTCTGCCTAACAAATCTTCAGATTCTTTGGTTAATTTTTCAATATCGTGTTGAATCTCATCTTTGCTTTCGTTTGTTTTAGTAACATAAATAGAAAAATCATTTTCAAAAGAAGATTTTACCTTTTCAATTATATCCTGTGCACTTTGACCAAAACTTTCAATTTTATCATCGTAAATATTTTTTGCTTCTTCAAACTGATTATTGATTCTGCCTTTCCATGTATCAAAGTCATTTCTAATAGCTTCCAAAATTGTTGCAGCCTGGTCCTTTGAATTATCCACTTCAGAAGATATTGTAGATAAATGTTGAGTAATTTCTTGTTCAAATTGACTTACTTGTTCGTTCATTGACTGAATATATTTATCAAATTCTTCTTTTAGATAATTTGAAGATTCTGCCTTTGCAACAGAAAGTTGATTTTCATAATCTTGAGAAAATGCCTTGATTTTAGTTTCAATTTCTTCACCTTTTTTAGAAAGTAAATTTTCTCTGGATTCAAAAGATGAATCAAGTCTAGAAAATTTATCATCTAAACTAACTTGCAAAGAAGAAATTTTTTCTTTTAACGATTCTGTATATTCATTTTCGATTTGTTGTTGTTTGTGCTGATAATTTTCTGTAATTTCATTTAATCTTGAATCAAAAGAAGTTTTCCATTCTTCAAGTGATGAATTTAGATTTTCACCTCTCTTGTTAAGATTTGTAAAGAAATCTTCTTCAAAAATATTTAATTTATCAGAAACATTATCGTAGGCTCTTTCTTTAAGTTCAGAAAGTTCGCCTTCAAGACTTTGCATTTTAATTGTAAGCTCGTCAGATTTAATTTTCATATCATTTTGGAAATCTGAATAATGTTTTTTCTGCTCTTTTGAAAATAATTCAAAATCACCAACAACTCGCTTTTGAATATCAGACATTTCTTGTCGTAAAGCGCCTTCAATTAAATCAATATCAGAAGATGTTTTTTCAATTCGGTCATAACGATAAAGCATATCTTTTTTCAAATCTTCAAGTTTTGTATTTGCATCATTGAAAGCCAAGTTGCTTGTTTTTTCATAATTATCAGAAAGTGCTTTTAAAGATGAATTATAAGCGTTGTTAGCTTGAGCAATTTGTTCAGTAACACTCTTTATCAAATCTGAAATCTTTACATCTGAATCTTGCTTGATACTTGAAATATTTTTTTCTGTATCTTCTTTTATCTGTACAATCTGACTAGCAGAACTTTGTTTTATTTCTGCAATATTTTGGTTAGTTTCGTCTTTTAATTGAGAAATTTGTTGCAAAGAATTACTTCTTATATCTGCTAATTTTTGGTCGTTTTCTTTTATAAACTGAGAAATATCAGATTCACAATTTGACTTTATCTGTGCAAGTTTTTCATTTGCTAAAGCAAGTTCTTCATTTATATTTTGAGATAAAGAATTTGTTTCGGTTTGAACTGCTTTTATTTGTTCTTGCGTTGTCAAAATATTTGACTTTATCATTTCTTTTAGAGTTGTAATATTTTCATCAGAAAGATCTTTGTATTTAATTGCTCGTTCTTGTGCTTTTTGTTTCAAATTTTCAAACGCATCTGCTTCTAATTTTTCTGCTTTTTCTGCGGCAATCGCAAAAACATTATCAAATGATTCTGTAATTTGAGAAACAATTTCTTCGTTGCGTCTTACAGCCTCGGATGTTGTAGATGCAATATCGTCAGCTCTGGATTGATATTCTTGTAAAAGATTTTTTCCGATTGCTCCAAGTTGCTCTGCATTTTTCTTTTCAAAATTTTGCTCTATTGCTGGAATGCGTTTTTCAAGCACATCTAATAATTGTTTTTGTTCAGCAATTTTGGAATCTAATTTTTCAATAATTCCTGCTTCTTTTTTTATTCTTGAAAGATTATCTTCTACTGCTAATGACATTTCTGTTAATTCTTTTAGGGCAGAATCGTACTTTGAAATTTTTTCTCCCATTTGAGTAATTGCAGAAATCTGTTGGTCTAAAGTATTTTTTTTATCTGTAAATTCTTGTTGAAGATTTTGTAAACTTTTTACAGAAGCTATGGCCTGAGTTTTTTGAACATCTAAATCAATCGCTTGATTTTTCATTCCTTGTTGCTGCTGATTAAAATATTCGTCAAAATCTGCCTTAATTTTGTCTGTAAATTTTTTTACTTTGTCTAAAGAACGATTATTTCTATCTAAATATCTAAAAAATACTGCAACACTAAGTGAAACCAAAAGAGAAATCAATATTGTAATCATAAATCCCCACCCAAAAACATTAAATATATATCTATTCTAGCACAATTTTCTTTAATTGGCGATAGTTTTTAAATGAAATATCTGCTTGTTCCAACTTTCTGTTAAAAAGTTTTCGCCAAAATGGCATTATGTAAGCAGTTTTCATTCCGGCTCTCTTTGCACCTGTAATATCAGCTCTAATGCTATTGCCTACATACAGAATTTTTTCTGGTTCAATGCCAAGTGCTTTTGCAAATGAACCAAATGTATAAATTGAAGGTTTTAATGCTCCACATTCTTCTGAGCCCATAATAACATCACACATAGAAGCTAATCCCCAAATATCGCCTTTTTGCTCTGGAGGAAAATCAGAAAGAATGCCTATTTTTAAGTTACGATTTTTACATTCTTCAAATAATTGATGAACACCTTTGAAAGTTTTAATCTTTTTGAAAAATGGTTTCATTCCGTCGTAAACATTTTCTTGAATCATCTGTTTTGCTTTTGCTGAATCGATTTTTAGTTCTTCAGCTAAAAGTCGTGCTTGATATTCATAAAAATCTGCTAAAGGAGCTGTTCTGTGTAAAATCTTTCTTGCACGATTATACGCAAGAAAAAAAGGTAAGCGTTTCAAAAAATACGGTAAAATCCGTATGTACAAGCTCATATCAGAGTAAAGAGTTCCATCAATATCAAATGCTATAGCTTCTATATCTTTCATCACCTTACATTTATACTATAATTAAAGGTAGCCTGTCCATCACTTTTTCCACTTTCAAATCGCCATAATGAAATTTGCCCTTTTATCTCTGCTTCGATTTCTGGAACAAGGCTTCCAACTGGTTCGATTTTAATTGTTTTAGTATCAACACTTCCATCTGATTTTACAACAAAACTAATTTTAACAGTTTTAGTTCTTGCAATTTTATCTTCTAACGATTCCGAAATCACGATTGAAGGTTCAGAAGGATAAAGTAATTGACGAGGTGCTAAAACTCCAGAGGTTTCGTAAGAAATTGATTCAGAACCATTTTTAGCAACATAAGTTGTGGAAGATATTTTATTTAATGCGTCTGAAGTTGACGAAGAAACTTGATTCTGCGTTGTTCCCGAAAATCTACTTTCAGAAGCAGTTTGTACAGTTTGACTTTCCGAAGATGATGCTGCCACACCTTCAAAGGTTTGCGCTACATCATTTTGCGATTTAACAAGGTTTTGAGTACTATTATTTTGTGATTGCACAACAGAAGAATTAGAATTTTCTTCACCAAAAATGCTATCATCCCAAGTAGAAGTTTCTTTTTTCTTTTTAGCATTTTCTGCCATAAGTTCTTCAATACTTTTTTGATAAACAACTTCCCGTTTTGTAACAGTTTGCACAGGTTCAGTCTTTTCTTGAACTGAAGCAGTTTGTTGTTTTTGCTGAGTTTGCTGTGTTGTAGTTTGAGCTTTTTGTGTTGAAGAATTTGAACTTTTGGTAGAACTTGTTGAAGTAGACTGTTTTTGCACAGAACTTTGCGAAGTTTTAGTAGTTGCAGTTTGAGTTTTTTGTTGAGTTACAGTATTTTGCTTTTCAACAGGTTTTTCTACAGTTTTAGTTTCTGTTTTTTGTTCTTCAATTTTTTGCGGAAGTTGTTGTGTATTTTCAGTTTTTTTAGCAACAGGAACATCTAACTGCACAGAAATTTGTGTGTATTTTTTAGGTTTTGAAACTGGAAGTACTGCAAACAAAACAAACAAAATTACATAAAATCCGCAAGTAATTGCAAAACTGATTGAGTCTCTATTTTTTTCTGAAAATAAAATCTTATTTTTAGTCAACTGATGTTGTCCTTAAATTTACAGCCGAAAATCCTGCTTTTCGTAAAACATCAAAAATTTTTACGATTGTACCATTAGTTACCATTTCGTCGGCTTCAAGCATTATAGGATAGTTTGATTTTTCAACTTCGCCTGTGTCAAAATTTTGTAAGGTTGTTTCTAATTCTGACATTGAAACTTTTGCATCATTAAACCAAAGGTTTCCGTTTGCTTGAACAGTAATTGTAATTGAATCCAAAGCTGCGCCTTCTGCAGTTTTTGAAGAAGGCAAATTCACAGAAATTGCAGGAAGAATAGCAAATGTTGTAGAAACCAAAAAGAACAAAATCAACTGAAAAACAACATCAATCATCGGGATTAAATCCACAGTTGCACCAGAAGATTTTGAAGTTAACGAACGACGAGTTATCATAGAGAACCTTCTGTTTTTAATTTTTCAATCAATAAAATTAAATCAGCAGCAAGACCTTCCATTTGAATCATTTTTTTATTTACTTTTGAAGCATAAAAATTATGAAAGATGATTGCAGGAATTGAAACTACAAGACCAGCTGCTGTTGTAACCAAGGCTTCCGCGATTGCACCTGCCAACAAAGCTGGATCGCCCATGCTAGCTCCCGAACCTAAAACACCAAAGGCTTCGATATTTCCAGTTACAGTTCCTAAAAGACCAAGCAAAGTTGAAATATTTGCAATCGTTCCTAAAGTAGTAAGGAATCGTTCCATTTTTGGAAGTTGCAAAGTTGCTTCATTTGTAACGCCCTCACGAATTTCAGAAATTGGCAAAGAATGTAAATCAATAGCCTTGCCCAAAATTGCACAAAGTGGAGTTCCAACTGCTCTACAATATTCCTTTGCTCCTGAAAAATTTCTTTTATTAACAAGTTCTTTTATATCAGCAAGATTTTGTTTTTCATTTTTCTCGATTGATTTGTAATAAATAAATCTTTCAATAATGATAAACGTTGCAATCACAGCACACACAATAATCGGAATAATCCAAATTCCACCACTCTTAAGAATATCTAACACTTTAATTTCCTCCATAAACTATAAAGTATTCATGCAATCTTTAGATAAAAATCTAAACATCATCAAGATAGAATCTTATCAATATAAATTATTTTATAAATAAAATGATACAAAAATTGATGCTGATGGGCTGTTTTTTGTAAACGAACCGTACATCGTTCTTTCTGTACCTGTAAATAATTTTATCATATCATTTAATTCAAACGAGAATTTAAATGATTTTGCACTTCTAACATAAACTGAAAGCCCAGTGTCAGGAATTAAATCTCCCAAAATTTCACGATTTCCGCCAAAATTCATTGATGACCAAACAGAAAATCCCCAATTATTTTTTGTTGGCACAAATGAGTATAGCAAAGAAACTTGATGAGGTGCAATTCCTAAATTTTCTGGAAGTTCAAGCCACCACGCATCCCAAGATAAATCAATTTGTGAATTTTCAAAATAGAATAAAATTGAATATTCACTTGTTAGCATTGGCAAATTAAATTCTGAAAATCCGTATAAACCAGTTTTTTCGTTCACTTTGGAATAATCTGGAAGCATTAAAGAGTTTTTACCAGATGGCATTCCAAATTCTAAATTGATGTTATTTTGGCAAACTTCTCCAATAGGAAACATAAAATCAAGATTTGCAAACCATTGAGATTGCTCTGAAACTTGAACATCATCATAAACGATAGAATTTTGCTCTAAATAAAAAACATCTGTAGAAAATGAGCGCAATCCACCTAAAACTGAAAGTTCAACTTTGTTAGAAAAATCAAATCCTACAGAAAAAGGAACAACAATTTCTTTATTGACAAAAACAAGTCCAATATCAGTTTTTAATGTGAAGCTTCCAAAATTAAAATCCATGTAATAAAGTAAATCGCCACGATGAAGAACAGAATCTACAATTCCGTTTGAAGTGAATAAATTGTAGCCGCCTTCAAAAAAGCAAGAAAAAATACCTGAGTTTCCACTAATTCCAAGCCGAGGAGCAAGTGCAAATCTCAAAATATCTGATTTTAAATCAAGATTTTCTTGTGATGGAACATAACTTGCAAACCAAGAAGAAAATCCAGAATCAACTTTCGCATAAAGTTGCAAAGATTCTGTACAAACAAAATCAATATCCAAGCCTACAGTTCCTTGTTGCAAATTAGTTGAATAAAAAATTGGACTTAAATTCTGCAATCCAAATTGATGATTGTTGTAATTTCCAAAAAAATCTAAACTAAGATTTTGATTAAAATTTACAGTTCCATCAACTTTAAGATTTGTATTGTTCTTAAAAAATCCTTTGTTACTTTCTTGCAAGCCAAAACCATTTATTGTTTCGTGAAAAAAGTCAAAATTAAAATAATTATTTTTTTCAGAACGGCTTAATGCAAAATCGCCCATAAACAAACTTGGGAAGCCGCCACCGATTTGTCCTTCAAAATATGTAAAATCGTCAGGATTTACTTCAATGTTAGATTCTGCATCTTGTTCGCTTTCTACACTTGGAAGATTTGTTTCAAGTTCAGGTAACAATTCATCCGAAATAGGTAAAATATCTTTGAAATCTGGCAAAGAATTTTCTTCAAGTTCTTGTTTTGAACCTGTAATTGTTGTGCTAACATCTTGCATTTCAATTATTTCTTGCGAAAACAAAAAACTTGTTGCAAAAATCAATATTAAAAATAGAAAAATTTTCTTCATAACTTTTCTATCCTCCTTATTCTGATATTAAAGAAAAAGCTCTTTTTGTCCATTGAGACTCTGGATATTTTTCTTTCATTGTAAGATATGTTTGTTTGCTATCTGCAAAACTTGAATCGCAATCAAAGGATTCAACAGCACCGTACAAAGCACGAGCAGCAAAATCTTTATCAAAAGAAGCAAAATACTGTGCAGCAAGCAAAAAGTTATTACTTGCATCTTTGTATTGCAACTTTTCTCGATAATAAGCTCCTAAAAGATAATAAGCATTTGCAAGATTTTCTATTTCATCTTCTGGAATAGGATTTTTTGGAACGCTTAAAACAAATTCTTGTAAAAGCTTAAAGCCTTCTTCTTTAGTTGACAAGGAAGAAATATAACTTTGTCCTAACTGAAATCCTGCGTTTCGACCTTGTAAAGTTTTCAATCCGCCTTCTCTGGCATAAGTTGATAAAAGCGTTGCTGTTTTTTCATTTTCACCTGATGCAAGATATACGATTTCTTCTATATTTTTTTGAATGTTTTTTTCTTTTGACTGCTCAGGATAATTTCTTAATAAAGATGTTCCTGTGTTTACAGCATTTTCATAATCGCCTTTTTGTCGATATGTATCCATCAATTCAACCAATGAAATAAAAGAAAACTCTGAAGAATCTTTTGCATCGGCACATTCTTTCAAAAGAAGAATTGCTAAGTTATCGTTTCCTAGTTTTTTTAGAGCAACTCCGTTGTAGTAGCAACTTTTTAGATAATATTTTCCGTTAGGATAAGTTTTTCTGTATGTAGAAAATTTGTCGCTAGCTTCTCCCCAACGAGAATTTTCGTAAAAAAGTTGTCCTTGCATAAAAAGTGATTCTTCTGCAATTTCAGAATTTTGCCATCGAGAAGCAAGTTCTTGATAAACTTGGTCTGTTTTTTCTATTTGATTAGATTTTTTGTATAAATCTGCCAAAACATACAAACATTTCAAGGAAGTTTCATTATTTTTAGTTGAATATGGCAAAATTAAAGAGATTGCACTTTCGTAATCGGAAGTTAAAGAATAAAGTTGGCAAAGATAAATCAAGCAATCAAGTTTTTGTTTTTCATCTACGGATAAATCGCAAGCTTGTTTACAAACTTGAATTGATTTTTCTAACCATTCGTTTGCAGCATCTGTTCCGTAATTTTGATTATACAAAGCTAAAGCACATTGACTTGCAACAAACAATGCTTTGAATTTAGTTTTTTCAGGAAGAGATTTTGCACAGTCTAAAAATAATCCAAAAGAAGATTTATTTTCTTGTAGCATAAAAAGTGAATAAGCTTTGTAAAATTGAGCAAAATCATTTTTTTCTTTTGAAGATTTTAAATGTTCATCCATGTAAGAAATACAAGAAGCCCAATCGCCTTCAAGATAATATGCTAATCCTAAAAAGTAATTTTTTAATTCTAAATTATCTAAAAGTGAAGATTTGTTTTTGCTAGATTTTTGGTTTAACAAAAATTCAGTTTTTCCTAAAATTAGATTTTCAATAAGGCTATTTTCAAAAGCAACTTGAGATTTACTTTCACTTTCATAAAGTTTTGTAAAATCATAAGATTTTTTTGAAAAATTGATTTTTGCCTTTAGCGTTTGAATTTCAATTTTAGGTTCTGAAATTTTATTTACAATTTGCAATGCTTTTTCGGTTTGGTTTAATTTGAAAAGTGAAAATCCGTACCAATAAAAAACTTGTTCTTCGTTTTTAGAAAGAAAAATGTTTTCTTGCAAAAGTTTTTCGCCATAAAAAACACTTTTGTTAAAATCCTTTGCTAAAGCAGAATAAGAACACATTATCATATAAAAATATTTTTTATTTTTTGTAGGATTTTCCTCTAAAAATTTTACAGCTAAATTATATCCGTCAGTTTTGGATTTTATCGCAGTTTTGTATAACAAAATTGTATCTTGTAAATTTTCATCAAGATTTTCTGTAGATTGGGCAACATCAAAACAACGAAGAGCATCAGAAAAATCGTCTTCTGCAAAAGATTCAATTCCGCTTTTTACCCAAAATTCAGAAATTCCTAAACCTTCAACTTCGTAATCTTGGGTAATTTTTGTGTAAAGACTTTGTGCTTTTTGAGAATTATCAATTTCGTCATAACTAGAAGCGGCCATCAAAAGAATTTTTCTAAAATATTTTTCGTTCACAAAAGAATGAATTTCAGAAGTTTTTTCGTACAAAGAGCAAACTTGCAAAAAGTTTTTTTCTTCATAAAAAACTTGTGATAACAAAAAAATAAGTTCGCCTTGATTATATGAATATCCGTATTTTTCAATTAGGCTTATTAAAATTGGCAAAGATTTTTTATATTCACCAAGCTGATTATAACATTTTGCAGAATAATACAATGAAGAAAAATATCTTTCATTAAAATTTGAAGAAGTTTCAAAACTTTTTGCGCAAGAATAAAATGATTTTACAGCTTGTGAATAATCTTTTTTGTCAAATAAAATTCTTGCTTTAAAAAAATCTACATCGGGATGAGATTCTAAATTTTCCAATAAAACTAAAGCTTCTTGTTTTCGACCAAGCATATACAACGCTTCTAATTTGCATCGATTTGCTTGTTCAATAAACTTAGAATTTGGATATTCGGTTTCTAACTGATTAGCATTTGCAATTACCAAAGAATAAAATCCTTTTTCAAGATTTAATTGAATATCCTTTATGAGTTGAAAACTTCCCGAAGTTTTTTCCGTTTTTTGTGAGTAAAAAAAATCATTCTTTAAGTTTGCATTTTTAGATTTTGCAAACATATTTGTTGTTAAAATTAAAGAACAAAATAAAAAGAAAATAAAAAAATTATTTTTCATAGTTCACCTAAAAATACATTTTCAAAAACGAAAATATATTTTATTTCCTAAAATTCTTATTATCACTGAGGATAAAATCTCTCAGAAGATCGTAACCGAACCAAATTTACAAAAATATTAGGATTTTGTTCCATGAACTGCTCAATAGTCATTTCCTTTCCATCTTCAAAAACTGCAACAGAAAAAAATCCATTGACATCAAAGTACGGAAAAAAAGCTACACAACGATTATAGAATATATTTTCAGGTTCAAAATTGCCTGTTTCTCGCAAAGCTCCAAGATAAAATCTATCAGATTCAGTTACAGCTAAAATGTAGAACAATGCTTTTAGTGCATCAACTGAATATCCAGAATCTTGCATATAAACAGGAACAGATTTTACACCGTCAGTTGTTAATTGAGAAGCAAATGGAGTAATCCTAACCTCACATCCCGAATTTTTAAATGTATAAGTATTGCCAGAGGTTACAGAAAGATAAGCAGCTGCTAAATTTCTTGTCCAATCAAGGCTGAAATACAAATTGTAGTTATCTGAAAGAGCATCTGCTCTAGAACCTGTTCTTAATGTTACAGTTGGCGTTTTCAAAGGTTCTAATTCTAAGTTACTTCCTGCGATTGGCATAACAAGTCCATCAACAATCCATTTTATAAAACCAGCTGAATCCAAGGAAACTCCGCCGTCTTTTGCAAGTTCTTTTCGTGGTTTTCCGTCAGAAATATTTACAGGATTTTGCTCGCCGTCGTAACAAGCATCATCAACATGTATCATTTTTTCTAGTTTTTCCCGGATAAAACCAACCATCTGCAAAGAACCGTCGTACAAATAATTTTCGATATCAGAATATTCCCAAGGTAAACTTTCTCGAGTTGCTTCAACTATTTCAGAAAATGAAAGTGTGTAAAGCTGATTTACAGAAAGTCCCACCGGCAACGAACGAACTGCGTACATTCCAAAAATGACAAAATCAGCAAAGACTTTTCCTTGCTCTTTTTTCATGTTGGATTTTCCTTGATATCTAAATTCAACATAAATTTCTGAATTTTGATGAAAATAATATCGCACAGAAGTTGGAAGTCCGGTTGTTTTATCTCTAAACAAAATCCAACTTCCTGCTAAATCGTAAGGATAAACATCCAAAGTTACAGTACGAGTTTCTTTTTTAGAAATTAAATCAACCAACATTGGCTGACGAGGAGCAACGATAACTGCAAAAGAATCATCAAATTCTTCTAACCGAACTTGAAAAACATCTCCTGCAGAAGTTTTGTAAATTTGAGATTCTTCTAAACGCAAATATTTTAAATCGCTAGTAAACCATCTTTCAACAAGTGATTTTCTAATTTCTGAAGAATCGGGAACATCTCTACCGTAATATTCAGCAAAAGCCTGAACAGAAAAAATACAGAGAAGAATTGCAAATATTACGGTAAATTTAATTTTATTCATGTTTTTCGTCTGGGTGTCGTCCTTCTGGTGCATTTGATAAGAGAAGTTTTAAGCGGTTAAGCTGATTTACTTCACTTGAACCTGGGTCGTAGTCGATTGCAGAAATATTTGCTTCTGGGAATCGGCGACGAAGTTCTTTAATCATACCTTTTCCAGTTACATGGTTTGGCAAACAAGCAAATGGCTGAACACAAGCGATTGAAGGAACGCCTTCATTTATAAGTTCTACCATTTCAGCTGTTAAGAACCAACCTTCACCAGTAATATTTCCAAGCTGAACAATATCGTCAACACCTTTCATCAAATCATAAATTGATGATGGTGGATCGAATCGGCGACTTTTCTTAAGTTGCTTTTTCATATAATTTCTGAAAAGTTCCAAGCCCCAAACAAGCATTTTTGCATTATCCTTTGTCTTTTTAGGGAATGCAAGTTGTTCGTGACGGAAAATTCCAGTTGAGAATGAATAGAAGAAGAAGTCTGCCAAATCTGGAACTACACATTCTGCTCCTTCTCGTTCGATTGTTCCAAAAATATCGTTATTTGCTGTTGGATGGAATTTTACAAGAATTTCACCTACAACACCAACGCGAGGTTTTTTAATTGGAAGAAGTGGCAAACTATCAAAATCTTTTACAATACCACGAATTAATTTGTGGTAAGTAAAAGTATTTAAGTGTGGCATTTTTTGTAAAATTCTTCCGTTCCATTTTTCGTATAAAGCATTTGCAGAACCTGGAGTTGCTTCGTAAGGTCGAACTCTGTAAAGAACGCGCATTAAAAGATCCCCAAGCATAACTGCTTTAATTGCTCTATCTGCCAAAGGAAGTGTAATTTTAAATCCTGGGTTATTTTCAAAACCCTGGGCACTTAAAGAAATTACAGGAATGTGTCCCCAACCTGCATCAGTTAAAGCACGACGGATAAATCCGATATAGTTTGTAGCACGACATCCACCACCAGTTTGTGTAATAAGCAAACTTACATGGTCTAAGTCATATTTTCCTGATTTTAATGCTGCAATCATTTGTCCTGCAACCAAAATTGAAGGATAACAAGCATCATTGTTTACAAATTGCAATCCAGTTTCAACTGCAAGAGTATCAACTTCTGGCAAAATTACAAAGTTATAACCAGAACATTGGAAAGCTCGTTGCAAAAGTCTAAAGTGAATTGGAGACATTTGTGGAGCAATAATTGTATGAGAATATTTCATCTCTTTTGTAAACACTTGTCGTGGGAATGCTGCAGATTTTCTTACAACTTCGCGTTTATGGCGATTTCTTTCTCTTACCGCTGCAATCAAAGAACGAATACGGATTCTAACTGCACCAAGATTTGAACCTTCATCAATCTTGATAAGTGTGTACATTCTACTTTTTGCACCAAGGATTTCTTCAACTTGGTCTGCTGTAACTGCATCCAATCCACAACCAAAACTTGTAAGCTGAACTAACTCAAGGTTAGGCATTTCTGAAACGAAAGCTCCAGCGCGATAAAGTCGGTTATGATAAGTCCACTGGTCTACAATACGCAAAGGTCGTTCGATAGAACCAAGGTGAGCAACACTATCTTCTGTAAATACAGCCAAACCTAAACCAGCAATCAATTCTGGAATACCATGGTTAATTTCTGGGTCTAAGTGATAAGGACGACCAGCAAGAACGATACCATTTCCACCACAACGAATTATGTGTTCAAGAGCTTCTTCACCTTGGATTTGAGTTTCACGGCGGAATTTTGCTTGTTCTGCCCAACCTGCATCAACAGCATCTTCAATTTCTTTTTCAGAAATATTGAATTTTTCCCCAAGTTCTTCAAAAAGGCGTTCTGCTAATCTTTGTTTATCATAAATTGGCAAGAATGGATTCATAAAAATAACTGAATCATCTTGTCGTAAAGCGTCGATATTATTTCTTAAAACTTCTGGATAACTTGTAACAATAGGACAGTTGTAGTGATTTCCTGCACCTTCATCTTCTCTTTGTTCATAAGGAGCACATGGATAGAAGATAAATTTAACTCCAGAATTTAGCAAACTTTCGATATGACCGTGAGAGATTTTTCCTGGATAACAAACTGATTCAGATGGAATTGTTTCAAGTCCGTATTCGTAAACTGTACGAGTTGAACGAGGTGAAAGTCGCACTCTAAATCCAAGTTTTGTAAAGAAAGTAAACCACATTGGATAATTTTCATACATATTTAATACACGAGGAATTCCTACATCACCACGAGTTGCTTCATCCTTTGAAAGTGGTTTATAACTGAACAAACGATTATACTTCCAAGCAAAAAGGTTTGGCATTGGGCCGTCGTTTTCACCAGATTTTGTATTTTTTGCGTTACTTGCGTCAACAATTTCTGCGTCGCCTTCAAGTTCTGCACCGCGTTCACATCTGTTTCCTGTGATAAATCTGCGTTTTTCATCTCCAGTTGAGAAAGTATTGATAGTAAGCAAACAGTTATTGTTACATTTCCCACAACGACGAAGGTCTAAATCAACTTTGAAGTTTTCTAAGTCTTCTAAAGTTGCCATATTTGAGTGAACTTCTGGACGAGGAGCATTTGGATCTTCGCCAGGTTTTGGCATCATCAAATCTTCCCATTGGTCAAGAGCAATTAAAGCTGCCCCGTAAGCACCCATCAAACCTGCCACATCAGGACGGAAAACATTTACACCTGCAATTTTTTCAAAAGCTCTAAGAACTGCATCATTGTTGAAAGTTCCACCTTGAACAACAACCTTTGTTCCGATTTCAGAAGCTTTGCGCAATTTAATAACTTTAAAAAGTGCATTTTTAATAACAGAATAAGAAAGTCCAGCTGAAATATCTGCAACAGTTGCACCTTCTTTTTGTGCTTGTTTAACACGAGAGTTCATAAATACAGTACAGCGACTTCCTAAGTCAACTGGGCGTTCTGCCAAAAGTGCTTTTTTACTAAATTCACGAACATCCATTCCAAGTGAACGAGCAAAGTTATCTAAGAAACTTCCACAACCTGAAGAACAAGCCTCGTTAAGTTGGATATTTGTGATAGCGCCATCTTTCATGCGCAAACACTTCATATCTTGTCCACCGATATCAAGTAAGAACTCTACACCAGGAACAAAGAAATCTGCGGCTCTAAAGTGAGCAATTGTTTCAACTTCACCTGAATCTACGCCTAAAGCAGCTTGGAAAAGTGCTTCACCGTATCCAGTTGAAACTGCACGAGCAATATAAACATCATCTGGAAGTTGTTTGTATAAATCTTTTAAAACACGAACTGCCAAATCTACAGGATTCCCTGCGTTTACATCGTAGAATCTCCAAAGGATTCGTCCGTCTTTATCGATAAGAATTGCTTTTGTTGTTGTAGAACCAGAATCCAAACCTAAGAAAACAGGACCTTTTGCTTGTGATAACGGAGCAGAAGCGGCCATTTCTTGTGCGTGGCGTTTGTGAAATTCTTCAAGTTCCGCTTCGTTTTTAAAAAGTGGCTCTAAGCGTTGAACTTCTGTCATTTCTGCATCAACAAGAGTTGTTAAACCTTTTCTCAATTCTGCAACTGTCACAAAAGGAGTTGTTTGTGCAGGATTTAAACAAGTGTATGTTTTTTCAGCTGAAAAAGCGGCTCCTGCAGCAACAAAAAGTTGAGAATTATCAGGAACGATAATTGCGTCCCCTTCAAGTTTTAATGTTAAAATAAATCTTTGTCTTAATTGGTCTAAAAAGTGAAGAGGACCACCTAAGAAAGCAACATTTCCACGAATTGGTTTTCCACAAGCAAGACCAGAAATTGTTTGGCTTACAACAGCCTGAAAAATACTTGCGGCAATATCTTCTCGTCTTGCACCTTCGTTGATAAGTGGCTGAATATCAGTTTTTGCAAAAACACCACAACGAGCCGCAATCGGATAAATTGTAGTTGCACCTTTTGCAAGTTCATTTAAGCCTGGAGCATCTGTTTCCAAAAGTGCTGCCATTTGGTCGATAAAAGCACCTGTACCACCAGCACAAGTTCCGTTCATTCGCTGTTCAACACCACCAGTAAAATAAGTGATTTTTGCGTCTTCACCACCAAGCTCGATTACAACATCAGTTTGTGGAATAATTTTTTGAACAGCTGTTGTAGAAGCAACAACTTCTTGAATAAATGGAATTGAAAGCCAATGTGAAACTGCTAATCCTCCAGAACCAGTTACTTTTACACTGATAGTTTGTTTTTCACCTTCGGAACATTTTTCTTGAATTGTATCTAATGCACGACCAACAACTGCAATAATTGTACTTCTAATATCTGCTCTGTGGCGTTCATATTCGCTATATAAAATTTCATCGTTTTCTGATAAGACAACAACTTTTACAGTAGTTGAACCAACATCAATACCCATTCTTACAGGAGTAATCATTGGAGTAAATGTTGAACTTTGTAAATCTGTTTCTTTTTTAGTTACTTTATTATCTGCCATAAAATCACCTTATTTTTTGGTTTTATGTTTTAGTATATCAAAAAAAACATAAAGTTGTAAAGTGTCAAAATAAACACAATTTCCCATATATATTGTATACGGATTGCTTAAAATTCGCAAGAACTGTATTCTATATATATGAGTAAATCTTTAGCTTCAGCAGGAATAAAACTTTCTATATTAACATTAGGTTCTAGACTTTTAGGACTTGTTCGAGAAATGACAAAAGCCACCTTTTTAGGAACATCTGGACTTGCAGATGCCTTTGGTGTTGCCTTTATGATTCCAAATCTTTTTCGTCGCCTTTTTGCCGAAAACAGTATTTCAGTTGCATTTATCCCAACTTTCAAAAAATATTTAGAAGAAAATCCAGAAGATAAACAATCTACAAAAGATTTTATTAACGCAACTTTTACACTTGTAACATTTTTAACTACGATTGTTGTAACTATCGGAATTATTTTTTCACCTTGGATTGTAAAAATTTTTTCTAACGGAGAATCTTCAGAAATTCTTGTGGAAATGTCAGTTCTTACCAGAATAATGTTTCCGTATCTTTTAGTAATTTCTATTGCAGCCCTTTTTCAAGGGATTCTAAACGGATTGAAGATTTTTTCACCATCCGGATTTACACCAATTCTTTTTAATCTTTGTGTAATAATTGGAACTTACCTTCTTTCACCTTACACAAAAAATCCAGCACGAGCTATGTCTTACGGAGTTTTAGTTGGAGGAATGATTCAAGCAGGATTTCAACTTCCATTTGTTATAAAAAATGGTTGGGGAGTAAAATTTACTTCACTTAAAAAAACTTTTACAAATCCTGGAACAAAACAAGTTTTAAAACTTATCGCACCAACAATCATGGGAATGGCTGCTTATCAATTAAATGATGTAGTTTCAACTGCCATCGCAAGTCGAAGTGGAGTTGGTATCGTTTCAAGTTTGCAATATTCTTTGCGCTTACAAGAATTGATTTTGGGAATTTTTGCTGTTTCTATCGGAACTGTAATTTTGCCAGATTTATCAGGTTTGGCTCAAAACAAAAAATGGGATGAATTTAACAAAATGCTTTCTCAGGCAATGAAAATTATCGCTTTGATTACTATCCCAATCACATTTTATTCTCTAATTTATGGTGAAAATTTAATTATTCTAGTTTACAAAAATAATCAATTTACAGATGAATCTGTAAGGCTCACTTTGGACGCATTTAAATTTCATATTGCAGGATTATTTTTTATCGCGTTGAACAGAATTATCTCTCCTGCTTTTTACGCACAATCTGATGCAAAATCTCCAACAATCGCAGGAATTATCGGATTTGCTTTTAACATACTTTTTGCGTTCATTCTTGTAATTCCAATGAAAGGCGCTGGAATTGCACTTGCACTTTCTCTAGCAAGTTTTATCAATACAATCGCACTTTTAGTTTTTATGAAAAAAGGCAAAAATATCGATGTAAGTTCAGTTGTAAAATCAACTTTACTTTATGCATCAAAAATGATTATACTTTCGCTTATTGCATGTGTTCCAATTTACTTTTTAAAACCGATTTTGTTAAATTTGTTTGAAGGAAGCCACAGATTTATTTCACAAGGAATTCCTGTAATTTTAAGCGCAATTATATTTGCAATTTTAGGCGTAATTTTATTGATAATCACAAAAGATTCACTTGTAAAATCTATCGGTGGAAAAGTAAAAAGCAAAATATCTAGATAAGGAAATTTTTATGAAGCCAATTTTTGAAAAAAGAAGAAACATTTTAATAGAAGAAATGAAAAATACAAATATTCAAGCAGTAATTTTTTCGGATAACGAGCATCACAGAAATCCTGCTGTGCGATATTATACAAATCATCCATCTGACGCAATTTTTATTCTTACAAAAAATGGAAAATCAATTTTGTGTCCTTGGGATATAAATATTGCAAATCAAAAATCCTTTGTAGAAACAATTATTCCATTTACAAAGTTTGACCGAGATGAAATTAAAGCTGTAGATGGAATTTTGAAAAAACTCGCGCTTCCAGAAAATTCCCGAATTGAAATTTCGCCAGAAACTTCTTATTTAGATTTTTTGGATTTTGTAGACAAACTTCCACAATACGATATTTCTTGCAAAAAAAATGGATTGCACGATTTTGCAGTTCAGCAAAGAATGATAAAAGACGAATACGAAATTCAATGTACAAAAAAAGCTTGTGAAATCACAAACAAAATCATTGATACAATCGAAACTCAAATCAAAAAGAAAAAAATCAAAACTGAACTTGAAGTTGCACTTTTAATCGAAAGTGAATGCCGAAAAGCAGGTTGTGAAAAAACAAGTTTTGAAACTTTAGCCGCAGGTCCAAGCAGAAGTTTTGCAATTCATTGTTTCCCTTCTTACACAAACGCAAATTTTGCAGAAAACGGACTTTCAATTTTAGATTTTGGAGTTTGCTACGAAGGATACGCAAGTGATGTAACTTTGACCATCGCAAAAGGTAAACTTTCAGAAAAACAAGAACAAATGCTTTCTCTTGTGCAAGAAGCCTTTGACGAAGCTTTAAAATATTACAAAAAAGATATTCCTGTAAGAAATGCCGCAATGAAAGTTGACAAAATTTTTGCAAAGGCAAAAATGAAAATGCCTCACTCATTAGGTCATGGAACTGGACTTGAAATCCACGAAGTTCCATTTGTAAGAAGCAAGGCATCTTTAGAAACAGTTTTTCAACCAGGAATGATTGTAACTTTAGAACCGGGACTTTACGACCCAGAACTTGGCGGGTGCCGATACGAAAACGACATCCTAATTACAGAATCTGGGAACGAAGTTTTAACTCAGTCCCGAATTGTTCGAATTGCTTGATCAAGATGTTTTCCTAACAACGAAGAAATGTTTTTATCTGGAAGTTCTTTTGTCAAAGTATTCATGTAGATAAAAGTTTTGATAATCATTTCTTCAGTTAGTTCTTTAGAATCATCAAATTCAGCAAATTCTTCAGGATGTTTTTTGCGTAATTCTTCCACGATAGCCATAAGTCCAGGTTTTCCAGACATTTTACTTCGTAGATATTCTAATCGTAATCTATCAAGACTTGATAAATATTTGTCTTTTATAGAATCTGGAAGATAAGAACACAACTCATCAAGTACATCAAATAATTCTGAAGTATTTTCGTATTTTTTTGCGATTAAAGCATCTTGCAAAGATTGAACAAGATTTTGCAAACTGCTTTTTGGCGAAACATATTCTGCTTCTTCAGATGAGATTTCAGTTTCTTCTTTTGACTCATCTAGAGTTTCAGAATTTGCATCTAAAGGCAAAGAATCATCAATAGAATTTTCTGAAGAAGAACCTACTTCGCGAGGTGCAAATTGAGATGCATCTTGTGAACAAACGCTTGGATTTTCGCTAGAAGCAAATTCAGAATTTGCGTTATCTCCATTTTCATCATCGATACTTTCATTAAAATCTGACTCACTTGATAAATCTTGGTCTAAATCAAGTTGTTCTTCTGGCTGTACAAAATCTTCTTCAGGACTAATTTGTTCATCAGAAAAATCTAAAGTTTTATCATCTGGATTAGAAATATTTTTGACTGGAGAATTGTAACCTTCTGGTACAGTTGGAGCATTATTTTGCGCAGGATACAATTCTTCTTCAGATTCAGTTTTATCATAATCTTTAGATTCGTCAGCATTTATGTAAAGTTCACCTTTATCATCTGCAATATCAATTATGTCTTCATCTTCCAACAAAGGAATTTGCTCATCGCCAGATGATGCCAATTCATCAAAAAGAGGATCGTTTTCTGTTGCAGGATTTATGTCGATTGGCTCGTCTAAAGCAACTAAATCATCTAAAGTTGTAACAGTTGTATCACGGTCATCCATATTAGAAAAATCCAAAGGTTCTTCTTCTTTTTCAGTTACAAATTCTAGAGGTTCAGGCGGTAATTCCTCTTTGTCTGCCATATTATCAAGATTGAAAATCATTTTATCTTCTGATGATAAATCGATTTCTTCTTCGAATTCCTCTTCCTCATCAGAAATATCTTCGTCATCACTATCATCCTGAGCATAAATTGGATTTAGATATTCTGGCAAAGGTTTTGCAACATCATTGAACGAAATATTTTGGCTAAGACGATTTATTGTTTCCAAAATTTTTACATTTTGAGGTTCAAGTTCAAATATTCTTCGATAAATTTGAAGCGCTGTAGAATAATTGTGAGTTGCTTCATTTAACGATGCCATAATCATCAATGCTTCTGTGTCATTTCGGCGTTTTGTAAGATATTGAGTCAGTAAAATTTCTCCAGAAGAAAAATCGCCCATATCGATATAAACTTCTGCACAATCCAAAAGATGATTGATGTATTTTGGATTTGTATCGTTTATTCGTTTGAAACAAGCATTTTTGCGAGTTTCGTCTTTTGTATAAATATAATATTGGGCAAGAAGATTTAACGCTTCGCAATCCTTTGGGCTGTTTTGACAAATTTTGTTTATTCTTGAATATGCTTTTTCGTATTCGTTCAATTTTAATAAAACTCTTGCGTGTTGCAAAACTATATCGCTATTATCAACATCAAACTGTTCAAGTTTTTCAAAAAGTGATTGAGAATCTAAAAGTTTTCGTTGCTTTTCATAAACTAAAGCCATTCCAGTTAATGCTCGATAATCTTCGCTATTTTTTGCAAGAACAGCTAGGTAATTTTGCTCTGCCATTGCATAATCTTTGCGTTTGAAATTTAACTTTCCAAGCGTATTTAGAATATTTACATCTTCAGATTTTAATTTTTGTGCTTGAGAAAGTAAATCTTGAGCTTCCTTATTTTTATTCATTCCGATAAGAAGGTCAGCGTAATCCACCATCGCTTCAACCCAACCTGGCCTTGTTCTGAGTGCATTTTCAAAAGAAAGTTTTGCTTGTTCAAGTTTTCCCAAAGCAATATAGCTTAAAGCAGAATTGTAATGCAAAATCGGATGGTTTTTGTCTAACTGAAGAGCTTTATTGTAAGATTGTAAAGCTTTTGCATGTTCACCGCGAGCAGCCTGAATTGAACCTAAGTGATTATAAGCCAAAACATCGTTTGGATTTTCTTCGATTACGGTTACAAAACAATCGGCAGCATCATCATAATTTCCCATAAGTTTATAAGTGTGGCCAAGATTATAGTAAACTTCATTTGTATTTGTTCCTGTAGTCAAAGCTCTTTCCAAAACTAAAACCGAATCTTCATAACGAGCTAAACGACGATAAATTCCACCTAGATTATTTAGAGCATTAAAATCTGTATTGTCCAATTTTAAAATTCGATTATAAACTTCCAGCGCTTTTTCATCTTCACCTGCTCTAACATAAGTAGAACCAAGCTTAGATAAAATCTCAATGTCGTTTGGATTTTCTTTTAAAACTGTTTTAAACAAGCGAGCCGCTAAAACAAAATCTCTCGCTAAAACTGCATTCTGTGCTCTTTTTAACATAAACTCTTTATTAGAATCTGCCATCATTACCCTCCTCAGATAGTGGTCTGTCATATATTTCTTCAGAAAGAGGTCCAATTATATCTGGATAATCTTTCAAATAAGTAGCAACTGCAAAATAGTATAATCGGCCATTTTTTAATCCAGTAATTGTAATAGAATTTGCATTCTTACAATCTATTGGAGATTCACCTTGAATTGCACATTGTCCAACATATTCTCCACTTTTTGTTCCGTAATACACTAAATATCCGTATTTATCATTTGGATTATTCTGAAGCCACGAAATTGTAACTTGTGAATCTCCGCTTTCCGAAAAAATTCTTGTCGGTGCAAAAGGTGGATTTTGCAAAGAATACTCAATATCAATACTTGTGATTACAGGAGTTTTTTCGCCATTTCCATCTGTATACAAATTTGTTGCAACTTGAAAATATCTTCCGTAAACTAAGGTTTCAGGTTTTCCGTTTTTTACCAAAGTCCATTTTGGATAATTTTCATCCCATTCGTAAAAATTATCTGAAGCGCGAACAAAAATTTGTGCATCAGTTTGTTCTGGAATATTCATTATTGATTTTACAGAATTTACAATGCTTCCATCTCGGAATGTATCAAGAGGTTTGCTTTCAAAAAATCCGCCATCAGTTGAGTAAACGCCAGAATTTTCAAATCTTGTTACATCAGTAATCTCTCTGGAAATTATCAATTCATCGATACTTCCAACAAAATTACGGCAAATTTCAATTTTTGCAGGAGTTCCAAAATCTGGCATTAAATATTGTCCGTAAGCATTTCCGGTATCAGTTGTGTAAGCAATTCCTTCCAAAATTCCGTCGATATAATATTCGATAGTTCCAGTTTCATCATCGTAACAAACTGAATGACGAGCCCATTTTTCAGGAACGATTGTTGAACTACTTTTTAAGTAAATATCGTAGGATTTTTGATAAGAATCTGTAAAAACATTCTGGAATTTCCATTCCATTTTTCCGTTCATAATTATCGCTTCTATAATTTGATAATCAGAATATTGATTTACATTTCTTGATGTTCGCCAGAAAAAGATATTTTCGCCACTTGCACAAACTGCAGGATTTAACCAAAATTCAATTTTGAAAGAACCTGTTAATCCGATTTCGCCAAAAAGACTTCCTTTATTTCCAGATAAATTTAATAAAGCACCTTTCCCGCGACTTAATCCTGCCATATTTCCAACAATGCTATTTTCTGTAAAAAATAAATTGCTTTCTTCAACTTTGTAATTTCCAGTTTCATCTTCAAATGAAGAAAGTTTTGCATCTTCAAATGAAAAATACAAATCTGTTGTTTCAGAAATTTTATGAGAAAAAGTATCTAACTGAATCGCTTGTTGTCCGTATCGGCCTTTCCCCAAAGTGATATTTTTGGAATTTTGAATAAAATCAGTCCAGCCGTTTTTTCCACCTAAAGTTATTGTATTTTCTTCACAAAATGAATTAAAATTTACAAAAAGTAGTAGACAAAAAGCCATAAAAAAATGTATTTGTTTTCTTGTAATATTTATCATGAAAAATAATCCTTTAATTTACGAAGAATTACACAAAACTGCTCTCTTCGCTCCAAAATTATCTGGGGTTTATCTTTGGAAAGATGAAAACCAAACAGTAATTTATGTTGGAAAAGCAAAAAATCTAAAAAATCGACTTTCCTCTTATTTTTCTGGAAATAAAGACATAAAAACAAGAACTTTAATTTCCAAAGCAGTTTCTATTGAATACATAACAACAGACAACGAATACGAAGCTTTGATTTTGGAAAACACTTTGATAAAAAAGTATTCTCCAAGATACAACATTGACTTAAAGGACGATAAATCTTATCCAGTTTTAAGAATCACAAATGAAGATTTTCCAAGAATTTTTAGAACTCGCAGAATTGTTCACGATGGCTCAAAATATTTTGGTCCATTTCCAAACGCCAGTGCTCTAGCAACTTTTACAGAAAATCTTTACAAGCAATATCCGCTTCGCCAATGCAAAAAACTACGAAAACGAAGTTCACCTTGTATGTATTATCACATAGGACGATGTGCAGCACCATGTTGTGAAAAAATTTCTAAACAGTCCTATAATCAGATTATCGAAGAAATAATTAAGTTTCTTGAAGAAAATCCGAAAGAAACTGTACAAAAACTTACTTTAGAAATGAAAGAATGTGCAAAAGCCTTGGATTTTGAAAAAGCTGCCAAAATTCGAGATAATATTGATGCAATAAAAGCTCTTCACACAAAAAATTCAGTTTCTGATTTTAATACTGATTCAAGAGATTACATCGGTTTTGCAACAGAAGGAACTTTGGTAAGTTTTGCTGTTCTTAAAATGCGGGAAGGTCGCCTTGTGGCTCGGGATTTGTATCGAACAAAAAGTTTAAATTCAGATGAAGAACTTATCAATGAATTTTTGATGGCATATTATGTTTCTAAAGATTTATTTCCAAGTCAAATTTTTATTCCGATAAATACCGATACTTCACTTTTTAGACAATGGACAGAAAATGAATTTGAACTAAAAGCAAAAATTTTTACGCCAGAAGTTTTTGATTCAAAACACAATTCTGCAATGGAAATGGCAGAACAAAATGCAAAAGAAGATATAATCCGTAGATTGCGAGAGCGAAGTGATACTCCTGCTCTTGAAGAACTAAAAGAACTTTTAAAACTTGACCGCCTTCCAATTCGAATTGAAGGATTTGATATTGCTCATCTTGGAGGAAAATTCCCAGTTGCCAGTTTAATTAGTTTTTACAATGGAAATCCTGACAAAAAGAATTATCGCTACTTTAGGCTAAAAACTACCGATGGAATTATCGATGACTTTGCATCAATGCGAGAAGCAACTGCTCGTCGTTACACAAGACTTTTAAATGAAAATGCTGAACTTCCAGATTTGATTTTAATTGACGGTGGAATTGGACAAGTAAATGCAGTTCAAGGAATTTTATCAACTTTGGATTTAGATATTCCAATCGTCGGTCTTGCAGAAGAAAATGAAGATATTTATCTTCCGGGGAATAGTACACCAATTCAATTACCAAAACGAAGCGATGCTTTACGGCTTTTGCAACGAGTCCGAGATGAAACTCACAGATTTGCCACAAGCAAAAATCAAGCCTTACGCACAAAAGAAAAAACAGCAAATCCATTTTTGGAACTTCCACATATTGGCTCAAAAAGAGCAATGTTATTGCTAAAAACTTATGTTACAATTCAAAATCTTGTAGATGAAGTTACAAAAAAGGGCTTAAGTCATTTAGCAGAAACTGCTACCTTAAGCCCCGTACAAGCAACTGAAACTTTTCAAGCTGCTAAAATTATGTTGTCAAATAATTCTTTATAAAGATTCCGAATCGAGTTCTGAATCACGATTAATGTCATCCTGAACTCGATTTCAAGATTTACTCTATCGTTCCATTTTGCGATAAATTGTTTTGTGTGGTCTGTCTGCTTCTGCACCAAGTTGTTTGCGTTTCCATTCAGCGTAGTCGCTCCAGTTTCCTTCAAACCATTTTACTTCAGAATTGTTTTCGAAAGCGAGAATATGTGTACAAATTCTGTCTAAGAACCAGCGGTCGTGGCTAACAACTAAAACACAACCAGCAAATTCTTCGATTGCGTCTTCTAAGGCACGGATTGTTGCAACATCCAAATCGTTTGTAGGTTCGTCCAAAAGTAAAACATTTGCAGCCTGTTTTAACATCATTCCAAGATTTAATCGGTTGCGTTCTCCTCCAGAAAGTACGCCAACTTTTTTTTGCTGGTCTGGTCCTGAAAAGTTAAACCAAGAACAATATGCACGAGAATTTACTTCTCGAATTGCACCATTGATTGCTCTACCTTTTTCGTCAACAGCACCTAATTTGATAATATCAAGTCCGTCAGAAAGTTGTTCCCAAACAGTTTTGTTATCGTCTAAAAGTCCACGCATCTGATCAACATAAGTAAGTTTTACAGTTGAACCAACTTTAATTGAACCTGAATCAGGTTTTTCACCACCTGATTTTCCATCTAAGCGTTCTACAGTTTGACCTGCAGCATCTGCAATCAATTTGAAAAGTGTTGTTTTACCAGCACCGTTTGGTCCAA
>JAZRJV010000061.1:0-52790 GCA_045645985.1 Treponemataceae bacterium
CAAGATTAAAACGACTGGTTGCAGAACTATCACTAGAAAAAATGGTTATGAGTGACGTAATAAAAAACTTCTCAAGCCCGGATTAATAAAGCCAATTGTAAATTATGTGCTAGAAAGATTCGGGCTAAGCGTAAGAAAAGCTTGCAAGATTCTTAATATAAATCGGACAACATATCTTTATAAAAATAAACAAAAAAACGACACAGAAATTCTTAACAAGATGAAAGAAATAATTGCAAACCGTCCAAAAGCAGGTTGTAGCATGATAACAATGATTCTTCACCAAAATGGAATAAAAATCAATCATAAGAGAGTTGAACGATTATATAAAGAAAATGAAATGCAGCTGAAAAATTGCAAAAAAGGGCATAAAAAATATTCCGTAAAGAAAAGAGAAGAACATATTCTTACTGAAAAACCAGGGAATTGGCTTGCTGTAGATTTTGTAATTGATAGCATTGCAAATAAACGACCATTAAAAAATCTGACGGTGATTGATCCAATATCAAAAGTTGTACCAAGAATTATTCCAACATATTCACTGAACGGCGACGGTGTTGCAGAAATCTTAAACGAAATATGGGAAGATGAGCGTTTTTCATATTTACAAACAGATAATGGACCTGAGTTTAGAAGTTTTGCTGTTCGACAATGGTGTAAAAATCATGAAGTAACACAAATTTTCTCTAGACCTGGCAAACCAACAGATAATTGTTTTATTGAATCATTTAATCGGGTATTTCGCGAAGAATGCTTAAATGAAAATTATTTTGAATCGCTATCAGAGGCAAAACAAATAATTGAATCATGGCGTATCGATTACAACGAGAAACGCCCACAGAAAGGATTAAAAGAATTGACACCTTGTCAATTCAAGAGTAAACTTAAGAGTATGAAAAACTCGCCTTGATTTTGGTCAATTTTTGGGGTAAGACTAATGGAATATTTAGATTACAAAGATGATTTAAATATGCCTCTTAAAAACTTTTTAGCAGAAAATTTTCCAGAACAAACTAATCAAATAGGTTTCCATTACCCAATGGAAAAAATGTCTTTTGATATAAAACTAAAAAATTGTAAGGATAATATAGCTAATCTAAATAATGAAGAATTCATAGAAAAAGAAGTATTTCTAAAAGCCCTTTCATATTCACTTGACCAAGAAATAACAGGTAGAGATTACGAAAAAGAAGAGCGTGATAGTGGATTTCTTAACATAGATCAAAAGAAAATCGTGGATGAATGTTATGACAAATTATTTATTCAGAAAGAAGATATTGTTATAAAGGGAGCTCCTGGTACAGGTAAAACACTTGTTTTGATTTCAGCACTTCTTAACTTGAATAAATCTAAAGGAATAAATCCTCCATTACTAACATTTTCCGATTCTCTTGAAAAATATAATGAATATTTATGTAGTGTTTACCATAAGAGTCTATCGCAACAGTTAAAGATTACAGAATATTCAGAAAACGAATTTAAACAGTTTATTAACGACCATGTTAAATCATTTAAAACTTGGTTAGATGATAAACTAACTAAAATGGGATATAATTTATACAAAATAGAAAAAAAAGATGGTAAAAAAGGATTAGTAGCAAAATATCAAGAATTAGAAAAATATCCAGAAGAGTTATTTGAAGAAGCAATTAACGATGTTTGGCCAAACTGTAAAGAACCTTCTAAAGAATTAATTGAAATTCATAACATTTTTGAAAATTCTGTTGAAAAACCAGATTTATATGTCTATTGGTTATTTTCACAAAAGAAAAAAGAAGAATTAGACTGTTATTCAAATGACAAAAAAGAAGAAACATTAATTATTGATGAAGTTCAAGATTTAACAAAAGCCCAACTCCAAACTGCTCGTCTAATTGCAAAAAACGGATGTATTATCGCCGGTGATATAAATCAATCAATTAGACATGTATTCACTAAATGGGAAGATTTAGGTATAGATAGTAATACTGTCATAGAATTAACAAAAAATTATAGAATGTCTTTAAACATTCAAAAATTAGGAAATAGTTATCTTTCGAAATGTAACGCCGGGTCTTATTCTAATGATTCAAAAAATATCCCCGGACCAAAACCACAGTTATTTACAAGCCGAAAAGCAAGCGATTTATTTACACAAATAAGTTCAAGTATTCAATTGCTTGTAAATAGATTAAACAAAAAATACAAAGACATATTTGTAGTAGTTCCTACTGATAAAGAAGTAAAAAGTCTAAAAACTAAATTAACAAACAGAATAAAAGACATAAAAATTCAAATATTAAAAGTTGATAAAAATGAAAACACAACTTTTGATGATGAAAACACAATCAATATTGGAACAATTGAATCAATTAAAGGTTTAGACTGCCCTATTGTATTATTGTTACTAAATGATTCCATTTTTATACAACGATCACCAGAAACTATATCAAATGCTATATATACTGTAATTAACAGAGCTATGCATTTATTACAAATTTTTATGCCTGACGAACTAACCGAGAATGAAAATCCGTGTATCGAAAACCTTGTTTATCTTTTACGAAATGGAGATTTTAAGGATGAAGAACTCCCTAAGTATACATATAAATTTACCCCTAAAGATATAATAGAAATAGATGGGCAAAAATTTCTAAAAGGATGTTATAATAACGAGCAAGGAAAGATTAGTGAAGAGGTTCTTTTGCGTAGATACAATAAAGATATCAATTATTTCTTAAATAATTGTGACTCCCTAATTGTACAAGACTCATATACAAATACAGAAGAACTTTATCCTTTATTTTACGAAAAAAACTGTTTCCACCAAGATATATAAAAAATAACAAATAAACATTCTAATATACACAAACATAAAAAGTGTTCTTCTAAAGTAGACTATATTTATCTAAATTTAGAAGAACACTTCAATTTGTTATGCTTCCGTAATTTGTTTATACAATAATACTGTTTTATTTCTTTTTGGAATTAATATATTCATTTACTATCACACAATAATCTTTATCTATCAAGGAAACGCTAAAATCTTTTTGTTGTTTCTCTGTTAATGGGTTTTGAGATAGAATGAAAATTTTTTCAGAATCTAGATTTTCACATATAGAAAGAATATCATCCTGCTTTATATGTATCAGATAGGACCAATTTAAAATGATTTTATCTGAATAACCAAGGTGATTCATAAAAATATCATAATCATGTTTATTATTTATATTTTTACTTCCCGTTAAATAGTGTGTCGAAATACTACTTTCTTCAAAATTAAAAACCCTTTCAGAAATAATTTCTTTATAGAAAGATTCATAAGTATTTTGAGTAAGTTTCACTATTTTTTGAAAATTATAATTCGAAGATTCACCTTGTAAATAATAGTAATCTTTGAATTTTCTTTTTCTGTCTAATCTAAAACCTTGTTTTTTTATTTCTATTTCCAAATTTGAAATTGATGCTGAAGATATATAGCAGTATTCCTTCTTTTCAGAAATAATTTTTGCATTTTAACCAATATTGGACTTTTGTTCTTATATATTTTGATAAAATTTTCTATTACCCTTTCACCTTTTTTTAGGCTTTCTTCCAAATTACTTGATGATATATGAATTTTTTTTGAAGATATTGAGAAACAAGGATAATAATCCATTTGAGGAGTTATATTTACAGCCCTATCAAGAGGACAATTACTACAACCATTAGCACAAGTACATTTTTGAAATTCTACTGTTAAATTATTTGGAATATATACATATTCATCTCTTCTGTAAGTAGAGTTTTTTAATAAAATTAAATCGCCAAGAGAATTTTTTAATGAATCTAATGTATATAATTTATCATAATGTTCATCTAATTTTTCAGTAATAAGTAATTCAAGAAATTTTACACCATAAGCACCTTTTTCAAATGCAAAGTCTAGTATATGTTGAATTTGATTTAATTCAGTATTTATAGTTTTTAGTAGAACAAAGTTTAATTTGAATTTTAATCCTTGCTCCTTTAATTTGATAAGATTTTTCGAAACAACTTCAAAAGCGTTTTTATCTTTGTTTTTTGGTGTTACTATAGAAATGTAGGATGTTGGATCGGTAGTATGCAAAGAAATATTAAATTTTAGCTTCCCTGGGTATTGTTTCACTTTGTTTATAAAATCATCATCTAAGAGATATCCATTAGTAACAATACTAATCGAAGGAAGATAATCATTTTCCTTCATAAAACTTAAATACTTTAGCAATGCTTCTTTTTCTAGTAAAGGTTCTCCTCCAGTAAAAGTTATTACATTGTAATTCTTTTTTTTCAATTCAAGTAAAAGACTATACATTTCTTGCTCTGATTTTTTTCCTCTACAAGATTGCATATCCATTCCCTCTTCGTGACAAAAAATACAACTATAATTGCACTTTTCTGTAAGAGACAATCGAATTCTTTTCTCTTGAGATATCTCTTTGGTAAAAGAAATTGATTCAAAATTTCCTTTACCAATTAGATATGTAGAATGTAATAAAAAATCAAGTATTTTTTTATTGGATTTATTAACGATAAGTTCAACTTCTTTATAACCTTTCTCTTGTAGCATCTTTTCAAGCGTTACAAAAAATAAAAGAGGTTCTTGTATTAAATTTACTAAAAAAATAGTTATTTTTGGAAAAAGATTTAGACATTTAATTGTAAACTCTTCTTCCGAAGTAAATAGGACAAGCGTATCTGAATGTATTTTAATATCCATATCGATATTTTATCATAGGAAAAATTAATATGTCTAGAAAATTATTACATTAAAGTCCTCTAAAATCCCCCTACACCACTCCCAACACAAATATCCCTACAACCATAACCAGCGTTGCAACAGAAAACACATTATTCACTTTGTTTTGTCTTCCGCTTGTTAATCCCACAATAGACAAAATGAGAGATAAAACCAGCAAGCAAAACAATACACACAACAAGAAAAAATTATTGATTGCAATATCTGTGCCAAAATTTCCAAGAATGATAAATGTACACACAAAGCACACTAAACTGAGAAAACCTAATTTTGATGTTTTATTATTTTTCATATATTCTTTTATTAAAATCTTCCAACTACTTTAATTCAACAAGAACTTTATTTATATCTTCATCTTCTGTTAGATTGTATAAAATTCCCCAATAATATTTTACGAATTCAAAATCTGATGATTCCATCGCCTTTTTCCCTAAAGTAAACGATAACCCTATAACATCATCATCTGCACCAACTGGGAAACCATATTTTTGGGCAACTTTTTTTATTTGTTCAAGTTCTGGTTGTTCAATTTTTTTTCCTGTAATTTGAGAAATATAATAAAGTTCAGATTGAACAATTTCATTGTTTACATACTGCAAACTCAATGTATAAGCACAAATCGCTTCTTTAAATTGTCTTTTTTCAATAAAGTACCAACCTAAATTACGATAACAACGAGCTAAATCGTTTGGTGTATAACAATATTTAAAAGTATCAATTACGGTTGCAAAATATTTTTTTAGTTCACCTAATCGTTTATAAGTTTCGCATAACTCAAAAATAATTGAAGCACAACTCGGATTCCATTCAACTGCTTTTAACAAAATCTTTTTAGCATCTTTTATACGATTTTTATCAATAAGTAATGACCCATATTGCAAATATATCTTAGCAAAAGGAATATCAGAATGTCGGATTTCCTTTTTAGGTTTATTGTGATATGTGTACAAAATAGTTTCCATTGGTTGTTCAAAGCAAAAAAATTTGCTTACCTTATCTTCCTTGAACATTCCACTTTTATGGTAATCTTCAACCTTTTTTACCAAAGGTTCTATTAATGCAATCGCTTTATCAAAGTCTTTTTTGTATTGGTTGAATTTTACCTCCTCCAAAGTTGACTTAATTCCGATATCTTTATTGTTCAACATTTTTTTTATATCTTCTTTGTCTTCTTCGGTTAAAAGTTCAGAAATTAATCGTCCACAAGCTCGAACAATTTCTACACCATATTCAGAATCTTTATATTTTTCACATTGTTCTTGAAGATAAATAAAATCCTTTTGAGTATCCCCAGTTAACTTTGCTGTAATTTCAGCCATTATTTCATCGTAAGTCATAATCTTTGCCTCCTAAATTTAAGATTAACCACTTTTATATTATATGACACCAAGTGTATCATTTAACGACACAGGTTAAAAAAAAACCTTCCGACCAACAATTTTGTTTACCAGAAAGTATTTTTCACAACTCTAACCTAGCTCCCTATTCCTCTACCAAGTACCCAGTCAACCAAAGGACACCTTGAAGTTGTGTGGCTTTATCTAAGGATTTATTCTGATCAGTTTTCTTGATGTAGGTTGGAATTTCATCATATTCATCTTCATCCATTTTTCGATGAATGACATGGAACTTCCAAAATGAATCATCAAAAGAATCCACAGTTTCAAACTTTTCGACTGTTGATATGAACTCCACATCATCAGGACTTGCGCATACTTGCATAAAAGCGCAAAGAGATTCTGTAGAAATTTCAACAGGTTTTATATTTCCGTTTTCATCATATTCAGGTTCTTGCCCAAGTCTTGTTCTAAAATCAACTGCTTTTTGACCTTCAATTAAAAAACCTTTTTGCTTAGGTTCATCAGCTAAATAAGCTAACGCACCAATCATGAAGTCGTAGGTTTTTCCAATTTCGTACTTATCTTTATTGATAGCATAATTGGAATCAAAGAAAGTCAATTCCCTTTCATCTGGTAATTCTGCAGAAATCCAAGCTTCCAAGCCATTTTCCCATTCAGTAATTCCAGAAATTTTTAAGGATAACTGTACACCTTTTTTCACACAAGGATAAACAGAAATTAATTGAATAGAATCATCTATCGGACAAAAAATAATTCTGATCGCAATTGAATCGTCCTTTTTGGAATACTCAACTTCAATTACTCGACCATGAGTTTTTCCATCGATGTTATAGTCAGTTTCAACATCTCCACAAATTACATAAGCATTTTCCACCGAAGTACTCAGTATTTCTGAAAACTGTTCTTCTGGATTTTCCAAAATACATAGCCAATGGTCACCATGACATTGATATTCAAGCAAGTCTTGTTCATTTTCTTCTAAATCACATCTACTCATTCTAAATCCTCCTTTTGTAAATTATACAATAAGGAGAAAAAAATACATTAAACTTATGGTTTAATAGAAACTTCCTACTCCACAAAATCCTTGTTGAACTTCTTAAATTTTTCGTAGACTTCGATTGCCAGTTTCACAGCATCAGAATAATCTTCATGCAAAATTGATTTTCCATTGGCATTTCGTAATTTGTATTTTCCGTCTTTTGTATGTTCAATTAGAGGAACATGTTTGTGGTCGCAAACGGAATACCATTTTCCATTGATTTGTTCTTTGTGCCATTTGAAATTGTTTTTCATATACTACTCTCCTACTCTATACAATATCTCTCTATATATAAGATAACTAAATTCCCCAAAGTTGACAAAATTTCGAAAATATTTTTTCAAAAAAATGAGAGAAAATCATTTTATAATTGAATAAAAAAGTTAGGTTTATCAAAACCACAAGGATTTTTTCCCTACTCTCCACTAATCACAATTTCTTGATAAAGCAAACTGATGTCATCATGTGAAAAGTCTTTGTTTTTTACAACTGATAAAATTTCTTCATCTGAATATTTGTCATCTGGATAAAGTACAACTACAGATTTATCATTTTCTTGTAAGAAATGAGTTTTGCCAAAATCTGTGTATCTTGTGGCACCGATAGAAAATATCATCTTGTTGATTTTATCATCGTAGTTTAAATATGAATTTAGGTTTTCTGTTGGACCTTCGTCAATTTGATTATTCAATTTTTCAATTATCCAGTTAAGCAATTTTTCGTAAATATAACTGTAGCCTTTGATAAACGAAGTTTCGCCGTACTGAAAAATTTTCTCATCGCGAATTAAAAAACAGGCAATTTTATAATTGTTGATAATTCCCTTTTCTGAAAATTCGTCAATTTGAATTAGATTTTTTGCAAGACCTTTTGAAGATGCGCCCCAGTTCTTTTTTTGACTAATTTTTTTTGCGCCATCTTTTCTTATGGAACAGTCGTTTGAAGCGCCAAAAGCCACAGGAATAATTTTTTCAACTTTGTCGTTATTCCAAATCACATCGCAAATAATTGCACATTCTGGTTCAATTTGTAGATTTTCTTCATTTTTAGGAAAGATAATTTTATCGCTATCAAATGGAAATGATTTTAAATATTCCGGAATTAAATTATTTTCGGATGGAATATATGTTGGGAAAATTGCCTTTGGCGCATTTTCTTCTTTTGTTTTAATATTTGTAAAATCTTTAGCTTCACCAGCTTGTTCAAGATGACCTGTAAAATTTCCTGCGACACCAAAAGTCGCCATTTCTTCTAAATTGTAATTCATATTTTGTAGTTTAGATTAAAAATTATTTTGCGACAAGAGAAATGAGGCATTTAATTTTTTAGTGAAATAAAGTATTTAGAAAAGATTACTTATGTGATATAATGAATTTTATTACCTAGAAATGGAGAATGAAATGAAAAAATTTATATTATTTCTTTTTTCTATGTCTATTTTGTTTATGGGATGTACTAAAAAAGAAAACAATATTAAAGACTCTTGCATTTTAGTTACAGATTATGCAGGTAGAGAAATTTCAATAGAAAAACCTGCTGAAAGAGTAATTGTTATGGCTGACAATGCATTTCAAATTGTAAAACAAATAGGAGCTATCGATAAGGTAGTCGGTCTAGATTCTAAAACCAAAGGGAATCTGAATTTATATCTTGCAAGCAAGACAAATCCAGAATTAATAAATTTACCAGATTTAGGCAAATCAAAAAGTCCAAATTACGAACAGATTCTTTCCCTAAATCCTGATTTAATATTATTCAAAGGAAATAAAGAAGCCGCTGATAATTTACAATCTAAAACAGGAATTCCAGTAGTTGCCATAATTTCTAAAACTGGTTTTGATTTTGAAATTTACAATTTAATAGGAAAGGTACTAGGATATGAAAAAAATGCTAATACTGTTATAAATGAAATCAAATCTCAAAAAGAAAAACTAGAATTTATTTTATCTTCTGTACCTGAAAATGAAAAAAAATCAGCCTATATTGTCGTACAAAATGCAAAAGACAATTTATTCAAAACACAAAAAAACGCTGATTCTCTAACATTAGCTAATATATCAAATGTTGCATCTTCTGCAAGTAAAGTTGACGAATGGGGATTCGCAGAAATTTCAAGAGAAGAATTTCTAAATTGGAATCCAGATTTTATTTTTCTTGATAAACCTCTTTCTGAAAGATCTATTTCAAGAGAAATTCTTTTAAGTAATAGAACATTCGCTTTTTTACCAGCAATAAAAAATGATAAAATATATGTTACATACTCTTTTTCCTGTCCCAAAGACTATGTAATTTTAATTTCTGAAGCATATTATTATGCACACATTGCATATCCACAATTTATCTCAGAAGATGAATACAAATCAACAATTAACAGTATTTTTGAAACTACATATGGATTAAAGAATTATTATGAAGATTGGAAAAACTACCATAACTAAAATCATTCTTTTATTCATAACTTTATTTCTATCTGTTCTTATTTCAATTTTCATTTTTCCTACTATGGTTGATTTTTCAATAGAAAAGAATAGATTGTTTCATATATTACTTAACATTCGCCTTCCAGAAATCATGATTGCAATAACTGCAGGTGGATGTCTCGGTCTTGCAGGTGCAATTATGCAAATAATACTTGATAATTCACTTGCATCTCCATTTACTCTTGGAATATCTGCAGCATCTGCCTTTGGAGCAGCAGTATCTATATTTATGGAACTAAACTTAGGTATTTTGTGGCTAAGACCTGAAACAACTGCATTTGCCTGTGCGTTAGTATCTGTAGCTCTTCTTGTTGTATTTTCTACACTATCAGGAACAACTAAAAAAAATATTATTCTTATTGGTCTAGCATTAAACTTTTTTTTCAATGCAGCAAATACTTTTTTACAATATTTTTCAACACCAGATGCAGTTTATCAGATTACCTTTTGGACAACAGGCTCATTAACAAATGCAACCCTTAAAGATTCTCTATTACTAGCTGTTATACTAATTTGTTCTTTTTCAGTATCGATTCTTTTTTCTAATGACTTAGGCTTAATTCAACAAGGTGATAAAAATGCAATTATATATGGCATAAATGTAAACATTGAAAGAATATTTTTTCTTCTGATTTGTTCTTTACTTGCTTCTGTTACAGTTTCTATAATTGGAATTATTGGTTTTATTGGTCTTGTTGCACCACATATTGCTAGGCTTCTTAGACTTGAATCCCCAAAACTTTTGTTATTATCTTCCACACTTATAGGTTCAAGTTTATTAGTTTTCGCTGATATTTTCTCTAAGACAATAATATATCCTACAATTCTACCAATTTGCGCAGTTACATCATTATTTGGAATTCCACTACTTATTTTTTTATTATTTTTTAGGAGAAATAGAATATGAATGAACTTTGTAATGTCAAAAATCTTTCATTCTCATATAGTCCTTCTAAAATAATACTTGATGATATTTCATTTTCAATTAATAAAAATGAAATAGTAGGTATACTTGGAAAAAACGGATCAGGGAAAACAACAATTCTTAATCTTATAACAGGATTTATAAAAAAATACTCAGGGACAATTGCTATAGAAGAAAAAGATATAAAAGAGTATTCTATAAAAAAACTTGCATGTTCGATGTCTTATATCCAACAATCTAAAATATTTATTCCAGATTATTATATCGTTGAAGATTTTATTTTGGAAGGAAGACGACCTTTCAGAAACTTTGGATTATATACAAAGAAAGATTATACTCTACTTGAAGATGTTTTAAAACAATGCAATTTGGAAAATTATAGAAAACAATCGATTAATGAAATATCAGGAGGAGAATTTCAACGATGCTTATTTGCAAAAGCATTAATGAAACAATGTTCCTTATTCATATTTGACGAACCAACATCAGCAATGGATATAAAATATCAAAAGGATTTCTTTGAGTTGTTAAAACTTGCAAAAGAGAACTTAAACGCAGGTATCATCATTTCAATCCACGACATAAATCTTTCAATTAAATATTGTGACAGATTAATTGTATTAAATTCAGGGAAAATTATATATAACGGAGATGCTAAAAAAATTACTAAAGAAATACTTTCAGAAGCATTTGATACTGAATTTTTTGATAAATGCACAGAAGAAGTATATTATTACTATTAAGAGAATTAAATATTTCTAACTAAAATTTCAACAACTAAACAAAACTTATTCATTATTAACTCCAAAGTTATTTACTTTAAAGTTAATTGTTTAAATCTAAAATCAATATGATAGAAAATTCCCTATTTTCCTGTATAATAACCATATCACTTAAATTGAAAACGAGGATGCAAAATGAATTTTCTTATGGTGGCTTTAGGTGGAGGACTTGGAGCAATTGGTCGATACGCAATTAGTTTGATTCCGATAAAATCACAATTTCCCTTTCTCACTTTGGTTGTGAATTTGTTTGGAGCGATTTTTATCGGTTTTATTGTGGGATTTGCTGAAAGTCGCAAAATGTCTTCAAATACAAATCTGTTTTTGAAAGTGGGCTTTTGCGGTGGATTTACAACATTCTCAACTTTTTCACTTGAAGCTTTCAATTTGATAAATGTTAAATCATATTTTCTTTGTGGAATTTATATCACTTTGAGTATCGTTGGATGTCTTGCCGGAATTTTAGTTGGAAAAAAATTAGCAACTTCAATTTGTGGATAATTTTTTCGATTATAGTATAACTTTAATGACAAGTTTTATTTTGTATGATACAATCTAAACTATAAGCGTTGAAACGCAAAAAGTTGGCTTGTGCTGACTGATTCTTACAAGGAGGTTCAGAGATGAACGCAATTTCAATTAAAAACATCTTCTTAAGTTGTCTCAAACATAGTGCGCATGTCTTATTCGCGCGTAATGTCTCTGAACATTCGGGGCATAAGAATTTTGTCAGCATTAAACAATACGGTTCTTTGAACTGTACAAAACCAATTTTTTAATGGAGTTTTAGCGTACCTACTTTTGTATTGCGTTGGAACTCTGCAACTTAAGGAGTATCAACGTGACAACAACATATCAAAAACCTGTTTTGGATTTAACAGCAACAGGAGAAAAAATCAAAACACTTATGAAACTACGAGGACTTTCACCTCGTCAGTTACAAATCATTCTCAACTTCCCTTATGTTCAAACTATTTATAATTGGTTTTCCGGAAAAAATATGCCTTCCATTGATAACCTTATGGTTCTTTCAGATCTTCTTGAAGTTCCTATCAATGAATTACTTGTAACAAACACTGTAGAAATCGAACTTAATATTTCTATCAGTGCTTAAATAAATTTTATGTGGACGTTGGCGGAGAGGTTAACGCGCTTGGCTGTGGACCAAGTTTTCACCAGTTCGATTCTGGTACGCCCACCTTTTTCAACAAATGATTTTGGATGTGGATTATTTTTTTATAGAAATTTTCTAAAATTTCTGCCCTTATCTTATTTTACAAGTTTTGTTTCTACTCCATTTTTCATCTATTTTCTCCGAGAAAATTTAGGTTTTATTTTTCTATCCTTGAAAATTTGAAGTCACATAGATTTCCACCAGTTCCTAAAGTTTGGGTTCTTTCAAACACAATTCCTGATAGATTGCCATAAGTTGTAAAATCACTTTCACAGAAAATACTTGTTAGTTTTTCAACTTTGAGTATTTTTGCGTATTTTACATAAGGACACATCGTCATATCCATTTGAAAATTTATCTTGTTAGATTGAAAATTTTTGTAATCAAAACCACATTCCCTACCAAAGATTTTCAATGCCATTTTAGGTAAGATTTTCATAAAAACAGATTTCATTCCGGGAAGTTTTAACATTGCATTTAGAACTTTCGCGCCTTTTTTACATCGTCCAATTATTATTTTATTTGTATTTTCAAAAGCATTATCATTATCAACTTCTAAAAGTGCCTTATAAAATGATGAAGTTGGAAGAATAGTATTTTCTAAATGAAATAATTCTCCAGAAGAAGCATCTTTGCACAACAACAAAGATGCTTGATAATGTTTTTTAACTAAAGAAATAATTTCATTTGTCTTTTCTTTTCCATAGATTTTTGTTAATTCTTTTTTCATATAACTCAAATTCTTCATAAAACACCTCTAATCATTATATCATAGAATTTAACAAAAAAAAACCTCTCCAATCTAATTCCACACAGATTGAAGAAGTTTACAAGGCACTTTCCATCTCAGGATTTCAAATCTGGCGCTATCTTTTAGCTAGAAAAATTGCTGTTTGTGCCTTTAGTTTACAAGATACATTCATTCAATAACCAGTTTATCAGACTGTTGCTTCGTTTACGAAATTGCTGTTAGTATCTTTAATTATTCACCAAGGTAACATCACTTGTAAAAGAAAGATGTTACCTTAATTTGCTACGCTACAACCTTATCGAATTCGGAATAAGGCTCTAAAATTTTAAGCATAAATTCATAAGGAGTGATAACTTTCAATTCGCCTGAAAGAACATCTGCAAAAATATTGGCTGATGCACCACTTACAAGTTTTACGCCTTTTTCATTTTGAGTTACTGGCAAGTGAACACTACGAGCTGCCACATTCCAGAACACAATTTCAGGAAGTTCATATCCTGCTTCTTCAAACTTTTGTTTGTAAAAGTCAAAAGTTGAAATACCTTCTGCACAGTAATCTGAATTGCTTTGCGACTCAGCTCTAATTTTGATTTATTTTACAAAACCAATTGGACCACTTTCATTTGATTCGAGTTTTTCGTCTTTACAATAAGCTTCCAATTCTTCGAAGGAAGTACTCTTTCCTGTTAGAACTTCCTTCATTGTAGCTTTGCGAACAACATTGTCGATTTCAGCACCACTAAGTGAATATTGAGAAGCAAGTTTTTCAATCGACTGTTTATTAAGCCATGAAACTTTATTTTCCCAGATTTTTCTTTTCACTTCTAAGTTTGGCTTTGTAAATTTAAGTTTGAACAAGAAGCGTCTTTCAAAAGCATCATCAAAGTTGCCAGGAATATTTGTTGTAATGATGAGAATACCCTCTTGTTTTTCAATCCAATCTAACAAAAGGGACTGAATTTGATTTTGAGAAATTTCTGCATGTCTTGGAGAATCAACTCTTTTTCCGAACAAAGCGTCTGCTTCATTAAATAAAAGAATTGGAATTTCTTCATTTTCTTCTTTTGCCTGTTTACACATGAGAGAATATCGTTCAAACATAGCAGAAAGATTACTTTCTGTTTCACCAGCCCATTGACTTTTCATGGCTCCAATATCAACATGATAAATGGCTCGACCTGTTTTTCTTGCAACTTGAAATACAGTTTCAGTTTTTCCAGTTCCACTTTCACCATAAAGCATGATACAAACACCTTTTGGCATGGATTTTTCTGCAAGACGATTTTGAATTTTTTCGAGATTTTCTTTTTCAAGATATTCAATTAGAGATTCAACTTCATTCTTAATATTATCCATATAGAAAATTTCTTTTGTAGCAATATCTTCTGGATAAATGAGATTTCGATTTTTTTTCTTGCTTTTGATATAAAGCAATTTTTCATCGTTTGCCAAAACTGCATTCACTACATTTTCAGGTATCCGATAAAATTTTGAATTTGAATACTGTTTATCATTCATTTCGCCAATAGTAATAATTCCCTTTTGTTCCAAGGAATCAAAAATTTCTCTAAATGACAAAATTCTAAGAACATTGACATCAATTTCGTCTGAAATATGGGTAAAACATATTGGTCGTTCTTTATAAGCAAAATAAGTTAGAAAAACCAAACTGAAAATTGCTGCTTCATTGGTATCCAAATTTAGAAATTTTCTAATTCGTTTGATTGCCATATCAAATTCAATATCACCACTTGATACATACAAACAATTTTTTTTCAAAACACGACATACTGTCCCAATGCTTTCCATTATCAAATTCATTCTACTGTAAATATCTGTCATAAGTAACAATCTCCTGTTGATACAGGTGGCAAGGGCGCCATTTAGCTTAAACCCTTGACTCACCTTCGTTTTGGTTATTTCAACCTTTTAGAACCGAAAAAAATTTTACGTTGCAAACTTTCGCTAAAAACAAAATTTACCAAGAATTAAAATTCGTCCATGTGTTCATGATAATATTCTGGTGTTTTTCCATTACTATCCTTTTTATTGAACAAATGCTTAAAAAGAGAATCTTCTTTCATCCACTCATAAATTTTAGGATTTGTATTTACAGCGGCATAGTGAACAACATTTCTTTCATCGAAATCTAAAGCCTCCAAACAAGCATTTTTACAAAGCAACATTTGGATAACTGCTGGATTTTCATTGATTTTTGAAGCAAACATTAACACAGACATTCCATCAGAATCAGTTGTGTTTGGGTCGTAACCAGAATCAATCAAAGTTTCAAGAATTTCATATTTTGGATTTCCGCAAGCCATAAACATATGTTCTTCTTTCATCTTCTTAAGGAAAACTTTTAGAACATCTGAAGAATATCCATATTTCAAAGCTTTTTCCAAACAAGTTTCACCTTCATTATTTACACTTGAAGTGAAAAAGGCAGAACTTATGTAATCAGCAACTCTTTCGGACATATTAAAAGCAGCATGATGTAAAAGATTATCACCTCGCTTACTTTTAGCTTTAGAATTTGCACCAGCTTCCAAAAGAACTGTTAGAACATCTAAATTATCTTGCCAAGCGGCCGCATTCAACAACGCTGTAAAACCATCATCATCAGTATCTTCAATGTCAAAACCTTTTTTAAGCAAGAACTTTGTAATTTCAGGATTTGAATTGATTCCCGCAGCAGAAATTAATAGATTTTCTCCGCCATGTGATGTGGCATACATATTTGCACCTGAATCAATTAATGTTTGAATTACATCTGGATTTTCGGTATTACAAGCGGCTTCACAAATCGGAGTTGAGTCCCATTTATTTTTTGCTTCTAAATCTAATCCCTTTTGAACAAAAAACCGAACAGTCGCAGGATAAGAAGAGGATGCTGCATAGTGAAGTAATGTATTTTTATCTTCATCAACAAAATTGATATCATATCCGTAATTTAAAACATGCTGAATCAACTCAGTTGAAGGGCTACACTGAATTGTTCTTCTAAGCAACCGATTTTTATCTTCTTGATCAAATTTGTCAAAATCTTTTGCCAAAAAGTCAAACATTTCGATACTACCAATTGAAATTGCGTAATCAAACGCATTTCTAAGTTTTTTTTCCATAATTCTTTTCCTTTTGTGTTGTTTTTCAACGAGTGAAAACAGCAGTTGATAAAAAAGTCTGCAACGCAAACTTTAGATAAAAACAGTTTATTCGATAAACTGAACTGGCTTTTACCAGTCAGCCTACATCCCGATTTTGACTATGCCTTACATTGTTTCTACAAAGTCCATTACTTCTTTGTATACTTCTGCTAAGGCAGCTTGAATTTCCTCATTCTTTTCTGCGATACAATAAAGTAAGTCGCCATCAAGAACATTCTCCCAATCCATTATACCACCTTCTGTACTTTTTTCGCCTTGTTTATTGATTAGGACATATTTTCCGAACTTGGATTCAACAACTCGGTTAATTAAGAAACTAACTAAGATTTTCTTAATTTCTTTTTTCTCATTTTCATCAAGAGATGGTCTTGTAATTGTCAAATAAAATTCATTTGCTTTCCCCTCTTGTGTAGCAACAACTGCAGGCACCGGACATTTTTCACTAAAAGAAAAATCTGCATTTGTTTCTACTGTCCATTTTTGACCCATAAAATTAAAATAACCTGTTCTTGCTTCCATACTGGAAACCTCCTTAAAATAATTGATATATAATATAAGAGTGCCTTATATCAATAAATTGACAAATTTGAATGTTTATTATGCTTTTTTTTATAAACTTAAAAATAACCTAGTTAGTCTATCACAATGAGATAGACTGCATTTTATTTCGTAAAACTTTTTTTAAGAGCCTTACCCCGTCCCTTTTATGCGTGCTTTTGAATATAAGAATTTATTCGAAAATCGTCAAATTTTTTTTCAAATAATTACAAAAACTTTTGTGCATTCTTTCAATATATGAATGTTAATTAAATAAGAGAAGAAAAAGCAATTTTCTTCCGATGGTGCTTTGTTTACAAATAAGTTTTGAAAAATTTTTACTCTTCCTGCTCCTCTGAAAAATACCAATCGAAAGAATAACATGGCGAAAAGTTTTTGAGTTTCATTTTAAGAATTTCGCTTGCACCTAAATTACAATGATCCCAAAGTGAGTGTTTTAAAAATCCTAAGTGATATGCTGAATAAGGTTTTTCCCAAAAAAATTCTAGCCACACATCTGAATAATTATCTTTTCTTTCATCACCTTCGTGCCCCAAAGTTGAACAACTCACCATCATCATATTGTGAACATAAAGCGAACGCATTGCATCTTTTTTTGTAATTATTCCAAATGGATGAGAAAACTTATAATTTAATGTTGGATCGCTACATTCATATTTGCCAAAAATTTCAATTCCTTTTTCTGAAAGTGATTTAAAATCATTTTTCATTTTTTTAAAAGTATCATTGACAGAAATTTCGTAATCCAACATTGCTCTTGCAATTTTTATGATTTTTTTCTTTTCAAACCAAAAGAATTTTCTTCGGAAATATTTTGGTTCATAGTATTCTCTATAATGAAGATAATCAACAGGATTTTTATTTATCTGTTTTTCTGGCAAAGGGAATTTTGTAATTTCCAAAGAAATATGATGATAAAAATCTTCTGGCTTAGATTTTTCAAAAAGTTCTAAAGGAATAAAATTTTTTCTATCAAGATTTTTTTTCTTTGGATAAATAAAATCATGAGCTACTTTACAGATAAATCTTTGCGGATAATTTAATTCACCAAAGTTATTATTTTTCCATAAAGCCAGGGCATCAATTTTATTTGGAAGAGGATTTCCATCTTCAAAGACTAATTTCCAATCAGAATCAGCTTCGTAATATCTTGTGTCATCATCTTCTGATTTTTTTTCATCTTCATAACAAAAACTTATTGAGCCTCGAAGTTTGTAACCTTTGTAATAAGTTTTTCCTTCTTTAATCATTTTATCAAGATGTTCTTTTATTAAAGCCATTTGATCATAAAGTTCAACCATACGATTACAAAGTGCGTTATTGTTTATTAGAACATTGTCAATTTCTTCTATATTACAATATGAATTATCTTTCGATAAATAAAACTTATACTTAGGAGTATTAAAACATTTGATAATTATTTTTGCACGAACTTCCCTTTTTGGAAGTCCATCTTTACCAGTAAGATAAACGGGAATAAGAAATTCAGCCGCTTTTAATGAACCAAAAGCCAAAGCTCTTTCAAAATTATCTGTTACATAATTTGCATCGATAATTTTACCTTCTTTAAATTTTTCTAACTCCCGATTTGCAATCACAAAAAGTGCATCAGGATTATTTTGAGCAGCCGCTTTTTCTAACCACTGTTCTGCTTTTCCTATTGAAATATCTTGCGCAATTCCATCAATATATCTTTTTTTAACATAAGAGAAATTTACATCATTATCTTCTCTTTCCATGACTTGATATCTTTCTTGAATTTTTGCTTCGTGAAATTTTTTATTTTTAGAAAATTCTTTTAGCGCATCAAGTTTAAATTTTTCACCACCACGAGAAGACCTAAGACAATCATAAATTGCATACTGAATTTCATGATTGTGATTTTTATTTTCAGCTTCAATCAGTTCTTTGTATGAGTAACATTGATAATTATTTACATCAACTCCATCAATGATTTTTGGCTTACAATAAAGTGGGCTACGATTTTTTTTCTTCATATTTTCTCCTATACTAATTGTAAAATTCTCTATCATTTTTTAAAGTTCTGTCGCCATCAATTTTTTCTTTGATGTTTTCGGCAGTGATATTTTTTAAAATATTTCCCTTCCCTATTTTTTCAAAATGATATTTTGCTTTTTCATAATTTTGTTCAACGCCCCAACCATAAAGATAACATTCGGCAACTCCATAATGAGCTTTCTTATATCCAGCCTCAACAGCTTTCTGAAAATAATTAAAAGCATCTTCCAAAGTTCCAGAAACCCAATCGTGAATAATAAAATATCCTTCTTCGGCCATGGCACGAGGAAAACCAGCACGAGCAGATTTTGTATGCCACTTATGAGCAAGTTTTAAAGAATCGTTCTTGTGAGAGTCATTAAGCAAATATTCAGAATATTCAAACATCGCTTGAGCATTTCCAGAAAAAGCATTTTGTACAATCTCTTTAAGATTTTTATTTTTTTTGTACCATTGAGTTGCTTTTTTTCTATTTCCGTAAGAACCAATTTCTTTTGCCCACATTCGTTTTTTTGCTTTTACAGCTTTTTCAATATAGAAAAGACCTTCTTCAAATCTATCTTGTTTTAGCATTTCTTCTCCGTATAAGAATTGTCCGTTTGGCAAATTGTTTTTTGCAGAAAGAAATAAAAATTCTTTTGCTTGGGCTTCAGTTAAATCAACACAATAATGATAAAAATCGTGAAGTCTATAACAATTAAGTTGAGCAAAAGCACTGCCTAAATCGGATGCTTGTTTGTAATAGTTCAAAGATATTTTGAATAAATTTTTTACATCGTCTTCTGTGTTTTTTGAGTTTCCATCTCTTAAAGAAGAATGTAAATCATCGGCTTTTCTTTCATAAATATCTCCAGCAAGAATTAAAGCATGAGTATTATTTTTTAATGTTTCTGTAAAAATCCATCCTAAAATATTTTCTTCTCCAATTATTTTCTTGATAGCTTTTGTGTAATTTTGCCAATTATGTGATACCACGATTTCTGCAATTTCAAGTTGGGCTTTTACACATCCAAGTTTTGCAAAAGGAAAAAGAAACATAGCTTTTGTAAAATAAAAAGTAAATTCTACAGCATCGATTATAAAGTTACGAACTCTAGAAAAAAAATTAGATGAATAAAACTTAATAGTAAAAAATAAATCTCTCATAAAAACTCCTTGTATTTTCATGCTACCCTGCACTATATAAGAGTAAAAAAATCTTAAAAGTTGACAAGGAAGCATCTTTTCTAAAAAAATAATATCATGGTTAGTCTTTCAAAGCGTGATAGACTAAAATTAATCATCAGGCATTATTGGATTTGTTTCATAAAATCGTTTTTTATGTTTGATTTTACAGTTGAATTCTTCAAAATCTTCTGTTTTAATTCCAGATTCGTCATCATTTGACCAAAAAGTACAAGGTAAATCCATCTTAACCGAAATAGGATTGGAAGGATTAAAATATGCGGAAAATGAATTTGGATCGGTTAAATCTCTAAACATAATTTCATTAAACTGAACCAACAAATCAGAAGGGTAATAGTACCAAATTCTGATTCTATCATCTTGAATATTTTCTTGAAAATTGTGAAAAATTATTTCCATAACACAACTAGCATCGTGACAATGTTTGCTATCCTCATATTCATAAGCAAGAATTGTCTTAATATCGCAAACATTTTCCAATGTTAAAGCTTTAATATCGCAGTTATCTAAAACAGAACCTCTCAATATAATATTACCAAAAGAAAAATTATCTTTTTTTGACATATTTTCACCTCGTATAAAAAGTTTATACATCAATAATAAACAAGGCAGTCTTTCAAAGCGTGAGAGAGTAAAAATTATTTTAAGAATTTTTGTAGGATTTAATTGCAAAATCGTCAATTTTAAAACACAGAAAACAACAAAATCGTTAATTTTATTTTGCAAAATTCCTACAAAATCGTCAATTGTTAGAAATTTTCCGAATACTTCCTTTCTAGCAAAAATAATTCACTGGAAGAAGGATTATCGTTTTTAATAAAATTTACAAACCATTCAGGAGTAAAATCACGATAAAAAAATCCTAGGTAAGAAATTGTATCGTGATAAAATTTGTAAAATTCCTTTGCTCGCCAAAAATACTCTCTAGTTTGTTCATAATCTTGTTCCGAAACAAAATCTTTCAAAAGCGATTGATTTTCAAAATACACAAAATACGGAATATCTTTTACAATATTTTCTAGTGAACTTCCATATTCTTTTTCTAAGGTTCGATAGATTTTTTCATATTCTTCCTTTGGAACTTTTCTTGCAATATTACAAATTCCAAGATTAAACCAGGCTTCCGAATGATAAACTTCCAAAGAAACTAATTTTTCAAAAGTCTGATAAGCTTTATCAAAATCGACTTCCGTTCCTTTCCCATTCATATAACACAAACCTAATTCATAGTACGCTTGTGAAATTTCATCTGTAAATTCTTTTTCTTCAAAAGTTGTAACTGAATTTAGATAGTTTTCAAAAGCCGATACATCATCTTCTTTCGTACCGTAGCCATATTCGTAAAACAAAGCCAATTTATACCAGGCGTCTGCATCCTCTGGATTTTCTTTTATATTATTGAAAGAAGCTTTAAACGCTTTTTTTGCAAGTATTTTATTACTAACTACAGATGAAACTCTGGAATACAAAGTTGTTGCACCGATTACAGTAAGGAAGCCCACAGCAAGACAACAAATCCACCTTGCGATTTTTTTTATTACAGAAGTTGTTTTTTTAGGATTTTGGTTGTGAATTGAATTTGATTTTGACATAAATTTACCTCCAAGAATTGTCTTGTAGGTAGATTAATACAGCGAGTCTATCAAGGTGTGAGTGATTGAAAAAGGAATTTTTAAAATATATACAAACATCAATCCTGAAAAATATGCTTAACACGCTTTCTAAAATCTTCCCTAGATTTTTTTGAAATGCAGTTTTCAGGGATGTCAGAATAATCTCTAATTAAACGCATAAGTTCAATGTTAAGATTCATTTCGGTTTCGATGGATTTTACATGCTTGAAGAAAGATTTATAAATCTTTATTGAATCTTCATTTTCATTACAAAAGATTTTTTTTCGCAAATAATCAATAAAAGAGGATAAAACCAAATAACTTCCTCCGAATCTAACTTTAAAAAGTTCAAAGTCAAAATCACGAAGTTCAGGAATTATATCATTCTTTCTATCTGACACTTTCTTGTGCAAATCATTTATTTGTTCGTAAATCTTGCTTTCTCTATCTCGTGCGTCATTCAATCTAGTATATAATTCCATAGCATCATCTTTAGATATAGCAATAGTTTTCTCTGAATCAATCTTCTTTTTTATCAGTGTGAAAATAAAAATGAAATTAAACATAATTACATTTAGTTTTTTTTTAATCTTATTTTGTTTCATAATATTTTTCCTTTCAACTTCTTAATAATTTAATTTTTCTGTATCTCTGGCCCAGAGAGTTCTCTACATCGTTACAACCAAATCTGATTTAGCAACACCTTCAAATTCTTTTAACCCAACTTTATTTTTGCAATTGCGAATTTTGGTTATTTGTTTTTCAATCTCTTTGATTTTCTTTTCTATCCCCCGAATTTTTTCTGATACCTCTTTAAACTGTGTTTCATTTTCATTTTTCTTAAAGATATTTTTTCGCTTGTAATCTGGAAGTTGTAGTTTTAATTTATCAAGTTCACAACGATGATAGCCAATTTCTTGATTTAACAAACTTACAATATCGATTTGTTTTTTCTTGAATTGTCCCTGTCGAATACTATTAATCAACCAAGCGCTTCCCATAATTACGGCACCAATTAGAACACCAAAAATTCCTTTTCCTTTAAGATTAAAACTTCCAAAATCAAAATTTCTAAAATCAATCATATTAAACTCCCTAAAAAAAAATTAAAAAAATCCAGATAAAAACCTTGCCTCCCTACCACTCAAGTTTTAAGTCGACAAAGTTTTTATCAGCCAACACAATCTAGCGCATGTTCTTTTTCATGCTTTTTTCCCAAATCCTTATAGAACCCATGATGCTATCTTCGGAGTTGCCCAACAACTGTTTTTTCACTTCCCTAAAATATTCATCAAGATTTTTTCGAAGCATAGTTTTCCCTTCTCTTGCACTTTTTGAATAATCTACAACATCCCAAATACAAATTGCAGCTGTAATTCCCCAACCAACAACAGGAATCGCTTTGGCGGCTTTACCTGCTGTTTTTGCGGCAACCGCTGTTCCAGTTTTTGCTACAGATGAAGCTGTTTTTCCTGCGATTTTTGCACTTACTTTTACAGCAACATCTTTTACCATTGGCACAACTTTATATGCGGTAAACCCTGTCAAACCAATTGTGGAAACAACTACAGACTTTAATGCTATAGGATATTTTTTTGCATCCACATCCAATGTGAGTCCACATAAATCTGCAACATATTTATTCCAATCTCCCACAGGATACTTGTTGATTTTGCGAATTTTCTCTAATTCTATATCAAGAACTGTTAAGTAAACATCGATTGCTTCTTTTGTGATGTTTTCAATTCTTGCTTGTGAGATTTCAGGCTTTATCACTTTGCGTTCGATTTCATCTTCAAGTTTTTTAAGTGCAACTTCTTCTGCGGATAGTGCCTTTTTACTTATACGATGAGCAATAGTATTATACAAAGATGTTAATTCCCGACGCTTTGTTTGCATGAAACTAAAATAATCATCGAGAAAATCTTCATCAGCACGAGCCATCATTTCGTTTATCCAGATATCGAGTTCTGCTGATGCGTAATCTTGAGCTGAGTTGTAAGCAACTTTCATTGCAGAAATAATTTCTTCATCTAAATCTTTGTAGTCTGGCATAACTGGTTGTGATGATTTTGATTCTACAGAAGTTACATTCTCACGATTAAAAAACAATGTTCCAAGTCCTGACAACAAGATAAGCACAAGTGCAATCACACACAAAGTTGATAATAAGTTCTTAAGTTTTCTTCCAATGTCCATAAAAAAGTCCTTAATAAAATTCATAATTTCCTCCGAATAAATGTTTATATTGTAATAAGAGTTTAAATAACCAAAAAATTGACACTTCTGCAAAAAATTTTAGTTATTATCCGTAGTTTTTGAGTCTTGCTTTTCTTTCATTTTCTTTACAAGTTCTTTAGTTTTTCCAGCAACTTCAACTGCCACTTCTTTTGTAACATCCACAATTCCAGCACCTATCTTGCGCATTTTTTCTTTTCGATTTTTGTCGCCAGTTAAATAAGTTACTCCGATTGCACTAAGTGTGATGATTTCTAATACCATAGTTTCCTCCGTAAAGTTTGTTGTTTTTTATACTCTATAAGAGTAAAATTATTTAAAAAGTTGACAGAAAAATAATTATTTTCCTTGTTTATTTTTCCAAAGTCTATAATCGTTAATATCACTTCTTGCTGCAGCAAGACACATCTCAACCATCTTTGCATCATCTAATAAACCTAAAACTGGAATTGTATCTGGAATTAAATCTATTGGAGAAAAAACATATCCCAATGTCAAAATCACCATTCCTATAGTTCTAACGGGAATTTCTTTATATTCTTTCTTTATCCAAGATTTAACCATTGAACACATTACTTTTATATCATCAAAAAATTCTCTCAATGGTCCGCTTTCACTTTTGCTTAAGATATCTTCAATGTTGTTGAGAACTGTTGTTGTATCTGCTGAAGAAAAATTGCCATTTTTGAATCCGTTAAATTTTTCTTTTAAATTTTGTTCTGTTTCTTTGCTAATTGTATTCATATTGTTTCTCCTTAAAAATTTATTGATATTCGTTATTTTATAAGAGTAAAATTAATCTCAAAATTGACAACTTTTGAAAAATTCCGCATAACGCTATAATATTTCAATTAGTCTATCATCTTGAGAGAGAGTAAAAATTTATCCTAAAACATAATTTTCAAGTTCTCCCAAAAGTTGATATTTTCTTGTGTAGTAATAGCCTTTTTTTTCAAAACTATATTCAATTGGAGCATTCAATCTATCCCTTAGAAATTCAACATCTCGACTAATGGTTGCAATACTAACCTCTAACTTTTTTGCAAGTTTAGGAGTATTAGGATATTTTTCTGTACCTAATTCATTGTTAATAACTAACAAACGCTCAATCATTCCATGTGTAAATTTGCTTCTAGTCATATTTATCTCCTTGTAAGTTGTGGACTACATAGTATTACTGTCAAAATGGGAAAATGCGTTTTCTTTTTTAACAAACTAAAGCAATCTTACTTTGGATTTATCAGAAATATCCGGGGATTTTTTCTGCAAAATTAAGAATTTTCATACTATAATACTACTTATGGCAAACCAGAATAGAGCAATAAGCAACTTTGATGTAATAAAGAAATTAGTACGAAATCTGTATTTAGAAGGATTTAATAATTATTTAGAAACAGAAAATCTTGGAAAAAGCTCTCGGACTTTTACCAATAATCTAAATTCTATACGTAACTTTCTTGATGAACGCTTTATGTCAGCAAAAACAAACACAAAGAAAAAATCAAACCCAATTATTACCTTTGATACTCGAAACGAAACAGAGAATCCCCTTTATGCACTTTGGGAAACAAGTAATTCTATTGCATCAAATTTATCTTTTGATTTTGCCATAATAGATATTCTCGAAGATTATCCAGATGGAATAAATTGGTTTTCATTGACTTCCGATAGTGATTCAAACAAACCTGACAATCTTTTAAGCAAATATGTAAGTAAAGGAATTGATAAAAAAGGAGTAAAAGCAAAACTTGAAAAACTTGCAGAAGCAGGAGTCATAGAATTTTCCGAGGATAAAAAGAAAATTCGAAAAACCGATACTAAAAAAATCAAAGAGTTATTGTCTGCACGAGAAGTAAAACAAGCTATTCAATTTGCAAGCGAAACCTGTCCTTTAGGAGTTATAGGCTCATTTATCCTAGAGGGTTTAAGTAATTTAAATTCAGAACCTTTGAATACTCCAATTCATTACAAGCATCATTTTTTTTTAACTCAATCGATTATGAAATTATGTTTACTATTTTAGAAGCTATCAATGAAAAATGTTTGCTTGAAATTGAATCCGAAAGATTTGAACTGAGAACAATAATTCCTTTAAAAATATTTATAAGTACACAAACAGGGCGAACATATGTTGTGTTCTGGAATAAAGAAGAAGAAAAACTTTTCTCTGAAAACCTAGAATTAGTACTTGCAGCAAAAAAAACAAAAATATGTCCCGAATATGATTCATATAGAAACAAACTCTCTGAAATGGAAGAGTTTGTTTGGGGAGTTTCGTTCAAAGAGGAAAAATCAAATGAATTAGAACATGTACGTTTTGTAATTGAATATCCATCAGAAAAAAAAGAATTATATTCCTGCTAGAATAAAAAGAGAAGCAGTAACAGGAATAGTAAAAGAACTAGATGAATACCACTCTGAGTTTACAGCCAATATTATCGATTCGAATGAAATAATACCTTGGATAAGATCTTTTTTTGGAAGAATAACCGAATTAGATTTTCCCTATTCATCAAAAATAAAAGAAGATATATCTCTTTTAGCAGAAGGTAAATATAGAGAAGGAAAAAAAATATTACAAAATCAATGTTTCTCCTATACACAAAAACTTGAATCTAAAAATTCTCCTCTGTTTAATCCACTTTATAGTACATATTATTTAGCTATCAGAAATATTTTAGAAACTTATGTTACCAACAAAAAAAAATCCTCTTTCCAACGAAGTTATATCAGAAATTATTAAAAAATCAGCATACATTGAAGCACCAGGAGAACTTTACGATATAATATTTAATAATACACAAACAACTACAATTTTTGATAGTTCTGAAAATGGAGTTACATCTCCGATTAATTATACTCCAGATTTTCCGTTAACAACAATTGAGCTCAGATTTCTTGCATCAATTATTCAAGACAATCGCATAACAATGTTTATAAATCCGATAGTTACAAAAGAGTTAAAAGATTCACTAAAGCATGTGAAACCTTTGTGGACATCTGAAAATGTAAAATACTTTGACCAAAATAAAGACGGCGATGACTTTAATAACCAGAACTATATAAAAATCTTCCAGACAATTCTTAATGCAATTAATAACAAAAACTTTGTACACCTGGTTTATGGACGTAAGAATATTTCAGATATATTCACACCAACATATCTAGATTATTCACAAAAAGACAACACATTCCGTTTATTTGTAAAAGAATTGAAATATCCGATAAATCTTGAAAAGATAAAATCAATTGAAATCACAAAAGAAAAACCAGAAAAACCGGAAAGTTCTACTGTATATGAAACTCTTAAAGTTGAAATTTATGATGACACAGAAACTCTATACAATTTTAATCGTGCAATCCGAATGTTCTCATATTTCAAGAAAACCTGTAAGAAAACAGATAAAGAAAATACATATGAGTTGACCGTGAACTATGATAAAAGCGATGAATCCGAAATAATCATCAAAACATTAATGTTTGGTCCTAATATGAAAGTTTTAGAACCAAAGACTGTAGTTGAAGAGAGAAATAGAAGAATAAATAGGCAGAATGAGATTTTTAGTTAATTGCAAAATTCACTGTTAAAGTATTTCCGTAATTATTGCTTCTAATTGTTTTTCTTTATTTTCTATTACATCATACTTTATACAGGTTCCTCTACTACATTGATTAAATAAACCTTCTTCATTTTGATTCTTATTAACCTTTAAGAACTGAAGACGAGGGAATTTGAAATCATTAAAATTTACTGTTATACAATTTGGATCGTTATAAAAATTCCCAATAATACTACCTGTTTTTCCCCTAATTACAATATTTTTCCTTTGTACTATAACCTTCTTTTTATCTTTTTGTATGGTTGAATCGACATTATTATTTTCTTTCTCATCTCTTGCTGTTTTCAATGTAGCAGGCTTAATATATAATAACTTTTCATCGCCTATCTTTGCATCTGGCCATTCTTTAAGTGCATCTGATAAAGATATTTCTAACACTTTATTTTGAACTTCAGAAACAATTTTCTTTTCCGCATAAACATAAGCAACTAATAAATCTTCCGAAAAATCTATAATACAATTTTCATCTGTTCCGTAAACTTCTCGATATATATTTTTCAAATCTAATCTAATTTTATCTTGGATTTCAGAATCTGTCATTTGAGGATTTTCATCAAAAACCTCTTTTACAAGAATTCCTTTCCTCTCTTTTTTATTATGTTCCTCTATAAATGAAGCTATATCATCATCATTAGGAACAAGATTCTTTATTAAAACCGCAACGCTTAAGTCCTTAAAAACACAATATCGCGGAATAAAAACTTGAAGCAAATACATAGCTCGTGTTATACAAGTATAAATAGCATTTGCTTTTAATTCAGGAACAATTCCTCCATAATTCTTTTCAATAGATTGATCTGATATAAAGAACAAAAGAACAGCGCAGTCAATTCCTTTTATTTCATTAACAGTACATAATTTTACTTTTGGTTTTTCATTATTTTCTACTTTCTTAAAAGGCTTTTCTTCTTTATAAATTAATACTGATTCTATATTTCTAGTTAATAATTCTTTTTGAATATTTATAAGATCTTCTTCTGTAAAAGCTACAATACATATATTATCTTTTGGAATACATAATTCATTAATACACATTTCTACAGAAATAGCAATTTGAGAAAAAGTTTTTGTATAATTTGTATTATCAGTATCATCTGTAATAAAAACCTGAGGAGGAGGTCCTGCAGTAATACCATCTATAGATTTTGTATTTTTCATAATATGTAAACATGGTGTTTTTTTATAGGCGTTCCCCAAATCCTGAATTAATTTTGAACTTCTAAAATTTGTTGTTAATTCAGGATTATATCGTTTCCCTCCGCCAATATTTACATCAAGTTGCCCCATTGAGATTCGTTTATTTCTAATTTCCTGACTTGGATCTCCAGCTAAAATTAGTCCACCTGTTGAATCTACAAATTTATTTATTGCAAAAATCTGGGCATTGGTTAAATCTTGAGCTTCATCAATTAATATATAATCTTGAAGATCATTAGAAAGGGCAATCTCGTCAATATTTTGATCTAATCCAAATTTATAATATGCATATAAATCAGAATATAAATTTTTCTCATCAACTTGTTTTATAATTTCTTTTATTTTTTCCCATTTTTTTTGTTTTTTTGGATATACTTCATTAGAATATTTATCTGTGTAATAATTCGGTTCTGTTAATAAATTTGGCCATATGTCTGTTGTAATTTCATCATATAATTTTATAGCTTTTCTTTGGTCAGGTTCAATTTGAGATATAATTTCCATCATAGGTTCTTTGAAATCTTTTATTTTTTTTATGTTATTTAGTTCAACTCCTAAAGCAATCGCTATTCTAGGTAAAATGAAATCGTCAAATGTTAATATACCTGTTTCTCTAAGAGTGTGTAATTGTCTTTCGTTCAAAGGAAGAATGTTTAAATCGGAAAGTAATTTTTGATCATTGTATAAATCAAAAAGGTAGGAAATATACTTATTTAAAGTTGGATAGTAAGTTAGTAATTTCGTTCTTTTTCTTGTAGAATACAACTTAAAAAGAATAGCAATCAAAACTAACGTCTTTCCTGTCCCAGGACCTCCCTTTATGTACATAGAGTGTCCAGGTTTATTAGTTAAACCATCAATATCATCTTTTATAAGATTTATTTGTTGCTTGCTTAAATGCAAAACATGATTTTCATAATTTTTCTTATTTCTAGCTTCTATAAGAGAAATTGCTAACTCATTAATATATTCCTCATAGTCTTGAAGAGTTTTAGATATTTTTTCAACACTATATAATTGATCTTTTTTTTCTTTTAATTTTTTTACTAAATCAAGAATTTTTTTATCTGATTCGAATTTTTCAATTGATTGAAATATCTGATTTTCCGTTTCATTTATAGAGGTTAAAACATCTTCTTGTGTTTTTCTGTTTTTTAAGCAACTTTCATATTTGGAGAATAAATCATTTTGGAAATTATATAAAATTGAATCATCTTTGGGTTTTATAGGCAAATTACTTCTTGAATCAGTAATTCTTTTTGATTCCCTCAAATTTGAAATACTATTGGTTAAAAATTCATGATAAGTTGCAAATTTAATAAACATCTCAACAACAACAAAAAGAGAACCTTCGTTGCTTTTAGAAAAAGAATGCCGAATTCTATTTGCTGTGGTTTTTGTTTTTAGATCATTCCAATTATTGTCTCCATAATATTTTACTAATTCTTTTAAAAGTTGTTCTTCTAATTTTGTATATGGTCCTAATTCTCTACAACCAATACCACGTTCATGTTTTCTTAATTCTTCAATTAATTGAGGAAAATGAAATTTTTTATTATTTGTACTAAAAGGTAAATCTAATTTTTCACGTAGCCAACCTTCTAGAAAAGAAAAAATAGCTAAAAAAGATATTGATTCATCGCCATTTTCACACTGATAAATAAGTCTGTCCAAGTTTTCTTCAACAAATGCCACAAAACACCTCTAGATTAACTATTATACCATGGAAATCAGAAAATTGACAGATTCTTGATTGTAAAAAATTATAATAATTTGAAGCAAAACCAAAAAATTAAATATTTTACTACATTAATATTAGATGTAAAAATATGAAAATAATATATATATTTATTTTCCCCATCTAACCATTTCTTTTGGCCATGTTGTTGCAAATGTGATTATATCCTGATTTTTCTGTAATGTTTCTTTTATATAATCCCAACGTTCTAAACACAAATTAGTAGCTTCTTTAGGAAGAAAGAACACTTTACGTGAGAAATCTGGTTTAACAAAATCTGCAACCCACTTGGAAGGAACTATAAAAACTTGTGGATTAAAAGACGAATACTTCTGTTGTTGTAGGCCCACAAACGCATACCAAAGATTAATAGAAGATTTTCCAATAACAGAATCTCCAACATCAAATTCATACCCTTCATTACCATAACGATTTGAACGATACGCATTTTTTGATGTTTTTACCTGAATAGAACAAGATTCCAATCCTCTATCATTACAAACTAGTATATCAACTCCAACTGCATTACCAATTGTTTGTGCAGCACGGAGTTTGTTTTCTGAAAGTTTATAGCCAACATAGTACTGTCCTGCAGCTCCTATTAACTGATTTTCTCCAATAGCCATTTTAAATTTTCCCCTTCTGTTAATTTCTTAAACTCAGTTTTAGTAAAGTAATTGTAACAACTCTGTAACATTTGAACATATTTCAAATTCCACACCTTTACCAATTTTATAAAGAACTATTTTATTATCCAACACACAAATATATTTATTACTTTCTGTCATCGCAAATGGTATAATCTTTTTTTCTTCAAATAATTTCATGATTGAATAAACATTATTATTGCCTGTTTTGCTGAAAGATATTAACCTATATATTTCTGTAAAACTTCCATTTGAAAGAGGGATTCTACTTTTTTTGGGACATCCTTTATTATATTTTTGTATAATTTCCTTCAAATCAGAAGGAATCTTAATATTGTATTCATTCTCAAATTCATCCAATCCTGTTCTTAAAGGAACATATGCTACCCATTCGACCATAATCACACCTCCGAAAATTTAATTTTTCTTATTTATTATTGTATTTATTTTACCATTATTTATCTGTATTTCTGCTTGATCACACCAAAATTTATTACCACCAGTATGAGGAGCATATGTAGAACCATGGCCTTTCTGTACATATATCATTTCCCCACTTGAAGCTAAATGATGCCATTCTCCTCGGTCATAATTATCTAAAAAATCATAAACATCTTCGATTGTTATATTATTTTTACTTATAAAGTCCTTAAAGATTTTGCTATCATAATCAAAGAACTTTATTCCCTCTTCTTCAAATTTAATTCGTAATAACGCTTCTTGTTTTGAGATACCTTCCCTTTTTAAAAAATTAGAATTTTTTAAATCTTTTAGATACTGTTCTCTGCACCATTTTTTTAATTTTGCATCATTTTTATATAAATTAATAATCTTTCCATTATTATTCACATATTGTGGAACCTTATATGTCTTATTTACAATTTTAATTTCATCAAAATCAGGCATAAGAACTTTAAAAAAATGACCATTACCATCATCAGCTAAATAATACTTATATGGAATTCCCATAACACTCTTATCCCCACTTGTTTTAACATTTTTAGCTAAATGAAGTTTTCTGCCATCAACGGTAATAACATCTCCATGATAATAATCTCCAATTTTTTTTCCTTTTAAATCAAAAACTTTATTATCAAAAAGTATTTTTGTCTTAGTAAAATCTTTTAATTTTATGGATTCCTTTGATAATTTATATACATTGCCAAAACCTTCAACAAAGCCAGTTATTGCACCTACTAAGTATCCCTCTGATGTTCCTCTTACAATATCACAAATAATTTCTTCATCTGTTTTCTCTTGTACTAGCCCGATACTCGCAGAAATTATAGCACCTATAGCACTTCCTGATATAGCACTAAATGTTGTCGACTTAGTAATAACAAGTATCGCAGCTTGATAAATTGTTCCACCTGGTACAATATAAGAAACAATCCAAGTTGTCCCAATAATAACTGTTCCAAGTCCAAAATTTTTTACAGCTTTATCATAACATAATTCTATTTGCCTTTCATTTTCAGCTCTATTAACAGAATATTTTATAAAATCTAAATCTTTATTATTCCACTGCCAGTCTGAATAATAGGCAGCAAATTTATGTTTTGCTTTAGGATCAATACTTGTAATAGTTTCTAAGTATTCTTGATAACCATTTAAATAAGAACTTTTTATAGAAATTTCAACATTATCTTGTCTTACTGAATCTATAACATTTGCCTTTTGATGCTGTACTACTGCATTATATACACCTAAACCATTTGAAGTATTAATTATATTTTCAGAATTGTTCTCTAAAGAATTTTTCTCTATTAATACTTTTTCTGAATCAAAAATAGTTTTAGAAGTATCTATCAAAGATTCTCTTTCATTCAATAAAGAAAATTCTTCTGAAATTAAATTATTTTTTTCATTTATTAATGGCTCTGAAAAATTTGGTAACGAGAAAAATAATAATGATAATAAATAAAGTCTTTTTCTTATCCTAATCATACGGCATTAGTTATTTTACTTGTAATGTAAATTTAGTATATGAATCATTCATTTTGGATGATTTGTATTTATTCTTCATTTCTTGCATAGAATCTTGGATTACTTCGTATGAAATATATGAAGTTGCTGCAGCTGTCCCTATTCCAACTCCTGTTCCTAAAGCGATTGCACTTCCAAGCCCTATTGCACTAGTAGTAACAGTACTAACGGCTCCACAGGCACCTAGTCCCGCAGCAACACCTGTTGCAGGATTAAAAGTTAACATCCCTGTAACAACACCTGCCACGATACCTACACCAATACCTATTCCTGTTCCATATCTCAGAAAAAATGGCTTTTTAAAATGTTCAAAATTAAGTTCAATTGGTATATTTTTACTACCATTTGAAGTTGGAATATTAACTTGAAATTCAACAAACCCTTGACCTCTATTTTTTTGAGGAATTAAAAATTCGCAATATTGATATTCTTCATCTGCAAAAATAGTCAAAGCAGCAACAGTACCATCATCTTTACTAGATAAACCTTGAATTCCTGTACAAGAAACAATTCCAATATCCAAATCTTTGGGAAATTTCATAATACAGTCTATTACAGAATGCTTATCATCTTTTCCTTCAACTGTAAAATCATATTTCAAATTAATTTTTCCACTTGGTAATTGAGGAGTAGTTAATTCCGCATATTGCCCCCCTGGTTTCTGACACCACTGAGTTATATAAACATGTTGTTTATCTAATGCAAATGCTACAGATGTTAAAGAAATTAAAATAATAAAAAGTAAATAATTTTTTTTCACAAAAAACCCCTTATGTTATTTCTCATTTCATTATAATTGATAAATTCGTAAATTATAAGTATTTTATCACAAAATCCATATCATAATATGAGAGAGTAAAAATAAATTTATTGATTTTATCGCGAGGTATTTAAATCTACATAAAATACCACATAATTACCTAGTTGATACAAAAGATTTTTTATTACTAAGACTTTGGAACGGATTTAAGAGTCTAATCACAATTTATTTAAAATGTTAAACTTATATACGATTTTTATTTATTGTGATACAATGTTACACTCACATACATAAAAACTCATTTATCAAAATAAAAGGACTACTATGATATTTACAGCATGGACAAATGGTACTAAAGGATTTGGATTTAAAATTTCTGAAAAAGATCGGAACATATATTTTTCAAGAGATGTTACCTCAATTAAAATTCAATTACCCAATAATAATTCAATCACCACAGTTACATGTAATACTAATAAAAAATCTTTTTGGAATTCAACTTGCAGAGAGTTAATTAATTCTGAAATAGAAAAATGGCTAAAAGAAAATAATTTCTTTCCTTGGGAAAAAGGGAATCCTCCAAAATTTGAAGTAAAACAAATTTCACTTGATACACATAAAATATTAAAAAAAGTAGAATAACATCACATAACCTCCCCCTACTCATACCATAAAGGCACTATTACTCATCACCTAAGCGTACACTTATACATATCGTAACAGTACTATTACGCATAGCGCAAATGTACGCTTACTCATCGTATAATAGTATTGTTGCGGTTTATCTTGGGGCTTTTATAGTGTGAATAATAATATAAACTGTAATAGTTTTTTCATCGTTTTACTCCTTCAAAACCTAACTAGTTAAAACAGTAAGTCGTGAATTGATTTGTTTATGCAAAAGTTCTATTAGATCTTCGTATTTTGAGAACTCAGACATTTTGGAAACATCCGTAAAGGCTGACATTAGATTTTTTGAAAAGTCTTCTATCGTATTTAGCCAAAATCTATTTTTTATATCAAATATTTCTGCTTGTTTAAAAAAATCATTACGAGTAATTTTTTCTATTTCATAATTACTGCCTAATTTCATTGCCATTTTTGTTGTCAACGAAGGATAAACAGTTGTGCTAACTAAATCATATAGCGGAGAAAGTTTGATTTTTGAAGCTTCAAACATCAATGAAAAATTTTTCCCATGAGAATCACAATTTCCAATCAAATAATTAAATAAAATTGATTTTAAGAAAATGTTTATTTGTTCTATTTTATTAGAGAATTTTTGCTGAATCAAATTAAAGCAATCTTTAAAAGACGGTCCACCATCTGCTTGATATTTTATATCATTCATAATTCCAAGAGCCTGGCAAAAATCTTCTTGATGGATTCTTTGTATTGTCCCTTTTTCAGAATCAAATTTTCTATCGTATCGTTGGCAAACAAAAACAGATAAATCCTCCATTTCTAAAATTTGAGTATTTGGAACTGGTAGATTTAATTTTTTAGCAAGATTCATACAAAAAAACTCGTTTTGTGCCATTGTAGACAGTTCATCACTTCTAGTTGGTTTTAATATGTGTGTAGATGGCGCTCCATTTTTTGGTAAATGCCAAGTATCGTTAAAATATGCTAAAGATATTTTTTCTTGAGCTCCAGCTAAGGAAAGTCGTAAATCTTTAGAACCCAAAAGCATTGGTTTATTTTTTGATTCTTTTATAAATGTGTATAAGTTTTCATTTGAAAAAGGAATGTAGTTTTCTTCTGAAAATTCCCAATTTTGTTTTGGGAAATTTATTTCATCTTCTGAATTATAAAACGAAACTGTTCCACTACACTCTCCGCCTAAGGCTTGAAGAAACTTAATTGTACTTGATTCAGAAATATGCAAATATTCAGAAATTCTGTTTCTAATCGTACCTTCTGGTAAAAGACCAGAAAAATATGGCATACATTTTTTTTGAGAAAATTCTTCTTTTTGAAGTGGCAAAGATAAAGACAAAGGCATTCCGTTATTGTTTACATAGTTTTCGTCATATACAAAAACAACACCTCTATCAGCTGTAGAAAAAAGATATCCTGCTAATGTGTTAAACAAAAAAACATTCAACTTCATTTTATTTTCCTGCAATAATTATTCTGCAAAAATCTTTATATCAAAGAAATTCGCAACTTTTAAGACCTTATCAATTTGCAAAGTAGGTTTCCCATTTTCTAATTCTGATAAAAATCTTATTCCCACATTACAAAGTGCAGAAGCATCAGATTGGGACATTCCAAGAGCTAAACGTTTTTCTTTTACAAGTTTTGATAAATCTTTTACAGTAAAAATTTCCATAAAATAATAGTACCATTCCCGAACGGGAAAATCAAGAAATTTTTATAGTTAAAGTCAATATTTTTTCCCGAACGGGAAAACTATTACTAGACAAACTGTGTAAAAAATTTACCGTAATATTACACTTCTGTTAGTATAACATAGTAGCCATAAAAAATATCCAGAAGAGTTCAATCTGGATTATTGTGATTTTTCCAACTTCCCCCAAAATCTTTCTCCACTCTATCTCAATATGACAGACTAATTCATTTATAATCTCTATAACAAAATTTAGTCTTTCACTTTAAGATAGACTGAAAGAAAAACCTGTGATAAAATTTTAATTTATTGAAGGATTGTTTAACAGCATTAAACTGTCATTCCGAACTTGTTTCGGAATCTTTCAATATTGATACAGATCCTGAAATAAATTCAGGATGACAGTTGAGCGTTACAAACCTTATTGGGGGAAATATGAAACAAGACAAACGACACACTTTTACACATTTGATGTTGGAACGACTTATCAATATTCACAAAGAAATTCGGGATGGAAACTATCCAAACACAACCGAACTTGCAAAAAAATTTAATGCTGGCAAAGGGATTTCCACAATCAGTCGTGACATCGAATTTTTGCGCGACAGACTTTACGCTCCAATCGAATACGATTACGCCCGAAAAGGTTACTATTACACCGAGCAATACGAAATGCCTTTTAACAATATTTCTTCCGAAAAAGTTCAGGCACTGTTTGCCGCAAAACATCTTTTGGAGCATTTTAAAGATTCTCCCCTTTACGATGAAATCAGCAACATCATCGATTTTTTAACAGACACAAGCATAAATTTTGATAGCGAATTTTTAGACCGAATTGCAGTTCCGCCAGTTCCGCAGTTCATTGTTGATAAAGAAATCCTAAAACAAATCTACGAAGCTCTCAAACTGGATTTAATCGTTGAATTTGATTACAAAGGCAGATGGAATCAAGAAATTTCCCACAGACGAGTTCATCCTTATCAATTAATTTTAGACGACGGAAAATATTTTCTCTACGGATTTTCAGAAGAACGCAACGACACTCGAATTTTCTCTCTTGGAAATATGCAAAATCTTGTTATCACAAATTCGTCATTTGTTCTTCCACATGATTACGAATTTCAAAAACAATGCGGTGGTGGAAAATTTGGTGCCTACACTTCAAAAACAACCGAAAAATACAAAATCGAATTTTACAAATATTCGCGCCCAATGGTAAAAAGTTGCATCTGGGCAGATGACCAAATTCTAGATGATGATGAAGAACGAGATTGCACAACTTTAACTTTCTCCTCCACCCAAAGCTTCAAAATTGAAGAATTGATTTTATCCCAAGGAATGTACGCAAAACCTCTAGAACCACAATGGCTCGTGGAAGCTTGGAAAAAGCATATCCAAGGAATGTGCAACTTGGCCGAGGAAAATTAAATCCACAATCATCAACATAACATATGAAAAAGTGCTACAAGGCTTTAATCTAACTTCACCTTGAGCACTTCCTCTAAAATAAATCTGTGAGAAAATCTTAATTTGCAAAACCGATTTTTGTTTGCTTGTTTTTTTCAAGTCTTTCTGTTTTGCAGTATTCTTCTAGTTCTTTTATAGAAGACCGTTTGCCAGTTAAAACTTCATTCATTGTGGATTTTCGAACGATGTTTTCAATTTCGGCACCAGAAAAATCGTAGTTTGAAGCAAGTTGTTCAACAGCGTCTTTTTTGAGCCATGCAGCTTTGCTTTTCCAGATTTTCTTTTTCATTTCAAGATTTGGTCGTTCAAATTTGATTTTGTACAAAAATCTGCGTTCAAAGGCTTCATCAAAGTTTCCAGCAAGATTTGTAGTTACCATAATGATACCTTCTTGTCTTTCAATAGAATCAAGAAGCATTGCTTGTGTATTATTTGCATCAATTTCAGAACCATGTTTTACATTTTCAATTCTTTTTCCAAAAAGTGCATCTGCTTCATTAAACAAAAGAATTGGAATTTCTTCGCCACGCATTTTTGAGCGTTTACAAAGCAAATTGTATTTTTCAAAAACATTAGAAAGATTGTTTATAGTTCCTCCCATCCACTGACTTACAACACTTCCAATATTAACATGAAAAATACTTCTGCCAGTTTTTTTAGCAATTTGGTAAACAGTTTCTGTTTTTCCAGTTCCAGGAGAACCGTAGAGCATAACACAAATTCCCTTTGGCATAGAATTTTCGGCAAGGCGCTTTTGGATTGCTTCTAAATTTCCGTTGGAAAGATATTCTGTAATTTTTGAAATTTCGTCTTTAACTTCAGCTGGATAAAAAAGTTCTTTTTGTGGAATATCTTCTGGATATTTAAGACTTTTGTCCCGAACGCGAAGTTCTTTTTCTAAAAGTTTTTCATCATTTTTTACGATTGCATTGATTACGCCTTCTGGCACACGATAAAACTTTGAAAAAGAACCTGACATATCTCCTGAATCAGAATAGATAAATCCTTTTTCTTCGAGGGATTTAAATTCATCTCTAAATTCAAGAAGTCTAAGAGGGTCTATATTTAATTCATCAGCAACGAGTGCAAGGCTTATAGGTCTTTCGCTATAAATAAAATATGCTTCAAAAATACTACAGAATAAGGCAATTTCATTTGTGCTAAGATGAAAAAACCTCATCAATCTTTTTAATGCAATTTCAAATTCAAAATCCTTGTCCATTGTAAAAGAATTTTTTTTAAGACCGAGATAAACTGTTCTAATATTTTTCAAAATTAAATTTGTGTTTGCGTAAATATCGCCCATAAATCCTCCAAAAAAAGTTTGTAGAAAATTAGCCCAAAAGAATGGGCTAAAACCACCAAAGTAAATTCAAACGATTAAAATTTATCTGGATGTTCGCGATAATACGCTGGAAGTTTTCCTCTATAATCTTTTTCTTTAATCAAGCCTTCATAATCTTCATTTTCAAGAAGCCAATTATAAATTGTAGGATCTGAATTTGCTGCAGCATAATGAATAATATTTCTTCCGTCGATATCGTGAGTATCCCAAATTGCACCGTAATATGACAACATTTTTATAACAACTGGATTTGAATTTACCTTTGCCACAAACATTATTGGAGTCATTTTACTTGAATCCATCGTGTTTACATTGTATCCAGATTTTATCAATGCTTCCAAAATTTCAGGTTCTTCGTTTGTACAAGCGAAAAAAATCTGTTCTTCTTTCATTTTTTCTAGTAAAACTTTTAAAACACTTGGAGAAGTTCCATATTTTAGCATTTTTTCCAAACAGCTTTCCCCAGAATTATTTACATCTGATGTAAAAAAGGCATCACTAATGTACCGAGCAACTTCTGTAGAACGATTATGGGAAACAAGATGCAACATGCCATCACCGTATTTTGATTTTGCTCTTTTATTTGCACCAGCTTCCAAAAGAACAGCAATGACATCCGGATTTTTTTGCCAAGCAGCAGCATTTAATAAAGCTGTAAATCCATCTTCATCACGGTCTTCTGTGTCAAAACCTAATTTAAGCAAAAATTTTGTAATTTCAGGATTTGGATTTCTTCCTGCAGCCGAAATTAACAAAGTTTCTCCATCTCTTTGAGTTACATGAATATCAGCTCCGGCATCAATTAATGTTTGCAAAACTTCTGGATTGTCAGAATATTCTGCTGCAATACAAATTGGAGTGGTATTATCATTGTCTTTTACATTTACATCAATTCCTTTATCTAAGAAAAACTTTACAGTTGCTGGATAAGAAGAACTTGCTGCAAAATGAAGTAGCGTGAATCCATCCTCTTTTTTAGAATTTACATCATATCCATAATCCAAAACATGCTGAAGAAATTCGATACTTGGTGAACAAATAACTGTTTTTTCAAGCAAGAAATTTTTGTCCTTTTCATCAAACTTATCAAAGTCTTTGGCAAGTAAATCAAACATTTGAATGTTTCCATTTCCGATTGCATAAGCAAACACATTTTCAAGATTTTGTTCCATAAAATCTTACCTCGCTTTTATAAAAGAATATTTATAATGATATTAGTCTCTCTCCGTCATACAAAGAAAAACTAAAAATTTTACTGATATTTTTTTACATTGATTTTACATCATCGTGTTTTTAAATAAGAGTTGTCTTCGCCTTCTTTTTCTGAAATGCTAGATTTTTTATCAAAAGAAATATAACTTCCGTTCAAATGATTTGAACCTGTTTCTTTAAACTGACGCATTAATTTATCCATAGTATCACAGTAATCAGCAACAACAGGATTAAATTGTACAGTTGGATCGTAATAATTCATAACATCTCCTAAAAAATATAAAAACTTAGACGCTGTTTTTGGGGAAATTCTCCAAAAAATCCTTTTGATTATACAAGAGTCCTTTTATCTAAGAAATTGACATTTGCATAAATTTTTTTTAATAATAACAAAACAAGTCTATCACAATGAGAGAGAGTGAATTTAGTTTTAAGAAATTTTTGATTTGTATATTTTGACATAAATCAAATTTATATCCATTTTTAGATAAAGGCAAGAAAAATCTTTTTTATTTCTTGGAGTAGAACTCTAAAACACTACGAGCAAAAGTATACGCATTTTTAATTTCACTGATGCCATCAAAATAATCTTTGTGCAAAATCATTCTGCCATCGAAAAAAGAAATCATTTCTTCAAAAGTTTTTTCTTTTACTTTGGGTGAAGAAACCAACTTTGTGTAATTTGAAAGCATTACGGCAAAATCATTTAAAACTGGAACTTTCATACAAGTTGAAATAATTCCGTTTCCAATTCCAAGATTTGCACCCAGAAGTTCAAAATTCGTTTCGATATCAGGATGAAACCAGTTTTGAGATTTAAAATTACTGAGCATACAAGCATTGTGAGCCGCCGCATTTCTTAGCCGACGAACTGAATCAAAGTGAGGCGTATATTCACATTTCAAATTGAAAAACTCGTAATAATGTGCGTAAAAATCGATAAAATCCGAAAAAGCCAACAACTCAACAACACTCCAAACTGAAGGAGATTCCTTGTAATTGTCAAAAATCTGGCGATTATAAAAATTGGAAGTTGTGCTATAATTTTCGATAGAAGTTCTAAGCCGATTATTCTTTTCCAAAAATTTTTGCACAACAAAATATCCGTCATCTTTTGGATTTTCCTGGCAATCATTTATGATTTTAACTTTTAGACAATGCTCAAAATCGATGGTCATTTTCAAAATCAATTTTCTAAAAAACATATCGATTGTAGAAAGTTCAACCAAGTGACCAAAATCAACATTTGTATATTTACCCGCTTTTGTCTTTTCGCCAAATTCGGCATATTGTTTCAATCTAAAAAAATAATTGTGCTTAGCAAGAAAAACCGAAGCTTCTTCTTCCGATTTCAAATTAAACGAAATTCCTAACTCGTCTTTGCAATATGAAATAATTTCTGGAACTGTCAATTTTTTTCCGATTGTCTGTTGATTTTCTTTCTTTGCCATAAAAATCATTGTACCACAAAATTTTGATGAAAACAAACAAAAAGTGATTTTGTGGGATTTAGGGTGGATTTTCAAAATTGATAATTTGGCAAATATTTATTTAAAATCAACTAAACATTTCGCTTTCTGAAATTATATTCAAAACTTCAATTACTTCATCATATTTCAAATTTTCTTCCAAAAGTTTTTTTGTAACATTATTGTAATCTGTTCGATATACATTTTCATCAATAATTTTTTTAAGAACTACAGGAATTTCAATTCCATCTTTTGCAGATGGACAAACCACAGATTGAGCTCTAACATTTCTAACTTCAGAAACAAGTTTCTTAAAATCATCATTTTGAGAAACCAAAGGAAAAAGTTTATAAATATCATAAAGATGTCTTGAATGACCATTTAATTTTCCCTGTAAATAATAATCACAAATAGCAAAAACTTTATCTACAAGAGTTCTATCTAAACATTGAACTTTCATTGTAAAAGGAGATAGATAATATTTTTCAATATAAGCTGGAGATTCATCTTCCATCATATCGCCAATATAATTATGGACATCAAGTGATTCTACAGGAAAAGACACTGCTGTATATGAAGTTTCAATAACAACTATTGGTTGAACTGCAAAATCTTCTAGTTGCTGGACCGAGTTATAAGCAATTTCATATCGATTGTAATCACGACGACTACGAGTTTCAGCGATATTTTGAATTGAAAGTCCTAACAAAGAACACACATCCTCGATTGATTCTTTTACTTTTTTCTTTTGTCCTTGAGAGATTAAGGAATCAATCGTAATATCAATATCTTCAGAAAATCGATTTATAGCCTTGTAACATTTTGAGAGTGAGGTTCCCCCTTTGAAAACAATAAATGGTAATCTTTCAGAGAGAAGACGAAGAATCATTGTAACATAATAATCTTTTTCAACTATTTCAGCCCTAAGATTTTGTTTTAAAACTACAAGGTTAATGGCTTGAGAAAAAATCTTTTTATCATTATGCAGAAATTCCATTTAATACTCCAACTTTATACATATTACGATAAATCTTATCTGGATATAATGATAAAAATTTTTCCAAATCGGAAAAAGATATTCCAGTATTTTTCATATAGGATTGAATTTTTCTATTTGACTCTTTGCCTTCAAGTTCCGAATATAAATCCAAATCTTTTAATAAATCCAGAAGTTGTAGAATTTTAAAGTTGGAAAAATTTATTTCAATACGAGGTTTTCGAAGAATGACTTTTGTATTTGCTAAAGTTGTTTCTCTATATTCCTTAGATGCTTTGTTTGTAACAACTTCATAAGATGCAGGAACTTGGCTAGTAATTCCAATCATATTTGCAAAATTTATTCCACTAATATATCCCAAACGCTTATTCTCTGAAAGAAGATATTTTTTTTCAATCACATAATTCTGAGAAAGTTGACTTCCTGATTTAAAAATACTTTCTTCAGGAATATAATAAATCCCTGTGTCATAGCGAAGAAGTTTTCCGGAAGAAACACAATACATTAGTTGCTGGCGAATATTGTTTTCTGTCATTCCAGCATATCTAATTTCTGAAACAAAAATAGGTTCGTTCTTTCCGAAAGTTTGTAAAAGGTAATCAAAAAACATTGTTTCCTCCTTATATAATATTATTTCGTTTTTTATCTTCACTTTTATTATATAATAATTAACAAAATAATCAACTAAAAAATTATTTTAAGTTCACTTATTTCCAAACTTTTAACCCACAAGTTTTATTTGTGTTTCAGTAAAATGTTTCTCGATGTGCTATTTTTATATCAGTAGATTTACATTGTGGGCAATATTTCACTTCTTCATCGTTCAATAAAACTCCAGTAACATTCCATTTGGCATTACACTGATTACAATTATATTTCAATGTTATAGGTGGACCATAAAGTACAAGAATTGTATTTTTGTATGGTTCAAATTTGCCCGCGCCTTTTGCAGTTCCACAATATTTACAATACTTATCCGACTCTTCCATAAATGATTGACAATTTCCACATCTGTCTTCGTAATCAGTTGAAAGATTTTCATAATCTAAATTCATAACTATTCATCTCCTAAAATTTTAGAAATACAATACATTGGTTCTTTTTTGTAAAAATCCCAAGTATGAAAAGCATCGCCCATACAATAATTTTTATTTACACAGGTTTTGCAAACAGCACTTTGTTCACTTCTATCCTGCCTAAAAACTAAAAATCCATTTTCCCAAACATCTAAAAACTTGTCTTTATGCAAATTTCCTTGAATTAACTCTGGATAATCTTCAATATCAAGACATGCTACAATATCTCCATTTGAGCGAATGCTTGCTATTTTTGTACCTGCTCCACATTGAAAATAAAAATCCCGAATTACACGCTCATAATTAAGTCCAACAAAATGTGCGCATCCATATGTAACTTCCATGTCGCAGTTTTTATCGTATCGTTTGTTTCGTATATATTCAAAAATCATCTTTAAATCTTCTTTGTCAAGAATTAAATCTGTTCGTTTTTTTGCCCTTCCGATTGGTTCTATTGTAGTTATTCTCCATGATTCAATTTTTTCTGCTTGCAAAAATTCATACATTTTTTCTAATTCATGAATATTATTTTTATGAATGACAGTTACAATCTGAGGGTAAAAACCTTCTTTTTGAAAATTACGAATACCCTCGATTGCTTTTTCAAAAGAATTGTTTACATTTCTAAATTTATCGTGCGTTTTACCAATTCCATCTAAACTAACTGCTATAGTATCCAATCCTGATTTTGATAAGCTTTTTGCTTTTTCCTCAGAAACTAAAGTTGCATTAGTTGTCATTCCTACTAAAAAACCTTTTTCCTTTGCCAGCTTTATTATTTTTTCCAAATCAGAATGAAGAATAGGCTCACCGCCTGTAATACATATCATAATTTCACGCGGATTATAATTTTCCGCCACTTCGTTTAATAAATCTGAAATTAGTTGATAATTGAGAAATGTTTTTTTCAAAGTTGAACAATCACTTCCACAATGAATACAATTCAAATTACATGCGTTTGTTAATTCAAGAAATAAATATGTTAATTTTGGCTTTTTAAAAAGTTGATTCTGATAATCAAAAACAGCTTTTAAATCTCGTTCTTTTATTGTCATTTTTCTCCTGCGTTACATCAACTGCTTGCTTACGATAGATAAAATCTGGCCAGTTAATCGTTTTAAATCTTTACATTGAACCAAATGAGGATAAATCTCTTTTAAATCATTGTAAGTAGAATCATCTTCATCATCACAGCCATTATCTAACGCTACAGCAATAATATTTGTACCTCTGTTGATTATTTTTTTTGCAGCATTTGCAGTATCTTTATTTGCAACAGCACCATAATATTCATCATATTGATGAGCAGGTTGACCGTCAGACAAAACTAAAATCAGTTTGTTGTCGCAAAAAGTTTTTTGATTTATATATTTTTCTGCCCAATACAAAGCAAGTCCGTCACGATTATCGCCTTCGCCATCAAGTTGCATAATATTGTATTTTTCTTCGTCTTTTGCGTTAAAATCAACAAGGATATTTACATCAATTTCTGGCTCGGTGAATTTTCCGCGATGCTCAACGATTGCATGTTCAATTCCTTGCTTTTTCAAAACTTCATGCAAAATAACGCTAGAAATCATAGCCGAATCTCTGCGCTCGCCCCACATAGAGCCACTTCCGTCAATTAACAAAAGGACAGACATATCAGGAATTTCGTTGCCTCGTTGATTTCTAAACCAAATTCTCCGTTTTACATCGCCCATTCGCTTTGAATCGATGCCACTCCCAAACTGAAATCGATTTTCTTTTGTGGGAACTTGCGATTTCAATAATTGCAAAAATCTAGAATTATAAGAATTGATATTCAACTGATATTGGCTGTAAATATTTTTATATGCAGTTTTCAAATTCAAATTGATTTTAGGATGATTTTCGTTAATTTTTATATTTTTATGAACAGGCGTTGCTCCCACGCTATTTCCAGAATGTTCAACTTTGAATCCAGAATAAGAAACGATGTCGTCTGAAGTTTTTTCGTCGATTTCAAAATCTTTTGCAGAAGCAATTAAAATCGGAACATCTGTGTCTAAATTGACTTTTTTTGTGCCATCAAGATTTGAAAAAATTCTTGTTTTTACAGATTGCTCTCTTCCTTTTCTTGTTTTGGCACTAATTGAATTATTATTTTCTCCATGAGAAGATTTCCCGCCAATAACATCAGGAAGAAGATTTTTATCCAACTCGCCTTCTTCATCAGCTGGAATAAGAGGCTTTATTATTTCATAAATTTTTTTGCAATATTCATATCGTTTGTCTGGACTTTCTTGAATTGAACCGTCTAAAAAAAGTTGCTTTGTTTTTTCAACATATTCTGCAATTTCTTCTTTTAGAGGTTCATTTTCAAACATTGGATACAAAAGAAATCCTGCCATATAATTTAAATAATCAATTAAAATCTGCACTTTTTTTTGAAGTTCTACAAAATGAAGATATTTTTCCAAAAGTTGTTTTTCTTCGAAAGTTAATTCAGTTTTTTTGTCGGAGTTTTCATTTGATTTTTCTTCTTCTTGGAAAGGATTAAAATCTTTTATTTCTTCTGGCTTAATGATTTTAAACTTGTCTTCTGCGGTGCTTTTAATTTCTTTTTTTGCAAAACTTGGCGCAACTCGGTTGAACATCAAATAGATTGCAATATTATCATAACAAGTTGCTCCAACTGCTTCGATGTAAGCATCTTCAATAATATTAGAAATATTTGAAATTACTTTACGACCGTTTTTAAATTTGGAAAAATAAGAATCGCTAAATTCGTTTCCTGGAAAGTTTGTATAAATAAGATGAAGGCTCTCATGCAAAGTTAATCCACGAGTTACCATTTTCAAAGCCTTCCAGGGAGATTCCGAAACAAGATTTGGCCAGCCAAGAAATTCCTCTGTTTTTTTAAGACATTCTTCGTCTGCAAAAATTCCACAAAAAGCTGGATCCACAATAATGTTTTTTCCGTCTGTGTACGCTTTATCTTCGTTGATAAAAAACAATCTTGTTTCTTCAGTTTCTGAAAAAGTACGCGCAAAAGATTCTTCTATCAAACGATTTCTTTCACATTGAAATTTATCGAGAATTGTTTTAAACAAATTTCCGTAGCCATCATCTTCAAACTGAATCATTGAAATTTAACTCCATTTGTAAATCATTAAAATTCCACGAATTGTTTGTTCCAAAATTCTGTCGCATTTAGCAATCGGAATAATTGATTTTTCTGCAGCAGTCATATAGTCTTCATATTTTGCAAGCCGAGCCCAGTTTTCAAGGTTACGAGGTGAAATGACAACATCCAATTCTTCGGCTTCTATCTTTCGTTGAATTTTGTGATAAACGCTAATTATCTTTTTTACAACAGGCTTACATTCTGGAATGCGAGCCAAAAGCATTTTTTCGATTGATTCATCGCTTAAAGCGGCAACTTCGATTACAGCGTTAAATCGGTTAAACAATGCTTGGTTCAATTCTTTTGTTCCAAAATAACCTAAATTCATTGTGGCAAAAAAGCGAAAATTTTTATGGCGTTTTACAACTTCGCCATTATCAAGCCGAACAAATCCGTTATCATCAAGTAAGGAATTTAAAAACGCTAAATACTGAGGTTTTGCAAAATTGATTTCTTCAAAAACAACTGCACCACCATCTCGAATTGCCTTTGTAACATAACTTTCTTTGAAAATAATTTTATCATCCTGGGGAATGAATTTTCCAAGGACAAATTCATCAAGATTTTCTGTACAGTTGATTGTTTCCATAAGCGGAAGTCCAGTTGCTTGGCAAACAAGTTTACAACTGATTGTTTTTCCAGTTCCTGCTGGTCCATGAAAAAGTGTTGATAAAACATCGCCACCAGAAATTGCATTACAAACAGAACAAAGTTTATTTGGCAAAACAAATTCTTCTGACAAATTCGGAATATTAGATTTTTGTTCTTCCGAAAATTCTGCTTCTGAAAATCGATTTACTTTGATTTCATCATTTTTTGACAAAATATTTTTATTTTCAGAAATAATTTTGTAAATATTCGAAAATCGTCTATATTTTTCTTTGTTAAATTTCGGAACTTCTTCATACATCAAAATATATTCATCATCTTTATGAGCTTGATAAAAATCTTCACACAAATTAACAAAAGTATCAGGTTCTGGATTTTCAACAAATTTTTCCATTATGATACTGAACTGACTGTTTTTTTCCATTTCGCGAGCAAGAAGAACGCAAAAAGTAGGAAGTAATTTATACAAAGGATGCAGATGATCCATATTTCCTTCTATCAAATTTCCGTCTTTATCGTAAGCACCAATTTGGATTATTTCAGAGATTAAACGCGCCTTGTAAGAAAAAATCTCTGGTTCTACAACTTTGTTTTCTCTATAATCTTCTGGAATATCAATTTCAAAAAAATATTCGTCTTTATTGATTTTGTACCAATAATCACCCAAAGGATTTTCGGTATTGAGTTTTAAGATAGAAGAAATCATACTGCTAAAAAGAATTACAGCTTCGCCGATTGGCTGGCACAAAGTTGTAGTTCCTTTGAACGACTGATTATCTGGATGAACATAGTATTGAGTTCCATCGCTTAAATGCTTAAATCCAAATCCCTTGTAAATAACTTTTGAATTATACCTTACTACTTTGTATGCAATTTTAAACAAATTCATTTAGTTTTCTCCTTCTTCTTCGGAATCTGGATTATCTCCGTAGTTTAGTGCAAAAGAATCTTCGGTTAAATCGTCGCCTTCAAGAAAATAAAGACTATATTTCGATGTTACAAATTCAATGCGCCCATCTTCTGTAAAGCCAAAAGAGTCCAACAATACAGATGAATCTGTATCAAAATCTTCTTCACCATAGTCAAATTCATATACTTCATAAAATTCATCATCAAGCTCAATTTCATCATCTTCATAATCAATTTCATCTTCGTCATCATCCATAGAATAAACTCTTATTGAAAACTCATCTTGATTATCTTCAAAATCTTCTCGGCCTGTTGTAAAACCTTCTGCAGTACGAGCCTCACTATTTGGGTCAAAAGCATCTCGCCTAGAAGGGACAATTTCAACACCTTCTTGATTTAATATGGAATGTTCTGAATTTAGTGGATTAAAAAAATTTTTTTCTGCTTCCTCAAACAACAAATCTAAAGTTTCGTCTTTTATTCTAATAAATTCTGGCTGAACATTATATTTTTCATAAAATTTTTTTCCAGCTTCAATTATTTGATGCTGCCAATCTTTTAATCCATTAAACTTATAGATTTCTTCAAAAATTTCATCCTGCATATTTTTTCTCCTTTTACAACTTCTAAAAAGATTTTCGTTTTAATAGCGTTTAAGATATTCTATCATAATAATCATATAAATCTACTTCCAACAAAGATTCTATGAGTTCAGATTTTAGTTCAGAGTCAAATTGGCGAATAAAACAATACAATTCTCCAATAAGCTGTTTTTTTGTACTGTTTACATAAATACTGGAAGGGCGTTTCGCTTCTGGACCTCTTATATATCTTAATGAAGCACTTGCTCTGTGTTCTGCATAATAAGTACCATAGGCTGAATTGAAAATTTCCATATCGCATGGACTTAAACGCAAATTGAATGATTTATATTGATCGTTAAAATCTTCAAATAAAATGCCTTCTACATTAGTATAAATTTCCGTATCAAAAAATTTTTCGATAAAAGAAAGAAGTTTTTGTAAAAACTCTTTTGTAATCTTCATTTCTACAGTGCGTTTTAATTTGTTACCAAAATAAATATTGATAACAGTTCGTCCTTCATTACCAGATTCTGTTTTAATAATCAAATTTTCAAGTTTTGGAGATTCTTCCATAAATTAATCCTCCCGATTTCTAAAAACTACAATATCATCAATTAGAACATTTAAAAGGTTTGAAATTATTCCTAAGTTATCAATCGTTGGAACAGATTTTCCTTCTAACCATTTATAAACTGCTTGCAAAGAGCCTAAACCACAAACTTGTTGCATTTGCGCCGGAGTTATTTGTGATTTTTTCATCAGTTTTTTTATATTTTCAGCAGTGGATTTCATATCAATTATTGGATAAGTAAATTTTCCGTTTTCAAGAAGTGGAGAATATCCATTAAATAATTGATAAACATCTTCTTGATATTCTTCATTTTCTATTAAGAAAAGTTCGTATTTTTCAGTTTTGAAAATTGTTGCCTTTTTATCAGCGGAAGGACAAAATTCACAAATATATTTTTCTTCTTGAATTTTTTTGATTTCAGAAAAAGTTAAATTTTCATAAAAGCTTTCATCATCATCCAATAAATTTGCTTCGATTGAAGATTCCCATTTATCAAAAGTATTTGGATTTGCAACAATGGCGTTTGGATATTCCCCGAATTTTGAATAAAAATTTTCACACTCTTTCATCACTTGATTTTCAAAATTTTCATCTTCTCTAAAAATTCGCATTGCAATAGAAGTAGGAGATTTTTTTAGAATTACATCTTTTTTTTCATCAAAATTTTTCATGGCAATACCTCCATTCTGCAGATTTTTTTGTCAAATTTTCATCTCACTCTTTTAAAGTACCATAGAAAATTGATTAAATCATTCAACTTGTAGTTGAAAATTTCAATCTTTCCGCAACCAAGAAATATTATACCACACTAGGTGTCTCAAAAAATGACACACTTAAAACTTTTTTGTTTTAGACTGAAGATTTAGCGTATTGCGTTCCCAAAAAACACCATCTGAATATCCTTGAATTGAAGAATCCGATTCTGCCATTTGCAACCGTTTTTCTGTCCAAAGGCAATATTCTTCATTTTGCTCAATTCCGCAAAAATTTCTGCCAAGTTTTTTTGCAACAACACTGGCAGTTCCACTTCCTAAAAACGGATCGAAAACAACATCACCTTTTTTCGAAGAAGCTAAAATCAATTTTGCGTAAAGTTTTTCTGGTTTTTGTGTTGGATGGTCTGTGTTTTCTGGCATGGACCAAAAGGGGATTGAAATATCGTCCCAAAAGTTTGATGGATATGTCACTCTAAAATTTCCGTCCTCGCTTTCATCCCAGTCTTTTGGTTTTCCATCAACTTTGTAAGGTGCAATCACTTTTCGTTTCATTTTTACGGCTTCAACATCAAAATAATAATCTTCTGGATTTTTTACTGCAAACCAAATATCTTCCATGCCATTTTTCCAATTTGATTTTGCGCCTCTGCCTTTTTCTCGTTGCCAAGTGATTCGATTCAAAATCGTAAGTTCTTTTTCGATTGCCCGTTGCAAAGAGGAAGTGCATTTCCAATCGCCACACATATAAAGACTTCCATTTGGTTTCAATTTTTTGCAAACAAGAGGAAACCAAGTCGCTAGATATTCGTCAAAGGAATCATCACTTCGCTGAGCAAATTTAAATCCGTTAAAATTTTTTGAAAGATTATACGGCGGATCGATAATTATCAAATCTGCAAAATTATCAGGAAGAAAATTTAGCATTTCCAAAATATCGCCGTTCAAAGTTTTATTTATAAAATCAGTTTGAGAAGTTATATTTTCTTTTATTAAAAGTTTTTCTTTTAAGGTTTGAATTTCTTCTGGAACCAATGTGAGTGTTCTGTTATTTTTTGCTCGTTCTTTTTTTTCCATAAAAAAAATTTTATCATAGATTTTGAAATTTTACAAATTATAAAACTCCCCTACACTTCCGAGTTTTGAGAGAAAGAAAAATATATCAAAACTAATAAATTTTTTTTTACTTTTTCTTCCACATTTGACAGTATAAATATAGGGACTTATTTCTATGTTTTACAGGCATTCAAAGTTTTGAAAAAAAAATTTCCTTTTGATAAAATTTTTCATATTTTTATTGGTACTGTGTCAACTTTTGGGAGAAAACTTCTCTTATAAAGTATTACACCTTATGGTTTCACTCCGTCGCATTATGATAGAGTGATTGATTTATATTTATTTAACATTTTTATAGGAGGTTTCCAGATGGAAGCAAAAACAGGTTACTTTAATTTTATGGGTCAAAAGAAACAAATGCAGATTTCAGTTTTCCAATTGCAGGCGTTACGGAATTTAATCCAAATGTTCCACACAGATTGGGATTTATAGTTGGAAAACCATCTCTTGATGAAAATGATAAAAAAGAAATCAAGAAAATTTTGGTTGGATTCTTAATTCAAAAAGTAGTTGAAACTAAGTTTGGAGATTTTGTTCTCATCAATAAACAAGGCGAAAAAAGTACAGAAGGTGGTAAAATGGATTGGGAGAATGTTCTTGATGGCGACTTACTTTATTGTATCGCAGAAAAGAATGAGGAAATTCAATCTGCCTTAGCAGAAGTATACAAAGAAGTAATGGACTTTGTAGAAACAATGTAAGGCATAGTCAAAATCGGGATGTAGGCTGACTGGTAAAATCCAGTTCAGCTTATCGAATTAACTGTTTTTATCTAAAGTTTGCGTAACAAATTTCTAAGCGCTGAAAAATAGAAAATTCTGGTAACAGTTCTCTTAAAAATTCAATTTGATTTATGTTTACTTTATATATGGAAGAATTTTTAGCAGTTCTGTTACCAATAAAAAATCATTTTTATCAAAGAAATCAAAAATTGAAATAAATAAAAAACAATTCAAAATTAGGTAACAATTCTCTTAAAGTGGAATTAAATTCCAAAATGATTTAGGAGAATTGTTACCTAAAAAGCAAAATTCATCAATCACAAATTTATTTTAAGCAAAGATATTTAGTAGTTCTGTTACCAGAAAATAATAAAATCGCTATTTAAAAAAACTAAAAAAGGTAACAGTTCTCTTAAATCAACTTTTTCCAGAATAGTTTTTTAGTAGAATTGTTACCTTAAAAATAAAATATTATAATAGAAAAAATGAATAAGACTTCA
>JAZRJV010000062.1:0-9804 GCA_045645985.1 Treponemataceae bacterium
CTGGAACTGTTTTTCCTTCTTTGTGTTCCTGAATCATTTTTACGATTTGTTCTTCTGTAAATCTTTTCTTCATTTTTCTACCTTCTTCCTTAGTTTATCAGTAGAAAAACTCTCCTTTCAAGTGGTATAATTTTTGGGGGATAGACCAAGTGTGCTATATGTGGAAGTATTGTTTCTATTATAGATGGCTATACATGTAAATCTTGTGGTAACTTTGTTTGTGAAGAGTGTTTTGATAAAAAATCAAAACAGTGTAAAGATTGTTCAAAGAATAATGATATATCAGTAAAATTTTCAACAAAAACATTTTTGCCAGAAGAAATAAAATATAAACTAGAAGATGCATACAATATTTTTATGAATGGAAATGAAACATCCTATCGGTTTGATGAAACAAAAAAATTATTAACTAAATATCCTGACAATGAAAATGTTATAGACGTATTTTTGCAGATGGCAGAATTTGTTGATTATAAAAGAGCTTTAGAATTTATAGAAGAATTTAATAAAAAAGTTGAAAATGGACAAGAAGACTTGCTTTGTGTTCATTTATCGTTGATTAGGTTAAAGGCAAAATTACATAAACCTGATGAGATGGAACTTGAAATTGAAAAAGTAAGACTAAAGTGGAGAGAATATAGTGATATTAAAATCTATGAAGCAATGTATCAAATTTTGATGTCAGAAAAAGTGAACGATGAACGTGCTCATGAGAAACTCAATAAGGCTAATGAACTTATACAGAGTTTTAATTTTGATGAGGAAGATAAAATTACACGAAGTTATGTTTATTTTGTAAAATGTTTGTATGATTACAAAACAAATGAAGATTTTAACGTGTCCGATATATCAAAAAAACATGATTTATATCCAAGAATTATTCTTAATTATCTAGACAAAGTAACGGTTTCTCAGAATGATGTATGTGATTTTAAAACTATATCTGAAGCAATTGAAAAATCTCCATCTGGTAGTCATTTATGGATTACTTCTGGAAAATATGAAGAAAATATACAAATTGACAAAGAAATAACCTTAGAAGGTGTCGATGAGGATGTTTGGATTATTTCTAACAGTGAAGAACCATGTATAACTGTTAATTCAAATAACGCTTTAGGTATTTTAAATTTAAAATTTACTAATCGTACGGGAGATTATGCTTTATTAGTTGAAGAGTCTGTCTGTAAAATTAGGAATTGTTCAATTACAGATAGCAATGCTGGATTATATTTAAAAAATTCTTCAGATGTTTATATAAACGGATGTTTATTTGATAACAACAAGGCAAATGCAATATTATTAGAAAACTCAAAAATAGAAATTGAAAATTCTGAAATAAAAAATTCAGGACTGCCACAAGTAACTATAAGGCTAGGAAGTGTAGCTTCAATAAAAGATTCAAAAATTCTTTCGGGTGAAAAAAAAGGTATTATTGTTGATAATTCAGAAGCAAAAATAGAAAATTGTGAGTTTTCTAATAATAGGTTTCTTGCCATAGAATCTCGATATTATGGAAAAGTTATTTTAGATTCATGTAAATCAGAAAATGATGAAGTATATTGTTGGTGTCATGATGATGAATCTTCTATTGAATGTAATAATTGTAAAGGCTTTATTATTGAAGATGAAACTTCAGATAAAGAATTTAACAAAAAAATTGAACTAACAACTAACAACCAAAAAAATATTAAAAATTCCTTTGAAGATTATAAAAAAGCTACAGAGTTAGATAATGCTGATGCTGATGCATGGAATAACCTTGGAGAGTGTTATTATACTGGAGTTGGAACAGACGAGGATATTGACGAAGCTTTTAGATGTTTCAAGAAAGCTACAGAGATAGATGAAACTAATGCTGATGCATGGAATAATCTTGGAAATTGTTATTATTATGGATATGGAACAGACGAAGATAATGACGAAGCTTTTAGATGTTACAAGAAAGCTACAGAGATAGATGAAACTAATGCTGATGCATGGAATAACCTTGGAAATTGTTATTATTATGGAAATGGAACAGACGAAGATGATGACGAAGCCTTTAGATGTTACAAAAAAGCCACTGTGTTAGATGAAACTAATGCTGATGCATGGAATAATCTTGGAAATTGTTATTATTATGGATATGGAACAGACGAAGATGATGACGAAGCCTTTATGTGTTACAAAAAAGCGACAGAGTTAGATGATAGTAATTCCGAAGCATGGATTAATCTTGCACGTTGCTATAAGGAGGACAAAAGAACTGAAAATAATGAGGAATATAATAAATGTATAATAAAAATTGCAAGTCTTATGGATATACAAATAGAAGATGCTATAGACTATGTCTAAAATTTGATAAGTAAATTCAGATGTGTATAGTTCCTTTGTTTAATTACAGATGAGCGTAGTATTTTTAATTTCGTTAACTTCACTTAACAATTTTTAGTCATTTTTGTTAACTCTACTTAACAAAATTCATTTTTTATTATATACTATTAATTATGGAAAGGTTGATACAAACTTTTAGAAAAAAAATAGATTATACTTCTCTTGATTTTATCCGTAGTGCCGAATCTGAAATTAATTGGAATGCCCGCTTAATTTGTGTTCGTGGACCTCGTGGGGTTGGTAAAACAACATTACTTCTTCAACATATAAAAAAAACTTTTGCAGAGAATCTTCAAAATGTATTGTATGTTACTTTGGATAATTTGTATTTTGCGGAAAATTCGTTAATTGATCTTGTTGAAAAATTTGCTCAACGAGGAGGTACTCATCTTTTTTTAGATGAAGTTCATAAATATCCTGCTTGGTCTCAAACTATAAAAAATATATATGACGACTATCCTGAAATTTCTGTTGTTTTTACTGGTTCATCTTTACTTGAAATTTTAAATGCAAGAGCTGACTTGTCACGTAGGGCTCTGGTTTATGATATGCAAGGATTATCTTTTAGAGAATATTTGTCAATCAAAACTGGAATTGAATTTCCAATTTTATCTATAGAAGACATTGTTCAAAATAATGAAAAACTTTCTAGACAAATTGTTTCTAAAATAAAACCTTTTGCTTTTTTTGAAGATTATTTGAAAATAGGATATTATCCATTTTTTTTAGAAGGTGAAGATGATTATAGTACTCGTTTAACGGAAACTATCAATATGATTTTAGATATTGAGCTTCCTCTTTTACGCAAAATTGAACCTTCTTATATTTCAAAAATAAAAAAGCTTTTAATGGTTATTGCTAAATCAGCTCCTTTTATTGCAAATTCCACTGAATTAGCAAGTATGATAGGAATTGCTCGACAAACATTACTTTTATATTTTGATTTTTTAGAAGAAAGTATGCTCATAAAACAGCTTTTTAAGGAAACAAGAGGTTTAGGTACTCTACAAAAACCAGATAAAATTTTTTTAGAAAATACAAACTTAATGTATGCTTTGTCGTCAGATAAAATTCAAATAGGTAATGTTCGGGAAACTTTTGTATTAAATCAATTAAAGAAAAAATATAAAGTCCTTTTTTCTACCGAAAGCGATTTTTTTGTAGAAAATAAATATACTTTTGAAATCGGGGGAAAAAACAAAAAACGCAAACAAATCCAAAATATCGAAGATTCATATATTATTGCAGATGATATAGAATACGGAACAGACCGTCGTGTTCCAATTTGGCTTTTTGGTTTTTTGTATTAAGTATCTTCATTGATGATTTATAGAGAAATTAATCTCTATAAATCATACTTCAAATATTATGAAGTTGAATTTCAAATTTGTCAAGATTTTATCCCCGCCATCTTGCACATATTTTTAATATGTTCTTTCCAAGCATTCACCAACCATTCTGGTTCAAGTGGTTTTGCGTACATTCCCTGGGATAAAACCCATTCTTCAACTTTAACAGTTTGAGTGGATGTAAAAGTTATTGTTGTACAATTTCGTTTTTCGTCATCTTCTAAAACTTGGTCGTCTGCCCATATTGCAGATTTTACCATTGGTCTAGAATATTCGTAAAATTCGATTTTGTATTTATCAGTATTTTCTGAGATAAAAGTTCCAAATCGACCGTTACCACATTTATTTGAAAATTCAAATTTTTTTGGAAGCTTAAATGTTTTTTCTGTAATAGTTAAATTTTCAATTCTACCAAGTGAAAAAATTCTTACAGCTTCTCGTTCTTCAGAATATCCGTATAAATAATATTTTCCGTCATCTAAAACTAATTGATAAGGATGAACTTTTCTGTGTGTATTTTCAGCTCTCCTTCTTCCTTGATAATCAAATTCAATTATGAAATTATTTTTTAAGGCTTCATAAACTTTTTCAAGAATTTCTTTATCAATAATAAATTTTGGAATTGGAGGTAGGGCGATTCTATTTAAAAATTCTCCATCTTCCTTAATTGTGGTATCAGTTAAAAAATCGATGATGTTGCTAATTTCTGCATAAATCGGACTGTCTGAAAAATGTGCTAAAAGATGTTTGGCAGCAAAAAGTGTTTGCAATTTATCCGAAGAAATATTGTTAATTGGCATTTCAAATTTTTCTGTGTAATAATATCCTTTTCGGATGTAGTCGTATTCAATTGGAGCATAAAATCTGTCACGCAAAAATTCAATATCACGGCTGATTGTAGAAATTCCTTTTCCGTCATTAAATTTTTTTGCTAATTCTGTAGTATTGGGATAGTTTCCATCACGAATTTCTTTGTGAATATTGATAAGTCTTTCCAACATTAAGTGGGTAATTTTCTGTCTTTTCTCTGGCATACAACATCTCCTGAAAAAAATCTTTAATATTTATATTTTATCACAGTATATTGTTTAAGTCTATCACTAAATGAGAGAGTGTCAGTATTATTATTAAGAAAAATTAGTTGAATTATCTTTTTTTTAATCAACTATTAATTTTTTTCGTTTCTTATATTTATAAAGATATTTTCAAATTTGCATGGAGGAGTATATATGAAATTCAAGCGCAAAAATCTTCGTGGACCTTGTTACAAAAAATCTTGTTTTGTTGATGGTATCGATATTGCAAATCTACAATGTTTTACTTACGAGGAAATGTTAAAAGCAGAAAAAATAATTCACAATTCTGATATTCAGTTTGCAATGTATTCATTTTTATCCTCTGGAGTGTATGTCTTAGAAAATTTTATTAAGGAAGCAAAAATTGAATATCGTAAAAATAAAAAAAATCACGACTCAAAAATAAAAGATGAATTTGATAATTTGTACAAAGAAGATTGTGAAATAAAATTTTCTTCTGTTAAAAAAAATTACATTTATAATTTAGCACGAAATTTATCAAAACAGAAAGCTGAGTACTGGCTAGAAAAATCTTTTTTACAAAATAATCCAGAAGCAAAAATTGTTTATGCAATTCGTGAACTTTCTAAAATAAAAAATGATAATTCAGGTGATAAAAATAAAGTGATTTCTTTATTAGAAGACGCTTTAGAATCTGGCTTAGAAAAATCTGCAGAAATTCTTATTCCTTTGTATTTAACTGGAAAAAATGGATTTGAGAAAAATGAAAAGCGCGCAAATGAAATTATCAAAATGTTCGATACTAAAGATTATAACTTTCATTTAGCAAACGATAATTCATATTGTTCGATAAATAAAATTGATAAAGTTCTGGAAAATAATAATTCACTTTGTAATTTGATGGTTGAACTTCATGACAAAATGAATTTGTTAAAAGAACAAATTGATTCATATATAAAAGAAGGAAAATCATATTACAAAGGATATAAAATTATTGGCGAAATTGGATTTTATCTTGAAGATTCTATCAAGGTTGAAGGAAACGAAAATTACGATGGTGCAACTTGTGATTGGAAAATAATTTTTGATGAAAAGTCAATTCCAAATAAAGTAAATGATTTAGACTTTTGGAAAAATCACAACAAAGGTGACTTGGATTATGTTCATCGATATATTTGTCGTGCAACTCATGACTTCATTTATCCAAAAAATAAAAAGATTGATAGAAATTGTAATTTCATTCCTTTGGAAATTTTTAAAAACGCAAATGAAAATAATTTTTATTTCACAATTAATTTAGTGATTACAAAATATCACTTGCCAGAAAAACAGATAAATAAAAATCCTGAAGAATATTTACATTATAAAAATTATTACGAAGGAAAAAATCTTCGTCGAAAACTTTTTTGGTTTGAAAAAAATAAAATCTTAAAAATTGCTCGTAAAATGTTAGATTATGAATTTGAAATAAATTCTACTGGTAAAAAAATAAAATCAGAATTAGAACTTTTTACAAAAAATAATTTTTCAAATTCAGAGGATTTATATTTTGACCAAAAATTAAATTACAAATTTTCTCATCCTTTGGGAATAATTACAAAGAAGGATGCAATATTTTCAAAATATGTAAATGATATGATGTCAATTTATTCTTATACAATGGGTTCTTCTGATAGTGTTAATAAAGAAGTTTATTCTGATAACTGGTTGGAATTTTTCTGGGATAAACCATATTGTGATTATCACTTGTGTTACACAAATCATAGTCTTTGGGATCATTGTAATTTGGGAACAAAAGATATTCTCAAAATGAAACTTAATCGATTTTCTCCTCAGTTTGAAATTGAATGGAGTTTTTCTAACGACGAAAACGAAGAAAAAGGTGAGAGTGAAGAAATTATTGATTCTCTTGATAAAGGAATGGATCCTGATGAACTAGAAAAACAACTTGAAGAAATAATGGAAAAATATGACGACTTTTTTAGAGGCTTTGCTAAAAAGTGTTTTAAATTCAAAATTTAGTTTATAAACTTTGAAAGTTCACAAACAGTCCTATCGTAAATTTCGTATAGGGCTGTTTTTTCTTCTGCAAAATTGCCTTCAGTTTTCCCTTTTAATATACCTTCTACTTTTACACATTGGTCGTAGAGAAGTTCACACCCTAAGGTACCGCAACTTCCTTTTAATTTGTGGACATAACTTGTACTCAATGCTTTATCATCATTTTTAAGTAGATTTTCAAATTCTTCCCTAGAAAAAGCACTGTCTTTTATAAACATTGTTGCTAATTCTTTTAAAAGTTCTTCGTCGCCACCAAATCTAACTAAAGTTTCTTCTTTGTTAAAAATTTTTCTAATATTTGCTTCCATTTTTGTAGAATCCTTAAAAATACCAAGTTTTACTAAAATATTGTAGTACAAATTGAATATTTTTGCTATAATTAAGTTATGAATAGAAAATTTTCTTTGATGAATTTGATTACTCTTGGATTATGTGTAGTTTTTACATTATTGCAATTTACTACAATAGTCGATTTGTCTTTTTTAGCTTTCTGGGTGGCTTTAGTTTTTACTGCATTTCTTGTTTTTTTTGGTTTTTATAAACTTCAATATAAAAAAGATGCTAGTGTATATAAAATAGTTCATAAACTTTATGAATATGTTCCCTTTATTTTTTTAGCAGTTTTTGTACTTCGCCGTGCAGGAACTTTTGGAACTTCCTTTGCTTATGATTTAATCAGCGTGATTATTTGGATTGCAGTTTCTGTTGTTTCTTTTGTAACTGTTCAACTTTATCTTTCGGAAAAAAACTTTTTTAAGAAAAATCCTGAATTTAAAGAAACAAAAAATAAAGAAATTTCTACAATAAAGAAAGTTGTAATCGAAGTTTTTGATTGGATTGACGCTTTTGTTCAAGCGGTTTTTACTATCATTTTATTGAATATTTTTATCTTTCAGTTGTACGAAATTCCTTCAGAATCAATGGTAAGTGAATTTTTAGTAGGGGATAGAGTTTTAGTTTTTAAGACTTTGTCTGGTCCAAAATTTCCAATGACTCAAGTTGGGTTACCAGAATTAAAAGATTATGAACGTGGTGATGTAGTTGTTTTCAAAAATCCTCATTATCCAGCAACTCGTCAGCGTGAATTACAAAGTTTTACTTCTCAACTTGTTTTTATGTTAACTTTAACAGGCGTAAATTTAAATGTGGATGAAGACGGAAATCCAATCGCCGATCCTTTGGTAAAGCGAGTTTGTGGGGTAGAGGGCGAACAACTTGTTATGCTTGATGGAATTTTGTATCACAGAACCAGTGAAAATCCTAAATTTACTCCTGTTGCACAAGATGAAAAATGGGCTGAATGGAATTTGAACGAACTTCCTGCAAGTTTAAAAGCAAAAATTCAAGATATTCCGATTTCTCAAAATGTGTACGATAGTCTATTGTTGGCAGAAAAAAATCGTCGCGACTTTGATGTTGCATCTTTTGCAAAAGAATGTGGTGAACTTGTAGAAAAATATAAATCCTTGTATAAAAAATGGAACGGAGCATATTCATTATCAAATTTATCTATGTTTGATGATCCTGAATCATTGTTTTTACCAGAAGAACTTACTATTTATAATATGTTCCAAAACAACGAAGCTTTTGCAGAAAAAATATTAAATTCTCCAGCAGGATTTATGTGGTTTTCTGGTTTTATGACAAATTGGTTAAATTCTGTTTCTCAATATGTTCTTGAAGGAAAAGCTTTGTTCGGTGGAGATATGTACACAGATTCACTTTTTAGAATCAATCTTATGACAAAGCAACTTTTTGCAAAACTTTTGATAGAAAATACAAATTTGCTTATCGAAAAAACGCCAAAAAATCTATGGTCTTTTAACGAAGCTCGACAAGATTATTTGAATCAAGCACAACTTTTGTATATTTACATATCTTACAATGATAGTCGCAATATGATGGTTTTCCCAGCCAATGCTGAAAATGGACAAGCGCAATTTATTCCTGCTGGTTCATATTTCTTAATGGGTGATAATCGTTTTAATTCTCTTGATATGCGTCATTCTTACGATAGACATCTAGAAAAACTTATGAAAGCTGATGAATTTTCTGTAACTTATATGAGTAATCTTGAACCTCAACTTGTGGTAAGAAAAGCAATCTTAGGTTCTCCATCTTTAAGATTCTGGCCATTAAATCGATTTGGGATTGCAAATACAAAAAAATAATTAGCAAAAATTAGTCGTTCATGGTATAATGTTTATCATGAACGATAAGATTTTGGAAGAAATAAAAGAAAATAGTTTATCTAAGGATTCTCAAGAAAGCTCTTTGCAAGATAATCAAGCAAAGAAGGTAAATTATTTAATTTTTTTAATGAACGACGAGCCTTATGCAATAGAATCTAATCTTTCTAGAGAAATTTTGAATGATTTTAAAGTGTACAAACTTCCTTTTGTTCCAAATTACATAAAAGGTGTTCTTAATCGTCTTGGGGACGCTTACACAGTTCTTGACCCAATGATTCTTTTTTCAAAATCAGAACAGACTTCAAACTTATTTTTAGTTTGTAAATTACCGCAAGAAAAATTTTGTTTCAAAATTACTGATGTTTTAGAATTTTTTGAAGTTGATGAAACAGAAATAAATTCTTTAGAAAAAATAAACGGGATTGATTATTTTTCTTCAAGTTTTTTATGGAATGGTAAAGAAGTTCCAATTTTGAACATTAGTTCTTTTTTACAAAAAATTAGACGAGATTTAAAAAATGAATAGTTTTGTAAAACTTTCCTACGATAATTATGATTTTCTCATTTTAGAAAAATATGTTACTTCTTGTATTTTATTAAATGAAAAATTAAATCATTCTGATACAAACGGATTTGTTGTAAATTTTGATAATCATATTGTGCCTTGTTTTGATTTTACTAAATTTTTAAATCAATTTGTTTTAGAAATTGAAAAAAGTTCTAATAAAGAAAACTTAATTGAAAATTTTTATAATGTTTTGATTTTAGATACAAAGTTTTTTAATTTTTTGC
>JAZRJV010000063.1:0-44141 GCA_045645985.1 Treponemataceae bacterium
GTTGCTGGAGGAATAGATTCTAATCTTAATATTTTTGACACTGTAATTTCCACAGAAGTTGCCTATCATGATGTGGAAAAAGGAATATTAACAGAATTTCATCCTTGGATGGAAAGTGTATATTTCAAAGCTGATTCAAAATTGCTAAATCTTTCAAAAAAAGCTGTTGAAAAAATGACTTTAGAAAATAAAGTTGTTTGGGGACGAATGGTAACTGGGGAAGCATTTATTTCAGATGAAGGTCGTGAGCAAATAAAAAATCAATTTAATCCATTAACAGTTGATATGGAAACAGGAAGTGTTGCCCATGTTTGCTATGTGAATAATATTCCCTTTATCGCAATCAGAAGTATTACAGATACAGAAGACCATAGTGGCGTGGCAAATTTTGAGCAAAATTGCAAAAAAGCTGCTATAATTGCAAAAGATATAACAGTTGAATTACTATCCGAAATTAATGATAGATAATATTTTTTTCACTTAAACTTATTTGTTGCAAATATTTAGTTTAAAAAAAATAAATTATATAAGGATGAATATAATGACAGAAAAAATCCATAAAACACAACTTGGCGATATTCATTATTGGACAAATATTTTAAACAAAGATTCTGTTACTCTTGTTTTTCTGCCGGGGTTAACTGCCGACCACAGATTATTTGAAAAACAAATTGAATATTTTGAAAACAAATTTAATGTGTTTGTGTGGGACGCACCAGCTCATAATTCTTCGTGGCCATTTAAATTTGACTTTGATTTAATGGATAAAGCAAAATGGCTTGATGAGATTTTGGAAAAGGAAGAAATAAAGTTGCCGGTGATAATCGGGCAATCAATGGGCGGATATGTGGCACAAGCCTATGCAGAACTTTTTCCTCAAAAATTAAAAGGATTTATTTCGATAGATTCTGCTCCCCTGCAAAAAAAGTTTGTAACAGGAATAGAACGCTGGTTATTAAAACGCATGGAACCGGTTTACTATTATTATCCTTGGAAATGGCTTTTAAAATCTGGCACAAAAGGAGTTGCGGTTACAGAATACGGAAGAAAACTCATGCATAAAATCATGATGACTTACGACGGCGACAAAAAACGATACTCTCAAATTTCAGGGCACGGAATGAAAATGCTTGCAGATGCAATGGAAAAAGATTTGCCCTATAAAATTCCTTGTCCCGCCCTACTGATTTGTGGAGAAAAAGATATGGCTGGTTCTTGTATCCGATACAACAAAGCCTGGCACAAAGACACAAACATCCCGATTGAATGGATAAAAAACGCCGGCCACAATTCCAACACCGACAAACCAGAAGTCGTAAATTCGTTGATTGAAAATTTTGTGGGCAAAATAAAGTAGAGAATCTAAAATTAAAATATTAAAACTTCAAGTGATTTTAGGAGACATTTGTGTTTGAAAAAATTAAAGGAAACAAAACTTTCACTAAATTGATGAAAAGACAAAATATAAATCTGTCTTACGCAATGGTTGAACCATCAGATTCTTGGTATAACATAATTTCAACAATTCACAATTCATTAAATGAAATGAAAAAGTTACCTCACAATGAAGTTGAAATTACAAGCCATGATAATTTGAAACTAAAAGGAATTTATTACCCAAACCCAAAGAAAAGTAGCGTTACAGTAATTTGTCTTCACGGATATGCAAGTCATCCTGAAAAAGAAATGGCATTTCCTGGATTATTTTATTTATCCCAGGGCTATAATGTTTTAATTACATATCAAAGAGCTCACGGACTAAGTCAGGGAAAATTTATGTCCCTAGGAGTTTTGGAACAACAAGACATGATTCGATGGATTGATAAAGTAAATGAAATGAATCCATCTGGTAACATAATTATTCACGGCTTAAGCATGGGAGGCGGGATTGCTTTTCACTTAGTAGATAAAAATATTAAAAATGTAAAATGCTTTATCATTGATGCACCAAATCACAGCTTAAAAAACTTTTTTAAGGAAGCTGCATTTGAGTTTTACAAAAAGAATCAAGACAAAATCACTTTTTATACAATCCAACGATTTGAAAAAGAATTTAACACAGATATAAATAAATCAGAAATTGTAGATATTGCATCAAATTCAAAATATCCCATATTGCTGACAGCAGGAAGTAACGAAGACTTTGAAGAAATTTTTGCAACCGTAAAAAGTCGAAATCCCAAAGATACAGAAATTGTTATTCTTCCTGAATGTGATCATGCCAACGGTATGTACAGACAAACTGCAATGTATCAAAATTCAATTATCGAGTTTGTTAATAAATATTTAGGAAAATAATTATGGAAATTATTGATAAAAACATTGACGGAGGAAAATCTTTTGATTGGGGAAGAGTCTCTTGTGATTATGCAAAATATCGTGACATTTATCCCAAGGAATTTTATGACAAAATAATAAATCGTTCATTATGTATAAAAAATCAAACTGTACTTGATTTAGGAACAGGAACTGGAGTTTTGCCCAGAAATTTATATTCCTACGGTGCAAAATGGATTGGAACCGATATTTCTGAAAATCAAATTGAACAAGCAAAACTTTTGTCAAAAAATATGGATATAGAATATTATCCTTCCTCAGCAGAAAATTTGGATTTTCCCAAAAACTCTTTTGATGTAATCACTGCTTGTCAATGTTTCTTTTACTTTGACCACGAAAAAATAATGCCAACTCTACATCAACTTTTGAAAAAAGATGGCAGACTTTTAGTTTTGTATATGACTTGGCTTCCTTTTGAAGATAAAATTGCAGGTGAAAGTGAAAATCTAGTTTTAAAATATAATCCCACTTGGAGTGGCGCAAAAGAAACAATGCATCCAATCGGTATTCCAGATTGTTATAATGAAAAATTTGAACTTGTTTATCATGAAGAATACAAATTGAATGTTCCTTTTACTCGTGAAACTTGGCACGGAAGAATAAAAGCCTGTCGTGGAATTGGAGCGTCTTTATCCACTGAAGAAATTGCAAATTGAGAAACTGAACATAAATCCTTGCTAGAAAAAATCGCCCCAGAAGCATTTGAAATTTTGCATTACGGTGCAATTGCAGAATTAAAAAAGAAATAAAAAAAGTTGAGGTGTAATATGAAAATACGCACAATGAAAATTACCGATTATGAAAAAGTTTACGCACTTTGGATGAGTTGTAAAAATATGGGATTCAATGATATTGACGATTCAAAAAAAGGAATTGCTCGATTTTTGGAACGCAACCCAAATACTTCCTTTGTTGCAATAGAAAATGATGAATTACTGGGAATTATTCTTGGTGGCCATGACGGAAGACGAGGCTATATTTATCATATGTCAGTTGCAGAAAATCATCGCAAAAAAGGAATTGGCTCTAGCCTTGTAAAAAAATGCCTTGAGTCATTCAAAAACGAAAAAATTTCAAAAGTGGCTCTTCTAGTTTTTAAATACAATGAAACAGGAAACGCCTTTTGGAAAAAACAAGGCTTTATTCTTCGTGAAGATGTAAATTACAGAAATATTGGACTTCGGGAATTAGTCAGAATTGATACATAAAATAGATGAAAAAAATTGCAAACAAAACCTAAATTTTGAAAAAAAAGTATTTTTTTTCTTGACAACATACTAATATCATCTTATATTATTAGTATAATACAATATATTATAAGGTGGTATAATATGGCAGCAATTACTGTAAATGTGGAACAAGAAGATAAAGAACTTTTTAATTCAATTTGCAACAAACTTGGCATGAATATTTCCACAGCAATAAATATTTTTATAAAAAAAGTAAACGCAACTCGCAGTATTCCTTTTTCTTTGGAATTAGAACCTGAATGGAATGACGAAACTATCGCAGCTTTTGAAGAAGCAAAAGCAATTTCCGAAGGAAAAATCCCTGCAAAAAGATATGATTCTGTATCTGAAATGATGGATGATATTCTAAATGTAGCGGAAGATGAACCTAAATATGGAGTTTGATATATGACTTATGAATTAGTATATACAAACTCTTTTAAAAAAGATTTAAAGCTAGCTCAAAAACGAAATTATGACATGAATAAAATGAAAGATGTTTTAATCTTGTTAAAATCTGGCAAAAAACTTCCTGCAAAATATAAAGACCATGAACTAAAAGGCGATTGGAAAGGTTTTAGAGAATTGCACATTAGCCCAGATTGGCTTTTAATTTACACAAAAAACAAAACAGAATTGATTTTAACTTTAACCCGCACAGGTTCCCATTCGGAATTATTAAAAAAATAGAGTTTTATTATAATTTCTATAAAGAAATCTAGGAGGATAGAATTATGAATATTTATGAAAACTGCCCGGTATTAGAAAATGAAGATTTTACAATTAGATTATTTCAAAAGGAAGATTGCGACGATTTATTAAAAGTTTACAGCGATAAAAATGCATTGCCTTTTTTTAACAGTGACAATTGTGACGGAGATAATTTTTATTATTCTACAAAAGAAAGAATGAAAGAAGCCATAGATTTTTGGACTATGTCATATAAAAACGGTTGGTTTACAAGGCTGTCAATCATTGATAAAAAAGAACAAACTGTAATCGGAACTGTAGAATTGTGTTTGCGAGTTTCGGAAGACGAATTTAACAACATGGGAATTTTAAGAGTTGATGTAAGAAGTGATTATGAAAAAGAAAGTTTTTTGCACAGTATATTTTCTCTTGTAACTCCGAATTTGGAAAAAATGCTGGGCTGCAAAGGCATTCTGACAAAAGCACCGATTTATGCAATAGAAAGAATTAATGCCATTCAAAAACTAGGCTTTACAAAATCTGAAAATTTTTTAATCGGAAAAACTGGATATGCCTATGACGGTTACTGGGTGATTAAATAAAAAAAATGATTTTCTACTTGGAGGAAATTTTATGGAAAATATACAAAAATCAATTATCAATAGAAAGTTTTTTCTAATTGCAGCTTTTGGACATTTATTATGTTGGGTTGGTGGTGATTTATTACTTTTTTTCCAACCAAATGGTTTTTTAGATGTACAAGGTCTTTTTGATTATGAAAAAACAGTTTTGATGTTAGAAAATGCAAATCCACTTCAGTTTACTATTTCTGGTATTGCAGGAACGGTGGCAATGATGTTAGTGTTCTTTGGATATTACGAAATTTACAAAATGCTTAAACCAGTTTCAAAAAAAAGTGCAAATATTGTGTTAGTTGGAACTTTATTAACTTGTATTCCCGGAGCAATAATGCATTTTACTTGTACTTCTATGTTATGGTATTTTGTAAAACTTGGAGGAACACAACTTGCCCATGAAGTAATGTTATCTTTTTTTACAGAGACAGCAATTACAACTTTAATGTGCAATTTAGGTGTTTTTCTTGTAACAATTCCTTTATTAATTAATGTTGTAAAAGGAAAAACCTTTTTACCAAAATGGGCATGGTTTGTGAATACAATTCCTCTTACAATAGTTGCTGGAATAGTTTTTGCAGGAATGGGCGCAATGAATGTAGCAAGTTCTGGAATGTTTTTTGGATTGTATTTTTTATCAAAAAAATATTTAGCTGAAAAATAATTTTAAAAGAACCGAAGTCCAGTGGAAGTAAGTGATGAATAAATTAAACTTTTCTTTTGTGTATAAAAAATTCAAAAAGCGATTACAAGAAACTTATGGAAAAGAAATTGCTTTGTTAATTTGGAAAAAAGCAGACGCAAAACTGAAAAATTTTTCTGCTGAATATAAAAATATCGGTTCAGATGAAAAAATTATGATTCTTCCTTTGGCTGCAATTTATCTTTCTATGAAAGAAGAAAATCTTGAAAATCCCCTTGAGTTATTGAATCAATACGGAAAAGAAACAGGTGAGAGATTTTCAAAATTGATTAGAAAAATCACTTCGTTTCCTGGGTTGCCAGAATTTTTATGGAAAAATATGAGCACTCTTATGCGAAAAAATAGTAGCCCAGAAAAAGGCTACCAGCGAAAAATCATTTCTGAAACACAAGACTTAGTTGCTGTGGATATTTTAGTTTGTCCACTTCATGAAATGGCAAAAAAACTTGGAATCCCTGAAATCACTTCTGTAGTTTGCTTAATTGATAAAGGTCAAATGACAGGATTTAAACACATCGAATATACAAGAACTAAAGCCTTGGGAGACGGTGATAATTTTTGTGATTATCGGTTAAGATATGATAAATAGTAAAGTTTATCAGAGGAGCAAGGAACTTATACACCTATGTCAGAAAAAATAACTTTATGCGGAGATAACTGCAATTTTTGCCCAAGATACAACGCAAAGACCGAAGCTGATTTACAAAAAGTTGCTGAACTTTGGTATCGTGTAGGTTGGCGTGACAGAATTGTTTCAACAGAAGAAATAAAATGCACAGGTTGTTCCTCCCACAAAAAATGTACTTATGAATTGGTGGAATGTACAAAAAATCACAATGTTGAAAAATGCAACCAATGCAAAAATTTCCCTTGTGAAAAAATAAAATCCATGTTGGCCCGTTCCGAAGAATACAAAATCACTTGCCAAAAACTTTGTTCTTCGGAAGAATATCAAATGCTAGAAAAAGCATTTTTTGAAAAAGAAAAGAATCTGGGAAAATAAAGGAAAATTTATGTTGATAAAAATAGGTAATTTTGAATTTACATCAGTTTGGGATGGAGTGTTTTACAAAAAACTTTCTCAGTATCCAAAAATATCAGATTGGGAAATCAGAACCATAATTGAATTTATTGAATACGAAAAAAAATATTCTAGGGAATGCAAAATTGAATGCGAAGATTCTAATCTTTTAAAATTGATAGAAGATGCAATTTCCCATAAAGAAAAATACTTAAACATCCAACGCCCAAAGTTAATAACAGAATGTACTGCTTGTCCTTACAGAAAAGGCTGTGTAACAGATTTTGTTTGCCACACAACTTCTGTTGATAATGCAAAAAAAATATTTCAATGTGGAAAATTGTTATCAGCATTAAATGCTAGAAAAGTTCCAGTTGAAGAATTGATGAAGGAAGGCAGAAATGCAGCAAATGACCCAGCAGATTATTTTGAATACATAATGCTTTCTTGGGGAAATTGCCAAGCTGGCGACAGATTAGTTATGGAACGAAATCTAAAACGCTTTCCCACCGAAGAAGACTTGAGCATAAATTTTAATCCAGGCGTAAGATTTTATTTTGAATACGAAAATCTTATAAAACATCCAGACATGATTTTTGACGGTGTTTTACCGATGAAAATTAAAGACGAAATAATTCTAAAAGATTGGGTTTACAAAATCGTTATTCCTACAAAAATAAAAAAAGATTTAGAATCCTTTATCCCAAGCAATCTAAAAGACAAAGTGATTTATATTGAAAATGATTGCAAAGACATTTGGGATTGGTCAGAAAAAGTCTACAGAATTATCGAAAACTGTATGATAAAAAAGATTGATGAACAAAATATTTCTGAATGCGTTAATGTGATAAGGGAAAGTTTTTCAACGGTAGCAAATGAATTTGGGTTTACTCCAACAAATGCTCCGGGATTCACAGCTTTTTCCATGACCGAAGAAAAGTTAAAGAATCAACTACTCGAAGAGCATAGACTTATGTTTGCATTTTATGAACAAGAAAATATTCTAGGATTTTATTCATTAGCCTTACAAGACAATAATGAATGTGAGTTAAATAATCTGTGTGTATTGCCTTCTGCTCGGCATAAAAACATTGGAAAAAAACTTTTAGAACATGCTTTTCAAAGTGCAAAAGAATTAAATTGTACAAAAATGAACATCGGAATTGTTGAAGAAAATAAACTTTTACGAAACTGGTACGAATCTTTTGGATTTATCCATAAAGGAACAGAAAAATTTGATTTTTTCCCTTTCACTTGTGGATATATGGAAAAACTTTTCTAAGATGAAAAAAAATTGAAAAACAATGGACTTGGGAAGATGAAAAATTGATGAAAGCATACGCGTGCAAAAAAAATATGGATATTTTTAGAAAAAAAATGTTTGAAAAAATCTACATCGAAGAAGATTTGTTTCCGCGAGAAGTTACACACTACGAAAAACGAGATTACGGCGTTTTATTTTATAACGAAGAAAACAAAGATTCCTACGATTCAAATCACGCAGTTATATATAGAAAGAAAATTGCTGATTTAGATTTTGTCTTAAAAGATATTATTGGTTTTTACACTCACAAAAATATTACGCCGATTATTTACCAATCAATTTCTGATGATGGATTTTTTGAAGAAATCAAAACTGAACTTTCTTCTTTTGGATTTGAAACATGGGAAGAAGAACAAAAGTTTATGGTTTTGTCCGACAAAAATATTATCAATCCTAATTCACAAATCACTATTAAAAAACTTGAACAATGGAAAGATGAATACGGAACAGAAATTTTTGAAAAATCAGGTGAACCTTGGGGAATTGATGTTGTAAAAAAAGCAATGCAAAATAAAAACACTTTATTTTTTGTAGCTTTTTACAATGAAAATCCAGTTGGTATGACATACGCCCATGTTACTGATGAAGTTTGTCGCGTTGATTATTTACTTGTTTCTTCTAGTTACAGAAAAATGGGAATAGGAAGAACGCTGATAAAATCCTTTGTTGAATATTGTAAGGAAAACAAAATTTCAACTTGCTACTTATGGCCCGATGGCGAAAGTGCAGAAAGAATCTACATTGAAGCAGGATTTCGCCACGCAGAAACAAAACTTGCCGGCCGAGCAAAATTCATACAATGACAGTCGCTGATTATGAAAAAGTTTACGCACTTTGGATTAGTTGCAAAAATATCTTTCTATAACCACTTTCTTAAAACATTGTACAGCACTTCTGGTTTGATTGGTTTTTCAACAAAGTCGGTAATTCCACTTTTGTGGTAACTTGTAATGTCATCTTCTAGTAAGTTTGCTGTAATTGCAATTATCGGAATTGATTTTGCGTCGTTTCTTTCTAGTTGACGAATTTTTTGAGTCATTTCTTGACCGTCCATAATTGGCATACGAATATCTGTGAGAATCAAATCAATTTCATTTTCTTTTGAAGATTCAAATTCTTCTAAGCCTTCTTTTCCGTTAGTTGCACAGATAACAGTCATTTCTTTTTTTTCTAAAAGTTCTTTTGCAATTTCAATGTTCATTGGATGGTCTTCGATTAGAAGAATTTTTTTACCTTTAAGAAGTTCCGAATTTTGCAAAATCTGTGGTTGCATTTCTTGTTGTTCTTTTTCGGCGTTGTTTTGAGTTTCATCTTTTTCAAATTCGATAACAGGCAAATCCAAGTGAACTATAAAAGTTGTGCCTTTGCCTTTTTCACTTTGAACTGAAATTGTTCCGTCCATTAAATCTACAATGCTTTTAACGATTGTAAGTCCAAGTCCCGAACCTTGAGCCATAATTTCCACATCATTTGCTTCTTGTTCAAAAGGTAAAAACATTTTTTCTTGAAATTCTGGGCTTATTCCTATTCCTGTATCTTTTACACAATAGTCACAAGAGAAAATTCCGTTACTGATTTTTCTATTTTCAAGTGAAAATTCTACAGTTCCACCTTCTGGAGTAAATTTTACAGCATTGGTTAAAAGATTAAAAAATATTTGTTCAAAACGAATTTTATCAACTAAAACTGAAATTGGATAATAATCTGATGAACATTTAAAAGTGATATTTTTTTGTTTACACAAAGGTTCAATCATTGAAAGAACTGTTTTTACAAATTCAGGATATTCATAAGAAACTGGATGTAGGACTAAATTATCGTTGTAGTTTCGTCCCATAACAAGACAGTCGTTTACCAAGCCTAAAAGGAAGTCGCTAGAGTAAGTGATTTTTTCAAGGTAGTCTTCAATGGATTGTGGATTGTGTGTGTTATCTTTTGCTAAATTTAGATATCCTAAAATTGTATTTAATGGAGTTCGTAAGTCGTGACTCATTCTTGATAAAAAGTCAAATTTTACTTTGAAGCTTTCTTCGATGGCTTTGTTTTTCTTTTTTGTTAAAATATTAAACAATGTTAAAATGATAACAATTACTACCAACAAAAAAATTGCAAAAAGTATCAAAAAGAAATCTAGTGGATTTGTGTATGCTAAATCTAAAAAACTATCTTTTGAACTTCTGTGAGTATTATTTTTTATAGCATTGGTAATTTCTTCTTCTGAAATTGAATTTAAAGTTTTGTTGATAATCGAATACAAAAGTGGATGCGCGTCTTTTGAAATTCCTACTGAAAATGATTCTGTAAAATTTGGTATGTTACTAAAATTCAATTTATGATATTTTGGGATTGAGAAAAAGTAATTTAATTCGTATGCATTTAAGATAGTAACATCAGCAATTCCGGAATTTACAGCATCAAGACATTCTTTAATATTTTTATAAGTGATAATTTGTGCTTGAGGATTTTTTTCTTTAATAAATTGAACTGTAAAAAAACTTTCTGGCAAAGCAATTTTATTTAATTTAATATCATCTTTAAAAACATAAGCAAGTGTTACATCAATAAAAGGTTTTGTTAAATGTATATTATTTTTGTTTGCCCATTTGTAATCAAAAGCAACTGCGGATAAAATATATCCATTTTTTTGTTTTACTTTTTCAATATTTGTTGCATAAGAATCTGTAGTTACATAATCAAATTCAATTCCTGTTTTTTGAGAAACTATATTCAATATATCTATAACTGCTCCAACTGCTTTTTTTGTATCTGGATCTGTACTTTCTAGAGGTGACCACTTTGGATCATAATAAACTTTGAAAACTTTATTATTATTTATAAAATCAAGTTCTGTTCGTGTAAAAGTTACGCTTGTTCCTATTTGAGATGTATAATGAAGTTTATAAAGTTTTTCATCAAAGGAAGGATTTTCAGCTTTTAATTTTATTAAGGCTTGATTTAGTTCATCTAAGAGATTTGTATTTCCCTTTTTTACAGCGATATATTGTGGCTCTGGGTCAAAATCACAAACAATTCTAAAATCATTTGTGTTTGAATTTGAAGTTGACATTGCTGTATCTATTGTTCCATTTTTAAGTGATTCAAATAGTTCTGTTTCTGTTAAAAAATAAATAGGTTTCATAGAAATATTGTGTTCTTTACAAAACTTAAAAAAGTTTGGTGTTCTTGCACTATTTTCTATTAACCCAACTGTTAATCCATCTAAACTTTGAAAATCTTCATAGGGAATTTCTATGTTATTTTTTCCTACAAAAATTGATGAATAAAATACTTTTGAAGAGGCTTCTGAAAAATCATAAACTTTTTCTCGCTCTGGATTTTTTTGAACTCCGCAAAGAATATCGATTTGTCCGTTTTTTAACATTTCAAGGCAAGAATCCCAATCACAATTTGTTACAAACTCTAAATCCCAAGAATTGTATTGCATAATGGCTTGTAGGTAATCGTAGTAAAAACCTGATAAATTGCCGTCTTTATCAATTTTTTGAGCTCCTTCCATTTCGTAAAATCCAACTTTTACATTTCTTCTTTCAATTTCAGGGAAGGATGGGTCGGCAAAAACTGATGAACAAAAGATTATTGTGAGTACGCAAAAAATGATTTTTTTTGATAAAAAATTTACAAGATTTCTTTTACCTAACATAAATTTAGTATAGCATTGAAATCAGTTTTAGACTATAATGAATTTTATGAAAATAGGATTTGATAACGATAAATACTTAAAGATTCAGTCAGAACACATCAAAGACAGAATTTCTCAATTTGGCGACAAACTTTATTTGGAATTTGGTGGGAAACTTTTTGATGACTACCATGCTTCTAGAGTTTTGCCAGGTTTTCAACCAGATAGTAAGTTAAAAATGCTCGTTCAACTAGCCGATTGTGCAGAAGTTGTTATTGTTATCAGTGCTACTGACATTGAAAAAAATAAGGTTCGTAGCGATTTAGGAATTACTTACGATATGGATGTAATTCGTCTTTGCGAAGAATACAATCGTGTTGGTTTGATGGTAAGTAGTGTTGTTATCACTCATTATGCAGGGCAAAGTGCCGTAAATCAATTTAAAGCACGATTAAAAAAGCTTCATATTAAAACTTATTTTCATTATTTTATCGAAGGTTATCCATCAAATGTTGCGTTGATAAATAGTGACCAAGGGTTTGGAAAAAATGATTATGTAAAAACTACAAAACCTCTTGTTGTTGTAACTGCTCCTGGCCCTGGAAGTGGAAAGATGGCAACTTGTCTTTCTCAACTTTATCACGATAATAAACGGGGAATAAAAGCTGGATACGCAAAATTTGAAACTTTCCCAATTTGGAATTTGCCTTTGAATCATCCTGTAAATATTGCATACGAAGCTGCAACAGCAGATTTAAACGATGTAAACATGATTGACCCATTCCACTTGGAAGCCTATGGTCAAACTGCTGTAAACTACAATCGTGATATCGAAATTTTCCCTGTGTTAAACTCTATTTTTAAGGCTATTTTTGGTGATAATCCATATAAATCACCAACTGATATGGGTGTAAATCTTGTTGGAAATTGTATTGTTGATGATGAAGTTTGCCAAAACGCTTCTAAGCAAGAAATTATTCGTCGTTACTATACTGCTTTGGATAAATTAGCTGATGATATTCCTGCCGAAAATGAAGTTTACAAAATCGAACTTTTGATGGGAAAAGTAAATACATCAACTGATGAAAGAAAAGTTACTGTTCTTGCAAAACAACGAGCCCAAGAAATTGGTCTTCCTGCAGAAGCAATCGAACTTATCGATGAAAACGGAAATCCAATTTATATAACTTCAAAAACTTCTGATTTGCTTGGTGCTTCTGCTGCCTTATTGTTAAATGCCTTAAAGTATTTAGCGGGAATTGACCATGATGTACACTTGATTCCATCTTCAGTAATTGAGCCAATTCAAAAAATGAAGATTGAATATTTAGCCGGAAAAAATCCACGACTTCACACAGACGAAGTTTTGGTTGCTCTTGCTATGGTTTCTACAGAAGATGAAAATGCAAGAAAGGCTTTGGAGCAACTTCCAAAACTCAGAGGATGTCAAGTTCACACAACGGTAATGCTTTCTGAAGTTGACACAAAAATTTTCAAAAAACTTGGAATTGACTTTACAAGCGAACCTGTAAAAAAGAAGCGATTTATCAGTTATCATTAGAATTGAAATAAAAGAAAAACTTTTATAAAAGAAAAGCCCTTGGAAACAAATAAATTGTTTTCAAGGGCTTTATGTTTTGTAACAACAAAAGCATTTATAATATCGAATCTACATTTGATGCAGACTCGATATTAAAAAGTTTTATTTATCTTAAAACTTATTTTTTAAGAATTACAAAACCTTTTGCAGGAACTGAAGTAGGAAGTTCTTCACTTTCTGTAGGTGTTCCTGATGTTACATCAACAACTTTTGTGTAACCATCTGTTGTGATAGCAAAATCAGTTTTTGTTGCATTGAAGTAAATACAGAATTCCTTATTTGAACCAACTTCGTATTTAGTTACACCTGATACAGATTTTGTACCATTTTTAGCTTTTGCAGCTGTAACAGCTTCATTATTACCAAAGAATTCTGAATTTGCTTTTCTGAATGCAATCAAACCTTTGTATGTCTTGTAAACATCTGAGTATGTATCTTTGAAACTAAAGTCAATAGCGTTAATTGTATCATTTGCATTGTAACTATTGTGGTTTCCGCGTTTAGTTCTTAAGAATTCTTGTCCACCGTTGATAAATGGAGTTCCTTGTGATAAGAAAACAAATGCTGCTGAAAGTGTGTTTTGTTTTTTAACTTCTTCTAAACCATCATCTCCAATAGCAGCAAATAAATCACCATTAAATTCTTTTTTGCCAAGGTAAATAATTGCAAGTTTATCAAACAATGTACAGTTATCATGACATTCTACATAACTTAACATAAGTTGAGGAATTGCTGTATCAGAGTTTCTTCCAGAAAGACCTTTAAGACCTGCAATAACATCGTTATCTTTATATGTTCCTTGAACTTGTCCTGGTTCTACACCACCAAATTCTCCACCTTTGATACCGTTACGGAATGTGTCTTCAAAAGCACCAACACCGTTACCTACTGATGTTTCAATAGTTTGTGTTGTTCCATCAACTACAGCAGCAGTTCCACCTGTCCAAGGTTCACCGTAAACCATAACATTAGGGTCAATTTCATATAAAGTTTCATAAACTTCTGTCATGAAGTCTTGTTCTTGACATCCCATAAGGTCAAAACGGAAACCGTTAATATGGTAGTCTTCCATCCAGTGTACTAATGAGTCAATTACATATTTAGCAACCATTTTGTGATTTGTTGCAACTTCGTTTCCACAACCTGAACCATTTGAATATGAACCATCATTTTTAATACGATAGAAATATTCAGGGATTGTCATATCGTAAAGTGAGTTAACACCAGTACCTGCTGTGTGGTTGTAAACAACGTCCATAATAACAGCGATTCCAGCATCGTGGAATGCTTTAATCATTGCACGAAGTTGTGTTACAGCATCTGTTCCATTTTCCATATTTTCTACATAACGACCTTCTGGAACATTGTAGTGATATGGGTTGTATCCCCAGTTATAAGTACTATTTGAATTCTTTTCAGCATAATCAAACATAGGGAGGATTTGAACGTGAGTGATACCTAAGTCTATTAAGTGGTCTGTAAATTCTTCAATGTTATCAGTAATTTCATTGAATTTACCTTTGTTATCAGCACCAAAAGCTTTTGACCAGTCACGGATGTGCATTTCGTAAATTACAGCATCTGAATACAATTTTTCTTCAGTTTTACTATTACCGAATGGGTTTACATAATCTGCTTCCCAGCCTGCTGTTAAAGATGCATGGTTAATATCAATAATTTGTGAAGCAACAGAATCTGGTCCTGCAACATATGACCAAATATCAGCAACTGCATAAGCTGTTCCTCCATTATTGATTTTGTATTGATAGTATTTAGAACCATCTGTAGGAATATCAGTTGTTTTTGCTGACCAAACTCCAGAATCGCCAGAAACCATTTCGATTGTACTTGAAGGTTCTTTTGCTGTTGCAGAATCTAAAATTAACAATTCTACTTTTTGTGCAAGTGGAGCCCAACATTTAAATGTTGCTTCTGAACCGTTGATTGTAAGACCTAAATCGTCACCTTCGTAAACAAAAGCTTCATCAATAAGGTCTCCATCAATACCTGCTTTAACAGTTTTTCCATCATATTTGATTGTGTAAGGTGCTTTTTTAATGTTTCCACCTGTTACTTTAATAGTACCTGTTGTTGCTGAGTTTACTTTTGCATCTTCTACAGTAAGTTTGTTTCCCTCTGAATCAAGAACTGTTACAGCATTTTTATCAATACTTGTAACACGGCTCAAGTTAATAGTGATTGTATTTCCGTCAACACTTGTAATTGTACCACCCATAAGACCAATTACATCATCATAAGATGTGTAGTAAACTTTTGGGTTTGCATATGTAAAATACAAATTTTTATATTCTTTTAATTCTGAAATCGGAACAAGTACATCTGCAGTTTGTTGACTACCATTGTCTCTGTTTACAAAAAGACATCCAAATTCTTTGTAGTCATCAATATTTTCAATGTCAAAGTTTACATATCTTGAAATTTTATCTTGTTTGTCTAATGAAGTAGCACCTGTAGGCCAGTCTCCAGTATTTAAACTTACTTCATTTTGTGTATCGTCATGTCTTACTAGCCAATACCAAACACCCCAGTCACCAGTTGTTGGTGCATCCAAAAGATAAATTGTATAAGGATAAAGCTTTTCGTCTGTTGGATCTCCTTGTTCATCCTCTTTGCCGTTGTTGGCTGCTTTCTTATTTCCACATCCAACAAGTGAGAAAACTAAACACATAGCTATTAATGCAAATAACAATGTATTTAAGATTTTTCTTAATTGCATATTTTATGCCTCCTATAAATTCGTGGAAACTATTGATAAGTTTCCAAAATAAAATAACATTATTCTCTATTATAACCGTATTTTTAAAATATGAAAAGTAAAATTTTATTTAATAGATAAAATCATTGATATTTATCATAAAAGACATTAGAATGGAATAATGTATCGCATTTATGTAGAAAGAAAAAATGGCTTTGAAAACGAAGCTACTAGCATTAAGTCTGAGTTGACTAATTTTTTGGGAATTGATGGCATCAAGAATGTTCGATATTTGAATCGATATGATGTAGAAAATGTGGCTGAACCTGTAATTAAGGCAGCTAGTCAAAGAATTTTTTCTGAGGCTCAAAGTGATTTTTGTTATTTTGAACACATCCCTCTAGAAGAAAATGATATAGTTATTGCTTGGGAGTATTTGCCTGGGCAGTATGACCAAAGAGCAGATTCAGCTGAACAATGTTTGAGTTTGCTTAGAGCAGGTCTTGCTTCAACTACAACTGTTGGCACAGAAACTCCTCGAGTTCGTTGTGCAAAAATGGTTATTTTGCAAGGTGAAGTTTCTGTAGATGATGTTCGCCGAATCGAAAAATATCTTATCAATCCAGTAGATTCTCGTTTGGCAGATTTGGATGTTCCAGAAAGTTTAGAAATGCAAGTTTCTACTCCAGATGATATTCCTGTGCAAGATGGTTTTATCAATTATAATGATGAACAATTAAGTGAATATCACAAAAAAATGGGTCTTGCAATGGATTTTGCAGACATCAAATTTTTGCAAGATTATTTCAAAAAAATCAATCGCGACCCAACTGAAACTGAAATCAAAGTTTTGGATACTTATTGGTCTGACCATTGTCGTCACACAACTTTCAATACAGTTTTGGATGAAATTGAAATTGCAGACGGAGATTTCAAAGAATTATTTGAAAAATCTCTTAACAACTACAAAATTATGCGTACAGATGTTTATGCAGAACGAGCTGATATCAATAATGAAAATGCAAAACCTCTTACATTGATGGATATGGCTTGTATCGGAGCAAAATATCTTAAAAAACATGGAAAACTTGACGACATCGAAATTTCTGAAGAAATCAACGCTTGTTCAATTTATATCGATGTTCATAAAACAAATATTGAAACTAAAGCCGAAGAAACAGAACGCTGGCTTTTGATGTTCAAAAACGAAACTCACAATCACCCAACAGAAATTGAACCTTTTGGTGGCGCTGCAACTTGTATCGGTGGTGCAATCCGCGACCCACTTTCTGGTCGAAGCTGGGTTTATCAGGCTTTGCGTGTTACAGGTGCTGCTGATCCTACTGTTCCAGTTAGTGCAACTCGCGAAGGTAAACTTCCACAAATGAAACTTACTCGTGAAGCTGCACAAGGTTTTAGTTCTTACGGAAATCAAATTGGGCTTACAACTGGGCAAGTTGCAGAAATTTATCATCCTGGTTTTGAAGCAAAACGCATGGAACTAGGTGCTGTTATCGCTGCAAGTCCTGCTGACATCGTTATGCGCGAAACTCCAGAAGCTGGAGATGTAATTGTTCTTGTTGGTGGTGGAACTGGTCGTGACGGAATTGGTGGAGCAACAGGTTCTTCAAAAGTTCACAACACAAAATCAGTTTCTACAGCTGCAGCAGAAGTTCAAAAAGGAAACGCTGTAGAAGAACGCAAAATTCAACGCTTGTTCAGAAATCCTGAAGTTAGCAAAATGATTCGTCGTTGTAATGACTTTGGTGCTGGTGGTGTTGCAGTTGCAGTTGGAGAACTTGCTCCAGGGCTTGAAATCAATCTTGATGCAGTTCCAAAAAAATACGAAGGATTAAACGGAACAGAACTTGCAATTTCAGAATCACAAGAAAGAATGGCTTTGGTTGTAAGAAAATCTGATGTAGAAAAAATCATCAAGGCTGCTTCTGAAGAAAACTTGAACGCAACTGTAATCGCAGAAGTTACAGATACAAATCGGCTTGTAATGAAATGGCGTGGTAAAACAATCGTTGATATCGACCGTTCATTCTTAGATACAGCTGGTGCAAGTCGTAGTACAAAGGCTTTAATTGAATCTCCTGTAAAAATTGATTCTCCATTGTGTAAACCACTTGAATCAGTTGAAAAAGTGTTAAAAGAAGATTCTTCTTCTGCTGAAAAACTTAAATCAGCATGGCTTACAAACTTAAGTGATTTGGCTTGTTGTTCTCAACGAGGACTTTCAGAAAGATTTGACGGTTCAATCGGAAGTGCAACTGTAATTTTCCCAATGGGTGGAAAAAATCAGTCTACTCCAGAAAGTGGATGTGCTGCAAAAATTCCAGTTCAGATGCCTTACGAAACAGACACATCAAGTTTGATGACTTACGGATATGACCCAAGAGTTTCAACTTGGAGTCCATGGCATGGTGCCCAGGTGGCAGTTTTAAGTTCTTTGGCAAAAATTACTTCAATGGGTGGAAATCCAGAAAATTGTAGATTAACTTTCCAAGAATATTTTGAAAGAACTTCTAGCGATAAAGCTTGGGGAAAACCTACTGCGGCTTTGCTTGGTGCTTTGGAAGCTCAAAAAGAAATGGGAACTGCATCTATCGGTGGAAAAGATAGTATGTCTGGAACTTTTGAAGATTTGACTGTTCCTCCAACACTTGTTTCTTTTGCTGTAACTACAGAAAATGCAAAAAATATCCAAAGTGGCGAATTTAAAAAGGCTGGTTCTTACATTTACGCTGTTTTACAACCATACACAGAAAATTTGGCTCCAGATTTTGAAGTTTTCAAATCAAATGCAAATGCTTTGTACAACTTGAATAAAGAAGGAAAAGTTCTTGCAATGTACACAGTTGGTGCAGGTGGAATTGCAGAAGCTGTTTCTAAAATGTCTTTTGGAAACGGTATCGGTTGTGAATTAAATACAAACGCACAAGAATTTTTATTTATTCCACAATACGGAACAATCCTTGTAGAAGCTTCAGAAAAACTTGATACAAAAGAATGGTTATGTATTGGTAAAACAATCGAAGAAAAAGAAATTAGAGTTGATTATGTTGATTCAAAAACATCTTCAACAGAAAAAATTATTATTTCACTTGATGAAGCACAAAATGCTTGGGAAGGAAAACTTGAAAAAGTATTCCCATCTGTTTCTGGAAAAGATGCAGTAAAAGCAGTTCTTGGTAATAATGAAAAAATGCCTGAATTTGCACAAAATTTACATTCATCTGTTGCCCAAAAACGAAGTGAAATTGCTTCTTTCAATACAACAAAAGATGCAAAACCAAAAGTTGTTCTTCCTGTTTTCCCTGGAACAAACTGTGAATTTGATATGAGTCGTGCCTTTACTTTAGCTGGGGCAGAAACAAAAATCGTTGTGTTCAGAAACCACACAAAAGAAGCTTTGGCAGAATCTTTGGAAAGACTTGAAAAAGAAATTTCTACTTCTCAAATTTTGGCTCTTTCTGGTGGATTCTCCGCTGGAGATGAACCAGACGGTTCTGGAAAATTCATTGCCAATGTTTTACGAGAAAATAAAATTGCAGATTCAGTAATGAATTTAATCAAAAATCGTGATGGTTTGGTATTGGGTATTTGTAACGGATTCCAAGCACTTATCAAAGTTGGACTTGTTCCTTATGGTGAAATCAGAACAGTTACAGAAGATATGCCAACTCTTACATTCAACACAATCGGTCGACATATTTCTCGTGTGGCAAGAACTCGTGTTACATCTGCAACTTCTCCTTGGGCATTCCATAGTTCAGTATTGCAAGAAGGAACTCACCTTGTTCCAATTTCACATGGTGAAGGAAGAATCATCATTAGTGATGAACTTGCAAAAGAATTGTTTGCAAAGGGACAAGTATTTACTCAGTACACAGATATTGACGGAAATCCTGCTGTTCAAGAACCAGACAATCCAAACGGTTCTGCATTTGCAATCGAAGGTTTAACAAGTGCTGATGGTCGTGTTCTTGGAAAAATGGGACACAGCGAAAGAACTGTTGGAATGGGCGTAAATGGTTCAAGCGATACTTTGATAAAAAATATCGAAGGAAATCGTTGTCAAAATATTTTTGCTGCTGGTGTTAACTACTTTAAGGCATAAAGTTTTATAAAAATTGAGGTTGTTTTAAAATAAGTTTGACGGATTAGAACAGCCTCATTATAATTTAAATATCAAAATGAAAAGGAAACGAATATGAAAAATTTTTCTAAAATAATGGGATTTTTGTTAATCGCATTGATGGTTATTTCTTTTGCTGGATGTAGCAAAGAAGTTGGTGTTTGGGGAACAAACTACGATGAAGCTTGTAAAAAAGCCGAAAGCACAGGAACTAATGTTCTTTTGTTTTTTTCAAATTTAGAAGCTGATCCAATTAGCCAACAATTAAATCAACTTTTTTCAACTCCAAAATTTCAATCTAAAGTTGGAAAAAATTATCAATTAGTAAATATTGATTTTCCTTCAACAGAAGGTGCGATGGAATATGACCAAATGATTGCAAATTATGAACTTGCAAATAACTTTGCTGTACAAGCAGTTCCTACAGTAGTTTTATGTTCTCCAGAAGGTTGGGTAATCGGTTGTGTTTATGGTGATCAAATGTTCAATCCTATAACAGAAGAAAATCCAAATCCTGTTTTTAATGAAGCAAAAGTTTTAAAAGAATTGGCTTCTTTTAACAAAAAGGCAAAAAATGTTTCTTCTTTAACAAAAGAACTTGAATCAAAAGAAGGAATTGAAAGATTAACAATTATCGATAAAATTGCTGAAAATTTGGATACATCTTACAGATATTTGTTAAGAGATTTATTGGCAGATATTCCTGAACTTGACCCAGAAAATACAACTGGTTTAAATACAAAATACAGAATGAATTTTGCTTACGAAGAAGCACTTGAAGAATATGCTAAAGGAAATATTCAACGAGCAATCGAGATTTTTGTAGAAACAGCAAAAACAGAAGGCATCCCTGCAATCGATGCACAAGAAGCTTATCAAACAGCTGCATATTTAGCTGCAAATTCTGGTGCTTCTGATGAAATGATTGTTGCTTATCTAGAAAAAGCAATCGAAGCAAAACCAGATTCTGATGCAGTTGCTGGAATTAAACAAACTATTGAAATGATTAAAGCATCTGCAGAAGCTACACCATCAACAGACGAGGTTTCAGAATAATAATGGATAACCCAGACTCGTCGTCTATTACGGGGCTACTGATTTTAGCAGTAGTCCTAATTTTACTTTCAATGATTTTTTCGGCTTCGGAAAGTGCGTTTCTTTCAATTAACAAGTTGCGACTTAGACTTTTAAGAAACAAGAAAAACAAAAAAGCTATCCGAGCCGGAAAACTTTTTGACAAAAAAGAAAAGTTATTAAACACAATTTTAGTTGGAAACAACATCGTAAATATTTCTCTTTCTGCAATTATCACTTCTATCGCTTTGGAACTTTTTGGCTCTGCTGGGGTTGGACTTGCTACAGCCATTGTTACTGTTCTTCTTTTGATTTTTGGCGAAATTACTCCCAAGACAATCGGAACTCATCATCCTGAAGGAATTGCATTTTTGTTTGCTCCAGTGATAAATTTTTTTGCATTGATTTTATCACCAATAGTTTTTATTTTGACAAAGATAACTCGTCTTATTGCAAGAATTTTTGGAATAAAATTTTCTGAAAAAAAAGTTTCGTTTACTGAAGAAGAAATCAAACAGTTTATTCAAGTTGGGGAAGAAGAGGGCGTTCTTGAATCTGGTGAAAAAACAATGATGCATCGTGTTTTCAAATTTACAGATTTGTCTGCAAAAGAAATTATGGTTCCACGAACAAAAATTACAGCAATCCCAATGGATATAACTTATCGTAAATTGATTGAACTTTCACAAAAATCTCATCTTTCAAGATTTCCTGTTTATCAAAAAGACTTAGATGATATCAAAGGAATTTTGTATATGAAAGATGTTTTTTGCAAAGGTTTTGATGAAACAAATTTCAATATAAAAGAAGTTTTGCGTTCCCCTTTGTTCATTTTAGAAACAAAAAAAATGTCTTCTATTAGACAAATGCTGGAAGAAAATCACGAAAGTATGGCAGTTGTTTTGGATGAATATTCTGGAACTGCAGGAATTTTGACAACGGAAGATATTTCGGAAGAAATTTTTGGAAGTATTTATGATGAGTATGATTCAACTGATGTTCCTGAAATTGAAAAAAAATCTGAATCCGAAGCAATTCTTTCTGGTTCTGCAAGATTGATTGATGTAAACGAAATTTTAGGAACAAATTTAGAATCAAAAAATTATGAAACTATCAACGGTTATTTAACAGAACTTTTTGATGGCTTTCCTGAAAATAATACAGAAATTCAAGATGATGTTTGTGTGTTCAAAATTTTAGATTCAACTGATAGAAAAATTAACAAAGTTCAAATTAAAAAGCGGGAGGAAGTTGTATGACAGTTTTATATTTGATTGGAATTATCATTCTTGTTGCTTTTTCTGCTTTTTTCTCCTCATCGGAAAGTGCATTTTTATCAATTAGCAAAATTCAAATGCGCCAATATCTTTCTGAAAAACGACCACAAGCAACTTTGATAAGCAAGTTAAAATCAAACACAGATTCTCTTATCAGTACAATTCTTGTTGGAAATAATTTTGTAAACACTTATTCTTCGGCTTTGGCAACTTCTCTTGCGATTTCACTTGTGGGCGATAGCGGAGCTGGAATTGCAACTGCGGTTATGACTGTAACGATTATCATTTTTGGCGAAATTTTACCAAAAACTATTGCTACAAATTATCCTTATGAAATGGCAAAAATTTTTGCTTTACCTTTGCAAATTATAAAAACAATTTTGTTTCCTATAGTTTTTCTTTTTTCCTTGCTTTCTAAATTCATAAATAAGATTGAAGAAAAAATTGCACCGCACAAAGCACCTTTAATCACAGAAGAAGAACTAAAAACTTTGATAGATGTTGGTAACAAAGAAGGAACACTTGAAGCAAAAGAAAAAACAATGCTCAATAGAATTTTTGAATTTTCTGATTTGCGTGTGCGAGATATTTTAAAGCCGAGAGTTTTAGTTGCGTCATTATCAGTTGATGCAAGTTACGATGAAGTTGTAAAAAAATTTTCAGAATCAGGTTATTCAAGATTGCCAGTTTATCAAGATAATTTTGATAATATTTTGGGAATTTTGCATTTTAAAGAAGTGATGTTTTCCGCTTCTAAAACGAAAGAAAATTTTAACATAAAAAATTTGCTAAAAAAAGTGATTTATGTTCCCGAAACAATTTCTGCAATTTCACTTTTGCGTTTGTTAAAAAAAGAAAAACAAAATACTGCTATAGTTGTTGATGAGCATGGATGCAACTGCGGTTTAATCACTATGGACGATATTTTGCGTTCAGTTTTTGGAAGAATTTCAGAAAATTTTGATGATTACGAAGGAAATCCTGTAAATCGTATTCAAGTTATCAATGCAAATAAATTTAGCGTTCCTGGCGAAACTCGTCTTGAAGATTTAAACAGTATTTTTTCTTTATCACTTAATTCTGAAGAATTTGATACGCTAGGCGGATGGCTTTTGGAACAGTTTGGTTCTTTGCCAAGCACAGGTGAAGCAATTCGTCGTGGAAATGCAATCTATCTTGTAGAAGACCAAGCCCAACGACGAATTAAATCTGTAGTTATAACTTTTGTGTAGAAAAATCTTATTCTGCTAATGGGTCAGTTTTGAAAAGTTTTGCTAATTGCTTTCTAACTGAATCCATATCTTTGTAATATGGTGCTGTAAATTCAACTCTTTCGTTTGTTCTTGGATGAGTGAATGCAATTTTGTATGCGTGAAGAGCAAGTCTGTTTAGCAAAGGTCGTTCTTCAAAAACATCACCTTTCCAAGAGCGCTTTATTTCTGAAAGTCTAACTGGTTTTTGATTTCCGCCGTAAAGTGGATCGCAAACAATGCTGAGTTTACAATGTGCAAGATGTGCTCTAATTTGATGAGTTCGTCCTGTAAGAGGTTTTGCTTCTACCCAAGAATATGGACCGCAAGTTCCGATAAGTCTAAAATCTGTAACGGATGGTTTCCCAAATCGTTTGCTAACAACTGTTCTGTGTCTATCATCGCCATCCGGTTGCAAACTTTGGTCGGCACGATATTCTGTCCAGCTTGGTCGGCCATAAACTAAAGCGTGATATGTTTTTTCAACTTGTCGTTGTTCAAATTGCATTGAAAGATTTTTATGACTTTCTGGATTTTTTGCGTAAATTATCAAACCTGATGTGTCTTTATCAATTCTGTGAACTGCCAAAAGTTCGCCAAATTCTTCTTGAGCCAAAACATCAAGTCGAGGAGCATCTTTATCGTATCTATCTGCTGCAACTAGCAAACCAGATTTCTTGTTAAAAACGATGATATCATCATCTGAGTAAATTACTGAATAAAATTGTGTCTGTTTCATTAAAAATTAGTATATCAAAAAATCTTTTTTTTGACAAACCATTGAATTATCGTGTAAAATATATAGTAATCGCCAACATAAAAAGGCGCATCATTTATTTAGGAGTTTCACCGTGAAAGGTAGATTCGATTTTACAGTTGATAATCTTGGGCCATGTAAGGTTCCTTCTCCAATTCAGCTTTCTAAAAAGCATGGAGATTTTAAAGCAAATTATGTTAAGGATAATGAATTTGTTCGCTATAATGTTGATGTTTATGATGATGTTCTTGAAACAGAAGCAGATGCTTACAATAATAATTTAATTGAAAAAGCAGGACCTCGTGAATATATTTATTTTAATCCAAAACATGTAAACGCCGGAATTTGTACTTGTGGTGGATTGTGTCCTGGATTAAATGATGTTATTCGTGCTGTTGTTCGCTGTTTGTATAATCGCTACGGAGTTCGCCGTATTCGTGGTATCCGTTTTGGTTTTAAAGGTTTATTCCCAGAAAATGAATTTGATACAATCGATTTAACTCCAGACCTTGTAGATGATATTCACAAAACAGGAGGTTCTTTTTTAGGAACAAGTCGAGGTGGTGGAAATCGTGTAATGGAAATTGTTGATGCTATCGAAGCATTAAATATGAATATGATTTTTATTGTTGGTGGGGATGGAACTCAACGCGGTGCTTTGGAAGTTGCTGAAGAAATTGAAAGACGCGGATTGAAAATTTCTGTAATCGGTATTCCAAAGACAGTTGATAACGACCTTGTTTTTATCCAGCGTTCTTTTGGTTTTGATACTGCTGTTGAAAAAGCAACTGAAGCTGTAGGCGCTGCTCACATGGAAGCTCACTCTCATGTAAACGGAATTGGTTTGATTAAATTGATGGGACGCGAATCTGGATTTATTGCAACTGCAACAGTTCTTGCAAGTCATGAAGCTAACTTCTGTTTGATTCCAGAAATTCCATTTGAACTTGATGGTGAACACGGATTTTTAGCAGAACTTGAACGCCGAATTAACAAACGACATCACGCTGTAGTTGTTGTTGCAGAAGGTGCAGGTCAAGAACTTCTAAAAACAACTGGCGAACACGACGCTTCTGGAAATATCAAACTAGGTGATATCGGTTTATTCTTAAAAGATAAAATCACAGAATATTTTGATAAAAAAGGAATCCATATCAATCTAAAATATATTGATCCAAGTTATCAAATTCGTTCTGCACCAGCTTCTCCAACTGACTCAATTTACTGCGAACGATTAGGAAATAACGCTGTTCACGCTGCTATGGCAGGAAAGACAAAAATTGTTATCGGGCTTGTTCATAACAAATATGTTCACTTGCCAACTCGCCTTGTAACTGCAAAACGCAATAAGGTAAATCCTGAAGGTTCATTATGGCGTGATGCAATCGATGCAACAGGACAGCCAATTTTGATGGTAAATGATCCTGATAAATATACAAGTGCTGAATAGTTAAGTCTAAACTTAGTAAAGCATATGACTACGCTTAATATTTTTCTTGAGCGTAGTCGAAGAACTTGCAAAAATTACTAAGTAGATGTATATTAAAAGAAAGGAAACGCCCAAAACTCATTTGGTCGTCTCCACAAGTTTTTTGGTTATAAGCCGCCAACAGTGTGTCAGACTATGGCGGCTTTATTTTTTACTCAGTTACATTTTTAAGTAAGAGAGCACTGCAAATATAGCACTTACAATAGTAGCAATTCCTACCACTACTGTAAAAATCAAATAAATGATTTTTGCTTTCATTGCACAGCCTCCCATATCAATTATTTCTAGTAACGCTAGATTTTGAGTTGAGAGACGCCGCCTGAATTTTAGGCATTTCCAATAATAACATTATAAATAAATACTGTTATTTTGTAAAGTGTTTATCTAAGTCACATCTTTGTTTAGTCTAAATCGTAAGTTTCGCCGTATTTTACAATATCTACATTTGGGTAGCCGTTTTCGTGTAGGTAATTGTAGAAATATTCTTGGGCTTTCTTTTCGCCGTGTACCATAAAAATTCGTTTTAAGCGAGATGTGTCGATTGTGTTAAGCCATTCAACCATTTCTTCGTAGTCAGCGTGGGCAGAGAAGGCGTTAATTTGTTCGATAGAAGCATTTACTCTGTACCATTCGCCCATGATTTTAACTTCGGTTTCGCGGTTGCGTAATCTTCGGCCGAGAGTGTTTTCTGCCATATATCCAACTAGCAAAATTGTGTTTCTGCTATCGCTAATGTTATTTGCTAAGTGATGTAAAATTCGTCCCGCTTCGCACATTCCGTCGGCACTAATGATAACCATTGGGCCTTCTTTTTGGTTGAGAGATTTTGATTCTTCAACACTTGTTACGAATTTCAAAGCGTTAAATCCGAATGGATTTTTATGATGAACAAGGAAAGCATCGTGAGTTTTTTTATCGTAACATTCAGGATGAACTTGGAAAATACTTGTTGCGTTAGTTGCCATTGGTGAGTCAACATAAATTGGAATTTGTGGAATGATTTTTCTATCAACCAACATATGAAAGTAATAAACTAATTCTTGTGTTCTTTCGATTGCAAAGGCAGGAATGATGATTTTTCCACCTTGAGCGATTGCTCGTTTTACAATTTGAGCTAATTCATCCATTGCAACATCAACATCTTCGTGTTTTCTATCACCATAAGTACTTTCAAGAACGATATAATCTGGAGCAGGAACATTTGTAGATGGATTTCTGATAATCGGTTTGTTTTTGCGCCCGATATCACCTGAAAAAAGAATATTTACATCTTCATCTTTTCGTTGTCCGCTGATTGTTACAGATGCAAATGCTGAACCTAAAATGTGTCCTGCATCAAAAAATTTTAATTGAACATCTGGTGCGATAAACATATTTCTTTCGTATGAAAGTGTTACAATTTGATTTGCCGCATTGATAACATCACCTTCGTTAAAAAGTGGAGTCCAAGTGAATTTTTCGCCTTTTCGTTTGGCTTGTTTTCGTAAATATTCTGCGTCCCGAGCTTGAATGTGAGCACTATCCATCATGATTAAATCTGCTAATGCTCTTGTTGCTGGAGTTGCGTAAATATTTCCTTTAAAACCTTTTTTTGTAAGAACTGGCAAAAGTCCACAATGGTCGTAATGTGCGTGAGTTAAAATAACTGATTCTAGTTTGTCACAAGCAACATCAAAATTTCGGTTTTTATCGTCTGATTCGTTTCGTTTTCCTTGGAAAGCTCCACAGTCAACCATAATTTGCCGACCGTTAATTTCAAGTATATGTTTTGAACCTGTAACTTCCTGTGCTGCACCTAAAGAATAAAATGTCATCGCCATATTTCACCTCACAAAAAAAAGATTTATTGTATATTGATATTTTATATCTGAATGTAAGATTTTGCAAAGATTTTTTAAGAGAGATTTTATTTTAAAATATCAATATATCTGACCTTGTTAAAAATCTTAAATCTGGCTATAGTGATAGTATCACTTTTGAATTATATTTTTAGTATAGAATTTATTTTAAGAAGCGAGGTTTATCTCTATGGCTGAAGAAATGATTAAGGTTGCAACTATTGCTGGTTCTGATGCTTCTGGTGGTGCAGGTTTAGAAGCAGATTTGAAGACTTTTAGCGAATATGGTCTTTACGGAATGGCGGCTGTTACAGTTATTGCAACAATGAATCCTGATAATAATTGGTCACATGGTGTTTTTCCTATTGCAGAAGATGTTTTACGCGCTCAAATGGAAACAATTTTCAAAGGGGTTGGTGTTTCAGCTTGTAAAACTGGAATGTTGGGAACTGAGTATGCTGTAGATTTGGCAGAAGAATACATCAAAAAATATAATGTAGAAAATTATGTTTTGGATCCAGTTATGGTTTGTAAAGGTGCAGGTGAAGCGTTAAATCCTGAATTGAATTTAGCTGTGCAAAAAAAACTTTTACCTTTGGCAAAAATTATCACTCCAAATCTTTTTGAAGCAGGGCAACTTGCTGGAGTTGCTGAACCAAAAAATGTTGAAGAAATGAAAATCGTTGCAAAAATCCTTGTTGAAAAAGGTGCAAATGCAGTTTTTATCAAAGGTGGAAATAAACTTGCAGATTGTAAAGAAACAGGTTTAGCTATCGATGTTTATTGCGACAAAGAAAGATGCGAAGTTCTTGAAAGTTCTTTAAGAGATACAACTTGGACTCATGGTGCTGGTTGTACAACTGCTGCTGCAATTACTTCCGGTCTTGCACAAGGGCTTACAACTTACCAAGCTGTTTTACTTGCAAAAGAATTTATCAGCCAGAGTTTGTCTGGTTCATTCCCACTTAATAAATGGGTAGGACCAGGAAACCCATCAACTTGGCGAAAAGAAAAAGCAATTTTCCAAAAGCAATAAGTTTGAGAAACGCGCCAACTCATAGTTTTTATTGAGTTGGTGTTTTTTTATGAAAGAATCTTTTCTTACATATACTTTTTGAATTCTTGCCCTGTAACTCCAGCGTAAACTGAAATGTAAGGTCTTACGGGGCTTGAATTTATTTTTTGAATCAAAACTTCTTCAATTTGAAAGAATCCAACTTCGCTAGACATTTCAACTTCGATACAAATTGGTTTTACATCTGCGTTTGGAGAAACAAATTCATCTGTTCCGTTTTCTAGTTGTTGCGCTCTTGCACATTCTAAGCCATTAAAGATTTTTACTTTCTCGATTGAGTTTGCTGAATATTTGTGAATGTCGCCAACTTTTGCTCCGTTAAAAAGTGCGATTGGGATTCTGGCTCGGCCTTTTGTCATGTCGCATCCGTCGCCAATTAAAATCATTCCAGCTTCTAAAGAATGAATTTTGTGAGTTCCCATGTGGCCAACAATTCCTTCCATTGCAACTGAACGAATTACGATTCTTCTTTGTAAATCATCTTTTAAAACTTGTTTCAAAATTCTATCAATAATTGGAAGTGCGATTGTTCCGCTGTAAAGTTCGTGGTCTTGTCGTCCAACGGTCATTCCTAAATCATGCATAAAAGAGGCCAGTAAAACTGCAGTTAAACTGTCTGCAAAATTTCCAGCGTTTTCTTTTTCCAAACTTGTTTTTATTTGTGCGTCGTGTAGAATCTTCATCATTTTGATACAGTTTCTTGCAACTGTTCTCATGTGAACTGGCCCGTGGTCGTTGTATCCTAAACGAACGATAGAAACATGATTTGCGTAATTTTGAAGTTCTGCAATTTCTTCATCTTCTGTTAAAATTTTTGCAACTTCGTAAGGCAAAGTTTCGCCATTCAATTTTTCTGGCGCGAGATAACCTAAAATTTTTTCGTCTAAGTTTATTTCTTTAATTGATTTCATATATCTCTATGATAATTTATTTAATAGCGATTTGCAACCTTTTAAAACATCATTGTAAGTTAAATCAAAATTTCCTGTGTACCAAGGGTCAGCAATATCATCAGATGAACCAGCAAATTCTAAAAGTTTACAAATTTTATTTTCTAATTCTTTTTTTGCTGAAGGATTTTTTTCTGATGCGTAACTTCCAAAAGCAAATCCGTCAAAGCCATAAAATCTTTTCATGTTACGAATGTTTGCGCTATCCATTCCGATTAGATAATCAAATTCTTCTAAATCTTTTTTTGTAATTTGTCTTGCGCGATGATTACCAACTGGAATGTTTACTGAGTTCAATTTGTTTCGTGTGCCATAGTGAACTGGATTTCCGATTTCTTCTGTACTTGTTGCAGCTGAATCAATATAAAATTTTTCTTCTAAACCTTTTTGACTTACAAGAAATTTCATAACATATTCTGCCATTGTGGAACGACAAATATTTCCGTGACAAACAAAAAGTATTTTTATCATAGCGACCTCATAAATAAATGAAATAAAATTAATATTGCTAAAAAAATTAAATTCAAAAGAGTAAATGTGATAAAAAAAGTTTTTATGATTAAATTTTTTTCTTTTGAATAAATTTTAAAAGAAATTAAACTTGCTAAAGATGCAATTAAAGTTCCAAGTCCGCCGATGTTTACGCCGAGCAAAAGTTCAGTTAGATTTTTAGAAAATGGTTGAAGTAAAAGTGCTGCTGGAACATTGCTGATAATTTGGCTTGTTAAAAGCGAAACAAAAAATTCTTTTTGAAAAATTAAGTTTACTAAAAAATTTTTTATAACTTCGATGTTTGAAATATTATTTGTAAAAATAAAAAAGCAAACAAAAGTTAAAAGCAAAATGTAATCGGCATCTAATAAAAGTTTTTTGTTAAAAATAAAAACTGATAAAAAAACAATTAAAATAACAAAATAAAATTGAATGATATTTAAAACTGTGAGCAAACATAAAATGAATAATGCACTAAATAAAATTATTGATTTTATATTTTTTTTAGAAATTGAATTTTGAGAATTTGTGTTTTCAAAATTTTGTTCAATTTGTTTTTTCGGAATGAATAAATTAAAAATCAAAATTAAAATAAATGATAATGCACAATAGGGAAATAAAATTTTTATAAAATCAAAAAGAGTGATTTGCATTTTAGAATACAAAAATAAATTTTGTGGATTTCCAAGTGGAGTTAAAATGCTTCCAAGGTTTGCACCGATTGTTTGCATTACAATTATGAAAGCAGAAAATTTTAAGTTATCAGTTTGTTTTAAAATTAAAATTGCAAATGGAACAAATGTTATTAGGGCAACATCATTTGTAATTAACATGCTTGAAAAAAAACAAAGTAAAATTAAAGTTAAAGAAAGTGTTCTTAGGTTTTTTATTTTGCTACATAATTTTTTTGCACAAAAAGAAAAAACTCCAAGATTCTGAAATCCTGCAATAACTAACATTAGAGAAAGTAAAATTGAAATTACTCTAAAGTCGATTGCATTCAAAAAATCTACGGAGTTTTTTTGTGCAAGTACAAATATTGAAGAACTAAGTGCAAGTAAAAATGAAATTACAAAAACAATTTCTTGTTTAATCCAAGAAAAAATTTTAGTAGCCAAAAGTTCCTTCCAATGATTCGTCGTTTTCAATCCAATCGTTTACATCGATTTTTCTGTAGTTGTCTTTGTCGTCACGAACATAAACATAAGCGATTCCTGCGTTGATTACCATTCGTTTACACATTGAACAACAGCAACTATTTTTTATGTATTCACCAGTTTTGCATTCTTTTCCTGTTAAGTACAAAGATGCTCCAATCATTTTGTCGCGTGAACAACTGATGATGGCGTTTGCTTCTGCGTGAACACTTCGGCAAAGTTCGTAGCGTTCGCCTCGAGGGATTTGCATTTTTTCGCGGATACAAATTCCTAAGTCTGAACAGTTTTTTCTTCCGCGAGGAGCTCCAACATATCCTGTTGAAATTACTTCATCATTTTTTACGATAACAGCTCCGTAGTGTCGTCTGATACAAGTACATCTTTGGCTAACAATTTCTGCCAAGTCTAAATAATAATTATCTTTATCTCTTCGTTCCATGATTTTAGTATATCACTTGTAACCTTGAAAGTCTATTGATGAATTTGAGAAAGTTTTATTTTTATGCAAAAATATTTTTTAATCGTTTGGCTTTCTGTAAAATTTTCCAAGTATTTGTTTCGAAGTAACGATATTTACAAAAGCACCTGGATCTTTTTTCTTGATTGCATTTACTAAAACAGTTTTTTCATCAGCTGAAACTACAGAATAAATTAAATGACGAGGTTGTTTTTCGTAACATCCTTCGCCATGAAAAAGTGTTGCATCATGATTTGTAATTTCTTTTATCAAAGAATAAATTTGGTCAGGATTATCTGTGATAACAAAAAGCGTAACTTTCTGATAACGCCTGTAAAGATAATTTAAAACTTGGGTTGCTGTAAATTGAAAAATCATTGAGTAAAGAGCGGCTTCCCATCCGAACAAAAATCCTGCGATTGCTAAAATTATTATGTTTGCAAAAAGGATGTAATTCCATGCGTCTTTTCCGTAGCGTTCTGCAATAAAGATTGCGATAAAATCTGTTCCGCCACTTGTTGCTCCAGCGAACAAACAAAAACTTACTGCAACAGAGCATAACATTCCTCCAAAAATTGCTGAAAGAAGAATGTCGTCTGTAACATTGAAGGTTGGTAAAATATCTGTAAAAAGTCCAGAGAGTAAAATCATCAAGCAAGAATAAATTGTAAATTTTTTTCCGATGAATTTAAAACTGATTATTGCCGGAACTAAATTACAAAAATAATAAATTGGTGCAAATGGAATTTTGATGTTGAGATAAGTTTCAAAAATTTTTTGAAGAAGTTCTGTAATTCCTATAAAGCCTCCAGGAATCAATCCTGAATTTGCAACAAAAATATTTAGGTTTAGTGCAAAAAGAAATGCGCCTACGCAAACAAGTAAAATTCTTATTACAGGAAAAAATTTTGAATGAGGATGTATTTCAAAAATTGTGTGAATCGAAGTTTGCTTAAAAAATTTTATATTTTTTCTGTTCATATTATTTAGTATAATATTGAAAATAAATTTTGTTAAGGGTAAAATGTAAGTATAGGAAAAAATAATAAAGAGGGGAAATTTATGGCAAGTATTTTGTTTTTAGTTTCATTGATTATCATTTTGTGTATCATTTTGAACAAAGTTTCTTCTAAGGTTGGAATGCCAATGCTTTTGGCTTTCATTGTTTTAGGAATGCTTTTTGGTTCTGATGGTGTTCTTAAAATTCCATTTGATAATTACAAAATTGCAGAATCAATTTGCTCTATCGCTCTTATCTTTATTATTTTTTACGGTGGCTTCGGAACAAACTTAGGAGCTGCTAAACCTGTTGCTGTTCATTCTGTTTTGCTTTCAACTTTGGGAGTTGTTTTAACTGCAGTTTTTACAGGATTGTTTTGTCACTTCGTTTTAAAGTTTCAAATTTTAGATTCATTTTTGATAGGTGCTGTAATTGGTTCAACTGATGCAGCTTCTGTATTTTCAATTTTGCGTTCTAAAAAACTTAACTTGAGAGATAACACAGCATCTTTGTTGGAAGTTGAAAGTGGAAGTAATGATCCTTTTTCATACATGCTTACAATTATTGTTCTTTCTTTGATGCAAGGCGATGCAAGTGTTGGAAAGTTATCTTATATGCTTTTTGCACAAATCGTTTTTGGTTTAGCTATCGGAGTTGGAATTGGATTGGGTGCATATTTCATTTTGAATAAATTTAAATTTTCTTCTGCAGGATTTGATTCACTTTTTGTTCTTGCAGTTGCAATTTTTTCTTATGCAATTCCTACAATGATTGGTGGAAACGGATATTTAAGTGCATATATCGCAGGATTAATTTTAGGAAACAAAAAAAATAAGGAAAATAAAAAAATTCCGCAAATGTCAAATCTTGTAAATTTCTTTGACGGTATCACAGGTTTGATGCAAATGTTAATTTTCTTCTTGCTAGGATTGTTGTCTTCACCTTCAGAAATGGTACATTTTATTTTGCCATCTTTAGCGATTGCTTTGTTCATGACTTTTATTGCACGACCTGTAACTATTTTTGCAATTCTTACTCCGTTGAAATGTAAATTTAATCAACAACTTTTAGTTTCATTTACAGGTTTACGCGGAGCCGCTTCTATCGTATTTGCAATTATGGCAATCACAAATAAATCTTATGTTTCTGATTTTGGTTTGTTTCATATTGTTTTTTGTATCGTTCTTTTTTCTATTGCATTTCAAGGTTCTTTAATTCCTTTGGTTTCACGAAAACTAAAAATGATTGATGAAAACGGAAATGTTCTTAAAACTTTCAATGACTATCCAGAAGAAGTTCCTGTTCAATTTATTAAATTGAATGTAACAGAAAATCATCCTTGGGTTGATAAATCAATTAAAGAAATTGTTCTTCCGCCAGAAACAATTTTGGTTTTGATTTTGCGTGAAAACAAAAAAATTGTTCCGCGAGGAAACACAGAAATCAAAGTAGATGATGAAATCGTTTTGTGTGCTCAAGCGTTCGATTCTAAAAGTACAACTAATGAATCAAAAATTGAACTTACTGAAATTGAATTAGAAAATAATCACAAGTGGATTGGAAAAAAATTAGCAGACATCGCTTCTGATTTAGAAAATTCTTTGATTGTTTTAATTAAGCGAAATGGTCGACTTGTAATTCCAACAGGAAGAACTATTCTTACAAAAAATGATGTTCTTGTTTTAGAAAGAGAAGATTAGGAATTTTCATGTACGAGTTTGAGTGTGAAAATTTAAATCTAAATCAGATTGCAGATTCTGGACAATGTTTTAGATGGAAAGAAATTGAAAGCGATTTAGAAAATAAAAAATTTTATTATGAAGTTCCTGTAAAAGATAAACTTCTAAAAATTTTTCAAGAAGATACAAAAATAAAAATTGATTGTACAAAAAATGAATTTGAAAATTTTTGGAAAAACTATCTTGATTTAGAAATTGATTATAAAAAAATTTCTTCAAAAATTATTGATGATGAATATTTATCTAGCGCAATAAATTTTGGTTACGGAATAAGAATTTTAAATCAAGATTTGTGGGAAATGATAATCAGTTTTATCATAAGTCAAAATAATAATATCCCGCGAATAAAAAAATCTATTGAAGGTCTTTGCAATATTTTTTCTGATGTAGAATTTTCTAACGGACAAAAATCTTTTCCAACTGCTGAGCAAATAATTTCTTACGGAAATAAAAATCAAGTTTTGCAAAAATTAAATTCTATCGGACTTGGTTATCGTGATGAATATATTTATTTAATGTGTTTGCATACAAAAGAAAATCCAACTTGGATAAATGAATTAAAAAAGTTGAGTTATGAAGAAGCATTCAATAAATTAATTTCTTTCAAAGGCATTGGAAAAAAAGTTGCAAACTGTATTTGTCTTTTTGGTTTGCATTTAATCAATGCTTGTCCAGTTGATACTTGGGTTCAAAAAATAATTGACACAAGATACAACGGAACAATGCCACAATGGATGACAAGTGATTTTGCTGGAATTTATCAACAGTACGCTTTTTATTACGAAAGATATTTGTCAAAAATAAAAAATTAAATTCTGTAAAAAGTTTTGTTTATTGTTTTTCCTTTTACAGAATCATAAACAAATAAAAATTTTGTTTCTTCTTTTTCAAAACTTTCTGGATTGATTTTAAATTCTTCGTATTCGCTGTGAGAGTAGGCAAGGCGAGTACTTTCAAAATTACAAAATTTAATCAAAGCTTCTTTGTGATTTTCTTTATTATAAATTCGATTATACCAATTTGGAAAGTTACTTGTCTTTTGAGAAATTACAAAATCAAATTTTACTAATTCACTTAAAATTTCTTTGTCAAAAAAATTTTCGTATTCTGAAAAAAAGTTTGAGCAAATAAATTCTAAAAATTTTTCGTAAAAGATATTTGTTTTTTGTGGAGTTTCGAAAATTTTAATTTGTCTAAAGTAGTTTACAATAGAAGAATAAAATTCAAAAATAGAAAAATCAAAATTTATGTTTGCAATGTGTAAAATATATTTTGTTAAAAATTCAAAATTGTTTGAGTTGTAATAAATATCCAAAACTTCTTCCACATCTTTTAAAAATTGCAAATCAAAATAATTTGTAAAAGGAGTTGATAAAACTTCGTAAGGCGGAACATTCAAAAATTTATATTCGTGATTTTTTGCAAATTCTTCCATTGTTGTTCCTGAAAGAATTTTTAAAAATCCAAGTTGCAACATATCTGGTTTTAATTTAATTACATAATCAAATGAACTTTTAAATTCAGTTAAACTTTCGTAAGGAAGTCCTGCAATTAAATCAAGATGAGAGTGAATTGTTTTTGGAATCCGTTTTATGTTGTTTGAAATTATTTCTAGTTTTGCAGGTCGACCAATGGCTTGTAAAGTTTTTTCGTTTGTACTTTGAATTCCAATTTCAAATTGCATAATTCCTTTCGGAAAATTTTGAATGGCTTGTAACATTTTTTCTGTAAGTTGTTGTGCCGCAATTTCAAAATGAAACATTGTAATTCCATTGTGATTTTCTTTTATGTAATTCCAAATTGCGATAGTTCTTTCTTCATTAAGATTGAAAGTTCTGTCAACAAATTTTACCAAAGAAACTTTTGCGTCTAAAAATTTTTGCAAGTCTTCAAAAACTTTTTCTAAACTTCTGTATCGCACACTTTTGTCGATTGAAGAAAGACAGTAAGAACATTTAAACGGACAACCTCGTGAAGATTCATAATAAAAAATTCGATTGTTCACATCAAGTTCTTGTAAGTCTGGATAAGGAAAATAAATTTCATCAAGATTTACGATAACTTGTCTTGGCGTAAAATTTTTATTTCTAAAATAAATTCCGTCGATGTTAAAATCAATTTTTTTATAATCATTTTGCAAAGATAATTTTTGTAAAAGTTCTAAAGTTGAAATTTCACCTTCGCCAGAAATTACGCAGTCGATAAATTTGTTTTCTTGTAAAATTTCTTCTGCTCTAAAAGAAACTTCTGGTCCTCCAACTCCGATAAAAACATCTGGCAATATTTTTTTTATTTCACAAATTATTTTAAAAGTGATTTCAACATTCCAGATGTAAACGGAAAACAAAATGATTTGCGGTTTTTCAAAAATGATGTCGCGCAAAATATCTGTTGGCAACTGATTTATCGTAAATTCTTTTATGATAGGTGATAAATTACTTTTTTGTACAATGTATTCTTTTATAGAACGAATCGCAGAATTTGTGTGAGAAAATTTTGAGTTTATTCCGATGAGCAATGTTTTCATAAGTTGATAAAATTGTAACAAAATAATTTCTTGTTGACAATATCTGTTTAAAAACAAAAAACGCTTCAAAAAATATCTTTCCGAAGCGTTTTTCAAAAAATCTAAAATGATTTATTTATAAAAATTTTATTAAAAATTACACGATACCTTGTGCAAGCATTGCGTTACAAACTTTCAAGAATCCTGAAATGTTTGCACCAGCAACATAGTTTCCTTCCATTCCGAATTTTGCTGCTGCATCGTATGCTGCATCGTGGATATTTTTCATGATGCTTTTGAGTTTTGCATCAACTTCTTCAGCTGACCATGAAAGTCTTTCTGAGTTTTGGCTCATTTCAAGACCAGATGTTGCAACACCACCTGCGTTAGATGCTTTTCCTGGAGCGTAAAGAATTTTTGCTTCAAGGAATGCGCTAACTGCTTCAGCTGTTGATGGCATGTTTGCACCTTCAGCAACAAGTTTTACACCGTTTGCCAAAAGCATTTTTGCTTCTTCACCGTTAAGTTCGTTTTGTGTAGCACATGGGAATGCACAATCACATTTAACTTCCCAAGGTCTTTTGCCTTCAACATATTTTGCGTTTGGATATTGAGCAACATATTCTTTGATTCTTCCACGTTTAACTGTTTTAAGGTCTTTAACCCAGTCGAGTTTTTCTTGTGTGATTCCATCTGGGTCGTAGATGTATCCGTTTGAGTCAGAAAGTGTAACTGGTTTTGCACCAAGTTGGATAAGTTTTTCAGCTGCGTATTGAGCAACATTTCCAGAACCTGAAATTACACAAGTTTTTCCTTTGAAGTTGTCTCCAACTTTTGAAAGCATATTGTCTGCAAAGTAGATAAGTCCGTAACCTGTTGCTTGAGTTCTAATCAAAGAACCACCGAATGTTAAACCTTTTCCAGTTAAAACACCTGTAAATTCGTTACGAAGTCTTTTGTATTGACCGAACATATAACCAACTTCGCGAGCACCAACACCGATATCACCTGCTGGAACGTCAGTATCTGCACCAATGTGTTTTGCAAGTTCTGTCATGAAAGATTGACAGAATCTCATAACTTCAGCATCTGATTTTCCGTGTGGATCGAAGTCTGCTCCACCTTTTCCACCACCCATTGGAAGTGTTGTAAGTGAGTTTTTGAAAGTTTGTTCGAAACCTAAGAATTTCAAAATTCCAAGATTTACTGATGGATGGAAACGAATTCCACCTTTATATGGTCCAATAGCGCTGTTGAATTGAACACGATATCCGCGATTTACTTGAACATTTCCTGCATCATCCATCCATGGAACACGGAACATAATTACGCGTTCTGGTTCTACCATGCGTTCAAGAATTGCATTTTTTTCGATTTCTGGCATTTTTTCTACTACAGGTTCGAGAGTTTCAAGAACTTCTTCAACTGCCTGTAAAAATTCAGGTTCGTGTGCGTTTTTTGCTTTAACCTGTTCTAATACGCGATTAATATATGCGTTTTTCATAAACTTAGATTCCCCCAAGAGAAAGAATATACATATCACGACTTTATAGTCGCCGTAAAGCTAGTCCTAGAACCAGAACTTCAGTTTTACCTCAATAATTTATCATAAATGTATAAATATACGCAATAGAAATTTTTTTATGAAAGCCATTTTTTTGCAATTCTCTGTGAAATTTTTCACAGTCTATATGAATTAAGGTGATATTTTAGAGATTTTCAGAATAACTGCGACAATTTTTTAGTAACTATGGTTATTTTTTAAGAAAATAGGTTGACAGTTAAAAAGTTTGTTAGGATAATTTGCTTATAAATTTTAAGTCATAACTGAATAGGAGATTTTATGAAAAGCTACGCACAAATAGTGCTTCGCTTTTCATATCAAGTTTGCGATGCAAACTTGTAATATTTACTGCAATTTCTCACTGCGTTGCGAAATTGCGACTTAGAAGTTCCTTCGGAATTTGAAAATTCCTCAGTTACTTCTAATAGGAGATTTTATGAAAAAATTATTTACAATCTTAATCGTTTTATTTATCGCTATGGGAAGCAATCTTATTTTTGCACAGACCGAATCATCTTCTTTAGAAAATGAAAATATCGAAGAAATGGAAGATTTTGAATCAAAAGAGACTTCTCCGCGATTTCCAGATGGAAGGAAACCTAAAATTGCACAAAAAGTAGGCGAGGGAAGTGTTGTAGAAACTGATGGTGAAATGGAATCTTCAGATGATTCAGCGAAAAGTGATTCAAAGAAAGATTCAAAAATGAACGAAAATCCATTTGAAAAATACAACAAATCAGTTGGTGTTTTTGGATATGCTTATCCAGGTTTAAGTTGGCAACATTGGCTTGGAAAATTTGGTTATCAAATTAATTTTTCAGGAATGTATCTTCCAAGTGAATATTACGATTACGACACCACTACAGAAGAAAATATAATATATGATTACATTTATTCTTTTTATATGTTAACTGCTGAAGCACAATTTGAATTTTTTACAACAAGATTTTTGAAAAATTGGTACGGAAGATTGTATGGAGTATTCCTTGGTGGATTTTATTATCAAAAAGATTACAATGTACCAGAAATTTTCAATGGAATTGCAGGATTCGGTCTTGGATTTGAAACAATTTATTACAAACATTTTTCATTCCCGCTTCACTTTGGATATTATGCTGAATTTCCAAATGATTTTAAAATGGATTTTGTCTTTGGCGCAGGTTTGAGATTTAGATTTTAATCAACTTTTTTATTCTTAAAAATTTATTAGGAAAAGACTATTGGTAGTTTTTTAATTGATGTTAACTTTCTGCTAATAGTCTTTTTTTTATTTTAAAATTGAATTTTCAATTACTTACTATTGACAAATTTTAAAATAGTTAGTAAACTAATTTTACTTTCAAATGGAGCGGTGGCCGAGTGGTTTAAGGCGGCGGTCTTGAAAACCGTTGTGCGGCAACGTACCGGGGGTTCGAATCCCCCCTGCTCCGTCCTTTTGTTAAATTAAAAACTTTAGTTTGTTTTTAATTTAACAAAAGGACTTAAGTTTTCTTCTAAGAAGAAAACTTAATTATAAACAGCCTTTGAAAGTAATAAAATTAGGAATGATTTGGTGTGGGCTTCGTTTTCCTACGGATAATTTACTGTGGGGTGTTTGACGAAGTTTTTTTTAACCCCTTGTCTTTCTTGTGTTTTGGAGCGATGACCGAGAGGCCGAAGGTGGCTCCCTGCTAAGGAGTTATACCCCTAAAGGGTATCGGGGGTTCGAATCCCCCTTGCTCCGTCGTTTTATTAAATTAAAAACTAAAGTTTTTAATTTAATAAAACGACTTGAGTTTTCATTTACAATGAAAACTCAACGGTATATAAATTTTGTAGACTAAACTTAACGGTCATAAATTTGAATACCGAATAAATATAAAAAGTTTTTAGAACTGTTTTTGAGACCATAGCTCAGCTGGATAGAGCGTCAGATTGCGGATCTGAAGGCCGGAGGTTCGAATCCTCTTGGTCTCGTCTTTTTTTTAATCAACAAAACATTTTATTACATTTTCTTTTTGCTAAATATATATTTTTGTTGGTTGAATTGTGTTTTGGAGAGATGTCCGAGTGGTCGATGGTGCAATCTTGGAAAGGTTGTGTACCGAAAGGTACCGGGGGTTCGAATCCCCCTCTCTCCGCTCTTTAAAAATAAAAATCAAAGATTTTTATTTTTAAAGAGCTTTAGTTTTGCTACGCAAAACTAAACGTTAGTTCATTTTGCTTTGCAAAAACTCAACGGTTGCTTTATTTTTGTACTTATTGGAAAATTACTAAATTTATAACTTTACATTATAGTTATTTTTGAGTATATTTAATTGAAGGCTCTTTGAATGAGTCTAGGTCCTATGCAAGACGCACTTTCGAACTCCGCCAGGTCCGGAAGGAAGCAACGGTAGATAGCTGTTGTCTGTGCCGTAGATCACCTAGGCTCTTTCAAGGAGCTTTTTTTATTTGTAAGTGATTTTTCAAGATAAATAAAAAAAGTGTATTTTTGAACTTTTGCCAAAAATACACCTTCTATTATTTTTACTTAATTATCAAATTAAAAAACTTTTTCGCCTTTGAACCAAGTTGCAAGAACTTTTCCTACAACTTCCATATTTTCAAAAGGGCAGATTTTTCCTTTAGTTTTGAATTTGCTACTATCAACTGTCCATTCTTCTGATAAATCAACAAGAACAAGATTTGCTAAAAATCCTTCTTCAAGTTTTCCTCTTGCCCCTTCAAAAGAATCTTTGTTATCAAGACCTAAAATTTTGGCAGGATTTGCTGACATAAGAGCAGAAAGTCTATTTATAGAAATAACGCCTGTTTCAACAAGTTCTGTGTGAGCAACTGCAAAAGATGTTTCTAACCCTGAAAATCCTGGTGCACCATTTTGCTTATCTTCAAGAGTGTGAGGTGCGTGGTCTGTTGAAATCACATCCACAGTTCCATCGCTGAACGCTTGAAGAAGTGCTTGTCTATCAACTTCGGAACGCAAAGGAGGATTTACAATCAATTTAAGATTATCATCTGTTTCTGCATTTAAAGCTAAGTGATGTGGAGTAACTTCGCAAGTGATAGAAAATCCGCCTCCTGTAAAATTAGCTTCGTCTTTTGCTTCTCGGATTGCGTAAATTGAATTTGCTGTGCTTACATGAGCAACATGAAGTTGACAACCAGCTGTTTTTGCAAGAGAGATATTTCTTTCAGTTGCAACATCTTCGGCAAGTGCTAAAAGTCGATTGGCTTCTTGTAAATCAGCTTCTGCTTGAATTTTTGCAAGTTCAGAATCTTCTTTGTTTTCTAAAGCCCGTTTTCTGTATTGTTTTGCACTTGCAGTAAAAGATTCATCTTCACAATGGCAGTCAACGATAATTCCTTTTACAGCACACTTACTCATTGCATCTAACATCACCAAGGAAGAAGCAACATCGTGACCGTCTTCTGTGATAATTGAAATTCCTTCAAGGTTATCAATGTGACTTGTATCAGTTCCTGCAAAATCTTTTGTTATACTCACAGTTTGAATAACATCAGCCATATTGTAAGAAGATGCTTCATCTTCAATTTGATGTGCAGTATCACTTGATGAAACAACTGGATTTGTGTTTGGCATTAAAACTACAGTTCCAAATCCACCTGCAACTGCGGCAGAAAGTCCACTTTGCAAATCTTCTTTTTGAGTTTGTCCCGGATATCTAAAATGAACATGCATATCAATAAAAGAAGGCATTAAAGTTTTGTTTTGGCAATCGATTAGTTGAATATCATCTTTTGTGTCAAAAAATTCTTGAAAACATAAAGCTTTTTCTTCGGTAGAAAAATTACCTTGTACAACTGCAAGGATTTTATCTTCTTGAACAAGAATTGCTCCTTTTGAGTTTATTGTTGAATCTACTAAGTTTGCGTTATAAAAGATGATATTTGCCATAAGTTTTCCTTAAAAATCTGTTCCTGATTTATGAATTTGGTCGCAATATTCACAAGCGTATTCTGCTCTTTCTTTATTAACAAGTTTGAATTTTTGTGCAACATAATTTTCTGTTGTTGTGATACAGCGTGGATTTTTACACTTGATGATATTTTCAACCTTTTCTGGAAGAGAAAGTGTAATTTTCTTTGCAATTTTTTCGTCAGAAACTACATTCACTGTGATATTTGGGTCGATAAAACCTAAAACTGAATAATCAATATTGATGAAATTATCAATTTTAATAATATCTTTTCTTCCATGTGTTTTTGATGGCGCATTCATAATTAAAGCAACACAAAAATCTGCCTTATCTAAACCAAGCCAAGAAAATATTTTTGGACCGTAACCTGCTTTTATGTGGTCGATTACTAATCCGTTTTTTATTGTATCAACATTAAGCATTTTGTTTTCCTTCTATTTTTATAAAGAACCTGTGAGTTTTGCAATAAGAGCCATTCTTGCAAACATTCCGTATTTTACTTGCTTAAAGTAAGCGGCTCGTGGGTCATCATCAACTTCTGGAGAAATTTCGTTTACTCTTGGAAGTGGATGAAGAACAATCATATTTTCCTTTGCCATTTTCATTTTTTCTTTATCAAGAATGTAACTATCTTTTAAGCGAATGTAATCTTGCTCGTTAAAAAATCGTTCTTTTTGAACTCGTGTCATGTAAAGAATATCAAGTTCTTCGATACAATCTTCTAAGCGTTCAACTTGTTTGTATTCAATTCCTGCAGGAACAAAAACTTGATTGATAATATATTCTGGAATTGAAAGTTCTTTAGGGCTGATAAAAATAAATTTATTATTTGGATATCGGCTTAATGCTTTTGTAAGAGAGTGAACTGTGCGTCCAAATTTCAAATCTCCACAAAACCCAACTGTATGTCCAGACCAAGACCCTTTCATTGCACGAATTGTAACAAGGTCAGTTAAAGTTTGTGTCGGATGATGATGACCTCCGTCTCCAGCATTGATAACTGGAATTGAAGAATATTCAGAAGCTAAAGTTGCAGCACCTTCTTTTGGACTTCGCATAGCAATTACATCTGCATAAGATGAAACAACTCGAATTGTGTCTGCTAAAGTTTCGCCTTTTGTTGTAGAAGTTGCTGATGCATCAGAAAATCCGATTACAGAACCACCAAGTCGTTGCATTGCAGCTTCAAAAGAAAGCCTTGTTCTAGTACTAGGCTCAAAAAAAAGCGTAGCAAGAATCTTTCCTCTGCAAACATCTGAAAATGCTGCAGGATCAACAATCATCTGCTCCGCTAATCCACAAATTTCATCAATTTCTTGAATAGTCAAACTACCCGGTTCAATAACATGCCGTCCAGTTAGCATAAATTCTCCTATAAGAACTTTGTGAGAAAATATCAATTTTCGAACAAAGTTCTTAGACGCAATTTCGCAACGAAGTGAGAAATTGCAGTAAATATTACAAGTTTGCAACGCAAACTTGATATGAAAAGCGAAGCACCAATTTGTGCGAAGCTTTTCATAAATTCTCCTAATAAATTTCAAGTTTACAAACTTA